>NZ_JBPJSR010000030.1:0-81658 GCF_051390675.1 Streptosporangium heterodermiicola
GCGAGTCGAGTACACCCTCACCGAGCCGGGCCAGGCCCTGCGCGCGACGGTCGATCTCATCTGCGGCTGGACCCACCACTACTTCGGCCACGTCGAGACCGCCCGCCGGCGCTTCGACGCCTGACAGCGCGGGCAGGTCGCCCCGCGCGAACGGCGGTGCGCCCGAGATCGCGGGCGGTCCAGGACGCATGATCGCCGGCCGCCGGACATCACCTCAAGGTGACCCGTCGTGCCCTGGCGAGGTTGGTGATCAGTTCGTCGCGGGTTTGATGCTGGAGTGCGTCCCAGGCGGGTTGGCCCGGAGCGCTGCGCCACGCTTCGCGCAGCGGGCTGTTGTCGACCGTGTCGAACCCGAACCGGTCATACAGTCGCGTCACGAGTTCCACGGCCTCGGGGAAGTCGCTGGAGACCGGCAGCGCCAGACGGCCGCGGGTGCCCGCCGCTGTGCCCGCGGTGGTGATGCGGGGAGCTTGGATGTGGGTGAAGGCCTGAACGACCTTGGATCGCCGGAGGTGTTCCTGGCGGAGCTCGTAGACCGTCTTCTCACCCGAGTCGATGACCGGGATGTGGCCGTCGCGCCAGATCATGTAGTTGTTCGTGTCGAGCACGATCTTGCCTGCCAGTTCCTCGGCGGGCATGTCGTTGACCACCTTGAGAGGGACGGCCACGACGGCGAACTCGCCGGCGGCCGCGGCGCCCGCGGCGGTCGCGGCACGCGCGGACGGGCCGAGTTCGCCGATGAGGTCTTTCAGGGTCTCGGGTCCTCGTGAGTTGGCGATGACGACGTGGTGGCCGTGCGCGATCGCCACGCGTGCGATCTGGCTGCCGACCTCACCCGCGCCGATGATGCCGATCACTGTCATGGGTTCGCTGCCTCAATCCGTGTTGGGTGGAAGCCGGGTGGGGGTACCGCGGGTCAGAGCCGGTTCAGGCCGCCGTCGGCGTAGAGACTTCTTCGGTGACGAAGCCGCTCTGCTCAGAGGCGAGGCTCGGAGGCGAGGAAAGGCGCGCGGGCGGCGTTCTCCTCCGGACGTCCGAGCCTGCCCGGCGGTACACGCGCGGCCGGCTGCCGAGTGAAGGGCGTCTTCGTTGAGATGAACACGTACGTGTCCTCGGCCGGCCGCCGTACGGCACCGGCCGGGCCGATGCCGGCGTCACCTCCGGTGGCCAGAGCGGTCCTGCCCTCAAGCGGTCCCACGTGAAGCACCCCCCTCTATTTCTGCAGCGATCGATACAGAAATAGAGGGTACCATGTTCTGCATCGATCGCTGCAGAAGGGTTGGGCTGCGGGGGTGGAGACCAGACGGCGCCGCCCGACCGGCCGACTGCGGGGAGCTGTGGGCGACCACGCTCTTCTCCACCGCGGCGGCCAGGCCATGCCACAGATGCCACCGGTCGCTGACCTGCACCGCATCCGGTGCGCCCTGGCGGATGGCTTCGGCATAGGCGGCCGAGCCGTCACGGCACACGACCTAGGCGCCGGGATGCTCACGCAACCATGCGATCAATGTGGCGGCCTTGCGATCGGGCAGCACATCGATGCGGCGGTGAGTGACCGCGTCGATGAGCAAGGTCGCGTAACGGTTGCCGCGCCGCAACGCGAAGTCGTCCACGCTCAGCACCGCGGGCACCGGCCCGGCTGGGGCGGGAACGCTCATCAACAAGCGCAGCACGGTGGTCCGCGAGACCTTCACCGCCAGCCGGGACAGCACAGCCGCCCCGGCGCGACCGGCCAGCACTACCGCCAGGTCCACAATCAGCGCGGCCAGCCCCACGGTGCGGCGAGCATAACGGGCTGCCACCTGCGGGACCTGCTCGCGGAACGTCTGCCGCACGCAGCCGCGGGCCTCGCACACCAGTCGGCGTACGCGCAGGTCGACGACCACCGTGCGGCTACCGACCGGCACATCCGCCAGACGCCGGGTGTGGTAGGCGTGCACTCGACGGGTCAAGATCCCACACGCAGGGCACGGTGTCACCACTGATCGTGTCCGGGCTTGCACCCGCACAACCTGCTGTTCCGCGGTGACCTGATCGAGGACCACATCGGCTAACTGCGGGAACAGCACTCTCAAGATCTTCGAAGCACACCAAGATCACCCTGCCAGCCCACACGCTCTGTCACCACCGCATTCGTGCCAGAGCCGACAGCGGATCCTGCTCTCCTAGCAACGCTCCGCCACCACCGCATTCGTGCCAGAGCCGAAAACCGTACAGTCCCGAGAGCCAGGGCGGACCTCACCCCGGGAAGGGGTGAGGTCCGGGTGGTCCGATGTCAGCCGCTGATGCGGACGACGCCGATCACGATCGATTCCAAGCCGGTGCGCTGGTTGTCATAGATCAGCTCGCCGTTTTCGCGCCACACCTTCAGCCGGAGCCGGTCGGCGCGGTCCAACGGCTTGCCGGAGTCGACGGCCGTGACCTCGAAGGTGACCTTCGTGACGGTGTTGACGCGTCCGGTTCCTCGCAGGATCGCTCCGCCGTCGGCGGCGGCGAGCACCGTGTAGGAGGTGTCGCGCAGCGAGAATCCGGGGGCGTCGTAGGTCAGTACCCCGGTGGGCGCACCGGTCCTGCGCAGGTAGCGGGCGACCAGGGTGAAGGCCGCCATGCCCGCCTTGGCGCAGCCGGTGTTCAGCTGGCAGGACCCGGCGGGTGAAGGCGTCAGCCCGGCGCCGACCACCGAGGTGGCCGGGTCGTAGACGATTATGGAGGCTTTCTGGTCGCCGATGGTGTCGGTGGTGGTGGCGGTGGTGTCGTCGTCGGTCACGGTGACTGAGATGGGGTAGCGGCCGGCTTTGGTGAATACGTGTGAGCGGGTGGCTGTGCCGTGGCCGTTGTGTTCGGTCAGTGTCGCGGGTAGTTGTTGTCCGTTGACGGTCCAGGTGGCGGTGTGGGTGTCGGCGGTTCCGGGGTCGGTGAAGGAGGCTTTCAGGGTGATCGGGGTGTCGATGGAGACGATCGTGTCGAGGGGGGGGTCGGTGAGTGAGACCTGGGGGGCGGCGTTGGTGATGGTCAGGGGCAGTGTGGTGGTGGCGGTGGCGCCCTTGTCGTCGGTGACCGTCACGGTGATGGTGCGCTCACCGTTGTCGGTGGCCGTGTGTTTGAGGTCTAGTTTCTTGCCGTCGAGGGGGAGCGGCACGGGTCCGGAGCCGTCGCCGTAGTCGGCGCTGGCGTTCCAGGTGGTGGAGTCGGGGTCGGTGAAGGAGGCGGTGGCCTGCCAGGTGGTTCCCTCGGTGATGTGGTCGGGTCCGGTGAGTTTCACCGTGGGCGCTTGGTTCGGGGTTGGGGTGGTGGTGATGGTGGTGGTGAATGTGGCGGAGGTTTGCAGGCCGCCGTCGTCGCGGACGGTCACGATGACGGGGTAGGTTCCCGCGTTTGTCCAGCGGTGTTGCAGGGTGATCTGCCGGTTGGTCACGGTCACCGGTGCCGGTCCGGAGCCGTCGCCGTAGTCGGCGCTGGCGTTCCAGGTGGTGGAGTCGGGGTCGGTGAAGGAGATGGTGCGCTGGAGGTTTTCTCCGATGCTCAGCTCGATGTCGGCTCCCACGCTCAGCGTGGGTGCGGTGTTGGGGGTGGGCTCTTCGATGACGTAGTCGATGTATCGTTCTGCGGTGTCGCCTTTGCTGTCGGTCACCAGGACCGCGAGGACTCCTTCGCGGGCTTCGGTGAAGATCTTGCTGGCGGTGACGATGCCGCCGCCTTCGTGCTGGGTCACCTCGGCTGGGACCGGTGGTTCGCTCCATTCCACTTGCGCGGTGTGGGTGTCGGCGCGGTCGGCGTCGGTGAAGTGGATCCGTAAGGAGAGCGGTTGTCCCACTGTGGCGCGCAGGGGCGCTGTGGGTTCTTCCAGGACGGGTCGCGCGTTGGCCTGGGAGCCGTGGCCGGTCAGGGTCACGGTGTGGGCGGGCCCGGTGCCGTCGGTGGTGAAGGTTAGTTTCCCGTTCGCCTCACCCACCCGGGTGGGGACGAACCGTGCGGAAACGACGCACGTGGCGTTCGGAGCGAGTTTCACCGGGCAGTTGTTGGTCTGCTCGAATGGTCCTTCGGTCTGGATCACCGTGATGGGCATGTCCTTGTTTCCGCGGTTGGTCAGGGTCACCTTGCCCTCGTAGCTGCTCGCGCCGACTCGTACGGGGTCGGGCCAGTTGATTGCGGTGGTGCTCAGTGCGTGACGGACCGTCGCGGTGATCTCCGCCGTGTTGTCGGCGGGCTCGGGGTCGGCCACCTCGAAGCTGGAGACAACGGCCCGCGAGATGAGTTCGGTGCCCTCGGCGGTGGCCGCCGGGATGGTGGCGTTCACCTCGACGGTGGCCGTCGCCCCCGAGGGCAGCGAGCCGATCTTGACCTGGTCGCTGATTCCCAGCTCGACGCACATACCACGTGAGGTCTCACACGTCGTCGGCCCGGCGGCCTGGGGGACGTTCACGTCGATCAGGACGCCGATCGCGGTGTCCGGGCCGTGATTGGTGACGGTGCTCGTCCAGGTGACGGTCGAGCCCGGTCCGGGCTCGACCGCGGAGACCGTGTGGGTGAGTTCGAGATCGGCCCGTGCGGTGGAGGGAGTGAGGAGGAACGAGCGCTCCCGCTCCTCGTACCCTTCGTTACCGTGGTCACGGATGACACCCTTGGCCAGGATCTGGCCGGAGGAGTTGACGTCGAGCAGCGCGCTCAGGTCCATACACGGCCTGCCCGCGCCCGGCTTGGCCTTGCAGGACGGCAGGGGAAGCAGGTCCCGCAGGTCGTAGCGGTGGCCGTCCAGCCACAGCGTCGGCGTGGTGAGGCTGGGCGCGCCACTGAAGCCACCCACCAGGCCGTAGTTGTTGACGACGATCGCCTGGCCCTCACCCAGGTCGGTGCGACGGCCGTCCTTCCAGGTGTAGGCGTGGTGGGTGACCTCACTGCCGGTGTTGCACAGTCCCTCGCCGACCACCAGGCCGGTGGCATTCACGTCGTGGGCGAGGCCGCCGTCGAGCCGGCAGGCCGGGATCACCAGCGGCGTTGTCACCCCGTCGCGGTAGACGGCCGGGTGCCAGCCGGTGGGTGTACCCAAGGCGTCCCAGTTCGTCACGTGGGCACCGGCGACGATGCCCGCGTCGTTGATCTGACCGGTCGTGTCGGCCGTGCCCAGCGAGAACTGTGGCGTGTCGGGCAGCCGCCTGGCGCTTCCCTGGTCCCACATCACGTACTTGTCGTTCGTCACGCCGAACACCTGACCGCTGTCGTTCAGGTCCACGGCGCTGCCGGTGGATTCCGGCTGTAGTTGCGTGAGCGCCTCTCCGCGGTAGACCAGGGCGCGCGACGTGAGGTTGCCGTCCACCTTCCGGTACGCCCAGCCGGAGACGTCGCCGGCCTCGTTGATGCCCGTGGCCCCCGCCTCGCAGCGAGTGGTCTTGCCGCTCCCGTCGGTTTCGGTGCATTCCAGGCCGCCCAGGTCGGTGAACGCGCCGTCCTGCCAGCGTACGGCCCGGAGCTTCTGGTCCTTGTCCTTGGCGGTGGCGGCGACCTGACCGCGATCGTTGAGCGCGACCGCCTGTGTCGCCGACGCGAGACCGCCGGGCAGCCCGCCGATCTCGGTCACCGTGTAAGAGCCGAAACGCGCCACCACCGTGTGAGCGCGGTTCATGATGAGCCTCAGCGCACCGGCGGGCCGTTCCTCACCGTCAAGGGTCCATCCGAGCGGGATACGACCTGCGTCGGCGTCGGCGGTCACCGTCACCTCGGCCCCGGCCCGATAGGTGTCCTGCGCGGGTGACGCGCTCACCGAGCCGCCCGGCCGGGCCGAGAGGGTCAGCGCGTACTCGCGGGTGTCGATCTGCTTGATCTGGACGGTTTCACGGGCGGTCCGTGTTCCCTTGGGGGTGTCGGCCCTGACCGCGATGCCGTAGGCGCCGTCGGCCAGCGGGTCGCTCACGGCGCCGTACACGCCGTCACCGTCACCGCCGTCACCGCTGTTCCCGTCGTCTCGGAGGGTCAGTTCGTGGTGGGTGGCGTCCTGCGCGGTCAGCACGGCCCGCACGGCCGCCCCGGTGACCGGCTGCCCGGCGTCGGTGACGACGGCCTTCACCTGGGTGCGGCCGTCCTGCGACGACTGGCCGGCCGTGGCCGTCACCGTCACCGGGTTACCGGCCACCCAGGCGGCCAGGGCGGCCTCGACCGTCTCCGTGCCGGAGTTGGTGATCTCCAGTTTCCACCGGCCCGTCAGGGGCTTGGAAACGCTCAGCCCCTGGATGGGCTGCTTGGCACCGTCGCTGCCGGCGGCGTACTGCGCCGCCACCCGCCCGGCCGGGTCGCGCAGCGCCAGTCCCACCGTCGGCGGGAGTACCCCGGTGACGCCGAACCCCGTACCCGGGGGAACGTCCAGCGGTACTGTCGCCGTCTTGCCCGCCTCCACCGAGGCTGAGGGCGCGGCGAATGCCGAGACCGCGCCGGCGGCACCGGCGGCGCTGTCGTCCGCTGCGGCCTTGGCATCGGAGCTCTCGCCGGACCGCGCCGTCGCGGCCTTTCCGCCGGGCTCCGCCGCCGCGCCTTTGGCCAGCGGCTCCACACCGCCCGGGTTGCCGGTATTGACCAGCACTGACGCCAGCCGTGGATAGGCATAGGAAAGGAAGTCGCCCTGCGATTCGGTCATGTCCGTGTGAAGGGTGCGGGTGTAAGGGATGTCGGTGTAGGTGAACTGCGCGCTCGACTCGGGAACGATCGAGTCGCCGTCCTCCTCGACGATGCCGTCCTCGAACGTGAAGCAGGGCACGCCATTGCCCACGCCCACGAGGTTGGAGACCGTCACGCCCTTGAGGTCGGTGACCGCCGGGTTGAAGACCTCACGCATGTACGGGACGCTCAGCTGCAGCGTGGCCGGCCACAGGGGAACGGGAAGGCCTTGCAGTGCCGACAGGTCCATGAGCATGTCCGCGCAGGGAGATCCCCTGTTGGGGGTGCCCATCTGCATCATCCGGCTCACTACCGGTTTGCCGTCCGGTGAGTCCGGCATCTCCGAATGGACGTACTGCCGGGTGATCAGCCCACCCATGGAGTGGGCGATGACGTCGACGTGGAACGCGCCCGTCTTCCTGCGCACACCCTCGATGTAGAGGGCCTCCTGCTCGGCGTTCTCCTTGATGCTCAGGGTGGCGGCGAGCGGGTTCGACAGGCTGCCGGTGCTGAGTGTGCCCGGTACCTGGCCGTCGCCGACCGCGTACCCCTTCAAGGTGCCGGTCCTCGTGCTGAGAAAGGATTTGTACTCGTCCCATGCCTGCTGGTCGCTCTTGTAGCCGTGCACCAGCACCACGGGTTTCGGCCGCATGCTCAAGCGGTGCCCGGCGCTGTGCCGGGTGACGCCGCCGACGACGATCTCCGCCTTCACGGTGCGGACGTCCGCCGGAAGACCGGCCTTTTCCCAGAAGGCACCCGTGGTGTCCCAGACGACCTGCTCCTTGACCGTCTCGTGCGGAGGGAGAGTCACATCGATCTTCCCGCCGGGTATCGGGGTGCGCTTACCGGAAGAGGCCTCATAGCTCAGCCGAAGCTCAGCGGCGATGGGACGGTCGGCAGGATTGGACATCGAGACGGAGGCGCGGACCGGGTTGCCGTCGGTCACGCCCTCGGATGGCGGGGCGTCCCAGTCATCGGAGGGGTAGGTCTTCGTCTCGACGGTCATCGAAGAGATGGCGGGGTTGAGGGATCCCAGATCGAGCACGTAGGCACGCCATTGATTTCCCTGCTCCTGACCACTCACATATGCTATACCGGCGATCTGGCCGGACTCGTTGACGTCCCAGGCCATTTGAAGATCCCAGTTTGTGTATTCCGCAGGCTTCAAATCGTTCAGATAGGTTCCGACGCCGTCCAGGTAAACGGCGGCCTTGTCCCAATAGCTTTTACGGACCGGATCACGCCAGCTCATCACTCCAATGGCGACGCCCGCGTTGTTGATCGCTCGCACCTGGCCGCCGTAAGGGGTCGTCATCGGCCGGGGCGTGCCACCCGGCTCCCAGACAAGGGGGGTGTAACCGCCGCCCTCGTCCACCCCGTAGCCGGCCGCCTGTCCCTTGTCGTTGACGTCGTAGGCATAGGTCCTGTCACCTTTGTACTGCAGGCGGTCCCGGTTGACATCGAGGATCTCGCCGGGGCGCGTGCGAAAGGCGCGAAGGACCCTGTCATCCGGATCAGGGCTCATATCGGCGGTCCCCGCGGCCGAACCGGATTCGTTCAGCGAGTTGATCGCTATTTCCTGGTCTTTGAACGCCGAAATCCTCAGCAGGGAACCGTCGGGGTCGCGTACCCAGTCTCCGCCCGCCGTCTGCCCCTTGTTGTTGATAGTCCTGCCCGTGGGCAGGGGAAACACGTTCGTCGGGCGGCCGCCTTCGCTTTCCTTCCAGAGAAAGGACCACTCGTCGCCCAGGTCTTGCTTCTCGAAGTGGCCGACGACCTCGCCATTGTCATTGACCGCGTCCGCCCAGCTGAAGTTGGCGTCGGAGGGGTGAAGGCTGACGGTCGATCCGCCGGAGAACAGGGCGGCGCCGTGGCTGCTTCCGGCGACCTGACCTTTCTCGTTGATGCCCACCTTGGAGAGGGTGTCCGCGCGTCCGAGATCGGTGAGCGTGACCTGGCCCGTTTCGTCTTTCGGGGGCGGTGCCGGCGTGGGGGCGGCGATCGCGGACGAGGGGAGGACCAGGGAGGTGACCACCGCGACGAGCACGGGAAGTGCTGTCCGCCGTGCAAGGGCGCGGCTGAGTGACCAGGTCAAGGAGATTCTCCGAAGTTGAGGCCGTGCACCGGACACGGCGCCGGAATACCGGACGGCACTTGGTCCCGAGGCCGGACGGACCGCGACTGTCGCCGTGGGGGCGACCTCGCCCCGACCTTGCTGAAACTTGTCCCGGAACGAAGCAACTGCCGTCGTATAGTGGCTAATGTCGCTTGTGGGTCACTTGGGATTACTTGTCACATTTTGCGGGAGATGACGCCGGGGTCGCAGGGGTGCCACGGATGAGCGAACGCCCGGCGTGCCGCCACGGAACCGGCGGAACTCGCCGCCCTTGCGGCCTTCGCGCCCGCCTGAGGCCGGGGACGAAGGCGGCCCTCCCCGGCACCCCATGCCGGACTCACCCGCGGCCGACAGGCCGGAAGCCTGGATGATCTCCCGGGGAGGGAGGGGCGCGGGATCCCGAACGCGACGCCGCATTTTCCCTCATTGACAAGCCGACTTGGCCCGGCCTTGAATCAGCTTGGCAAGGATGCGTGCTGTAGGATATCGCGTGCCTATTGGCGGCTTTAGGAAAATTCATTCCGAAAGTATCACCAGTGGCATTCATCCTATGTGCGTTGAGTCTTCTGCCGCAGCGACGCGCACGTCGTGCGGACCATGGGTGGTGGAGTGGAGTTTCGGGTTCTCGGCTCCGTCGAGGGTTACGACGACGGAGTCCGGCTCGCGCTCGGTGGCCCGCGCCCGCGCAAGGTGCTGGCCCGGTTGCTGCTCGCGGGCGGGGCGGTCGTCTCGGCGGACACGCTGATCGACGATCTGTACGGCGGAGCGCCCCCGGCCAGCGCCCTGGCCAGCCTGCAGTCGTACGTGTCGAACCTGCGCCGGATCATCGAGCCCGGCCGCGGTCCCCGTACCTCTCCCCGGCTGCTCCTGGGACAGTCGTCCGGCTACCTGCTCGCCACCACCGACGTCGACGCGGTGCGGTTCACCGAGCTGGTCACCGGCGGGGAATTCCGCCCGCCCGCCGAGGCGCTCGCCTCCTTCGACCGGGCGCTACGGCTCTGGCGCGGCCTGCCCTACGGCGAGTTCGCGGACGAGCCGTGGGCGGTCACGGAGGTCAACCGCCTGCACGGGCTGCGGCTGATCGCGGTCGAGCGTCGCTCCCAGGCACTCCTGGACCTCGGCCGCCCGCAGACGGTGGTCTCCGACCTGGAGGGCGAGGCGCTCGCGCACCCCCTGCGCGAGCGCCTGTGGTATCTGCTCGCCCTGGCCCTGTACCGCACCGGGCGCCAGGCCGACGCGCTGGCCACATTGCGCCGGGCCAGGAGCCTGCTCACCGAGCAACTCGGCCTCGGTCCCGGCCTCGATCTGAGGGAGCTGGAGCAGGACATCCTCCGGCACGCCGAACCGCTCGCACCCCCCGCCGCGCTCACCGTCGCCGCACCGCCGCCCCCTGCCCCGCCAGGAGGTCTGCTCGGCAGGGAGCGGCAGCTCTCGGAGCTGGGAGCGCTGCCGGCACGCGGCGGCGTGACCGTCGCCGCGGTGAGCGGTGAGCCGGGCATCGGCAAGACCCGGCTGCTGGAGGCGTTCGGCGACCACTGCGCCGACCTCGGCCACCTCGTGCTCTGGGGCCGCTGCCACGACAGCGAGGGAGCGCCCGCCCTGTGGCCGTGGCCGCAGGTGTTCACCGCGCTGGAGCGGCACTGCCCTCCCCCCGACCGGCTCGCCCTGACCGGGCTTCTCGACGACGAGACGCCCGGCGGTTCCGGCGGTGCGACACCGCTGCGCCGCCACCAGGCCATCGCCCGGTGGCTGGCCACGGCCGCGCTCGCCCAGCCCCTCGTCATCATCCTCGACGACCTGCACCGGGCGGACCCGGCGTCGCTCGAACTGCTGCGCGACCTGATCGCGCTCATCGGCGGCCTGCCGGAGACCGTCACGCTCACGCTGGTCACCGCCTTCCGCGACACGGCGAGCACTAGGGGGACGTTCGGCGGCAACGCGTCCGGCCTCTCCGTCGAGGACCTGCTGGGCAAGCTCACCGGCTACGACCCGCTCCGGCTCCGGCTCGCCGGTCTGGACGACGACGCCGTGCGCGCCATCGCGGCGGACATGGGCGCCGAGCTGGACAGGCGCGCGGCCCGCCGGCTGACCGAACGCACCGGCGGCAACCCCTTCTTCGTCCGCGAGACCGTCCGCCTGCTCGCCGAAGGCCGGACGCTCGACGACCTGCCCGACGCCGTCGCCGACCTGATCGGCCGGCGCATCACCGCCCTGGCGGCGCGAGCGGGCGAGGTCCTCGGGGTCGCCGCGGTGATCGGCGGGGACTTCGACCCCGCCGTCGTCGCCGAGGTCTGCCGGGCGGAGGTGTACGAGGTGTACGACCTGCTGGACCAGGCCGCGCGGGCCGGGCTCGTCGCCGCCCGCGCCGGGCGGATGGTCTTCGTCCACGACCTCGTCCGCGAGACCCTGATCCAGAACATCCCCCCTATGCGCAGGGCCGTCATCCACCGCGACGTCATGACCACCCTGTCCACCCGCCCGAACGTCAACGTCGCCCTCATCGCCCACCACGCCGTCGAGGCGGGCCCCACCGCCTACGCGGAGGCGGTCCGCTGGGCCCGCGCCGCGGCCGAACAGGCCGCTTCCCGCCAGGCCTACCGGGAAGCTGCCATGTGGTGGGGCCGGGCGATCGACGCGCACGGCGACTCGGTGGGCGATCTCGCCGGCCACGTCGAACTCCTGCTGCTGCACGCCCACGCCCTGACCGAGACCGGAGACCCGATCGGCGCGCGGCGGGTCAGGGCGAAGGCCGTGCGCGCCGCGGACCGCGCCGGGGCGGGCCCCGAGCTGACGGCCCGGGCGCTCACGGCACTCGACGCCCCCGCGATCTGGCCTTTCCGCGATCCGTACGAGGTGGTGGAACGTCAGCTCGTCCACCGCTTCGACGCCACGCTGCGCGCGCTTCCCGCAACGGACGGCCCCGAGCGGGCCCGCCTGCTGGGCGGCCTGGCTCAGGAGCTCTGCGAGGGCACCGACGACCCGCGCCGCCGTTCCCTTTCCGCCGAGGCCGTCGAGATGGCCCGCCGCCTGCGCGATCCCCACCTGCTGATGCGGACGCTCAACGCCCGGCATCTGGCGCTGCCCCAGCCCCTGTGCGTCCCCGAGCTCCTCGAGATCACCGACGAGCTGGACGAGCTGGCGACACGCATGCGGGAACCGGGGTTCATGCTGCTCGCCCAGATGATGTACACGCATCTCAGGCTGGAGACGTTCGACCTCGCGGGCGCGGAACGGGCCGCCGCGCGGTGCGACGTCCTGCTGGAACGGCTGCCGCTGCCCTTGCCCCGGTTCCAGCACACCCTCTGGCGGGCCTGCCGCCTCGTCCTGAAACACCGGTTCGACGAGGCCGAGGCGTTGTACGAGGAGGCCGGGGGTCAGGCCGAGCGGATCGGCGTGTGGCACGCGAGCGGCATCGTGGCCATGGGCCGCCTCTCCCTGAACTACCAGCGCGGCACGATGG
Source organism: Streptosporangium heterodermiicola (assembly GCF_051390675.1). Lineage (NCBI taxonomy): Bacteria > Bacillati > Actinomycetota > Actinomycetes > Streptosporangiales > Streptosporangiaceae > Streptosporangium > Streptosporangium heterodermiicola. The sequence goes on from NZ_JBPJSR010000030.1 coordinate 12,222, forward strand.
CGGAGACCGGGCCCCTCATCGACGCCATCGCCGGCGTCCACCCCTGCATGGACCACGACGCCCGCGTGCTGCGGCTGTGCGCGCGGGGCGACGTCGAGGAGGCCGGGAGGCTGGCGGGGAAGGGGAGGCGGCCCCCTCCCCGCGACGGGTCGTGGCTGAGCGCGACCTGTCTGCGGGCGGCGGCCCAGGCGGCGGCCGGATGCGTGTCCGCCTGCCAGGTGAGCTACTCCGCCCTGCTTCCTTACGGCGGCCGCCTCCCCACCCTCTCCGGAGTGATCTCCATGGGGCCCGTTGACTGGTTCCTCTCCCTGCTCGCCTCCGCGACGGGAGATCACGAGGCCGCCTCCCGGCACCTCACGACGCTCGCCCGGCAGGCGGGACAGAGCGGGCTCACGGCATGGCGCGACCGTGCCATGGCCGCCGCCGCGGCGCTGCCGCCCCCGCTCAGGAGCGCCACGCTCAGGGATGCTCGGAAGCGGTGGGGAAATCCCTGATGTGCGCGAGGACCACGCCCGCGAGATCACCAATCGAGCGGCCCTGCAGGAAGACCGCGGCCGGCAGGGTGACGTCGAGGTCGAGCGTGAGACGGTTGCGCAACTGGACCGACATCAGGGAATCGACGCCCAGACGATGCAGGCGCTGTGACGGATCGACCTTCTGCCGGGGCAGCTGGACGATGGCGGCGATGTGGGCGCACAGGTAGGAGGCGATGAGCTGCCTCGCGCTGTCGGCGTCGTGCGCGGCGAGCATGCCCCGCGTCAGCCGGGACCCGTCGTCGTCCCGGGCGGTGTCCTCCTTGGCGAGTTCGCGGAAGAGGGAGGAGGAGCGCAGGGAGGGGAAGTAGCGCGTCCACATGACGGGGTCGAAGGACATGACGCCCACCTGGGCCGGTGGGTCGGCGAGCAGGCGTTCAAGAGCCCCCAGGGCGTCTTCGGCGGTGAACCCGGCGAGGCCGCGCCCGTCGAGGCGGAGGTCCTTGGCGGCCTTGACGACCAGTCCCGTGTCGGCCCACTGCCCCCAGTTGACGGTAAGCGCGGGCAGGCCGTTCGCCCGCCGGTGCTGGGCCAGGCCGTCGAGATAGGCGTTGGCGGTGGAGTAGTTGCCCTGGGCCGCCGAACCGATCAGCGAGGCCGCGGAGGAGTAGAGGAGGAAGAAGTCCAGGGGCAGGGTGAGGGTGAGCTCGTGCAGGTTCCAGGACCCCTCGACCTTGGGGGGCATCGGGGTGAAGAAGCGGGTGCGGTCGAGCTGGGCCAGCGTACCGTCGTCGATGACGACGGCCGAGTTGACGACCCCGCGCAGGGGCGGCATGCGCCGGGCGATCTCCTCCAGGAGGCCGGCCAGCTCCGCGCGGGAGGTGATGTCCGCCGCGGCGAGGTGGAGCTGCGCGCCGGAGGCCCTCATCGCGGCGATCCGGTCCGCGGCCTCGGGCGGCGCGCCGGTCCGGCCCACGAGGACGAGATGACGCGCGCCGCGCCGGACGAGCCACTCGGCGGTGAACAGCCCCACCCCGCCGAAGCCGCCCGCGATCAGATAGGTCGCGTCGGAGTGGACGGCGAGCGGACGGGCGGCGGGGAGAGGCTGGTGCCGGAGCCGGGCGGCGTACCTGTGGCCCGTTCTGAGGGCGATCTCGGTCTCGGTCCCGTCGGACATGATCTCGGCGCGGAGCGCGTCGAGGACGGCCTGGCCGGGATCGGAGGGAAGGTCGGCCAGCGAGCAGCGCAGCTCGGGATGCTCGTAGGGGATCACGCGGCCGATTCCCCACACGGCCGTCCGCTCGGGGACGACATCCTCGGTCCCGTCCGGGGCCTGGGCCGCGGTGGTGACCAGCCAGAGGCGGGGGACGGACTGTCCGCCGTGGGTGACGAGGGCCCTGACCAGGCCCAGGACGTCGAAGCAGCCCTCCAGGTCTCCGGTCTTCCCACCGGAGACCTTCCCGCCCGGCAGGTGCACGACCGCCTTCGGCGGCCACAGCCCGATCTCCGCCTGTTCCTTGACGAACCTGTCCCAGTCGTCCTCCGACGCGGGATCCAGCCGGTAGTGGCCAGGACCGAGTTCCCGGTAGCCCTCACCCGGCTGGACCAGGACCGGTCGCCCCCTGTCCCCGGCGAGGGTGTCGCACAGCCGGGAGCCGAGCGGTGAGCCGGAGACGACCAGCCAGTTCGCCCGCTCCGCCGACGGGCGGGCGAGCGGTTCCAGCTCCGTCCACTCCACACCGTGCAGCAGCCGCCGCGCCTTCTGCTCGGCGATCTCGGGAAGGTCCCCGGCCAGTTTCCTGAGCCGGAAACCCTCGACGGTCGCGAGGTGGCGCCCCGTCTCGTCGCCGATCAGGACGTCGAACTCGACCAGATCGCCGTCAAGCGGCGCGGATGTCCGTACGGCGCGGGCCTGCAGGCGACGGCCCGCCTCCGGCTCGGCGTGCACGCGGCAGCGCGCGGTACGCACCGGCAGGTAGGTGTCCTGTGCGGCGCCGGTGGCGCCGAGCATGGTCATCACCGGCTGCAGGGCCGAGTCCAGCAGCGCCGGGTGGAAGACGTGGCGCTCCAGAGCAGCGGTGATGCTTTCGTGTACGGCGATCTCGGCGGTCACGGCCTCGCCTGTCCGGTGCAGGGCGACCACGCCCGCGAAGGGCCCGCTCTGCTCGATGCCCCGGCCCCGCAGCGCCGCGTAGTGCTCCTCGACGTCCATCGGCTCGGAGGAGGGGGGAAGGCCGGGCAGGTACGCCACACCGTCCGGCGTACCTGAAAGAACCGGGCACACCCGCGCGGTCGCGACGCGCGTCCACTCGGCGGAAGCGCCGGAGACCTCGCCGTCGGCGGTGAAGCACGCCCAGCGGCGGCCTCCGTCTTCCGCGGGCGCCTCCAGCCGCACCTGCAGGCGCCGGGGGGCCTCGGAGGTGAGGAACAACGCCCGTTCGAGCAGGAGGCCCTCCACCTGGAAGGGAGCTCCGGCGAACGCCTCCCGGCCCGAGGCGAGGGCGAGTTCGTGGTAGGCCGTGCCGGAGAGCATCGGCATCCCGTGCACGCGGTGGTCGCCGAGGTAGGGCAGCCGGTCGAGATCGAGGTCGGTGTCCCACACCAGGTGGTCGTCGGGCGCCAGGCGCAGGGCCGTGCCGATGATCGGGTGGCCGGTGCCGTCGTGCCCGGCCCGACCCCGCCTGGTGTCCGCCTTGCGGTGGTGCTTCCAGTACCGCTCGTGCTGCCAGGGATAGGACGGCAGGGCGACGTGGTGCGGCCCGTAGGGTTGTACGAGGGAGAAGTCCACGTCGCGGCCGGTGACGTACAGTTCGGCCACCGCGTCGGCGAAGGCGGCGCGGCCGGGCGCCTCACGGGTGAGCGCGGTGACCACGACCCCGTCCCGGCCGGTGTGGCGCAGGTTCTCCCGCACCGGGCGGGCCAGCAGCGGGTTGGGGCTGAACTCGACGAAGGTGTCGAACCCCTCCGTCGCCAGATACTGGACCGCGTCGGCGAACAGGACGGGCATGCGCAGGTTGTCCACCCAGTACGCCGCGTCCATGTCCTCACCGGACAGGAGTCGGCCGGTGACGGTGGAGCACAGCGGGACCTCGCCCTCCCGCGGGCGCAGGGGCGCGAGGAGGTCCAGCAGCGGCTCGCGCAGCGGGTCCATCTGCGGGCTGTGCGAGGCGACGTCCACCCGCACCAGCCTGCCGAAGACCCCCTGCGCCTCCAGGTCGCGCAGGAGGACGTCCACCACCTCCGGATCACCCGCGAGCACGCACGAGGTGGGGGCGTTGCTCACCCCCACGACGACCCGGCCGCCGTAGGCCGCCACCAGCTCCTCGGCCCGTTCGGCCGCAAGCTCGACCACCGCCATCGCGCCCCGGCCGCTGACCGTCCGGATCAACCGGCTGCGGCCGCAGATGATCCGCGCGGCGTCGTCGAGGTCGAGCACCCCGGCCACGTGGGTGGCGGCCACCTCTCCCATGGAGTGCCCGATCACCGCGTCGGGTTCGAACCCCCGGGAGCGCCACAGACGCGCGAGCGCCACCTGCACCGCGAAGATCACCGGCTGTACGACGTCGATCTCGGCGAGCCGGGAGGTCTCCGCGCCCGCGGTGAGCTCGGCGGTCAGCGACCAGCCGACATAGGGGCGCATGGCCTCCTCGCACTCGGCGATCGCCTTCGCGAAGACCGGTTCCCCTTCGAGCAGGTCGCGGCCCATCCCGGCCCACTGCGCCCCTTGGCCGGGAAACACCCAGGCGGTCTTGTGCCGCGTTTCGGGCCCGCCGGTGTCGCCGCTGCGCACGCCGTCCGGGTGGCCGTCCGCCGCGAAGGCGCCGAGCTTGGCGATGGCGTCCTGTGAGGTGTCGGCGACCACCGCCAGCCTCCAGTCATGGTGGCTGCGCCGCACACCCGCGGCGGCGCCCACCTGCGCCAGCGACGCCGGCCCGGTGCGCAGCAGGTCGCGGTAGCGCTCGGCGAGCGCGGTCAGCGCCGACGGGGTACGCGCGGAGATCGGCAGCAGCACCGGGCCTGCCGCGGCCTGCGCGAGCGGTCCGGCCTCCGCCGGGGAGGGCGGCTCCTCGACGACGATGTGGGCGTTGGTTCCGGTGATGCCGAAACTGCTCACCCCGGCCCTGCGCGGCCCGGCTCCCGCCGGCCAGGGCTGCCCCCGGTCGCAAACCCGCACCCGGATGTCGTCCCAGGGGATCGCGGGGTTGGGGGTGGTGAAGTTCAGGCTCGCCGGGAGCCAGCCGTGCTTGACGCACAGCACGGCCTTGATGAGGCCGGTGACGCCGGCCGCGCCCTCGGTGTGGCCGATGTTGGTCTTCACCGACCCCACCAGCAGGGGCCGGTCCACCGGCCGCCCCCGGCCGAGGACCTCGTCGAGCGCGGTGATCTCCACGGGGTCCCCGGCGCTCGTACCGGTCCCGTGCGCCTCGACGTAGGCGACGCTGGCCGGGTCCACCCCGGCGTCGCGGTAGGCGGCCACCAGCCCCGCCCGCTGCCCGGCGACCTGGGGGGCCATGAAGCCCTCCCCGTGCCCGTCGTTGCTGGCGGCTCCGCCGCGGATCACCGCGTGCACCCTGTCGCCGTCGGCGAGCGCCCGCGAGAGGGTCTTCAGCACCACGATCCCGGTGCCCTCGCTGCGCACGTAGCCGTTGGCGCGGGCGTCGAACGCCTTGCACTGGCCGTCCGGGGCCATCATCGACCCCTGGGAGAAGCCGACCGCGTGGTCGGGGTTGAGGACGACGTTCACGCCACCGGCGAAGGCGAGGTCGCACGAGCCGCCGCGCAGCGACTGCACCGCGAGCTGGATCGCGACCAGGGATGAGGAGCAGGCGGCGTCGAGGGCGACGCTCATCCCCGACAGGTTCAGGGCGTAGGAGATCCGGCCGGCGTTGCCACCTCGGGTGCTGCCCGTGACCGTGTGCACGTCCAGTTCGCCGACGACTCCGGCCTGGCGGTCCCAGTAGTCACTGGTGATGACGCCCATGAAGACTGCACCGGTCAGGCCGGGCATCCGTTCGAGGGCGAGACCGGCGTCCTCGAACGCCTCCCAGGCGACCTCCATCACCATGCGGTGCTGCGGGTCCATGGCGGCCGCCTCGCGCGGCGAGATGCCGAAGAAGCCGGAATCGAACTCGTCGATGCCCGAGACGAAACCGCCGTACCGGGACGACAGCTTCCCCGGCGTGCCGGGCAGGGGGTGGTAGACCTCCTCGACCGGGAACCGGTCCGCGGGAATCTCGGAGATCGTGTTGTCTCCGCAGCGCAGCAGTTCCCACAGTTCCTGCGGGGAACGGGCGCCGGGCAGCCGGCAGGCCATACCGACCACGGCGATCGGTTCGGACGCGGGCGGGTTTTCGCCGGTCGAAGTCATGCTGGGGTTTCCTTTTACAGATCTCTGCGCGGAAGGCGGGGATCACCTGTCGGCGTACGTGGAACACGACACGACCGCGGCGGAAACAAGACGGAAACAAACGAACGGAAGTGGTGGATCGGCCTTCCTGTCACCAGGAGGCGGGTTTTCCTCTCGATCCGTTCCGGGGTCGGTTATGACATTGCCCGTTGATATTTGTCGATGACTTGTGGTTTCTTGTCGCCTGCTTGAGGGCCCCTGATTCGCGCTGGAATGCCTGGTGCCGGGCCCGGCCCAGCGCACGATACTTTCCGCAGGTGGGGCGCCGACCCGGATGTTCCCGCGCCGGATCTCCCGGCCCTCGCTCCCGGATCGGCCGCGCGGGGCCCGGGAAAGCACGTGCGGCCGCGTTTATCGTCGGACCGCCGCCTCGACAAGTGATTCAAAGTGATTCAAGGGGCCACCAGTGCCACAAGTGCCCGGCCACTCGTCTCTCCACGGCCAGGTGGGGCGGTCATGGACCAGGTCGCTCACCGGCACCGAGAATCCCAAGCGTTAAGCAAGCGGGACTCATTATCTTCTCCGCCATGCAGAAAGACACATCGCACCGCGTCGGCGGACAGGCCCATCGGCGGCACGGATGAGGTTCCGGATTCTCGGCGCGATAGAGGCCCACGACGACGAGGGCGTTCCGGTGGACCTGCGCGGACCACGCCAGCGGGCCGTGCTGGCCCGGCTGCTGGTGGCGCGGGGGGCGGTGGTCCCCACCGACACGCTCATCGACGACCTGTACGACGGCTCTCCACCGGCCAGCGCGCTGTCGACGTTGCAGTCGTACGTGTCCAACCTGCGCAAGGTCATCGAGCCCGGGCGCACCCGGCGCGCCCCCGCGCGGTTGCTCGTCGGGCGGCCTCCCGGCTACCTGCTCGCCACCACCGACGTCGACGCGATCCTCTTCACGGATCTGGTCGACCAGTCGGAGTTCCAGCGGCCCGCCGAAAGGCTCACCCTGCTCAACAGGGCGCTGCGGCTGTGGCACGACACGCCCTACGGGGAGTTCTCCGAGGAGAAGTGGGCCGTCGCCGAGGTCGCCAGGCTCCGCGAGCTTCGCCTGGTCGCCGTCGAACGACGCGCCCAGGCGTTGCTGGACCTCGGCCGCCCCCGGCCGGTGATCGACGATCTGGAGACGGAGGTGCTCGCCCACCCGCTGCGCGAACGGCTGTGGTGCCTGCTGGCCCTGGCCCTGCATCGCACCGGCCACCGGGCCGGGGCACTGGCGGTGCTGCGGCACGCCGGGGACGTACTCATCGGCGAACTCGGCCTCATCCCCGGCCCCGAGCTACGGGCCCTGAAGGAGGACATCCTCCAGGAGGCCGGACCGCCGGAGCCCGCGCCCGCCGCCGGAGGGCACCCCTCCCGGGCGCCGTCCCCGCCGCGGCCGGCCGTACCCGGCAGGGAGCGGCAGTTCGCCGAGCTGAAATCCCTGCTCGCCGCGGGCGGTGTGACCCTCGCCGCCGTGAGCGGCGAGCCGGGCATCGGCAAGACCTTTCTGCTGGAGGCGCTTCGCGACGACTGCGCCGACCTCGGCCATCTCGTGCTGTGGGGGCGCTGCCACGACACCGAGGGGGTACCGCCCCTGTGGCCGTGGCTCCAGGTGCTCCGCGCGCTCGCCCTGCACTGCCCCCCGCCCGACCCGGGCGCCCTGGCGGGCCTCCTCGACGACGAGGAGCCCACCGGATCGACCGAGGGGGCGCTCCTGCGCCGGAACCAGGCCGTCGTCCAGTGGCTGGTCACGGCCGCCCGCGAGCAACCCCTGGTCATCGTCCTGGACGACCTGCACTGGGCCGATCCGGACTCGCTGGAGGTGCTGAGACGCGTGGTCACGCTCATCGACCGGGCGGGGGAGGGGGCCGCGCTGACGATCCTCATCGCGTTCCGTGACGCGGCGTTCCGCCCCGCGCCGTTTCACGAAGGCGCGCCCGGCGGCGACGACACTCGCGGCCTGCCGGTGAACGAACTGCTGGCCCATCTCGCCCGCTACGACCTGCGCCGCATCCGCCTGAACGGCCTTGGAACCGAGGAGGTGCGGGCCATCGCCGCCGCCATGGGAACCGAGGTGGACCCGCTCACCGCCCGGCGGCTGACCGAACGTGCCGGCGGCAACCCGTACTTCGTCCGCGAAAGCGTGCGCCTGCTGGCCGAGGGCCGCGCGCTGGACACCGTGCCCGACGCGGTCGCCGACGTGGTCGGCCAGCGGTTGAAGGCGCTCGGCCCGCGAACCGGCGAGGTCCTCGCGATCGCCGCCGTGATCGGCCGCGACTTCGACCCCGCCGTCGTCGCCGAAGTCGCCGGGAGCCAGATCTACGACCTGCTGGACCAGGCCGCCCAGGCCGGGCTGATCGTCTCCCAGGCCGGCCGGATGGCCTTCGCCCACGACCTGGTCCGCGAAACCCTCGTCCAGGACATCCCGCCCCTGCGCAGGTCCGCGATCCACCGTGACGTGATGGCCGCCCTGTCGTGCCGGCCCGGCACCGACGTAACCGTCATCGCCCACCACGCTGTCGAAGCCGGACCCGCCGCCTACGAGGAGGCCGTACGGTGGGCGCGAGCCGCCGCGGAACAGGCACGCCTGCGCCTGGCCTACGAGGAGGCGGCCATGTGGTGGACCCGGGCGGTCACCGCGCACAGCGCCTGCGCCGGCGCTCCGATCGACCACGCTGAACTCCTCCTGCGGCAGGTACGCGCCCTGCTCGAATCGGGCGACGCGATCGGTGCCCGCCAGGCCCGCGCCGAAGCCGTCCGCGCCACCGACCGCGCCGGGGCCGGCCCCGAACTGACCGCGCGGGCCCTCACGGTTTTCGACGCGCCCTCCGTCTGGACCCTGCGCAACCCCTACGAGGCGGTGGAACTCCAGCTCGTACACCGCTTCGAAACGGCGTTGCGCGAGCTGCCCGATGCCGACAGCCCAGAGCGGGCCCGGTTGCTGGGTGGGCTGGCCCAGGAGTTGTACGACGGAAGCGGCGACTCCCACGGCGACACCCTGTCGGCCGAGGCGATCGAGATGGCCCGCCGGCTGGGCGACCCGCACCTGCTGCTCAGGATGCTCAACGCGCGATACCTGTCGCTCGCCACCCTTCCGGTGAACGTCCCCCAGCTGCTGGAGATCGCCGGTGAGATGCTCGACGTGGCCGTGCGCGCCGGGGAACCCGGCTTCGAACTCCTCGCGCAGATGATCTTCAGTCACCACCGGCTGGAGATGTTCGACGTGCCCGGCGCCGACCGGGCCGCCGCCCGCTGCGACGCCATCCTGGAACGGCTCCCGCTGCCCTGGCCCCGCTTCCAGCACCTCATGTGGCGGGCCAACCGGCTCACCCTGGACGGCCTGTTCGACGAGGCGGAGACCCTCTACGACGAGGCCGGGCGCCAGGCGGCGAAGATCGGCATGTGGTACGCGGGCGGGGTGGTGACCACCGGGCGCCTCCTGCTGCACTACCAGCGGGGCACCCTGGCCGAGGCCGGGCCGCTCATCGACGCGATCGCCGGGATCCACTCCTCCACCGACCACGACCTGCGGGTCCTGCAACTGTGCGCGCAGGGCCGCGCCGAGGAGGCACGCGAGCTGGTGTCCGGCGGCTGGCCCCCCAGGGTGCCGGACTGGTCGTGGCTGACCATGACCTGCCTGCAGGGGGCGGCCCAGGCGGCCCTCGGCGACGTCACGGCCTGCCGGGCGAGTTACGCCGAGCTCCTGCCCCACAGCGGGTGGGTGGCGGTGGGCTCCGCCGTGGCCACGATCGGACCCGTCGACTGGTTCCTGGCCCGGCTCGCCTCGGCCGTGGGCGACCACGACGCCGCCTCGCTGCACCTCGCCACCCTGGCGCGGCTGGCGGACCGGAACGGGCTCACCCGGTGGCACGACCGCGCCACGGCCGAAGCCGCGGCACTGTCCGCGCGCCCGGACGGCCGTCCCTGAGGGAAGACCGCCCGGAGTCCCGAAGGTCGGCCATTTCATGACTGGTCAGTATTTCCGACGTACGGCAAGGCCATGGAAGGCACTTTCGTCCCGCCTCCCCGGGGTGCTCCCATACCGGCTCAGGCCGCTCTCCGAGAGGAGAGCGGCCTGAGCCGGGTGGTGGGCCTTCGCCTGGATCGGCGAGGGCCCGCGAACCTCCTGACGTGTCAGTCGCTGATCCGGATGTTGCCGAGCACGCTCGTGATCACGTTGGTCCGCCCGTTGTCGTAGACCAGTTCGCCGTTTTCGCGCCACACCTTCAGCCGGAGCCGGTCGGAGCGGCCGTCCGGCGTGCCGGAGTCGGTGGCCGTGATCTCGAACCTGACGTCGACGGTGTCGTTGACCCGTCCGGTTCCGCGCAGGGTCGCCGTGCGGTTCGCCGCGGCGAGCACCGTGTAGGAGGTGTCACGCAGCGAGAATCCGGGGACGTCGTAGCTCAGCTCGCCCGTCGGCACGTCGCCTTGGGGCGAATAGCCGGCGGTAAGGGCGAAGACCGCCGCGCTTGTCTGGCCACAGGCGGTGTTCAGCTGGCAGGAGCCGGCCGGGGAGGCCGCCTGGCCAGAGCCGACGATCGTGTTGAGCGGGTCGTAGACGATTATGGAGGCTTTCTGGTCGCCGATGGTGTCGGTGGTGGTGGCGGTGGTGTCGTCGTCGGTCACGGTGACTGAGATGGGGTAGCGGCCGGCTTTGGTGAATACGTGTGAGCGGGTGGCTGTGCCGTGGCCGTTGTGTTCGGTCAGTGTCGCGGGTAGTTGTTGTCCGTTGACGGTCCAGGTGGCGGTGTGGGTGTCGGCGGTTCCGGGGTCGGTGAAGGAGGCTTTCAGGGTGATCGGGGTGTCGATGGAGACGATCGTGTCGAGGGGGGGGTCGGTGAGTGAGACCTGGGGGGCGGCGTTGGTGATGGTCAGGGGCAGTGTGGTGGTGGCGGTGGCGCCCTTGTCGTCGGTGACCGTCACGGTGATGGTGCGCTCACCGTTGTCGGTGGCCGTGTGTTTGAGGTCTAGTTTCTTGCCGTCGAGGGGGAGCGGCACGGGTCCGGAGCCGTCGCCGTAGTCGGCGCTGGCGTTCCAGGTGGTGGAGTCGGGGTCGGTGAAGGAGGCGGTGGCCTGCCAGGTGGTTCCCTCGGTGATGTGGTCGGGTCCGGTGAGTTTCACCGTGGGCGCTTGGTTCGGGGTTGGGGTGGTGGTGATGGTGGTGGTGAATGTGGCGGAGGTTTGCAGGCCGCCGTCGTCGCGGACGGTCACGATGACGGGGTAGGTTCCCGCGTTTGTCCAGCGGTGTTGCAGGGTGATCTGCCGGTTGGTCACGGTCACCGGTGCCGGTCCGGAGCCGTCGCCGTAGTCGGCGCTGGCGTTCCAGGTGGTGGAGTCGGGGTCGGTGAAGGAGATGGTGCGCTGGAGGTTTTCTCCGATGCTCAGCTCGATGTCGGCTCCCACGCTCAGCGTGGGTGCGGTGTTGGGGGTGGGCTCTTCGATGACGTAGTCGATGTATCGTTCTGCGGTGTCGCCTTTGCTGTCGGTCACCAGGACCGCGAGGACTCCTTCGCGGGCTTCGGTGAAGATCTTGCTGGCGGTGACGATGCCGCCGCCTTCGTGCTGGGTCACCTCGGCTGGGACCGGTGGTTCGCTCCATTCCACTTGCGCGGTGTGGGTGTCGGCGCGGTCGGCGTCGGTGAAGTGGATCCGTAAGGAGAGCGGTTGTCCCACTGTGGCGCGCAGGGGCGCTGTGGGTTCTTCCAGGACGGGTCGCGCGTTGGCCTGGGAGCCGTGGCCGGTCAGGGTCACGGTGTGGGCGGGCCCGGTGCCGTCGGTGGTGAAGGTTAGTTTCCCGTTCGCCTCACCCACCCGGGTGGGGACGAACCGTGCGGAAACGACGCACGTGGCGTTCGGAGCGAGTTTCACCGGGCAGTTGTTGGTCTGCTCGAATGGTCCTTCGGTCTGGATCACCGTGATGGGCATGTCCTTGTTTCCGCGGTTGGTCAGGGTCACCTTGCCCTCGTAGCTGCTCGCGCCGACTCGTACGGGGTCGGGCCAGTTGATTGCGGTGGTGCTCAGTGCGTGACGGACCGTCGCGGTGATCTCCGCCGTGTTGTCGGCGGGCTCGGGGTCGGCCACCTCGAAGCTGGTCGCCGTGGCCTGGGCCTTGAGTTCGGTGCCCTCGGCGGTGGCCGCCGGGATGGTGGCGTTCACCTCGACGGTGGCGCTCCAGCCCGGCTTCAACACCTTGGCCGTGTTGCGGAACCCGCCCTTGATCGCGGTGCAGATGCCCCGCCAGGTGTCACAGGCCGCGCCGGTGAGGGTCTGGGGGACGAGCACGTCCATCCTGACGTCGGTGGCGGTGTCGTCACCCTTGTTGGTCACCGTGGCGGTCCAGGTGACCTTCGTCCCCGGGCCGGGCTCGGTGGCCGACACCGCGGTGGTGACCTCCAGATCGGCCCGCGCCTCGGTGGGGCTCAGCAGGAACTGTCGGTTGTCCTGGGTGAATCCGGTGCCGTCGGCCGAGCGGTCGCGCACGGCACCGCGCACCAGGATCTGACCCAAGGAGTTGATGTCCAGCACATCTCCGGTGATCACGCACGGCCGCGTCGTCTGCCGTATGTCCCGCGGGCAGTACGGCCGCGACAGCACCCCCATCAGCGGGTACTTCGTGCCGTCCACCCACATCAACGGCGGCTTGTGGACGTTGATGACATCGCTCTGCTCCGTACCGACGATCACGTCGTTGTCGTTGACCGCGTTCGCCTCACCCTCACCCAGATCGGTCGCCCCGCCGTCCTTCCACACGTACGCGCGCTTGGTCGTCGTACCTTCGTAGCGGCCGCAGCGCATCGTGCCGACCACCAGGCCGGTGTTGTTCAGGTCCGAGGCCCTGCCGCCCGTCTCCAGGCACCCCTGGACCGTGCCGGGAAGCCTGGTGAGCACCCCGTCCTCATACATCATCGGACCGGTATCACGGGCACTACCGTCGTCGTCGCGGCTCAGTGCGTAGCCGCCCGCGACCGTGCCGCTGCCGTTCATCCGTATCGGACGATACGAATTGAACTCCCGGTTGTAGCTGAGACCGGCCCCGGCGTAGTCGGCAGGCATCCTGACCTCGGTGCCCCGGTCCCACAGCACGCCGTGGGAACCGCTCCAGCCGAGCACCTGGCCGTTGACGTTCACCGCGGCGGCGCCCGAGTTCGCCCCGGCGTCACCCGCCACCACATCGGTCAGCGAGCCGTCACCGCGCCAGATGACGGCGCGCGGGGAGTTCTGTCCCCCGGCCGAGGCCACCGCCCAGCCGGCCACGTCCCCGGCCTCGTTGATGTTGCCGGCGCCGGTCTCACATTTGACCTGGCCGTCGGTGCAGGCCGGGCCACCCAGATCGGTGACGACCCCGTCCTGCCAGCGCACCGCGTGCAACTTGCCGTCCTTGTCGGTCACCGTGGCCGAGACCTGGCCGCGGTCGTTCAACGCGTCGGCCTCGGTCCCGGAGACGTCCCCACCGGGCAGCGTGCCGATCTCGGTCACCTTGTAGGTGCCGAACCGCGCCTCCACCGTGTGCGCCTGGTCCATGGTCAGCGTCAGCGCACCGGCGCCCCGCTCCTTACCGTCGATTACCCAGCCGATCGGGACACGCCCGGCCTCGGGGGTGGCGCTCACCTTCACCTTCGTCCCGGCCCGGTAGGTGGCCTGCGACGGCGACGCCGCCACCGAACCCCCCGGCCTGGCCGACAGCGTCAGCGCGAACTCCCGGGTATCGGGCCGCTTGACCTCGACCACCTCAAGCGCGTTGCGCATGCCCTTGGCCGTGTCGGCCTTCACCACGACCGAGTACACGCTGTCGGCCAGCGGTTCGGAGGTGGCACCGTACACGCCGTCGTTCGCGGCACCGTCACCGCTGTTGCCGTCATCGGCCAGCGACAGCTCGATCCGCGCGTTGTCCTTTCCGGTCACGATCGCCCGCACCGGTACCCCGGTCACCGGCTGACCGGCATCGGTGACGGTGCCCGTCACCGTGAGGCGGCCGTCCTGTGACGGCTTCTCCACCGTGGCCGCCACCTTCACCGGGTTACCGGCGATCCAGGCACCCAGATCGGCGGTGACCGGCCCGGCCGCCGTGTTGGTGATCTCCAGTTTCCAGACCCCGGCCTGCGGGCCGGTGACACCCAACCCCTGAACCGGCTGCCTGGCCTCATCGCTGCCCGCCGCGTACTGCGCGGCGGGCTTCCCGGCCGGATCGCGCAGCAGCAGGCCGACGGTCGGCGGCAGCGTACCCGTCACACCGAAAGCGGTGCCCTGCGGGACGTCCACCGGCACGATCACCGTCTTGCCCGCCTCCACCGCCGTCGACGACGTGGCGAACATGGAAACCGTGTCACCGTCGTCGGCCGCGGCAGCCTTGGCGTCGCCGTCGGGCACGGCCTTCTCGGGCGCCGCGTCGGTGATCTCCTCGGTCAGACCGGGCAGACTCGGGCCACCGGCGATCCCCGGGCCCGCCGCCAGCCGCGGCTTGATGTAATTCTTGAAATCCCACGCCGAGTCGGTCATCGACATGTGTACCGTCCCGGTCCTGGGGATATCGGGATAGAAGCGCGCACTCCACAGCGGAACGATCAGATCACCTTGGTTGGGATCCTCCTCGGGATTCGCGAGAGGGGGGGCGCAGATCAGGGGCCTGCCCACGCCCGCCAGGTTGGAGGGGATCACACCCCTGAGATTCATGTGGTTGTCGTTGAACTCACCGTGCACGAACGACATGGTGACCTGCTCGGTGGCCGGCGAGTACGGAATGGGTGCTTTGGTCGCGGCCGCGAGCAGTATGGCCAAATCCGCACACGGAGTCCCCCGGTTCGGGGTACCCATCTGCATCATCCGGTTCACCACCGGCTTGTGATCCGGCGAGCCCGCCATCTTCGGCATCTCATCCTGGATCATCTGCCGGCTGACCAGGCCCCCCATCGAGTGGGCGATCAGGTCGACGTGCCACGCGCCCGTCCGCTTGCGCACTTCCTCGGTGTACTTTGCCAGCTCCCGGGCGTTCTCGGCGAGCGTCTTGGTCCTCGCGAACGGCGTCAGAAGGGAGCCCAGGTCAAGGGTGCCGCCATCGGGGCCGAACTGACCGTCACCGACCGCGAACGACCCGATGTAGGGGTGCAGACCCCTCAGAATCGCATGGGTGGACCCCCAGGCGAGCTGCGCGTCGGATTTCCAGCCGTGCACCAGAACCACCGGCTTCGGCCGGGTGAGGATGCTCCCCGACTCGGCGAAATCCTGCCTGACGTCACCGACGTAGAGCCGCGCCTTCACGTACCGGGCCAGGTTCGCCTCGCCCCTCTCCCAGGCGACCCCCGCGCTGTCCCAGTTCACCCGTACGTTGACGGTCTCCTTCGGAGCGAGCGAGAGCTCGACCGGATCCACCTTGGGCAACGGCGTGTAGTCCACGGACTCGCCCGGCTTCGGCGCCTGGTACAGCTTGAGCTGCGCGGAAACGGGCAGGGTACCGGGATTGGTCACCGAGACCGTGATACGCGCGGGGTCTCCGTCGGTCACTGCCGCGGCCGTGCCCCACTGCTCGGACGGATACCTCTTCGTTTCAAGGGAAACCGAGTCGATGACGGGCCGATCCCCCAGGTCGAGCAGGAAGGCATGGTCCTCGGCCGCACCCGCGGGCCGGCCGACACCGGCGATCTGGCCGACGTCGTTGATGGCGTTGGCCTTCGTCAGGGTCCAGCCCGAATCCGGCGGCAACAGGGAGTTCAGATCGGTTCCCACGCCGTTTCGATACAGGGCGGCACGCTCGTAGTACCTGCTCTCGTCGGTGTACATCACCCCCACACCGACTCCGGCCTCGTTGATCGCCTCCACCCTGCCGCCGTAAGGGGTCTGCTGTTGGCGGGATTTCCCCTCCTTGTCCCAGATGATGGGAGTGTCACCGGAGTCCCCGCTCGGGTGCCCGTCCACCTGACCGGCGACCTGGCCCTTGTCGTTGACGTCGTTGGCCCGGGTCTGGGAGGCGCCGGGGACCTCCAGCTCGTCACGGGTGAGGTCAAGGGGCTCGCCTGGCCTGGTCCGGAAGGCATGCAGTGTGGTGGGCGCACCGGGGTTCATGTCGGCCCAGCCGACGGCCGAACCGGAGTTGCTCAGCGCGCTGGGCTCCAGATACTGGTCTTTGAACGCCGGCAGGCTCAGTTGGGAACCGTCGGGGTCGTACACATATCTGCCGTCCGTGGTTTGACCGCGGTCGTTGGTGGCGATTATCCATTTCCCCAGGGGAGTTATTTTTCCTTTTTTGACGAGATAGGACTTCGCCACGGCCTCGTTGTTGGTGTGGACGAGCACCGTCCCGTCTTCGTTGATCTCGTAGGGGTCGCTCATGCCAACGGTGGAGTCGAGGCCGAGGAGCGCGTGAATATCCGTGATGGATCCATTGGAGAACAGTTTGGCTTGAGAGTGGACCACATCGCCGTAGACCTTCCCGATCCCGAAGGTGACTTCGCCGCTGTTGTTGATGTCGCTGACGTAGCCACCGTTGCCGCCACCGGGGCGACCTTCGGCCCCGATGGGGCCGAGATCGGTGATCTTGACTTTGGGAGCGATGGCCGCCGCTTCGCTTGTCCGAGACGACGCTGGCGTGGGCGCGGCGATGGCGGACGTGGGCAGGATGAGGGAGCCGAGCACCGCGGCGAGCGCGGGAAGCGCTGTTCGCCGTGTGAGAGTGCGGCCGGGTAACCAGGTCAAGGAAGATTCTCCGAGGTCGAGGCCGTGCGTCGGGCACGGCGCGAAAATGTCGAGCGGGACGTGTTCGTGAGAACGGGGCTCTTGGTCGCGCGTGACCACGGCTGGCGCCGGAATGTCCGGTACCGAGGCTGGTGGTCCTCAGGCCGTGTCCACGGATTTCCGCAAAGTTGAGCCCGCCCGGCTCCTTCGCCCTGTTTCGCGTGTCCGCGGGACGAGGATCGTGTTGGGCAGCCGACCTCCGCGAAGAGGGCGACGGTGTGGCCTTCGCGAGATCCGTCAGATCATCGGCTGCGCATTCGCGTCTTCCCGCGGGTGCGCGGAGCCCGGCAGGGACGAGGTCGTCCTCCTGTGCAAGGCGACGTGTTCCTGCCGTTTCAGGGCATCAGCATAAATGCCTTACGTAGATTTACTATCGCCCTACTTTTTTGTTGATTCATCTAGAAATATCTAGACGGGGGGATTTTTAAATCATGGTGGCGCGTCACCCTTGTGGGCCACTTGAGGCCACTTGTAGCTGGTTTCAGACGCGTCATTCGGCGACGGTGAGGTCACGTCCAGCGAAGTGGTGTATGAGTTGACCTTCGCGTGATCCTGTTTCTGCAGGTAAGCGGTAAGTGTCTGCGGGATCGGGTTCTGCTGCGGTGTGTCGCCGGTGATGACGCGCATCCGGGTCTTGGCCAGAACGTCCAGGCCCATGTAGCGGCGGGCCTCGGTCCACTCATCACTCTGCTCGGCCGAAACCGCACCGACAAGACGGACGATCGAGGGCCGGTCGGGGAAGATGCCCACCACGTCGGTGCGGCGGATCTCCTTGTTCAACCGCTCCTGAGGATTGTTCGACCACACCTGCCGCCAGACCTCCCGAGGGAAGATGGCGAAGGTCAGGAGTTCGTCGCGGGCGGCGTCCAGGTGCTCGCACGCGGCTGGATACTCGGCCTCCAAAGCGTTGATCACCCAGGTGTGCTGGGCGCGTACCTGTTCGGCGGTGGGCTGGTCGAAGATGGTGCGCACCAAGGTCGCCACCCACGGCTGCGCCGATTTGGGCACCGTGGTCGGCAGGTTGCGCAGGTAGTGCGTGCGACAGCGCTGCCAGGACGCGCCGGGCGGTGTCGCGCCGACCGCTGTCACCAGCCCGGTGTGGGCGTCGGAGATGACCAGCTGCACCCCGCCCAGGCCACGAGCGACCAGGCCGCGCAGAAACGTCAGCCAGCCGGCGCCGTCCTCGGCCGAGGTGACCTCCAGACCGAGGATCTCCCGGTTGCCGTTGGCGTTGACCGCGGTGGCGACCAGGACGTGCACGTTGATGATCCGCCCGCCTTCGCGGACCTTCTGGGTGAGGGCGTCCAGCCACACGAACGCATACGGCCCCGTATCCAGCGCCCGGTTGCGAAAGGCCTCGACCTGAGCATCCAGGACCTTGGCCATCTCGCTGACCTGACTCTTGGAGATGTGCTTGATGCCCAGCTGCTCCACCAGCTTGTCCACCCGCCGGATGGAGACGCCGAGCAGGTAGCTGGTGGCCACCACGCTGATCAGCGCCTGCTCGGCCCGGCGCCTGCGCTCCAGCAGCCAGTCGGGAAAGTAGGAGCCCGAGCGCAGCCTGGGGATGGCGAGCTCCACGGTACCGGCGCGGGTGTCCCATTCGCGGATTCGGTTATCCGTTGCGCCGGTTACTACGTTCCTCGCTGCGGGCGCCGTACTCGGCGCCCGCAGCGGCCATCGGCCTCGGCCGACATCAACGTCTCGGCCATGGTCCTCACCATGGATCGCAACAGATCCGGATCATCCTGCCGGATCTGCTCCGCCAGCCAGCTCGCGGGGTCCACGCTGTCGGGTACGGCCATCGCCCTGTTCTCCTTCGATCTTGGTTTAGCAACCTGAAGGATCACGCGATGGCCGTCCTCATTTCACGGCGCCACGCCCACTACCTGCGAAAACTCGTATACCACCTCCGTGGACGCAACCGGTTCCGGTTCCCGGCCCGAACGCGTGCGCTCCGCAATGATCGAGCTGACGGGCTGCCTGAGTCCGCACGTGTCCACACCGCAGGGCGGTCACACGCGGCTGGTCTGGTTGAGCCCTGACCGGGGGGACGGCGCGCCTGCGGGTGGTCACCTGGACCTGCCGGTGCCTGGCCACCTTGTACGAGCTGTGCCAGGCCGGAGGACAGGGCTTCATCCGGCGCACGCTCCAGTTGGAGGGCAGTCCGGAAGTTCACGAGATCTATCGATGGCCGATCCGGCAGGCCGGCGATATATGGAGGGCGTTGCTCTCCGGGGAGGCCCGGTAGGCGGACGCGGCGGCACAGGGGGCTTCGGTTGGTTGTGTCGTCGCGTCACGGGGGGACATGATGCTCAAGCAGCTTGTCCAACTCCTTGGCGGGATGAACGACCGGGACCAGAAAGCGAATGGTGGCCCAGTAAGAGCTCGCGCCGTATGACCGGCGGTGGGGATCAGCCGAAGAGCTGGGTGAGTTTCTGGAACAGCTCGTAGACGCCGTAGGCGAAGGGGAGGCCGACCCAGGTCCAGGCCAGGATCATCAGGGGGGTGTTCCCTGCCGGGGAGCGGTCGTCCGCCATCACGCGTCGCCTCCTCTTTCGTGCTGGACGGTTTCGTGCTGGATGGCTTCATGGTGAGCCGGTTTTTCGTGGTGGACGGGATTCACCGGGCGGATCAGCTCGTTGGCCAGGAAGCCGATCGCGAGCAGCCCGATCATGATGTAGAGGGAAGTCGTGTAGAGCTCCGGCCCCGACCGGCCCGCCGCCTTCTGCGCGTCGGCGATGGCGTTGACGATCAGCGGCCCGAGGATGCCCGCGGTGGACCAGGCCGTCAGCAGCCGGCCGTGGATGGCCCCCACCTGGTACGTCCCGAACAGGTCCTTCAGGTAGGCCGGGACGGTGGCGAACCCTCCCCCGTAGAAGGACAGGATGCCGAGCGCGCAGAGGATGAACAGGAACTTGTGGGAGTCCCCGGCCAGGGCGATCGCCAGGTAGAAGAGGGCGCCCACGCCGAGATAGACGCGGTACATGTTCTTGCGGCCGATCAGGTCCGAGGTCGAGGACCACACGAAGCGCCCCGCCATGTTCGCCAGGGACAGCAGGGCCACGAAGCCCGCCGCCGCGGCGGTCGTGACCGGCACGCTGGTGTTCGCGAAGAAATCCTTGATCATCGGCGCGGCCTTCTCCAGGATGCCGATGCCCGCGGTGACGTTGAAGCACAGCACGACCCACAGGAGCCAGAACTGCGGCGTGCGGATCGCGTTGCGCGCGGAGACGTCGGCGGCGGTGACCAGCGGGCGGGCGGCGGCCTTCGCCGGTTCCCAGCCCCGTGGCCGCCAGCCCTCCGGCGGGACCCTGATCAGGAGCACGCCCATCGACATGAAGACCGCGTAGACCAGGCCGTGCACCAGGAAGGTCGTGGCTATCCCGCCGGTGCCCGTGCCGAACGTCTCCAGCATCTGGTTGGACCACGGCGAGGCGATGAGGGCCCCTCCGCCGAATCCCATGATGGCGATGCCCGTGGCCATGCCCGGCCGGTCGGGGAACCACTTGATCAGCGTGGACACCGGTGAGATGTAGCCGATGCCGAGACCGATCCCGCCCACGAAGCCGTATCCCAGGACGACCAGCCAGTACTGCCCGGTCGCCACGCCGAGCGCGGAGATCAGGAAGCCCAGGGAGAAGCAGACCATGGAGACGGACATCGCCCAGCGCGGGCCGTTGCGCTCGACCAGCGTCCCCCCGAACGCGGCCGACAGGCCGAGCATGACGATGCCCACCTGGAAGGGCAGGGCGCTGGCCGTGCCGGAAAGGTCAAGGGCCGATTCCAGGGGCGGCTTGAAGACGCTCCACGCGTACGCCTGGCCGATGGCGAGGTGCACGGAGAGCGCTGCCGGGGGGATCAGCCAGCGGCTCCAGGTCGGTGGCGCCACCGTACGAGCACGGCTGAAGAAGCCAGAGGAGACGGTAAATATGGGGGTTTTTACCTGTTCTTCTGACATGCAGATAACCGTATTCCGTCACCAGTCCTTCGTCGAGAGTGGCTGATGGGGCAATTGAAACGATTTGCTGGGGTGTCGCCCGGTGTTCCGACCACCGTGTTCCGGCTCGCTCGCGGTCTGGCGGGGATCGCGGCGCCGGTGACCGGGCGAAAGGTGGTCGAAGGAAGGGCGGCCGGGGAAGGCGGCCAGGTGAAGGCGGCGCCCCCGGGCCGGCGGTAGACGTGATCTCGTCGGCTGCGGTAGACGTGACCTCACCGGCTCCCGGGCCGTTCGGCCGGGTGGAGACATTACGGATCTCGCCCGCCACTGCATAGTGTTTGACTTATATAAGCTGTCCCTGAAATATTTGTCGAGCACACGTTCGAGGTTTCCGGTGAGCCCGATGCCGGAGCCGCCGACGAGCGGGCCGTCCCCGTGACCGGGGGCGCCCTCGTCCTCCACCCCCTGCCAGGAGTTCATCCGATGTCGCAGAAGATCACTACTTTCCTGATGTTCGAGGGCAACGCCGAGGAGGCCGTCACCTTCTACATGTCGCTGTTCGACGACTCCGAGATCCTCGCTATCACCCGCTACGGCCCCGAGGGGCCCGGCACGGAGGGCGGCGTGCAGCACGCCACGTTCACGCTGGCGGGCGGGGAGTACATGGCCATCGACAGCAACGTGCAGCACGCCTTCGGCTTCACCCCTTCGATCTCGCTGTACGTGCAGTGCGAGTCGGAGGCGGAGATCGAGCGCCTGTACGTGGCCCTGTCGGAGAACGGCGAGCCGCTGATGCCGCTCGGCTCCTACGGCTTCAGCAAGCGCTTCGGCTGGACCAACGACCGCTTCGGCGTCTCCTGGCAGCTGAACCTCGCCTGAACCTCGCATGATCCCCGCCTCCGCCGCCGTAACGGATCCCCGCCCCCGCCGGCGGGATCCGTCACACGCGAGCACGCGGCCGTACGTCCCCGTACGCCCCCGTGCGCTTCATCCGTCCTCGTACGCGCTCACGGCGTCATCGCTCAGTTCTCCCGTGAGACCCCGTTCTCCCGTGAGACCCCGTTCTCCCGCAGGACCTCGCGCAGCCGGGGGGCGAAACCGGCGGGGTCGTCGGCGAAGGCGATGTGGCCGCCGGGGAAGTACGTCGGCTTCGTGCCGAGCGCCGCGGCGAGCGCGGTCGACGTGTGGTCGCAGAGCTGACCGGCCGACTCCTCCCCGATACCGACCACGACGGAGCCCGGCCCGGCGCGCAGGGCGGCGATGTCGGGCTCCCAGTGGGTGGTCCCGCGCATCTCGTGCAGGAACCAGAAACGCTCGTCCGCCGCCTGCTGCGGATCGGGCGCGGCCGGCGCCTCCGCGTGACCGCTCGCGGACTCCTCGAACTCGGGCAGCGGGATGTTGGCGTTAATCATGAACTTGACCCAGGCGCCCGCGACGTCGCCGGAGGCGTAGGTGGCGATGATGTCCTCGACCGCGGCGTCGTGCGCCTCGGGGTCGTCGAGCAGGCGGCTCACCGGGGGCTCGTGCGCGATCACGGTGCGTACCTGCTCGGGGTGGGCGACGGCGAGCGCGAGCGCGGTGACGGCGCCGCCGCTGGAACCGAAGACCGCGGCCGGACCCGCGCCGAGATGGGTCAAGAGCCGGGAGAGATCGTCGGCGCGCATCTGCGGGGTCGAGTCCCGGCCGGGTTCGTCGAGGGAACTGCGGTTGACGCCCCGGGGATCGGTGGTGAGCACGGTGTGGCCGTCGGCGAGCAGGTCGGCCAGCGGCGCGAAGTGCTCGGCGTGCATCGGGGCGCCGACGAGCACCACGAGAGGCCCCTGCCCCCGTACCTCGTAGTAGAGCGTGGCGTCGGGGACCTTGAGGTGATCGGCGGTGACGCTCGGCGTCGGGTTCATTTCAGTCTCCTGGAACAGTCTGGAACAGTGTGGAAAGGTGCTGTGGTACTCGGTCGAAGGGAAGACTGCCGGTGTGAGGCAGAATCGTCGTTCGTGACGGAGATTTCTTCGCGGTCCGTGAGCAGGGCGACGGAAGGCACCGGGGACGCCGACCCGGTCCGGGCGCGTGATGGCGACGACGATCTGGACCGGGCGCGTGGCGGGGACGATGCCGCGTTCACCCGTCTCGTGGAGCCGTTGCGTCGGGAGCTGCACGCCCACTGCTACCGCATGCTCGGCTCCACCCACGACGCCGACGACGCCCTGCAGGACGCCCTGCTGCGGGCCTGGCGGGGAATCGCGCGCTTCGAGGGCCGCAGCTCGTTGCGCTCGTGGCTCTACACCGTGGCCACCCGCACCTGCCTGGACATCGTCACCACCCGGGGCAGGCGGGCGCTGCCCGTCGACCTCGGCCCCTCCAGCGACCACGCCGTGTTCGGCGACGCCCCACTGAACGACGTCGCCTGGCTGGGCCCCTACCCAGACGCGGGCCTCACCGGCGACCCGGCCGGTCCGGGCGCGCGCTACGAGCAGCGTGAAGCCGTCGAGCTCGCCTTCGTCGCGGCCCTGCAGCACCTGCCGGGCAACCAGCGGGCCGCGCTGCTGCTGTTCGAGGTCCTCGGCTTCTCCGCCGCCGAGATCGCCACCACGATGGACACCACCACCACGTCGGTGAACAGCGCCCTGGCGCGAGCGCGCAAGGTCGTCGCGGACAAGGTCTTCCCCCGCACCCAGCAGCCGACGCTGCGGAAGATCGGCGACGCCCGCGTACGGGAGATCGTCGCCGGTTACTCCTCCGCGCTGGAACGCGGGGACGCCGACACCCTGGTCGCGCTGCTGACCGAGGACGTCACCTGGTCGATGCCGCCGATGGCGCACTGGTACCGTGGCCTGGAGGCCGTCACCGACTTCGCCGTGCGGGTCCCGCTGACCAGCTGCGGAAGCTGGCGGCACCTCCCGGTCACCGCGAACGGCCAGCCCGCGGTGGGCTCCTACCTCTGGGACGAGGACGCCGCCGCCCATCTCGCCTGGTCGATCGACGTGTTCACCCTGCGGGACGACCTGATCGCCGAGATCACCTCGTTCGTCGGCCTCGGCCACTTCGCCCCCCTCGGCCTCCCGACCTCACTGCCCTGAGCCGCCCCGCGTTGCTTTGAGCCGCCCTGATCCGGGGGCGCAACGATACTCACGCCCGGGTACGGCCCCGGCAGGTGGGTGGCCACCCGCCTGACGCCACTCGCCGACGCCACCTGCCGACGCCGTCCGCCGGCGCGGCCCGAGAACCGGTCGTGTCCTGCTTCGGGCACGGTATGGTCATTGACTCTGACAGGCGGGCGGACGAGGGCGTGACAGGCGGCACCGGAGACCGGTCACGTCGGAAAGGTGTTCCCCGACGAACCGGCGACCGGAGTGACCTGATGGATCGACACCGTCGGCGGACCCTCCGAAGAAGAGGGGGATGGCTGCTCGCCCTGGTCGGCGCGCTGGTCGTCGCCGCGCTGGTGGGGGTCGCGGTGGCCTTCCCGTCGGTCGCCGCCACGACCTGTCCGGGCTGTTACGGAATGGAACGGATCAAGCCGGGACTGTACGTCGAGCCGGACCTGCCGGTGGCACGGCAGCGGCAGGTGGCGGAGGCGGTCGACGCGGCCACCCGGCGGGTGGAGGACTTCTACGGCGGGCGCGAGAGCTCTCCCGGCGTTCTGGCCTGCGTGACCGACGCGTGCTACCGAGGGATCGGCGGGGGCGGGGAACGCGGGGTCGCGGTGCTGAGCCGCACGGTGATGCTGTCGCCGCGCGGTATCGACCCGGTGATCGCCTCGCACGAGATGTCGCACGTCGAGCTGCACACCAGGCTCGGATCGCGGCGGGTCCCGCAGTGGTTCGACGAGGGACTCGCCGTCCTGGTCTCCGGCGACCCGCGCTACCTGGCCCCCGAGACGGCCGGTGACCGGTGCCTGGTGGACTCGAAGGAGGCGCTGCCCGGGACGCTTGAGGACTGGCTGCGTGTCGCCGGCGCCGACCAGCGGCTCTACGCCAAGGCCGCGTGCAGGGTGAGCCGCTGGGCCGAGGCGAACGGCGGGCGAGGGGCCGTGCTCGAACTGATCGAGCACGTGGCGGGCGGCGGTGAGTTCCCGGCGGCCGGATCGGCCCGCATGCCTTCCTGACCGCGCGAAGGGACGGCCGCGTCTGCCGCGCCCTCCGGCCGCCGAACTGAGCGAAGGGACACGGCGGCGACCGCGCCCCCGGCCGCCACGCCACTTCGCGCCCGATGCGCCGGTCTCTGATCGCTTCCCGGTTTTCGATCGCTCCTCGGTCTCCTCCGTTCGCCCTTCTGTCTCAGTCAGGTCGCTCCCCGGCCTCGGCGACGCGTTCCTCGCTCCACAGCCGCCGCATCTCCGGGCAGCTCTCCAGCAGCTCGCCGAGCGGGCCCTGCCCGGCGATCCGGCCGCGGTCGAGGACGACGACCTGGTCGGCCCGCTCCAGCGCCGCCTGCCGGTGGGAGACCACCAGCAGCGTTCCCGGACCGCGCCCGTCACGGGCGGCGTCGGCGATCCGGTCCCACAGCAGCCTCTCGGTCTCCACGTCCAGGGCCGACGACAGGTCGTCGACGACGAGCAGGTCCGGTGCCCTGACCAGTGCCCGCGCCGCGGTCGCCCGCTGCGCCTGGCCACCGGACAGCCGTACGCCACGGGGGCCGACGACCGTGTCCAAGCCCTCCGGCATCCCGGCCAGGTCCTTCTCGAACGCCGCCAGCTCCAGCGCCAGGCCGAGCCGGGCGTCGTCCGCGGACCGGCCCAGGAGCAGGTTCTCCCGCAGCGACTCGGAGAACAACCGGGGGACCTGGCTCGCGTACGCCGCGCGGCCGGGGACCATGAACGTCCCCGGGTCGTCGACGGGCCCGCCGTTCCAGGTGATCGTCCCGGAGTCCAGGGGCACCAGGCCGAGCAGGGCGCGTACCAGGGTCGTCTTGCCCGAGCCGACGGCACCGGTGATCACCGTGAACGACCCCCGCGCCACCCGCAGGTCGACCGCCCGCACGCCGCGCCCGCTCCCGCCGTGACGCACGGTCAGCCCGCGCGCCTCGACGACCTGGAGCGTGTCGCCGTGATCCGGCGGCGTCGTGGCGGGAGGCGGCTCCCGATGGAACCAGACGTCGCCGCCGCGCGACAGGTCGTCGGCGTCCTCGTACGGCGCCATCAGCCGGGTGAGCCGTTCGGTGGCGACCGCGCCCTGGGGCAGGCGGTGGAGGATCGCGCCGATGGTGCGCGGCAGAGCCGTCAGCCAGCCGACATAGGTGGTGAACAGCGCGAGGTCGCCCACCGTGAAGTCGCCGCGGCGCATCGCCGACGCGCACAGGAGCAGCACGAGGCCGATGCCGACCTCGACGGTCGCGCCCGTCGTGGCGTCCAGCAGGTCGGTCGCGAGCCGGTCCTTGACGGCGGCGTCGCGCCGCCCGCGGTTGTGCTCGCGCAGCCGCTCCAGCACGGCGTCCTCGGCCCCGGCGGTCTTGATCGCCAGCACGCCGCCGAAGGTCTCGCCGATGTGGGCCGTGACGGCCGCGCCGAGCACTCTGGCACGGTGGTGCAGCCGCCGGATCACCTCGTTCAGCAGCCTGCTCAGCACGCCTACCGCGATCATCGGCACCACCAGCACCAGGGTGACGACGGGGTCGACGGAGGCCATGATCACCAGGGCGGCGCCGCCGAAGAGAGCCGAACCGGCGAGCGGGACGCTCTCGTCGGTGAGGTTGACCAGGTCGCTCACGTCGTCGCGGAAGCGGGCGACCGCCTCGCCCGGCGAGTGCGGCAGCCGGGTCGAGGCGGGCCCGCGCGCGGTGAGGATCGAGCGCAACGCGTTGGCCCGCAGGAGGGTCGCGGCGGCGCACCACCAGTGGACCCCGTAGGACCACGCGACGACGAGCACCAGGCCGCGGACCGCCTCCACGCCCACGAACGCCGCGCACAGCCACAGCGACTGCTCCAGGCTCGCGGCGCGCTGCCCGCTGATCTGGTCGAAGAGCCGCTGCAGCACCAGCCCGCCGGCGAGCGGGATGACGCTGACCGGCATCCACAGCAGGGCACCGATCAGGTAGCGGCGCAGGTCGAAGCGGACGAGCCGGGTGGCCACCAGCGTCACGGGCCTCATCGGACCACCCCCGCGACGTCCAGCATCCGGGCGAACCGGCTTCGCGGATCCGCGACGAGGTCCTCGCGGTAGCCGTACTCGACGACCCTGCCCCGGTCGATGACGGCGATCTTGTCCACCCGGGACAGGGAGGAGAGCCGGTGCGCGATGAGCACGCCGGTCCTGCCGGTGAGCAGCCGGTCGACGCTCTCCTCGACGCGCCGCTCGGTGGCTGGATCGAGCCGGCTGGACGCCTCGTCCAGCACGACGAGCCCGGGGTCGGCCAGGAACGCCCGCGCGAACGCGAGCAGCTGCGCCTCCCCGGCCGAGACGCCGCTCCCCGGGCTGTCGCCCGGACCACCTCCCGGATCCCTTCCCGAACCGCCGCCCAGCTCGGTGTCGAGCCCGTCGGGCAGGGCGGCGAACCAGTCGCCGAGGCCGACACCGGCGAGGACGGCGCGCAGCCGGTCGTCGTCGGCGAGTGGCCTGAAGAGGGTGAGGTTGTCCCTGACGCTGGCGGCGAAGAGCCGCACGTCCTGGGTGACCACGCACATCCGTTCGCGTATCGACGCGGGGTCGACGTCGCGCAGGTCCAGCCCGCCGACCCGCACGGTGCCCTCGGTCGGGTCGTACAGGCGCAGCACCATCCGGGCGACGGTCGTCTTGCCGCTGCCCGTACGGCCCACCAGGCCGAGCGTCTCGCCCGGCGCCAGAGTGATCGTGACGTCCGACAGGACCGGCTCGTCGTCGTCGGCGTACGCGAAACCCACACCTTCGAGGCACAGGGCGAGCGGCCCGGACGCGGGCAGCGGCAGCGGGTCGGCGGGCGCGGGGAGCGTGCGCCGCTCGGCCAGCAGGTCGCCGATGCGCGCGATGCCGGCCAGCGCCGACTGGTACTGCCTCAGCTGGTCGATCAATCGCTCGAACGGCGCGCGCACCATCCGCGTGTACTGGAAGAGCAGCACGGCGGTGCCGACCGTGAGCGTCCCGGACTCCCGGGTCCACGCGGCGAGGCCGAGCACGATCGCCGTACCGGCCGCGAACGCCACCGTCGTGCCCGCGAGGATGACGGTCCCGATCCGCGCGTCGCGGAACTCCGCGTGGTACACGGTCGCGGAGGCCCGGTGGAAGCGGTTCACCGCGTGCGCTCCGGCGCCGTTGGCACGGATGTCCTCCACACCGGCGAGCCGTTCCTCAAGGCCGCCGAAGAGCGCCGCCAGCTCCACCCGCGAGCGGGTGGCCGACGGCACGGCGAGCCGCTGCGCGCGGGCCATGCAGAACCCCACCAGCGCGCAGTACGCCAGCAGCACGCCGCCGAGGCGCGCGTCGACGGTGAACACGACGACGAGCACCCCGGCGAGGAGCAGGAGGCCGGCGACGATGTCCAGCAGGAAGGCGACGACGAACTCGGCCACCGCGACCACGTCGCCGTCGACCCGTTCGATCATCTCGCCGGGCGTCCGGCGGCCGTGGTAGGCCATGTCGAGGCCGAGCGCGTGCTCGGCGAGCCTCTCCCTGAGACGGTTCGTGCCGTCCCAGGCGAGACGGCTCGCCAGCCAGGCGGTGACCATGCGGGCGGCCTGCCCGGCGACGGCGAGCGCGAGGTAGCCGACGGCGATCAGCGTGAGGTGCCGGGTGCCCGCCCCGCCGATCGCGTCGTCGACGAAGCGGCGGGTGATCTGGGGCGCCGTCAGCGGCAGCGCCGTCGCGGCGGCGATGGCGGCGGCGAGGGCCAGGGCGGAGCGGAGCCCTGGGCGAAGGTGACGCAGGACGGCACGCCGGGCGGAGTCGCGGGCGAGGATGCCACGGGCGGCACGCCGGACGGAGTCGCGGGCGGAACTCCGGGCGGAGGCGCCGGTCCCGCCGGTGACCCGGGCGGCGCGGAGCAGCCTTTCGGCGAGGCCCCTTCTAGCGGCGTCTCCACGCGCCGGAGTGCGCGGGGTAGGTGTTCTCACTAAGCGTCATGTCCTTTGGATGGGTGGAAATTACCTTCTGGGGGGACATGAACGCTTCGCGCATTTGCTTCTCCTCGATCGATCGGTCGTCGCCGGAAGTCCAGCAGACGGCCGGCCACGAGGGCAACCGATTTGTTGCCCGCCCGGCCGTGACGAGGAGACGTCTTACAAGAACGAGTACGGAGAGACCGTGAACTGGAATTTCCTGGGAATAGCGGATGTGCGCGGCACCCTGTATGGCACCCTGGATGAGAACACGAGTCTCTACTCAAGAAGCTTTGACGATCTGGCCCGTTACAAGGAGGTCTTTTCCATCTCGTCCCTCGGGAACGAAAAAGACCCACCAGAACGCTCGGGAGAACGCTGAAACGGATCCCGGGCAAAGGGCGCGCACGGTTCTCACCGTGCGCGCGGGCCGTCGCCCCGGCCGCTTGAGGCGCCGGTACGTGTCATGTCAGAAGACCGGTACGTGTCATGTCAGAGGAGAGGCCGGCGGGGCGGCAGGCGCGGCACCACGAGCCGGGGTCTGGCCGCCGCGTTGGGGGTGTGCGGCGGCTGGAGGACCAGGCGTTCCTTGGCGGCCTCGATCGCCCGGTCCAGCTGGGTGTCCACCCCCGCCGCGTAGTCCTGCGGGGTGATGTCGACCTCGATGTCGGGGTCGGTGCCGTAGTTCTCCACCCGCCAGCCCACGTCGTCGAAGGCGAAGGAGAACTCCGGCTGGGTGGTGACCGTGCCGTCGGCCAGGTGGTGCCGGGGCCAGATGCCGATCACCCCGCCCCAGGTGCGCTTGCCGATCAGGGGACCCAGGCGCAGCAGCTTGAAGGTGTGGCTGAAGATGTCGCCGTCCGAGCCGGCCCACTCGTTGGTGATGGCCACCATCGGGCCGCGCGGCGACTCGTCGGGGTAGGGCTCGGGCACGCCCCAGCGCGGGAAGTCGTAGCCCAGGCGGCGCCGGGCCAGCTTCTCCAGCAGCAGCGCCGACACGTGGCCGCCGCCGTTGAAGCGGACGTCCACCACGAGGGCCTCGCGGTCGTACTCGGCGAGGAAGCCCCGGTGGAACTCGGCGTAGCCCTCCGGGCCCATGTCCGGGATGTGCAGGTAGCCGATCCGGCCGCCGCCGAGCTCGTGGCAGCGGGCCCGGTTGGACTCCACCCAGTCGCGGTAGCGGCCCGGCTGCTCGTCGCCGATGGCCCGCACGGTGACGGTCCGCCTGTCGTCCCCGCGCCGGACCGTCAGCTGCACCTCCTGGTCGGCCTGGTTGACCAGCAGCTCGTCCGGGCTCGCGTCCGCGCCGACGGGCTGGCCGTTCACGGCCAGCACCGCGTCACCCGGCCGTACGTCCACCCCGAGGCGGTTGAGCGGCGAGGTCGCCTCCGGATTCCACCGGTCGCCGCCGACGATCCTCGCGATCCGGTAGACGCCGTCCGCGAAGGCCCAGTCGACGCCCAGCTTGCCCTGCCGGTAGTGCGGCCGGGACCGGTAGGCGCCGCCGCTCTCGTACGCGTGCGAGGTGCCCAGCTCGCCGAGCAGCTCCCACAGCAGGTCCGAGAACTCGCCCCGGGTGGTGACCCGGTCGACCAGCGGCAGGTAGCGCCGGTAGACGCCGTTCCAGTCGAGCCCGGCCATGTCCTCGGTCCAGAAGTTCTCCCGCTGCAGCCGCCAGGCCTCCCTGAACATCTGCCGCCACTCCGCCTCCGGCCGGATGGACACCTTCACCCTGGACAGGTCCACCCACCCGCTCGTACGGCCGGGCGCGTCGTCGTCCTCGGGCTCCTCGCCCGCCTTGACCATCCGCAGCCGCTTGCCCGACTGGTAGAGCAGCGTGGTCCCGTCGCGGCCGAGCGCGAACTCCGACACGTCCCCTACCAGGGTCTCCTGCTTCTGCTTGGCGAAGTCGTAGACGTGCAGGGTGCCGTCGGAGGAGTCGGCGTAGTCGTCGCCCAGGCTGCCCTCGACGGGGAAGGTCAGGTAGACGGCCTTGCCCTTGATCCCGGCGACGGCGTCGTAGCGTCCCTCGGGGACGGGGAAGACGACGACCCGGTCCTGGATGCCGTCCAGGTCGATGACCACCTCGGGCGGTCCGTCGTCCTCGCCCTCGTTCTCGCCGTCGTCACCGTCACCGTTACCGCCGTCGTCGTCATCGTCATCGTCGTCCCCGAGGGGCCGGGGCACGGGGACGAAGGGCGAGGGGACGTCGGCGCGGAGCGCGATCGCGTAGGGGCGGGAGCCCAGGGGGAAGCCCAGGTCGAAGTGGAGCTCGTCGTAGACCGGGTTGAAGACGCGCCGGCCGATGAAGTACAGGTAGTCGCCGCCCGGGTCGAAGGCCGGGCGGGCGTCCCACAGCACCGGCCGGGTGGCGAGGAACGTCTCGCCCGTCTCGACCCGGCACAGCTTCACCGCCGTCGTCTGCGCGGTGTCGCGGCAGGCGTACGCCAGCCAGCGGCCGTCGGGGGACCAGGCCAGGTCCTCGATCGCGCCGAACCTGCTGGAGTCGATCACCCGGCCCCGCGCCCGCCCCTCCTCGCCCGTACGGCCGGAAACCTCGTTCAGAGGCGCGAGGTCGACCAGGATCAGCTCGTTGCGGTGGTTGGCCACCGCGACCAGGTCGGCCGTGGGGGAGACCTCCAGCTCGATGGCGCGGCCGGTGTCGAGGTGGTCGAGCCTGGCGGGCTCGGTGCCGCCGTCGGCGGTGAGCACCGTCAGCACCTCGCGGTCGCCCTCGTCGCTGGCCGCGGCCACCAGCCGCTCACCGTCGTTGAGCCAGCTCAGCAGCCGGTACCGCACCCCGTACAGCGCCCCGTGCTGGCGCACCGGACCCTCCCAGGCGGCGAAGGAGAACGCCTTGCCCCGGGTGGTGACGGCCAGGCCGACGCCGTCGGGGCTGAGGGTCGCGCTCTCCAGGAAGTCCTCGGCCGGGGCGAAACGGCGGTTGCGCTGGGTGCGCGAGCTGCGCAGCCGCACCTCGATCGGGCGCGACTCCCCGTCCTCCACCAGGTACAGCCGGGCCCCGGCGTGGTAGACCAGCCTGCGGCCGTCGCCCGACAGGTTGCGGGCGTAGTAGTCGGCGTGGTCGGAGTGCCTGCGCAGGTCACCGCCGTCCGCGTCGCAGGAGTAGACGTTGCCGACCCCCTCGTGGTCGGAGATGAAGTAGACCCGGTCGCCGGTCCAGCAGGGCGACGCGAGGTTGCCGGGCAGCGCGGTGAGCCGCCGGAACCGCCCGTCCTCGCCGGTCTCGATCCACAGGTCGCCCATGGTGCCGCCCCGGTAGCGCTTCCAGCGGGCGGGGTCGGCGGTGTTGCGGCCTAGCACGATCCGCGGGCCGTACGAGATGGTGTTGGCCGGGCCGTACGGCAGGCGCTCGGGCACCCCGCCGGGCTCCACCCGGTGCAGCCAGTTGCGGCCGTCGAAGGGCTGGCCCTGGTCGCTGGCGTAGACGACGCCGCCGCGGGGGTCCCAGCCGGTGACGCTGGAGCGCGCCCCGTGGTAGGTCACCCGCTGTGCCGCGCCGCCGTCGGCGGGCATCACGTAGACCTCCTCCGGCCCCTCCTCGCGGCCGACGAAGGCGAGCAGGTCACCGTCGGGGGAGAAGCGCGGGTATCCCGCCTCGGCCACCCCGGCGGTGAGCCGGAAGGCCCGCCCGCCTCCGGCGGTGACCATCCACAGGTCGTCCTCGGCGGCGAAGACGACAATGTCCCCGAAGATCGTGGGAAATCGCAGGTAGGCGGGCATCGTGTCACTCCATGATCGGGTGACCGGGTCTCAGCCCGGTCACCCGATCATGATTTCACGCCCTCGGCGACTGGATGGGCCGCCCGCCCTGGTGGGCGGGTCCCGTCTCCGGCACCCTGGCTTCGGGCTGGCCGGACTGTTTCTTCGCTTCCTTGGCCGATCGTGTCGCCTTGATCGCGGCCTTCTTGCTCTTCCCCGAGGCCTTCGCGGCCTTGTTCTTGGAATCCTTGGTGTCCTTGGAGTCCGTCATCGTTTCCCCCGTTGTGCTTGATGGACGATGCCGTTGATTAGGCATTCAAAGAGGTTTAATACCCTTTGCTGGCTTCAGTCATCCACGATCCGTGGCGCGTTGGACACGGAGTGTGACGGGTGGCGCGATGGGCCTACCGGGTGTTGGTGGGCGCGCCGAAACCCTGCGCCCCGACCACCGAGAGCAGCTCCAGCTGCTGCGCGCCCTCGCTGCCCACCGGGGCGGTGAAGATGAGCAGCCGCTGCGCCTCGTTCTCCGCCACGAGGATCTGGCAGTCGAGCTCGATGACGCCGAGCAGGGGATGGACGATCCGCTTGTGGTCGCTCCTGCGCACGGCGACCTCGTGCGCGTCCCACAGCGCCGCGAACTCCGCGCTGGACGAGCGCAGGGCGGAGACCATGGCGTCCGCCCGGGGATCCCGGCCGCGGCGCACGACCGCGGAACGCAGGTCGGCGACGAGCACCCGGCTCTGCTGGTCGTGGTCGGCGGGCGGGTAGAGGGCCCTGGCCGAGCTGTCGGCGAACCACCGCCAGACGAAGCTGCGCGCCGGGCCGGTGAAGCAGGTGTGGTCTCCCAGCAGCGCGACCGCGAGACGGTTCTGGCTGAGGACCTCGCCGAGGTCGGTGATCACCTGGGCCGGGGTGTCGTCGAGGCGGTCCAGGATCCGGAGCAGCCCGGGGCTGACGTGGTCGGACGGCGCGTGCCTGGGCGGGGCGACGTGCCCGGCCAGGCGGAACAGGTGGTCGCGTTCGTCGGTCGTCAGCCGCAGCGCCCGCGCCAGCGAGGTCACGATCTGCTGGGACGGTTGCGGCCCCCGCCGCTGTTCCAGCCGGTTGTAGTAGTCGGTCGACATCTGCGCGAGCGCCGCGACCTCCTCCCTGCGCAGGCCGGGCGCCCGCCTGCGCACACCCATGGGCAGGCCGACGTCACCCGGCCGCAGGGCCTCGCGACGGCGGCGCAGGAAGTCGGCCAGCTGCTCCTTGTCCATGGCCTTGTCCATGGGGACAGTGTGCCCGCGCCCGCGTCGCGCATCCAGGGAGCGCCGATCCCCTGATGGCCGGTCCCGGGACGAACCGTCTCTTCTGCCGCCCCGGCCGGGGCGGCACGCTCTGAACACGGCGCCGGCCAGTCGGTGCCCGGAACAGGACGCCGGCCAGTCGGTGCCCGGAACGACAAGGAAGAACAATGCAGACTCGCACACTCGGCAGGACCGGCCCCACCGTCTCCGCGATCGGCCTGGGCGCCATGGGAATGTCGGACCTGTACGGCCCGGCGGACGAGACCGAGGGCGTCGCCACCATCCACGCCGCCGTCGACGCCGGGGTGAACCTGATCGACACGGCCGACTTCTACGGTTCTGGCCACAACGAGCTCCTCATCGGCAGGGCGCTTAAGGAGCGTTCCCGCGAGGACGTCGTGATCAGCGTCAAATTCGGCGCGCGGCGCGATCCGGCCGGGGGCTTCACGCTCGCGGGGGCCGACGTCGGCGCGGCGGCCGTCAAGGACCGCCTGGCCTACACCCTGCGCAGGCTGGGCACCGACCACATCGACGTCTACCGTCCCGCCCGCGTCACCCCGGACATCCCCGTCGAGGAGACCGTCGGGGCCATCGCCGAGATGGTCGAGGCCGGGTACGTCCGCCACATCGGCCTGTCGGAGGTCGGTGCCGAGACCCTGCGCCGGGCGGCGGCCACGCACCCCATCAGCGACCTGCAGATCGAGTACTCGCTGCTGTCGCGCGGGATCGAGGGGGCCATCCTGCCCACCGCCCGCGAGCTGGGCATCGGCGTCACCGCGTACGGCGTGCTCTCGCGCGGCCTGCTGTCCGGCCACTGGAGCCCGGGGCGCGAGCTCACCGCGCACGACTTCCGGGCCATCAGCCCCCGCTTCCAGGGCGAGAACCTGGCGGCCAACCTCAGGCTCGTGGACGCCCTGCGCGACGTGGCCGCGACCGTCGGAGCCACGGTCGCCCAGATCGCCGTCGCCTGGGTGGCCTCCCGGGGCGACGACATCGTCCCCCTGGTCGGCGCGCGCGACCGCGAGCGGCTGGCCGAGTCCCTCGGCGCGACCGGCGTCACGCTGGGCGCGGACGACCTCGCCCGGATCGAGGAGGCGATCCCGGACGGAGCCGCCTCCGGCGGCCGCTACGCGGACTTCCTCCTCGCGGGCATGGACAGCGAGAGGTAGTTCCCCGCGAGGGGCGCCACCGGGACTTGGAGCCGGTGCGGAACCCGGGCCCGGGCCCGGTGGCGCCCTGTTCCAAACCCGGCCCCGGTGGCGCCCTGTCTCAAACCCGGCCCCGTCCCAAACCCGGCCCCGTCCCAAACCCGGCCCCGCCCCAAACCCGGCCCGGTCCCAGATCCGGTCCTGGGCCTGTCGCCCTCGTGTCGCGCCGCCCTCACCTTCGGGGTCTCCTGCCACGAGGTCTCAGGCTTCGGGACCTCCTGTTGCGGGGGCCTCGCCTTCTGGGGCTCCCGCGAGAGCCCGCGCGGCCGCCGCGTCGCGCTCGCTCATCCCCTCGTAGCCGCTGTGCCGGTGCTGCTCGGCCTGGTCGTCGATCCACCGGCCGTGCGCCTCCCATGCCGCCTGCTTGCTCGTGCCCAGGGCCGCGCCGATCTGTGACCAGGACGCGCCCACGGCCCGCGCGGACCGTACGGCGAGCTGGCGCCCGTAACCCGCCTTGCGCGCGACCACCTCCCCGAGCGCGAGGAGCTCCAGCGTCTCGTCGCGGGTGAGGGATGGCACCTCGGGATCGGCGGGGTCGTTGAGGTCGTCGGGATTCTCTCCGCCGGTGGCGTCGCCCGCCGCCGGAGCAAGGGCGTCGCGCACGCGGAGCTCGTCGTAGCGGGCGGCGGCGGTCAGGAGCGTGAAGTCGCCTTCGAGGCTGTCTGGCGTGAACATGCCCCCAGTTTTTCGTCAAGTTGGCCTGACGTCAAGATGGCTTGACAATGTGTCGCCGTCGAACACGGAGGCCGCTTCCGGCCTCCTGAGGGCGTGACGGAGAGGGGCTGGGGCGGTGGAATGTCGAGATCGCGGAGAAGGCTGGGAATCGCCCGACACCCCGCCGGCGCCGCGCCGGCCCCCGTGCGAGGGCATGATCGCGTGCTCGGATTGCGTCCGTGAAAAGAAGAGGTAAATCGAAGCCCTCGGAAAGGATAACGATCTTCACGATTGGGCAGAACGTCGGCACACGGCTTGCGTTCCGGGGAGGTGATGCATGGCCTGGTCGCAAGACGAGGAGCGCATGCTGCTGCAGATCGAGCGCCACCTCATCGACGAGGATCCACGACTCGCCGCGCGGCTGGAGTCGTTCAACGAGCGTGTCCAGCGCAAAGAGGGCGGCAGCGGCCGAGGGCGTGGCACCAGGAAGGGGCGGGGGCGGTCCTCCAGACGTCTGCGCCGCTCCACGGTCATCATCATGTTCAGCTGGTTGCTGATCGCGACGCTGATCATCACGCTTCTCGTCATGGTCCTGCGTCACGACGCGGCCGCGGCCCTCCCTCTGTGAGCGCCGTCCCCACGTCACCCCGCGACCACTCCCGCGCTCGTCAGGGCGCGGGTGGCGCGGTGCGGGGCGCGTGGAGATCCGGAACGGCCGGGGTGTCCCGGCTCCCGGTGCCGGTCAGTGCTCGGGGTTGAGCGCGTTGCCGATGAACATCGCGGTCAGCAGCGTGAACAGGAACGCCTGCAGGAACTGGACGAACATCTCCAGGGCCGTGATGACGATCGCCATCACCACCCCGGCCACCCCGACCGGCACGCCCAGCACGGTGGGATGCTCGACCAGGAACCAGAAGCCGACCATGCTGAAGAACGCCAGGATGAGATGGCCCGCGAACATGTTGGCGGCCAGCCGCAGCATGTGCGCGAACAGCGAGGTCACGAAGGTGTAGAGCAGCTCCAGCGGGATGACCAGCACGTACGCCAGGGCGGGCAGCCCGCGCGGGATCAGTCCCCGGACATAGCCCGCGACGCCGTGCCGCGTGACGCCGAGATAGATCTTCAGGGCGTAGACGCTCACGGCGATCACCGCGGGGAAGGCCAGGAACGATGAGACGGGGAGCTGGACGAGCGGGACCACGCCCATCAGGTTCCAGATCCACACCAGGAAGAAGACGCTGAGCAGCAGGCCCATCCACCGGTCGGTGTCCTTGCCGAGAAACGGGCGGGCCGCGTGGTCGCGGACGAACACGTAGCCCAGCTCGACCACGTTCTGCGGGCCGCGCGGTACGACCTTGGGATTGGCGAAGGCCGCCCAGCAGACGCCGCAGACCAGGGCCGCGGCCAGGACGGCCATCAGGATCGGTTTGGTCAGCCAGTAAGGCGCGCCCGCCCACAGCGGGGGAAAGTCGAACAGCTCCAGGCCGGGCGCCTGAAACCCGGGCGACGCGGGTGGCGAGGGCGACACGGGTGACACGGGTGACACGGGTGACACGGGTGACACGGGTGACATGGCCGATGTGAGCGTCGCGGTCGATGTGAGTGGTTCGGATGATGAGGTGATCAGGATCGTCATGAGGCGGTCCCAACAGGAGGGGGATACTTTGTGAATGCTTTCACATAGCTCCGCGAGCGCGACAATACCTCGCAGGTAAAGATCGATTCCGAGGCGAAGGGGAAGCGCCCCGGCCCCGGAGGCTCCCGCCACCGCGAGTCACCCCAGGAGGAGCCCCTGCCCTCCCGGGGAGAACGCCGTCAGCCGAGGGCGTTGTCCGGGGCGAGCGCCGTCAGCCGAGAAAGCCGCCGGTCGAGAGCGTTGTCCCGAGAAGGGCATCGTCGGCCGAAAGCACCGTCGGCCGAAGGCGCTTCCGGTCCGAAGGCGCCGTCAGCCGAGGGCGCGCAGGAAGTCGGCGGCGACCGGGGCGGCGACCGCGCCGCCGCCCGAGCCCTCCTCGACGATCACCGCGAAGGCCACCTCGCCGCGGAAGCCGATGAACCAGGCGTGGGTCTTCAGGTCGTCCTGCCCGCCGTACTCGGCGGTCCCGGTCTTGCCGCGGGTCCCCTGGGGCAGGCCCGCGTCCTTGGCGGTGCCCTTGGTGACGACCGCGGACATCATCCGGTGCATGTTCGACATGACGGCCTCGGGGAGGGCCTGCGGCTGCGTCTCCTGCTTGATCGAGGGGACCAGGGTCGGCGGGCGCCAGGTCCCGTCGGCCAGCGCGGCGGCGACCGAGGCCATCATCAGCGGGCTGGCGGTGATCCGCCCCTGGCCGAACGACTCCGCGGCCAGTTCCGCGTCGCTCTCGGCCTTGGGGAAGCTGCCCTTGGCGGCCGTGACGCCGATGTCGAGCGGCTTGTTGAACCCGAACAGCTCCGCGGTGCTCAGCAGCTTGTCGGCGCTCAGCCGCTCCTTGGTCAGCGGGGCGAAGGTGGTGTTGCAGGAGTAGGCGAACGAGTCGGACAGCGACACCGAGCCGTAGGCGGCGTGGTGGGAGTTGCGGATCGGCAGGCCGCCGACCGTGACGTCCTTGGGGCAGGTGACCCGGTCGCCGGGGCTCATCCCCTCGGCCAGCAGCCCCACGGCGGTGATCGCCTTGAAGGTCGAGCCGGGAGGGTAGTTGCCGTCCAGGGCCCGGTTGAAGCCGCCCTCGTTGTTCACCACCGCGAGGATCTCGCCGGACGAGGGCCTGATCGCGACCAGGGCGGCGGTCTTCTTCAGGTCGCGGACGGCCTCGACCGCGGCCCGCTGGACCCGCATGTCCAGGGTGGTCTCCAGGCCCTCGCCGGTCCTGCCCTCGACCGTGCCGAGCGTCTTGACCGTCTTCTTGTCCGGGCCGACGAGCTCGATCTCGGTGTCCGGGGTGCCGGCCAGGCGCTCCTGGAAGGTGTGCTGCAACCCGCTCGTGCCGACCGTGTCACCCACCTTGTAGGGGACGCCCAGTCTCGCGGCGCTCTTCGCGGTGGCCTTCTCCAGAAGGCCGACGAGCTGCAGCACCGAGCCGCCCACCTGGGCGCCGTCTGCGCCGTCGATGCGGTCGCCGTCCGCCGAGGTGATCGCGGCCCGTTCGGGCCACTTCGTCTTCAGCGCGAAGGCGGTGGTCGCGGTGAGGTCGGGGTGCACGGCCCTGGGCGACCACTTGACCCGCCAGTGCCGGTCGACGACCGCGAGGTCGACGTCGCCGGAGTAACTCCACTCGCCGACGTCCTTGAGTTTCAGCGTGGCGGTGTAGGAGGCCCGCCCGGTGCCGTCCCCGGTCTCGCGCACCCCGTCGAGGCGTACCGTCGTGCTCTCCACCGCGAGGGCCTTGCGGATGTTGTCGTACGCCGTGGCGAACGCCGGGTCCGGCGTGCCGAGCTCGGCGCGCATGCCCGCCAGGTCGCCGCTCTGCCAGGCGCCGACGAACCGCTCCGCGGTCTCCTGGGGTGTCCCCCTGGTGTGCAGGTACCACCAGGCGCCGCCCCCGGCGGCCCCCGCCACCAGGACGACGGCTGCCGATGTGATCGCGATCGTCTTGCCCCGTGCCACCCGAACCCCCCAGTTCTCTTTTCCCCAGGGCCGCAGCCTAGCGTGACTAAAGCGACATATACCGACAAATGGTCATTTGGTCTGAGTGCGGCTGGGGGCGTAGCTCGTCACGTACTCCTGGCCGGACAGCTCCTGGATCGCGAACATGATCTCGTCGGTCACACCGCGCCGGTCGCGCGCGCTCGTCTCCGAGCCGCTGAAGGTCATCGGCTTGCCGATGCGTACGCTCACCCGGCCGAGCCTGGGCCTCGTGGCGCCGATCGGCAGCACCTCGCCGGTGCCCTCCATCGCCACCGGGATCACCGGCGCGCCGGTGGCCAGGGCGAGCCAGGCGACGCCGACCTTGCCCCGGTAGAGGCGCCCGTCGGGGGAGCGGGTGCCCTCCGGGTAGATGCCGAACAGCTCGCCGTTCCCGAGCACCTCCGCCGCCGCGTCGAGCATGTCCTGGGCCGAGGTGGGGCTCTGCCGGTCGATGCTGATCTGGCCGGTGGCGCGCATCCACATCGCGGTGACGGGATTGCCGGTGAAGTACTCGGACTTGGCGACGAAGCGCACCTGACGCTTGAGCACCAGCGGCAGGAAGGTCGAGTCGAGGATCGAGAGGTGGTTGGAGGCCATGATGGCCGGACCCGTGACGGGAACGTGCTCGTGCCCGGTGACCGAGGTCGGCCAGAGCAGGTGCAGGATCGGGCCGCCGACAATCTTGGTCAGGCGATAGAGCACGGACTCTCCTCATGAGACGGGTTACCCAACACTAGGTGGTGGCCCGACGGCCGACGGTTGTACGCACCCGCACAAGGAGAGCCCTCAGGTTTGTAGGCCTCCGCCATCGCCACCGCTCTTTTCCGGGACGAGTCCGGTGAAAACCCCCACCGGCCACGGAGGAAAAGAAACGCCCCGCGGGCCTGAGGGGCTCGCGGGGCGTGACGTTTGGTGCCGATGTGGCGGTCGCCTCCTCGGCGAGAGGCACAACACGGCTCCAGCCGAACGGTATTCCGTGAAGGCGGTAATTTGCGGCCCGGGGGACACAAACCACATCGGCACGATCACTCTAACGGACGTCTGCCGCTGGTTATTCCGATTTGAGGTTACCGGCGTGTCCGATGGGGCTCCGCGATCGGGAGATCCGCAGGTCACAGCCCCCGGAGGTACTCTCGGAGAACCGCTGGCCGATGCCACGGGCCACCGGCCCGGCGGGGCCGCCGGGCCTCACGCGCGGGGATGGGGCCGGTCCCGGCGTACGGGGACGGAGCCGCGAGGGTGAGATCGGAAGCGAGGCCCCGACGTGTCCGTGAGACCCCGAGAGGCGCCGGTCCGGACGGGCCGTGAGGCCCCGAGGGGAACAGGCCCTGACGGGCTGGGAGGCGGGCCGGGGCCGGCCGGGATGCCCGTGACCTCC
This sequence comes from Streptosporangium heterodermiicola, assembly GCF_051390675.1. Taxonomy (NCBI): domain Bacteria; kingdom Bacillati; phylum Actinomycetota; class Actinomycetes; order Streptosporangiales; family Streptosporangiaceae; genus Streptosporangium; species Streptosporangium heterodermiicola. Next base: position 52,610 of record NZ_JBPJSR010000030.1, read on the forward strand.
CGGGCCGTCGCAGTCGCCCCGATGCTCGATTCCCGATTAAAACGTGTTACTCGATCTAGGAGAGATCCTCCCCGGGGATGACGCCCGGCCCGGTCCCGCCTCACCTGCGAGATGGCGTAACGCATTGGAAACGAGGCTTTCATCCCCCATTGACAAGGGAGGCGGCCGGGATTAGCGTCCGCTCATTCTACTAAAACGTTTTTAGAGGATGGAAGGGGTGGCACGGTGACCGTACCGGACGAGGGAGAGGCGCCGCTCCGGCCGCCTTCCGGCGAGCCCCCTCCGGTCCTGGCGCTGGCCGGGGTGAGCAAGGCGTTCGGCGCCGTACGGGCGCTGCGCGACGTCTCCCTCGACCTGTACGCGGGAGAGGCGCACGCGCTCGCCGGGGAGAACGGCGCGGGCAAGTCCACCCTGGTGAAGATCCTGGCGGGGGTGCACCGCCCGGACACCGGGCGGGTCCTGCTCGACGGCGAGCCGGTGGAGTTCGGCAACCCCGCCGACGCCCAGCGGGCGGGTGTGGCGGTGATCTACCAGGAGCCCACGATGTTCCCCGACCTGTCGGTCGCCGAGAACATCTTCATCGGCCGCCAGCCCAGGAGCACGCTCGGCCGGATCGACCGCGGGGCCATGCGCGCCCGCGCCGCGGAGCTGTTCGCCGGGCTCGGCGTCGCCCTCGACCCCGAGCAGCCGGCCCGGGGCCTTTCCATCGCCGACCAGCAGCTCGTCGAGATCGCCAAGGCGCTGTCACGGGACGCGCGGGTGCTGATCATGGACGAGCCCACCGCGGCGCTGTCGGGCAACGAGGTGACCCGGTTGTTCAACGTGGTCAGGGCGCTGCGCGAGCAGGGGTGCGCGGTCCTGTTCATCTCGCACCGCCTGGACGAGATCTTCGAACTCTGCCAGCGGGTCACCACGCTGCGCGACGGCGCCTGGATCGCCGGTGAGCCGGTCGCGGGCCTGACCCACGAGCACCTGATCCGCCGGATGGTCGGCCGCGACCTCGACACCCTCTACCCCAAGCAGGAGACCGAGGTCGGCGAGGTGGCGCTCAAGGTCGCGCGGCTCACCCGGGAGGGGGTGTTCACCGACGTCTCCTTCGAGGTGCGGCGCGGCGAGATCGTGGCCCTCGCCGGGCTCGTCGGGGCGGGACGCAGCGAGGTCGCCCGCGCGATCTTCGGCGTGGACCGCTGGGACGCCGGGACCGTCGAGGTGAACGGGAAGCGGCTGCCCGCCGCGTCCCCGACCGCCGCGATGTCCGCGGGCCTCGCCCTCGTCCCCGAGGACCGGCGCCAGCAGGGCCTGGTGATGGACCACTCCATCGAGCGCAACATCGGGATCACCGGCCTGCGGGCGCTGCGCCGCGGCCCGGTGATCTCCCGCGCCGCCGAGCGCGACCGGGCCCGCGACTGGGCGATCCGGCTCCAGCTCAAGTTCAACCGGCTGTCGGACACGGTCAACGTGCTCTCCGGCGGCAACCAGCAGAAGGTCGTGCTGGGCAAGTGGCTCTCCACCGACCCCGACGTGCTCATCATCGACGAGCCCACCCGGGGCATCGACGTGGGCACCAAGGCCGAGGTGCACCGGCTCCTGTCCCAGCTGGCCGCCGACGGCCTCGCCGTACTGATGATCTCCTCCGACCTGCCCGAGGTGCTCGGCATGGCCGACCGGGTCCTGGTCATGCAGGAGGGGCGGCTCGTCGCCGAGATCCCGCGCGAGCGGGCCACAGAGGAGAGTGTCATGTCAGCGGCGACCGGGAGGGCCTCGTGACCGGGCGGAACGAGAGCCCCCGAGGACGGCGGGGCACGGGCGCGACCGGCCGCGCCGGGGGACACGTCCAGGGCGTGCGACCGGCCGAGGAGGGCGCATGAGCGCCGTCACCGCCGGGCGGAGCGCCCGCGGCCTGGTGGACCTGGTGTTCCGGGCCCGTGAGCTGAGCATCGTGGCGGCGCTCGCCATCCTGGTCGCGGTGACCGCGAGCACCAACGGCAACTTCCTGTCGGGGCAGGGCCTCACCGACATCTTCCTCAACGCCTCCATCCTGGTGCTGCTCGCCGTCGGCCAGTCCGTCGTCGTCATCACCCGCAACATCGACCTGTCCGCAGGTTCGGTCGTCGGCCTGGTGGCCTTCACCGTCGGCGACCTCCTCTCCGCCGACCACGGCAGGGGCATCGTCTTCGCGGTCGTGCTGGGCGTCGCGATCGGCGCGCTCTGCGGCATGATCAACGGCCTGCTGGTCAGCTTCGGCCGCGTACCGGCCCTGGTGGTGACCCTCGGCACGCTGTACGTGATCCAGGGCGTCGACCACTACATCGCCCACGGGCGGCAGATCAACGCCGTCGACCTGCCCCCGGCGCTGCTCTCCCTGGGCAACGGCTCGGTGCTCGGGGTGCCGTACCTGCCGATCATCGCCGTCGTGGTGATGCTGGCCGTCGGCTACTACCTGCGCTCCTACGCCTCGGGCCGCGACTTCTACGCCATCGGCTCCAGCCCGGAGGCCGCGAGCCTGGCGGGCGTGCCGGTGCGGCGCCGCGTGATGGGGGCCTACCTCTTCAGCGGCGCGCTCGCGGGCCTGGCCGGGGTGCTCTGGCTGTCGCGGTTCGGCACCGTGGTCGCCGACGCCGCCAACGGCTGGGAGCTCCAGGTGGTCAGCGCCGTCGTGGTCGGCGGGGTCGCGATCACCGGCGGCGTCGGCACCGTGTACGGCGCGGCGCTCGGCGCGCTGCTGCTCACCACCATCACCAGCGCGCTGGTCGTGCTCAAGGTCAACCCGTTCTGGCAGCAGGCCATCACCGGAGCGCTGCTGCTCCTGGCGATCAGCGTCGACCGGCTGCTCGCGCTGCGGGTCGCGCGGGTACTGCGGAGGAGGAACTCCCGACATGGCTCCTGACGTGACGACCGCGAAGCCCGAGGTGGCCACCGTGCCGCCCACCGGCGGGCCGGAACGCGGCTCGCTCGGCCGCCTGCTGCGCTGGGACGTGTTCGTCGGCCTGCTGCTGGTGCTCGTCTTCATCGGAGGCTCGGCCGGATCGCCCGGTTTCGCCAGTGTCGGCAACCTGTCGTTCGCGCTCGGCGACCTGGGGGAGATCGCGCTCATCGCGCTGGCCATGACCATGCTGGTGGTGGCCGCGGAGGTGGACCTGTCGGTGGCCTCGGTGCTCGGCCTGTCCAGCGCGCTGGTCGGCTCGCTCTGGGACGCGGGCTGGGCGATCGAGACGATCATCCCGCTGGTGGTCGTGGTGGGGGCGGTGTGCGGGCTGGTCAACGGCCTCCTGGTGACCCGGCTGGGACTGCCCTCGCTCGCCGTCACCATCGGCACGCTGGCGCTCTACCGCGGCCTCGCCTACGTGGTGCTGGGCGACAGGGCGATCGCGGAGTTCCCGGCGCAGTACACGGAGCTGGTGGTGGGCGACGTGCCGGGCACGCCGATCCCGTACCCGGTGGCGCTGTTCGTGCTGCTGGCCGTGGTCACCGCCGTGGTGCTGCACGCCACCGGCTTCGGCCGCTCGCTGTTCGCGATGGGCGCGCAGGAGGAGGCGGCGCGGTTCGCCGGAATCCGGGTAAAGCGGATCAAGCTGGTCTTGTTCGTGCTCTCGGGCACCGTCGCCGCCTTCGCCGGGGTCATCTTCACCCTGCGGTACGGCAGCGCCCGCGCCGACAACGGCATCGGGCTGGAACTGGCCGTCATCGCCGCGGTGCTCCTCGGCGGCGTCGACTTCGACGGGGGCAGGGGCACCCTCGGCGGCGTGATCGCCGGAGTGCTGCTCATCGGCCTGCTGCGCAACCTGCTCATGCTCAACGACGTGGCGACCGAGATCCAGTCGATCGTCACCGGCCTGCTCCTGATCATCTCGGTGATCACTCCGCGTCTCGTCACCGCGGTGGCGCGGCGCAGGCACGCCAGGGCCGTCCGGGAGGCGTCACCTCAGCAGGCCGACACCTCGTGAGATGACCAGTACGGAGAGGATGAGCGCCGACACCGACTCCACGGCCATCAGGAGCTTCGCCCGTACCGACAGCGGCATGGTGTCGGTGGGGCTGAACGCGGAGGAGTTCGTCACCGACACGTAGAGGTAGTCGGCGAAGCCGGGCGTCCACCCCGACCTCGCCGACGACCGGGCGGCCACCTCGGAGATGGCGTCGTGGTCCTCGTCCTGGGGGAAGCGGAAGTCGGCCACCGGCAGGGTGCCGCCCCTCGCCTGGGTGCGCCGCACGGGTCCTCCCCGGTCGAGCTCCCAGAAGGCCAGCCCGAAGATGATGATGTTGGTCACCCACACCTGTCCGGCGGCGATCAGTAGCTGTTTGCCCTCCCTGACCTCCCCGGACACCAGCTCGATGATGAGCAGGACCAGCGACGCCCCGTTGGTCACCGCGATGACCAGGACGAGGGCGATGGACAGCCGCCTCATCGACCGGTTCTCCCGGACCATCCGCCGGGGGTTGATCGCTATCAGGGGCACCAGGAGCAGCAGTTCCAGCGCGGGGATGACGAACCGCGGGCCGACGATGAGCTTGCCCGGCAGCGCCGCGTACAGCGCCGCGGCGACCACGACCGCGCACGCGGCGGGGAGGCGCGGCTCGCCCGGGTGCCCGCGCCGCTCCGACCGCTGCCGCGCGTTCACGCGGTCAGGCGCCGGTCGCGGCGGAGGCGAGGAGCGCGACCCCGCGCAGCGGCGCCACCTGCTCCTCGGTGAGGCCGTACCGCTCCTGGAGCTCGGCGACGCTGCCGTGGCTGACCAGGGTACGGCCCGACTCGTCCTGCCAGACGAGGATCCTCAGGGGCAGGTCGAGGGCGAGCAGCGGCGCGGCGACCATCAGCGGGGTGCCCGCCGCGGGGTCGCCGAAGATCACCAGCTTGGCGGGCCGCATGCTCAGCCCGGCCTCCGCGGCGGCCACGTCGTGCTCGATGACGGCGAAGAGCGTCAGCCCCCTGCCCGTGATCAGTTCTTCGAGCCGGTCGAGCGTCTCGGCGACGGAGCCGGACGAGACGCGGGTGACGGTGTTCATCGGTGCCTCCGGTGCGAGGAGCCCGGGGTCCGGCTCCGGGCTCGGACCCGGCCCTGAGCGTGGAACGGGTGGGGAGCGCGGTGTCGCGGGAGCCTGCGGCTCGGAGCTTTCTGGACAAAATTGGAGCTTTCGGAATTTCCGGGATTTCAGAACAGTTTCAGAACAGGAAGGTCAGCGGCAGGCAGCACCCGAGGACGGCGACCGCGGCGCCCGCGCAGGCCGCGATCCGCGTGGTCAGCGGATCGTTGACCAGGGGGCCCATCACCGACCGGTCGCGGCAGAAGTGGACGAGCAGGAACAGCGCGACGGGCACGCCGAGCGAGATGACCACCTGGCTCACGATCAGCAGGCCGGTCAGCGGCGCGCCGAGCACCAGGGCGAGGACGGCCGGTGTCATCGTCACGACGCGCCGCAGCTGGATCGGCGCCCGGAGGTTCAGGAAGCCCCGCATCACCACGTCTCCCGCCAGCGTGCCCACCCCGCAGGACGAGACTCCCGACGACAGGAGCATGACGGCGAACGCGAGGGCGGCGGCACCGCCGGCCCGGTTCAGCAGCTCCTCGTGGGCGGCGAACAGGTCGCCGGTCCAGGCCCCGCCCGCGGCCGCCCCCAGCCCGGCGCCGAGGGCGATCATCGACACGTTGACGATTGTGGCGGTGCCGAGCCCGAGCAGGCAGTCGATCCGCAGAGCCCGCCGGACGAGCGCGGGCTGCCGCCACGCCGCGCCGTCCGGCCATCCCCGTCCCTGCACCAGCGCGGAGTGCAGGTAGATGGCGTGTGGCATCACGGTGGCGCCGACGATCCCCATGGCGAGGATGAGCGAGCCGCTGCCGTCCAGGCGGGGGATCAGCCCGCCGGCCAGCTCGGTGACGGACTGCCGGCCCACCGCGACGACGTCGTAGACGACCCCCGCGCCGACGAGCATGAGGCTCGCGGCGCTGACGAGCTCGAACCGCCGCGTCCTGCCGTGCCGCCGCAGTTGCAGCATGAGCAGCGCCACCACGGCGGTGACCACCGCCGACATCGCGGGCGGCATTCCGAAGAGCAGTTGCATCCCGATGGCCGCGCCGACGAACTCGGCCAGATCCGTGGCCAGGACGACCACCTCGGCCTGGAGCCACAGGAGGAGGCTGCCGCGGCGGGAGAAACGCTCGCGGCACAGCCGGGGCAGGCTCCTGCCGGTCGCCATGCCGAGCTTCGCCGCCTGGAACTGCACGAGGAGCGCGACGAGGCTGGCCAGCACGACCACCCACACGAGCAGGTAGCCCGAGGTCGCCCCGGCGGTCAGGTTGGTGGCCACGTTGCCGGGGTCCACGTAGGCGATCGCCGCGACGAACGCCGGTCCCAGGATCGGAGCCGCCCGAGAGCCGCCCGGCCGCGCGGGAGGCCGGGACATCGGGGCGGGCGGGGCCAGCGTCAGCGTGTCGTCGTCGTTCATACGTGCCTCCCGGCGCGTCGTGCCTGCCGTCACCTGTGTTCGGCGGGCGTTCACCGGCGAGCGGGCGTCAAGCTCCGCGAACTCCGCTTCGGCGGGGCGAGGCCGCGCGAAATCCCGTACCGGCTGGCGAATTACCGGAGAGTGTGAATTGACGGTATATCGCAGCCTCAGTGCCGCAAACCAAGGATTACTCAGCCAAAGAATGAAGACAAGCGGCCGGGGTCTGGCCGGGGCAAATAAATAGCATGCCTCGGGAATCCGCCCTTTATATTATCAAAAGGCGGCGAGTCGCATAAATGGCGATGGTCGTGAGAAAGGGCCGGTCGATCTTCGTCCGGAGGGTTCGAGCCTGGAGCGTCTGAGCCCGGAGCGTCCGAGCCTGGGGCGTCTGAGTCCGGAGCGGTCGAGTTCGGAGCGTCCGAGCCGTTGAGCTTCCAAGTCGTCGAGCCGCAGGGAATCCGGGCCGCAGGGAACACAGGCCGCTGAGAACCCGTGGTCACGGGCCGGGCCTCCAGGCCGGGCCCTCGGAGGTCACCCCAGCGGCTTGACCCAGCGGGACCACTGGGGCTGCGGCGCGTAGCCCGCGGCACCCCAGGCGTGGTGGGCCTGCTCGTTGTCGTGCAGCACCATCGCGTCGGCCCGGAACGCGCCGAACGCCGCGAAGCGCTCCTCGGCCGCCCGGATCAGCGCGGTCCCCACTCCCCGCCTCCGGAGCGCGGGATCCACGGCCAGCCGGTAGAGGTGGGCTCGCCAGCCGTCCCAGCCCGCGAGCAGCGTGCCGGCCATCCTCCCGTCGACCTCGGCGATGAGGACGGCCTCGGGGTCCCGTCCGATCAGCGCGGCCACCTTGGCCGGATCGTCGTGCCTGTCGGTCCCCTCGGCGGCCACCAGCCAGAAGGCGAGCAGCGCCTCGACGTCCTCGATCCGCCCGTACCGGATGTTCACGTCCACGGACGGGAAGTTATCAGCCCGCCCGGGGGAGGGGCCGGAAGGACCCCGCCCCGGGCGCTCAGGCGGACGCGCCCATGGACGGCATCGGCTCGGGCAGGGGATCCGCCCGGGGGAGGGGCTCAGACTGGGGGAGGGGCTCGGCCGTCTCCGATCCGACCGCGATGGCCGACCGGGGGGTGCGCTCGCGCACGTCCTCGCCGCGGATCGCCATCACGGCGGGCGGGCTGCCCAGGTCGCCGTACCGGGCGGCGACGGCGGCGGTGATCGCCCGGCCCGCGTCGGCGACCGTCTCCTTCGCCGAGCCCGGCGGCTGAGCGGCCGACAGGTGGCCCAGCAGCGCCGCGAACCGCAGCTCCTCTGCCGCCGTGCCGGGAAGCCCGTCGTCGGACGGCGGCAGCGGCCGGTCCAGCCAGAACACCCCGCCGCGCAGGAGCGCGGAGTAGGTCACCTCGCCCCGCTGGAGCGTGAGCACGGAGTCGACCAGTAACCGCCCGAACTCCTTCAGGTCGGTATCGGGCGGCAGATCGGTCGTGACCAGCAGCGAAACCCTCAGTGCGTCAACCATGAGCGGCTATCCCTCCTTGAGGGGCTCATAGTAGGCGTCGCCACCGACAGTTACGGCGCGCCCGGTGGAACGTGTCGGAATCAGATCCTTGTCGCGGTGCCGGGGAGACCTCGCCGTTCAAGACGAGCACACGGAGCGCAGGGAGCGCAGGGAGCACAGGGAGCCTGTCGAGGCGGCCGCGCGTGGCGCGGCGGGACTCCACGCCCGGCGGGAGCCGGGGCCACACCCGGCAGGGGTCTCTCGCGGGCCGGACGCGGGGGTCGCTCGTGGGCTCGGCGGAGGTGCGTTGGGACGGGTACGTCCGGCTCGCGTACCGCGCGGCCCCTCCCGCCGCTTGCGAATCTACGCTGTAAAGGCGCCGGGACACGATGAGAGCCTTTGGGCCGTGTCTAGGTCCATAACGCCATGTCGGAGGCGATGAGTGTGTGATTGGCTGTTCGCAATGGACATCTCATCGCGGGCTTCCGCCTACCTCGCGGCATATGACGAGCAGCTCCGGGCCAGGCCGATGCCGGGCCGTACGGCCGAGCGGATCGGGCCGCTGCTGAGGACCGTGTCGAACGGCCACGGCCAGGGGTTCCTGACGTATCGGGACCTGGGCGGCCTGGCGGGCGCCGAGCTGGACGCCTTCATCGCGCGCCAGCGGGACTTCTTCACCCGGGTCGGACGCGAGGTCGAGTGGAAGTACCACGGCTACGACCTGCCCGCCGACCTGCCCGAACGGCTCGTGGCGGCCGGGTTCGAGCCGCGGGAGCGGGAGACGGTGTTCGTCGGCGAGGCCGGTGAGCTGGCCGGCGCCAAGGCGGCGCCCGCCGGGGTGCGGCTGCGCGAGGCGGCGGGGCGGGACGACCTGGAGCGCATCCGCGAGCTGGAGGAGACGGTCTGGGACGCGGACCACGGCTGGCTGCCCGGCATGCTGGAGCGCGACCTCGCCGGTCCCGGGGACCCGTGCGCGGTGGTGATCGCCGAGGCGGGCGGGCAGGTGGTGTGCGCGGCGTGGGCGCGTTTCCACGAGGGCACCGACTTCGCCTCGCTGTGGGGCGGCTCGACCCTGAAGGAGTGGCGGGGCAGGGGCGTCTACCGGGCGATGGTGTCGTACCGGGCGGAGCTGGCGGTGGCGCGGGGTTTCCCCCTGGTGCAGGTGGACGCCTCCGACGCCAGCCGCCCGATCCTCGCCAGGCTGGGCCTGGAGGCGATCACGACGACGACGCCGTACGTGTGGGTGCCGCCGACGCTCTGATCACCTCTGATCGCCGAAAAGGGGCTCGACGCGCTCGGTGAGGCGGTCGCGCAGGCGGGTCAGCCTGCCGATGCGGTCGTCGAGTGCCGCGAGGCGCTCCCGGGCCGTCCGCATGGCGCCGGCGCAGACGCCGCTCTCGGTCACCGCGAACCGTTCGGGCAGGTCGCGGTCGAGCAGGTCGGCGAAGGTCCGCACGTCCTCCACGGTGAAGCCGACGGCCAGCAGCTCGCGGATGTTGCGCACCCGCCGCACGGCCGCCGCGTCGTAGACGCGGTAGCCGCCGGCGGTGCGCCCGGCCGTCAGGAGGCCCTGCTCCTCGTAGTAGCGCAGGGCGCGGGTGGTGGTGCCCGCCGCGTCCGCGGCCTCGCCGATGCGCATGAGCCCTCCCGGGTCGTGGTCACAGCTCCACGACGACGTTACCCGTGTGCCGTCCTTCGAGGAGTTCGAGAAGGGCGCGCGGTGCCTGGTCGAGGCCGCCGAAATGGACGGACGGCACGGTGAGGCGGCCGTCGCGCAGCCAGCCCGCGACCTCCTCCTCGCACTGCCGCCGCAGGCCGGGGTGGGCGTGCGCGCTGAATCCGCGCAGGGAGACGCGCTTCGCCACGAGCGCGAGGGTGTCGAGTTCCACGGGGGCTCCCTGTCCGGGCCCGGCGGGCCCGTCGGCGTTCTGGTGGGCGAGGGCGCCGCACAGGGCGACGCGGGCGCCCGGCCGGGCCGCCAGGACGGCGGCCTGGAGCTGTTCCCCGCCGACGTTGTCGAAGCAGACGTCGACGCCGTCGGGCGCCGCCTCCGTCAGCCTGTCGGCGATCGGCCCGTCGTGGCGGTCGAAGGCGGCGTCGAAGCCGAGGGCGCCGACCAGCCAGGCGGCCTTGGCGGGGGACCCCGCGCTGCCGACGACGCGACCGGCGCCCTTGAGCCGGGCGATCTGCCCGGCCATGACGCCGACCGATCCGGCGGCGCCGGAGACGAAGACGGTGTCGCCCTCCCGCAGCCCGGCCGCCTCCACCAGCCCGACGTAGGCGGTGTCCGCCTGGGCCAGGTGGGCGAGGGGGGCGGGGCCGTCCGGCAGTTCCCTGAACTCGGACGCGTCGGCCAGGACGTGGTCGCGCCAGCCGTGGCGGTGCGCGACCAGGGTGCCCGGCGGGGGCGTGCCCGGCCCCCCGGCCGCCACGACCTCTCCGATCGCGGGTCCCCACATGACTTCGCCGGGACGGTAGGACGGCAGGGGAAGGCCGGTGCCGGTCATGAGCGCGCGCATGACGGCGCGCATGGCGAGGTAGCGGTTGCGTACGAGCACCTGTCCCGGTCCCGGGGGTGGGAGCGGGGTGTCGACCAGCCGGAAGTGCTCGGGGCCCGGCCGCCCCGTGGGGCGGTGGGTGAGGTGGATCTCGCGTGCGGTGATGGTCATCGTCGTCTCCCGTCGAGCCGTTCCTGGCGGTGGTCGGGAGGCTAGATGTTGACCTTTACGTGAAGGTCAAGCACCTTGGATACTCTGGCGCGGACCCGGAGGCGGACATCACGGTGCCGCACGCCATGCCATGCCATGTGCGGCTCGCCCGCGAGAGGACTCACGAGAGGACACGCATGCCCGAGGTGCTCAGCAGGCGCGCGCTCAACCGGGCCACCCTGGAGCGGCAGCTGCTGCTGGCCCGCGCGGAGCTGCCCGCGCTGGAGGCGGTCCGTCATCTGTACGGCATGCAGGCCCAGGCGCCGAACCCTCCCTACATCGGGCTGTGGACCCGCCTGTCCGGGTTCGCCGCCGACGACCTCGCCCGGCTGATCAACGAGCGCCTGGTGGTACGGCTGTCGCTGATGCGCTCCACCATCCATCTCGTCACCGCCGACGACTGCATGACGTTGCGCCCGTTGCTGGGGCCGATGCTGGCGCGGGGCCTGCGGGGGACGGCGCACGGCAGGGGCCTGGCGGACGTGGACCTGGACGAGCTCGCCGCCGTGGGACGGAAGCTGGTGGAGGAGCGCCCGCTGACCTTCCGCGAGCTCGGCGCGCTGCTGCGGGAGCGGTGGCCGGATGCTCCCGCGGCCGACCTGGTCGCCGGGGTACGCAACACGCTGGCGCTGGTCCAGGTCCCGCCGAGGGGGATCTGGGGGGTGGGCGGGCAGGCCGCCCACACCACCGCGGAGGCGTGGCTGGGCCGGTCCCAGGACGAGCGGCCCGGCCGGGCCGCGGCGGAGGAGGCGATCCGCCGCTATCTCGCCGCCTACGGTCCCGCCACGGTGATGGACGCCCAGCAGTGGTCGGGCATGACCCGCCTGGGGGAGGTCGTCCGCGAGATGGGCCTGCGGGTCTTCGCGACCGAGGACGGCGCGGAGCTGTTCGACCTGCCGGAGGCGTCGCGTCCCGACCCGGAGACCCCCGCCCCGGTGCGTTACCTGTCGGAGTTCGACAACACGCTGCTGTCGTTCGCCCAGCGGACCAGGACCCGGATCACGGAGGAGGAGTACCGGGCGCGGATCTTCACCATCAACGGCATCATCAAGGCGACGGTGCTGGTCGACGGCTTCGTACGGGGCATGTGGAAGGTGACGGCGAAGCGGGGCGAGGCGATCCTGGAGGTCGAGCTCTTCGCGCCGGTGAGCGAGGGGGAGCGGGCGGAGCTGGAGGTGGAGGGGGCGCGCATGCTCGACTTCGTCGCCCCGGCGGCGACGTCCCGCGACATCCGCTTCCAGGAGACCTGAGCCCGGCGAACCGGCTTCCCGGGTCTGAGCTCGACGGGCCGGTTCCCCTTCCGGGAGGCCCTGAGCCCGCTCGGCGGGCCGGCTTCTCCTCCGGGAGGTTCTTGAGCACCCGTCCGACAGGCCGGACACCGCTCCCGGGAGGTCCGAGCCAGCTCGACGGGCTGGCCCCTCTTCCAGGAAGTTCTTGAGGGCCTGCTCGACGACCGGCCCATCGCCGTCCGCTCAGGACACCGGTGCCCGCGGCAGGCCGGAGACGACCATGGCGATCAGCATCTCGTAGCTGGTGTTCAGGTCCTCGTCCAGGCCGAACCCGCCGGCCGCCTCCAGGGAGGCGAAACCGTGCACGGCCGCGCGGACGCAGCGGGTGGTGTGAAGCGCCGCGGCCCCCTCCAGCCCGTAGCCGCGCAGCACGGCGAGGATCACCTCCAGCAGGCGGGTCGCCGTGCCGACCAGGTCGGGGTCCTTCAGCGGGTTGTCGGGGAAGGCCGCGTAGCGGTGCGGGAAGTCGACCACGTAGCTCCGCCAGGCGCGCATCAGGGCCGCCATCGCCTCGTCGCGGCTCTTGCCCATCGCCGCCGTGCCGAGCCGTACCGCCATGTCGTCCATCACGTGCAGGCCGACGAGTTTGCGCAGCTCGGGCAGGCCGCGGACGTGCTTGTAGAGGGAGGGGGCGGCCACCCCGGTGCGAGCGGCCACCGCGGCGAGCGTCAGCGCGCCGGGTCCCTCGTCGTCGATCAGGGCCAGCGCCGCGTCCACCACCGCGGCGGAGGTCAGGCCCGCTCTAGGCACGGGCCGCTCCGGCCAGGAAGCCCTCCAGGGCGGCGAAGGTGGCCTCGGGCAGCTCGGCGTGCGGGTAGTGGCCGGCTCCCTCGATCATCGCGACCCCGGCCGTGGCGGCGTACGGCCTCAGCACCTCCTCGGCCAGGCGGGCCTCCGCGGCGGGGTCGGGGAAGTCGGGATCCTTCGTCCCCATGACGATCAGCGCCGGGCAGGTCATGCGGGGGGCGCAGTCGGTCCAGTGGCCCTCGGCGGGAGCGACGACCCCGGAGACGGCGGCCATCCTGCCCGGCTCGCGCAGCGTGGCCCTCAGGTCGCGCAGGTAGCCGGGGAGGTCGGCGGGCTTCGCCGTGGGATAGAGGGAGCGGTAGTACATCCCCCACAGGAGCGGGCTGGCCATGACGAGATTCTGCGCCAGCCGCAGTATCAGGCCGAGTTGCGGCCGCCCGACGAAGGGCGCCAGCATGACCACGGCGCGCACCTCGCCCTCGGCGGCGGTCGCCGTGGTCCACGCCACCGCCCCCGCGCTGGAGGAGCTGCCGACGAGGACGGCGGGGCCGCCCAGGTGGCGGACCAGGGCCAGCAGGTCGGCGCCGACCGGCCGGGGACTGTAGTCGGGCCAGCCCGTGCTGGACTCGCCGTGGCCGCGCACGTCGACCGTGGCGACCCGGTAGCCCGCCTCCGCCAGTCGCGGCGCCAGGAACCGGAACACCTTGCGGGTGTCGCCCATGCCGTGCGCGCACACCACCAGCGGCCCGTCCCGCGGCCCGGTGACCTCGTACGCCAGCCGCCCGCCGGTCACGTCCAGGAACTCCGTACCCATCACGCGCACTCCTTGGCTATCTCCCATAGCTCTAAAGCTAAGGCGAGTAGCTTTCGTCGTCAAGGGCTTGTTCGCGGGGAGATTTCGCGGCGGGGCACTCTTTCTGGCGGGCCGTCTCGTGGTCGTTCCAGGGGGGCCGACGGTGATGGCGTCGGGTCGAGGGGGACGCGCCGGGACCTGCTTCGGAGAGTGCGGCGGGTTCTGTCCGATCGGGGTGCGTACGCCGCTCGGTGGCCTGTCCTCCTGGAACGTGCCATATCGCCGCGCTTCTCGCCGAGGAATTGTCACGGGGGATTCGGGGCGAGCGATCATCGGAATTGCCGGGAGGGCGTATTTCGGTGGATCCTTTTCATGCTACTAAAAGCTATTATTGCCCCAAATATGGCTACATGGAATTATGGGAGACGCGGGGCAATTCTCTGGCTTGGGGTATGCCATGAGACGTTCGATCGCATTCGTATGCGCTCTCCTGCTCGCCGGTTCTCTCGTCGACACTCCCGCCGCCGCGGCGGCCCAGCGCCGGCCGTCCGGCTCAAACTGAGTTTCGGGTGGTGCGAGACCGCCTGCGAGATCCGCGTCACCGTCACGAACAGGAGCCGCCATCACATCGACTGGGTGGGAGGTAAGTGCACCCTCCGGGTCAACGGGCGCGTGGTGGGAAAGGGGCAGGTCTATCTGGGGGCCATCAAGCGCGGCCATTCTCGCAGCAGTAAGCGCTACGTCGTCGACTCGCGGCTGAAGAAGGCCTGGACGAGGTACGAGAACGGCTCGGCCGACTTCAACACGTACGTTTTCGTCAATGCCACCTATCACTACCGTTACTAGGATCCGTCCGCCACACCGGATCAGCTGGACCTCGCGCGCCCCCGGGGGAGAACCGCCAAAAGGGCGTGATCAGGAGCCGACGAGGTCCAGCAGGTCGGAGACCGGCATGCTCCCCGGGGCTCTGCGCTCGCGGGCGAACGCGTTCGCCACCCGCTGCAGGGTCTCGTTGACCGGTGTCGCGACCCCGTGGAGCCGGCCCAGCAGGACGATCTCCCCGTTGAGATGGTCGGACTCGATCGATCCCGTGGACCGGGCCAGGCTCTGCCACGACGACCCGCCGCCCCTCTCCACGCCGTCGACCGGCACCAGCCGTATCAGGTCGCCCCGCACCCGCGTCTGCTCCTCCTGGCTCGTGTACGCGATCCCGGCGGCGTCGAGCACCGCCTCGCCCTCGGCCATCGCGCGCCGGTGCAGGCCGAGCGCCTCGCTCCCCTCCTGGATCGGGCCGCAGATCGCCTCCAGCGCGTTGCCCAGGTTGGCCAGCAGCTTGGCGTACTTCCAGCGCATCACGTCGGCGACGACCGGCGCCAGGAACGCCGATTTCTCCAGATCCGCCGAGATCTCCTCCACGGTCCGGCCGGTGCCCGACGGGTAGCGCCCGAGATGCAGGATCCCGGTCATCGGTGTCCCGGAGGCCGCGATCCTCCCCGGTTCCAGGTGTGTCGCCGGCAACCAGACGCACATCCCGTACACCCGCCGGAAGCGCCGCAGGGCGAGCCGCTCGTTCTCCACCGCGTTCTGCGCGCAGACCAGCGGCAGCGTCTCGGCCGCGGTTCCCCCGCCGGTCACCGGCCGCCCGGCCCACGCGTCCAGCAGCGCGGAGCTGTCCTGGGTCTTCACCGCCAGGACGAGGACGTCGTCGGGCCGCAGTTCGACCGCCTCCGGCCGGTCGGCGGCCGGGATCGGCAGCGTGAACGCGCCACCGGGCGTGGCGAGCCTGAGCCCGCCGTCGCGCAGCGCCTCGTAGTGCCCGCCGCGCGCCACGAGCACGACATCGTGCCCGGAGGCGAACAGCCGTCCGCCGATCGTCCCGCCGACGGCCCCGGCCCCGATGATGATGTATCGCATCGACCGACCCTCGCACAGGGCCGACCGGCGATCCACCCCCGGACCCGGTGGTCCCCCTCGACAACCGGTGGTCGTCACCGAGATGCGGAGTCCGGCTGTTCGCTTCGGCATCCGGTGGTCATCATCGGGCCGCGGAGCCCGGCTGTTCGTTTCCGGGCCCGGTGGGCACAGCCCGGTACTCCGTCTCCGCGCCCGGCGATCACCACCGGGCCGCGAGGACGCGGAGCTCGATGATCTCGCGGTGCCTGTTCCAGGGGCCAGCGACCCGGCTTAAGGCCAATTTCGTGAATTGGCCGTTCTTTTGGCGCGGAGGCTGCCCGATGATGTGCTCATGATCTCTGTCAGCGCTCTCGCGGGCATCGCCGCGGTCGCCCTCGGCCTGGTGCTCACCCCCGGGCCCAACATGATCTACTTGGTGTCGCGGTCGGTGACGCAGGGGCGCCTGGCCGGCATGATCTCGCTGGCGGGCGTCGCGGCGGGCTTCCTGATCTACCTGCTGGCGGCGGTGGCCGGGATCGCCGCGATCTTCGCGATGGTGCCCGCCGTCTATGTCGCGATCAAGCTCGCGGGCGCCGCGTACCTGCTGTGGCTGGCCTGGAGGACGATCCGGCCCGGCGCCCGGCCGGTCTTCGCGCCCGGGGCCCTCCCCGCGGACCCGCCACGGCGGCTTTTCTCCATGGGGCTGGTCACCAACCTGCTCAACCCCAAGATCGCCATCCTGTACGTGTCGCTGCTGCCGCAGTTCGTCGATCCCGCGCGTGGTGACGTCGGCACGCAGAGCCTGCTGCTGGGCGCCACCCAGATCGTCATCGCGCTGTCGGTCAACGCGCTGATCGTGCTGACCGCGGGCTCGGTCGCGACCTTCCTGGGCGGGCGGCCTACCTGGATGCGCGTGCAGCGCTATCTGATGGGCGCCGTGCTCGGCGGGCTCGCCCTGCGCATCGCCGCCGACCGCTCGCCCGCCGTGGCCGCGTAGGGGGAGCCGGTCCGGCTTGCCGGTGGCGTCCTGGTGACGGCTTACCAGTGGCGGCCCGTCGCGATGTCGTCCAGGTGCGGTGTCGACAGGTGCAGCACCCGGTAGGCGACCTCGTCCCCCTCCCCGGGACCGGCTCCTGCCCCGGGCACCTCGTGCTCCCACAGCGTGAAGCGCACCAGCTCCCAGTGCCGGGGGTCGACGGCGAGGGCCGCGGAGTGCACGCCCGGCGTGCCGGCGTGCCGCCGCAGCTCGGCCAGGGCCCGCTCGACCACGGCCGCGGGGTCGGTGTCGGCGGGTATCGAGCCGGTACGGCGCGAGGCCGCGCGGGGGACCGCCGCCGACGGCCCCCGCTCGTAGCCGACACCGGTCCAGTGCCGCACCACGGGCCTGCCGAAGTCGCGCACGATGTTCTGGAAGCCGCCCCCGCCCCACAGGAAGTCGTTCATGCCGGTCAGGGAGCTCCACAGGTAGAACGGCGCGTACTGGTTGACCGCGGAGCCGTCCACCCCCCTCTCCCTGATCAGGTACGCCTTGAGCCCCAGCCCGGCGTAGCCGTCGAGCGCGTGGCCCCTGGTCGCCACCCGCTCACGGATGATCCCCATGTCGTAGTCGGCGGGCAGCCCGATCTCGTACTGCATGGCGTGCATGGAAGGGGACCTCCTGTCGTCGTGTCGTCGCATGCCCCGCGCCTCCGCGGCTCAGCCGTGGCCGAGGTCGATGACGCAGAAGAGGTTGCCCTCGGGGTCGGCGAGGACCACGAAGTCGGGGTCGTCCGGGTAGAGGTCCCAGGCGACCCGTTCGGCGCCCAGCGACACCAGCCGCTCCACCTCGGCCGCCTGCTCGGCGGCGTCGGGGACGAACAGGTCGAGGTGCATCCGAGGGTGCTCCTGGACAGGGGTCCGCGTCACGTCGAGTGCCAGCGGGACACCGTCCCCGCGCACGGGCTCGATCACGGTCCAGTCGTCCCCGGCCTGGCCCTCGCGGGGCGCGTAGTCCAGTGCCCGCGTCCAGAACCCGACGGCGCGCCGCATATCGGTGACGCCCAGCACCACCTGCCCGATCCTCACCATGTCCCAATCCTGGCAGGAACCCCCATCTCCAGGAAATCCGGTATCCGGTCCCCGGTATCCGGAGTCGTGGCCGTGCCCGGGGGACACGCCCACCGCCGCGAGCCGCGAAGGCGCGAAGCGTTGAACCGTCGCATCGGTCGCGGCCGTGCTCGCGGGGGCTTCCCGCTTTCGTCAACCGGGGCTGACGCGGACATTGTGTCAACTTATATTGACGGCAGCGGGGGTGTGCGGGCCCGGAGCGGGGCTCGCCGCTCGGCCGCGTACGGGCCCCGCGCCCGCTTCCGGCCGCCCCCGCTTCCGGCGAGCTGCTGCTGGCCGGGTGGAGATCGAACCGGACGGGTGAGCCGTCATCGGGGAGAGGGGAGAACGGAGGAGGGAGACCGGCTTTCGCGGCGGTCTCCCTCCCGGTTGTCCCGGTTCCGGCCCTTTCCAGCCGGTCTCTTACGGTCGGAACGGTCAGAAGTCGTCGGCGGTGCGGATCCGGTCACGGATCCAGACGCCGGCCTCCTTCAGTGACGCCGTACCGGTCCAGGGGCCGCCGGCGTTGCACGTGCCGACCTTGAAGACAGCGCCGGAGCGGTTGTCGTCGGAGAAGTTCCAGTTGACCCAGCTGATCTTCTTGGTCGCCATCAGGTCGAGGTAGCGCTGGGACATGGTGAAGTCGTTGGCGTCCTCGCCCGCGTAGTTCTGCGTGCCGAACTCGGTGACGAACATCGGGATGCGGTCGGCCGCGCGGGACAGCGTGTTGAGGTACTCGGTGCCGTGCGAGGCCGCGTAGAAGTGGAAGGTGTACATGATGTTCGAGGCGTTGACCGGGTTGCCCGTCACCTCGGTCTCGGAGGCGCCCTCGGACACGCCGAGCGAGGACCAGGCGCGGGTGCCGACCAGGACGATCCCGTCGGGGTCCTGCGCCCGGATCACCGGGATGATCTGCTCGGCGTAGCCCTTGATGGTGCTCCAGCTCACGCCGCTCGGCTCGTTGGCGACCTCGTAGAGGATGTTCGGCCTGGCGGCGTGCCGCTGGGCGATCTCGGTGAAGAAGGTCCTGGCGCGGGCGAGGTTGTAGTTGGGGTCGCCGGGGGTGAGCATGTGCCAGTCCACGATAACGTACATGCCCTGCGCGCTGACCTGCTCGATGAGCGTGTGCGCGAGGTCGGTGAACGCCCTCGGGTTCGTCTCGTAGCCGCCCTCCTGGACGTACGTGGACAGGCGGACGACGTCGGCCTTCCAGTCGGTCGCGAGCGCGTTCAGCGAGCCGGTCGTGACGCACTGCCGGTACCACTGCAGGCCGTGGGTGCTCATGCCGCGCAGCTGGATCTGCTTGCCGTTCTGGTTGCACAGCTTGGTGCCGCAGACCCGCAGCTGGCCGTTGGCCGCGACCGGTGTGCCGCCGCCGCTGCCCGCCTGGGTCGTCGCCGTGACGGACGCGCTCCTCGCCGACTCGTTGTTGGCGGCGTCGCGGGCGGTGACGGTGTAGGTGTGGGCCGTCGAGGCGGCGAGCCCCGAGACCGTGGCGGTCGTGCCGGTCACGGTGGCGACCACGGCGGAGCCCTCGTAGACCCGGTAGTCCTTGACCGTGCCGCTGTTGTCGGTCGAGGCGCTCCAGGCCAGGCTGATGGAGGAGGACGTCGTGCCGGTGCTGCGCAAGGAGGACGGCACGCTCGGCGGCGTGGTGTCGCCGGGGTTCTGCCCGCCGGCGCAGGCGGCGCCGTTGAGCGTGCAGTTGACCGGCGAGCCCGAGCCGGAGGCGGTGAAGCCGAAGGTGGTGCTCGCCCCGGGGGCCAGGGTGCCGTTGTACTCCCGGTTCTTGAAGGTGTAGCGGCTGCCGCTGCTGGTCATCAGGGAGTCCCAGTACGTGCCGAGGCTCGTGCCCGACGGGAGGTCGAAGGAGACCGTCCAGCCGTTCAGCGTGGAGGTCCCGGTATTCTTGACCGTGTACTGGCCGCTGTAGCCGCTGCCCCAATCTTGCGCCTTGGTGAACGTCGCGGTGTCCGCGTGGGCGGCGGACGGGACGAGCAGGGTGAACAGTAACGTCAGCAACCCGGTTAGCACCAGGGCTGGGGTGGTGCGCCGCATCATCGCTCCTTGCGTCGGGGGGTGGGGCACGTCGTGGCGCTTTATTAGGAAACTTTCCTAACGTGACACGTGACGTTAGGTGGCGCGGGCCTGTCACGCAAGACCGGATCCCCTTGCCCGCTTAAGAAAATTTAATCGTTAGGAAGCTTTCCTAACGGTTTTCGCCGGGGCAGGATGGCGTAACCCCCCGATACGCCGCGACTCAGAGGTGACCGCCGTGACCGCCATGAAACGCCCGCGCAAGGCTCTGCTGGTTCTCGCGACCCTGCTGCTCCCGGCCTCCGCCCTGCCCGCCTCCGCCTCCGCGGCCGGGGCCGCCGCCTGGCAGCTCCGCTGGTCGCCGGACGCCTCGCAGGCGGGCCTGTCGGCCTTCGAGACCGTCGAGGACGACCGGGCGGGCTCCCACTCGTCCGCCGCCCCGCACATCAAGGTCTCGGGCGGCGACTTCCGCTTCGACATGCACACGGTGGACCGCGACACCGCCACGGACCGGCAGCGCCACGAGGTCACCGGGATGCGTGGCGGCGGGTCGTTCCTGCAGTGGCGGCTCGGCGAGACCTGGCGGGTCACCTACTCGATGTACATCCCGAGCACGCTGAAGGCCACCACCACCTTCACCCACATCATGCAGACCAAGCAGCCGGGCAACGGCACCTCCCCCATCACGGTGACCTCGCTGCGCAGGGTCGGCGGCAAGCAGACCATCGAGCACAAGATCTTCGCCGGGGACATCCTGGTGGGCAGGACCGACCTCGAACCGCTGCAGGACAAGTGGGTCGACGTCGAGTACGAGATCAAGATCGGAAACGGTACCGCCGGGTCGGTGCGCTGGGTGCTGCGCAGCGGCGGGACCACGGTGATCGACGCCACGAAGACCGGCGTGGACACCTTCCTGGCCGACCGCGTCCGTCCCAAGTGGGGCATCTACCGCTCCCTCGGCGACACCTCGGGCTCGCTGCAGAACACCTACATGCTGCTCCGGAACATGCGCGGCTACCAGCTGGTGGGCGGGACCACCCCCACGCCCACCCCGACTCCCACACCCACCCGTACGCCGGCGCCGACCCCCACGCCCACCCAGACGGGCGCCACGTCCTGGAAGGCCGGCACCGCCTACGCCGTCGGCGCCCAGGTCACCTACTCCGGCGTGGGCTACCGGTGCCTGCAGGCGCACACCGCCCAGGCCGGCTGGGAGCCGTCCACCACCCCCGCCCTCTGGCAACGCCTCTGAAACGCCGCTGAGCCGTACGGCCCGGCCGGTCAGCCGACCGGGCCCGCGCCCTGCCCGATGATGCGGTCCCCGAGCCTGGTGACGAGGTGCGCGCGCACGTGCGCCGGGAGGGCGCAGCCGTGCGCGACGAGCGTGTCGAGCGCGGGCAGGTCGAGCAGGACGATCCAGTCCTGGACGTCGTCGCAGTAGGAGACGTCGAGGTGGCGGAGGTCCTTCAGCGCCTGGAGCGGGGCCAGCGACCGCACCGGCGTGTTCCTGATCGACAGGTGCTCCAGGGTACGCAGGCCCTCGATGCCGTCCAGGCCGGTCAGCGGCGTGTGCTCCAGATCCAGCCGGGTCAGCGAGGTGAGGGCCGAGATGTCCTCGGGGACGCGGTGCAGGCGGCTGCCGGACAGGTCGAGCTCCTCCACCCCGGAGGGCGAGGCGAGGGCCGAGAGCAGGAGCGCCGGGGGCGGCAGTATCACCGGCCGGGGCTGGGCGAGCACCGGTGACCGTCCCGCGGCGGCCTCCTGCAGGACGCGCCACCTGTCCACCGGCGCGCCGTACCCGCCGAGCCGCACGTAGCCCGAGGGCAGCCACGGCGCCAGCCGCTCGGCCACGATGTCGTCGCGGTCACCGGCGCCGATGACCCCGGCCAGCAGCCGGCCGTAGTGCTCGTACGCGTGCTCGGCGGGCACGAACAGGTCCGCCACGATGTCCCCGCCCGCGACGAGCACCCCGTCGTTGCCCGAACAGAAGATCACCCCCGCCGCGACGGTGCCGAGCACGAGATGGTCGGCCGCGCTGTGGATCGCGCGGGCCCGCAGGTCACCGCTGACCGCGAGGTAGCTCTCCGAGGCGTCGCCGTCGTCGAGCAGCCCCTCCACCACCAGCCCGCCGATCACGACCAAAGGCGCCTTCACGTCGAGCCAGCCGGGCACGTACGTGTCGCCGAACCAGATCGTCGCCCGGTGCACGATCCATCCCGACTCCGTCCGTTCCGCGCCGTCGGGAAAGACCGGGGGCGTCTCGCCGGGAAACGCCAGCGACCACGCCTGGGCGAACAGCAAACCGTAGATGGGAGGCATGATGTGGTGCGGCCACTCCCCGGCCTGGACCGGTCGCCGCAGCCAGGATCCGATCGGATGCAACTCCTCCGTGATGTCGCCAAAATAGTCCAGTGCCTCCGCGCCGGCCCCGGCCTGCTGCCGGAGCACCGTCAACGCGTCACCGAGACGCTCCGACGCCCCGGAGAAATGCTCAACCGTCAGATCCATGTCACATACCGTACTCATCGCGACGAATTTCGAAAGCCGTTCGGATGACGCTCCCGGATGGCGGGCGTGTCGGAAAACCACCGGGCGCGACCGCGCGGCGACGCAGGGCAAAGTGGATCTTCGCCTGGACGTCGGGTACCGTGCCCGGGGCCCCCGGGCACTCCGGCGCGGCCCGCGAACGCGGACCGGGCACGGGCCGGTGTGAACCTGAACACAAACCGGGTGCGTACCCGGACGCGGACCGACCGCGGGCCGAGTACGAACCCGGACACGAACCGAACACGGCCCGAAAACGGACCGGCCGGAGGCCGGGCGGGGGCCGGGCACGGACCATGGTGACAGCTGGTGACAGCGGAAGGATGGACAGACATATGGAGGCCGGAAATCGCCGGACCCTGCGGTTGCTCGTCACCGGCGGCGGGACCGGTGGCCACACCTACCCCGCGCTGACCACCGTCGCGGCCCTGCGCGACCACGCCGCCGCGCGGGGGCTCGACCTGGACGTGCTCTGGGTCGGTACGGCGGCCGGCCTGGAGGCCCGCGTCGCGGCGGAGCACGGCATCCCGTTCCGCGCCATCACGGCCGGGAAGCTCAGGCGCTCGCCCAACCCGCGAGAGCTGGCCACCAACCTCGCGGACATGTTCCGGATCCCGGTCGGCGTGTTCCAGGCGTTCGGCATCGCCGCCCGCTACCGCCCCGACGTGGTGCTGTCGACCGGCGGATACGTGTGCGTGCCGCTGGGGGTCGCCTCCCGGGTGCTGGGCCGGCCGCTGGTGATGCACGAGCAGATCACCTCGCTCGGCCTGGCCAACCGCATCCTGTCGCGCTTCGCCCGGCGGATCGCGCTCACCCACCCCTCCTCGATCGAGCACCTGCCCGCGGGCGTGCGCGACCGGGCCGTCATCACCGGCAACCCGGTGCGCCCCCACCTGCTGCGCGGCAACGTCGACGCGGGACGGCGCCACTTCGGGCTCTCGTCCGGCCTGCCCCTCGTCTACGTGACCGGCGGCGCCCAGGGGAGCCGCCAGATCAACACCATGGTCGAGGCGATCCTGCCCGCGCTGCTCTCCCGCGCCCAGGTGATCCACCAGTGCGGCCCCGGCTGGATCGCCCAGCTCACCCGTACCGCCGCCGGGCTGCCCGTCGGGGTGCGCGACCGCTACCGCCCGGTGCCGTACGTCGGCGCCGAGCTGGCCGACGTGTTCGCCGCCGCCGACGTCGTGGTCTCCCGCAGCGGGGCGGGCACGGTCGCCGAGCTGACCGCGGTGGGCAAGCCGTCCGTCCTCATCCCCCTGATGCCCTCCGCCGCCGACGAGCAGCGCCAGAACGCCCGCTATCTCGCCGAGGCGGGCGCCGCCAGCGCGCTCCTGGAGGACGGTCCCACCGCGGACCACCTCCTGGCCGAGCTGGACGCCCTCCTGAGAGACCCGCACGCCCGCGCCGCCATGGCCGGTGCCGCCGGTGCCCTGGGTCGCGTCGACGCCGCCGACAGCCTCGCCCTGGTGCTCCTGGAGGCGGCGGGAGTGAACGGCAAGGACGGCTGAGCCCGGCCGGGCCCGCGCTCCGCTCCCGCCCGGAGGCCTAGTTCATCTCCATGGACTCTTCTTCCATGTCGGATTCCTCCTCGGACATCGGGCCGGAGAAGTCGAAGGGCGGGGGGAAGGGGTCGGGGTCGAAGCCCTCGATGAGATCGCCGAGCCCCCGGGTGAGGTCGGTGTAACGCCGGTAGCAGGCGAGGCCGGCCAGGTCGGTGGGCAGCCAGCCGTGGCCTCGGGCGTGGCCGGGGAAGCCCGGATACTCCTTGAGGGTCTCGGCGATCCTGCGGTGCAGGACTGTAACGTTCCAATTCACCGCGAACATCGACTCGCCCTCGGCAGGCGGGGTCTCCTTGCGCACCTTGCGGACGTTCGTCTCGTACTCGCCGAGGAGCCGGTTGACCTCGGGCAGCCAGTGGTCGGTGGAGCCGGTCTTGGGAAGGTCCGACAGGGCCATCCCGCGCGACCAGCGCAGCAGTGTGACGGCCTCGCCGACGAAGGTGGGCCAGGAAGGGTGGTGGGTGCCGTAGGCCCGCAGTTCCACCGGCACGCCGCGCCCGACGGCCGCGTCGGGGTCGGCGGCGCCGTGCACGGACGGGTCGAGGCCGGTCTCGTTCATCCCGCCGAAGACGCGTTCCTGGTCGACGGCGGGCCGGCCGCCGAGCGCCGAGGCGATGTAGTTGCCGATGGTGATCGGCTGGTTGGTGACCTCCCGGGAGTCGCCGTCGCTGAAGGCGGGAATGATCCGATCCCCGATGTGGTCGCTGATGGCGCCGGCGCGTCCCCGGATCGCGGCCCGGACGTCGTCGTGCAGCGAGTCGAAGATGATCCGCATCGGCACCCGGGAGAGGGCGGCCACGTAGTTCTTCGGCTGCCCGGTGACCTTGCCGTTGTGGTCGGAGTTCGCGACCATGTCGGCGAACGCGGCGACCTGGGTGAAGACGAGCGCCAGATAGCCGGCCAGCTCCGGCAGGCGCGCCTGCCGCACCCCGCCGGTGGGGATCAGCCCCGCGCAGTGCAGGCCCACCGCCTCGGCGCGCTCCGCGTGCTGCTTCAGGTG
Organism: Streptosporangium heterodermiicola; assembly: GCF_051390675.1. Taxonomy (NCBI): domain Bacteria; kingdom Bacillati; phylum Actinomycetota; class Actinomycetes; order Streptosporangiales; family Streptosporangiaceae; genus Streptosporangium; species Streptosporangium heterodermiicola. Next base: position 77,202 of record NZ_JBPJSR010000030.1, read on the forward strand.
GTTGCCGGAACCGCTCAGATTCATCGTGAGCGCGGCGATGCCGGTGAGGGCGGGGCCGAGCTTTTCGGGTGCGATGCCGACGGTGTAGTGGATCAGCATGTTCAGGTCGTTGTTCGGGACCGGGTAGGTCTGCGGCGCGATCAAGGCGTCCCGCGTCAGGACGGGATCGAGGCCGCCGAGCATGGTCGCATCGAGCCTGGCCTGCTTGAAGGCCGTGTACAGCCCGGTCGAGGTCACGGTGATCACGTTGGACAGCCGGCGGTTGTCCGGGTGGCGGTACAGGTCGGCCCTGAGCGATTCGATGACGGCGAGCCGCTCCCGCAGCTGGGCCTCGGCCTCCGCCGCCGAGCCGGCGTGCTGGTCGAAGTGGACGGTGACGAATTCGACGTTCGAGTAACTTCTCCTCGTTCCGTTGAGAACGATGCCGCGTTTGTCGCTGACGATTTTGAGCAGCCTCGGGAGAACGTACACCTCGGTGTCTCCGGGAAGGATCGACCTGTCCAGGTCGAGCATCGGCCGGGCGAGTTCTACTTCCACGCCTAACGCCATGAGTCACCTCTTGTAAGGAATTCAATGGAATTCTTTCGCACTGCGGTGTTTCGCGGATTCCCGTGCAGCATCGCAGTGGGTGGCGGGCCGTGCAAGAGGGGTGATCGCCCCTTTTCCGGGTGACGATCCGATATGAATCGCATGGCAACCGGATACGGATCGCACGGCGATCGGGGGCGGCCGGACCCCCGGCGCCCGGCCATCGGGAGGGGTGATCGCCCGGCTGGTCAGGCGTACCGGCGGGAGGGCGGGGCCCGGCTCACCGGCGGCCCATGTCACATGGACGAAGATTTACCGAACAGGCCCCGGCGGCACGGCCGTTACCCGCTCGCGTTCTGAGTAATCTGGCGACCGCACGAAGTGCAGGGTAGTTAAGCCGGGAATGTCGTACGGCAAGAATTCGTCGTGTGATTTCTCATGGAAAATCGCAGGTCGGCGACCACGAGGTCCCGCGTGGCCACGGTCGCCGGCCACACGGCCGGAACGAGCTCGGGAAGGCGCGTCTTTCACGGGGACTTTCCGCCACGGAACAGCATGCGGACCGCTCCCGAAAGGCAGGTCGACCATGACCCGGCAGGAAAAGCCCTCGCCAGGAATGATCGGCGAGATGTACGACCAGCTCACCGGTTCCTGCGCCGACGCGTTCGGCGGCAACCTCCACGTCGGCTACTGGACGGACGACTACGACGAGGCGCCCGTCGCGCAGGCGACGGACCACCTCACCGACCTGGTGGCCGAGCGCCTGGAGGTCGTTCCCGGCGAGCGCGTCCTGGACGTCGGCTCGGGCACCGGCAGGCCCGCCGTGCGCATCGCCACCGCGCGCGACGTCCACGTCACCGGGATCACCCTGAACGAGAACCAGGTGCGGCTCGCCGAGGGCCGCCCCGAGGCGGGCCAGGGCCAGGGACACGCCGACTTCCAGCTCGCCGACGCGATGTGGCTCCCCTTCGACGACGCCTCCTTCGACGCGGCGTACGCCATCGAGTCGCTCGTCCACATGGAGAACCCGGCGGCGGCCCTCGGCGAGATCGCCCGGGTGCTGCGTCCGGGCGGGCGGTTCGTGGTGGGGGAGTGGTATCTGCTCGGCCCTCTCGCCGCCGACGACGCCGCGGACCTGGAGCACTTCTCCCGGAGCTTCAACGTCCACTTCCTGCCCACCGTGGATGAGTTCTACGAGGAGATGGACCGGGCTGGGCTGAAGATCGAGATATTTCACGACATATGGCCAAACATCAGCCGATCCTTCCAGCTCGTGGGCGACATCCTCCCGGCCTCCGCCATCCGCCTGGGCGGCGAACTCGGCGAGCAGCTCGCCCTCTGCGCGGAGATATACCGCCGCTTCGGGGAGATCCCGCAGATCAGCTACGCCCTGTTCACCGCGGTCCGCGGCTGAGAGCTCGCGGCCCGGGAATCGGGCGGGGCGACGTGACCTCATCCGGCCGTGCCGGCCCAGGTCGGCGGCGCCGATCTCCTTGTCCTTCTCGTATTGAGAATTTCTCACCATGAGGATAACTTTTGCCCGGAGGGAAACCGGGAGGAAAGATGTCGCAAGCACGTCGGGCGCTCGCCGCGGAGACCGTGGAGACCCTGGAGCGCGGCTGGTACGACCACCCCGCGCGGGGGCGGGTGTCCATCGCGAAAGAGCTCGCCGGTGCCGTCGCGGGCACCCGGCTGTGGGGGCCCGACGAGCCGGTCGGGCCGCTCGCCGCGCCTGCGGCCTTCGCGACCTCGGTGAAGGTCGTCAACGAGACCTCCCTGTCGGCCGCCCGCCGGATGGCCGGGGTCGACGAAACCGGTGGCGACCGGGGCGGGGGCGACGGTGCCGTCGGCTGCCTGAACTTCGCCTCGGCGAAGAATCCCGGGGGTGGTTTCCTGCGGGGGACCCAGGCGCAGGAGGAGAGCCTCGCGTACGCGTCGGGGCTCTACCGCTGCCTGCTCCAGGCGCCGGACTTCTACGCCTTCCACCGCGAGCGCGGCGATCCGCTCTACAGCGATCGCGCGATCTTCTCGCCCGCGGTCCCGGTCTTCAGGGACGACCGGGGCGGCCTGCTCGCCCGCCCGTACCCCGTCTCGTTCCTGACCGTGGCCGCGCCGAACGCCGGTGCCATGGACGAGAACGACGAGCGGCGCGCCCGCCTGCCCGAGGTGCTGTTCGAGCGTTCGGGGAGGGCGCTGAGCCTCTTCGCCGCCTCGGGACCGCGCAGGCTCGTACTGGGGGCGTGGGGGTGTGGCGTGTTCCGCAACTCGCCCGCGCTCGTGGCGGACTGCTTCGCCACGCACCTCGGCCCCTCGGGTGCCTTCCACGGGCGCTTCGAGCGGGTGGTCTTCGCCGTGCTCGACGACATCCCCGGAACGCCCGTCCACGACGCGTTCGCCCGGGCGTTCGCCGGCGAGCCCGGATAGGGCACCGGTTCTCGCGCCCCCGGAACGGCCGGGTGTCTGCTCCTGCCTGATCCTGCCTGGCTTCGTCGGGCCGGGAACGTCCCGCGCCCGTGCCGTCTCCTCCGGTGTCTCGGATCGACTCAGTACGCGATGCCGACCACCTGGCCCACCGTCGCCGGGTCGTCCAGCAGGGCGAGGATCGCGTGGGCCAGGTCGGAGCGGGCGATCGTGCGCCCGCCGGGGACGTTGCCGCCGACGGCCAGCCGGTAGGTCCCGGTGCGGGGCTTGTCCAGCAGGCGGGGCGGCCGCATGACCGTCCACTCGGTGTCACTGGCGCGGACGGCCTCCTCCATCGCCCCCAGGTCGGTGTAGACGTCGCGCAGGAACCTCCGGATCAGCGGGGTCGTGACCCTGCGGTCGAGGAAGGGGTCGCCCTGCGGCGACGGGCCGACGGGGGCCGCGCTCACCGCGACGAAGCGGCGCACCCCGCAGACCTCCAGGGCGGACAGGATCCCCCGCGTCGCGGGCGCGACGATGCCGTCCCTGGCGAGCTTCCTGCTGCGCGGGCCGAGACCGGAGATCACGGCGTCCCGTCCCTCCATCGCGGGACGCAGTGCCCGCGGGTCGGTCACGTCGGCCGTCACCACCCGCACGCCGGTGAGGCCGTCCGGCAGCCGCGCGGGATCGCGCACCACCGCCGTCACCTCGTGCCCCGCCTCCAGCGCCTGCCGTACGACCTCCTGGCCCGTACCGCCCGTCGCTCCGCAGACGGTCAGCTTCATGGTGCCCTCCTGGTTGGTGAGTGCTCACTAACCATTAGAGTGAGTGTTCACCCACCTATCCGTCAACTCCGGGGGAGCGCCCAGCATGAAGCCGACGCGGGTCCGGATCCTGGACGCCGCCGACCAGCTGATGCGGACCATCGGGCTGGCCCGCACCACCACCAAGGAGATCGCCCGCGTCGCGGGATGCTCGGAGGCCGCGCTCTACAAGCACTTCGACAGCAAGGAGGAGCTGTTCACGTTCGTCCTGAAGGAACGGCTGCCCCGGCTCGCCCCGCTCCTCGCCGAGCTGGAGAGCGGGGGAGCGAACGGGCCAGGCGACAGGGACGGGCGCGACGTCGAGGAGACCCTGGCCGAGATCGCCCGGCACGCCGTGGCGTTCTACGCGTCGACCTTCCCGATCGCCGCCTCCCTGTTCTCCGATCCGGTGCTGCTGCGGCGGCACGGCGAGGAGATGGACAGGCTCGACATGGGCCCGCACAAGCCGCTCGACGCCCTCGCCGCCTACCTGCGCGAGCAGCGCGCCGCCGGGCGCCTCCGCGCCGGCGCCGACCCCGAGGCGGCGGCGGCCCTGTTCCTCGGGGCGTGCTTCCAGCGCGCCTTCCTGCACGCCTTCGCCGGGGAACGCCCGCCGTCGGGCCCGGCCGCCCAGCCGCTCGACGAGTTCGCCGCCGCGCTGGCCAGGACCCTCCTGGACGGCGTCCGGGAGCCGGAGGCACCCGTTCGCCCGTGACCGGGGAGCTC
>NZ_JBPJSR010000031.1:0-80843 GCF_051390675.1 Streptosporangium heterodermiicola
GCGCATGAGCGCGCCCTCGGGGCCCGGGGTGCGCCTGGACGCCGGGTACGAGGCGGGCATGACCGTCCCGCAGTCCTTCGACTCGCTGATCGCCAAGCTGGTGGTGACCGGGGCGACCCGGGCGCAGGCCCTGGAGCGCTCGCGCAGGGCGCTGGCCGAGTTCGAGATCGACGGCATGCCGACCGTGCTGCCCTTCCACCGGGCCGTGGTGTCCGACCCCGCGTTCACCTCCGAACCCTTCACCGTCCACACCCGGTGGATCGAGACCGAGTTCGACAACACGATCACGCCGTACGAGGGAGAGCCCGGCCCGGCCGGGGAGCCGGGCGAGCGGGAGCGGATCACCGTCGAGGTGGGCGGCAAGCGGCTGGAGGTGGTGCTTCCCCCGGGATTCGCCGCCGGGAGCGCCGGAAATGCCGGGAGTGCCGGAAGCCCCGGAGGTACCGGCGCGGGCAGCGCCTCGAAGGCGCCGCGCCGGGGCGGCGGGGTGGCCAGGAAGGCCGCGAGCGGCGACTCCCTGGTCAGCCCGATGCAGGGCACGATCGTCAAGGTCGTGGTCGCCGACGGCGACACCGTCGCGGCCGGTGACACGATCGTCGTGCTGGAGGCGATGAAGATGGAGCAGCCCCTCGCCGCCCACAAGGCGGGCACCGTCACGGGACTGGCCGCGTCGGTCGGCCAGAGCATCACCTCGGGCGCCACGATCTGCGAGATCAAGGACGCCTGAGCGCGCCCGCGGGCCGGTACGAGGCCGGTACGAGGGTCGAGTATCCGGGAGCCCCGGGTCGGGGACGTTCGCGGTCTCCGCGCGGGCTGGCCGGTACGGCGATCGGATACCGGGTGCCGGAGAGGCGCCTGATGCGGGCCGCGAGGGGATACGGTCGAGGGGTAGGGAACTCTGCCGTCCACTCATTCGTCTTTCAGGACGAAGGAGGCTTTCTGCCGTGACCATCACAAAAGCCGCGCCAGGTCGTTTCGGTGCCACGATCATGGCATTGTTCGCCGGGCTACTGGCCATGTTCATGATCGCCCCGGCGGCCCACGCCGCGGCGCCTGATCCCAGCGCGATCGTCTCGGAGCTGAAGGACGGGGACAACTTCTACGTTGATCCCGCGGCGGGGCTGCCCCCCAACGCCGTCGACGCCATGCGCGGCGCGGCCGACCAGACTTCCTCCGTCTACGTGGCGCTGCTGCCCGAGGGCTCGATCAGCAGCCAGTCCCAGGCGAGGACCCTGCTGAGCTCGCTCCTCAAGGGCGTCGGGTCCAAGTCCACCGTCCTGGTGATGAGCGGCAAGACCCCGTTCGGCGTCACCAACATCAGGGGCGTCGACGTCGACGAGCTGCTCGGGCGGGCCAAGACCACCAGCAGCCCGACCGACAACGTGATCAACTTCGTCAAGCTGGCCGACGAGGCGGCCGTCGGCGCCGGTGCCCCGTCCGGCTCCTCCAGTTCCTCCAGCGGCTCCAGCGGAGGCATCCTGGTCGGCATCCTGGTGCTGGCCCTCGCCGGCGGCGCGGGCATCTTCCTCTACTCCCGCAAGAAGAAGAGGCAGCGCGAGGAGCGCGAGGCCGCCGAGCTGGCCGCGGTCAAGCAGACCGTGGACGAGGACGTCACCAAGTTCGGTGAGGAGATCACCGACCTCGACACCGACGTCAAGCTGCTCAACGACGGCGCCGACCACCAGCAGGACTGGCAGCGCGCCCTCGACTCCTACGAGCGGGCCAAGGTGGAACTCGCGGCGGTCAAGCGCCCCGACGAGTTCCGCGGTGTGACCACCGCGCTGGAGGAGGGCCGCTACGCCCTCGCCTGCGTGAAGGCGCGCGTCAACCACCAGCCGCTGCCCGAGCGGCGCTCCCCGTGCTTCTTCAACCCGCAGCACGGCCCCTCCGCCCGCGACGTGCGCTGGGCCCCGCCCGGTGGCGCGCTGCGCGACGTGCCCGCCTGCGCGGCCGACGCCGAGGCCGTCGAGCGCGGCTTCGAGCCGCAGACGCGCGAGGTCATGGTCAACGGCCAGCGCCGCCCGTACTACGACGCGGGACCGGCCTACCAGCCCTACGCCTACGGCTACTACGGCGGCTTCGGCGACGTCATGACCGGCATGCTCGTCGGCACGATGATGGGCAGCATGATGAGCGGTGGCTTCGGTTACGGCGGCTACGGCGGCGGCGGCGAGAGCTCCGGTGACTTCGGCGGCGGAGGCGACTTCGGCGGCGGAGGCTGGGGTGACTTCGGCGGCGGAGGCGACTTCGGCGGCGGAGACTTCGGCGGGGGCGACTGGTAGCCGTTCTCAGCGGGACGACCAGCAAGACAGGCAAGGCGGCCGTAGCCTTCCGCGACCGAACAGCCGGCGGGACAGGCAAGGCCGAACGGAGCGTGACGCCGACGGGCGCGCTTCCCCGGAAAGGGGGGCGCGCCCGTCGGCGTTCCGGACCTCTTCGGGGAACCCGGCGGGAGACTCGCGGTCAGGTGCTGTCGCGGACGGTGAGTCTCGGCTGGAGCAGGGTGCCGTCGGGGACGGCGCGGCCCTCAAGCTTCTCCATGAGCAGCCGGACCGCCTGGCGGCCCACCTCCTCGGCCGGGATCAGCACCGAGGTGAGCGGCGGGCTGGCGCGTTCCGCGATGTCGCCGGGGCAGATGGCCACCACGGCGATGTCGCCGGGCACCCGCCTGCCGTACTGGCGCAGCGCCCCCAGCACGTGGCCGACCGCGGCCTCGTTGTGCACGACCAGCCCGGACAGGCCCGGCCTGGCGTCGAGGAGACCGGCGATCGCGGCGGACACCTGGTCGAAGTTCTCCTCGCACGGCAGGGCCGTCCCGGTCAGTCCGGCCTCGACCACGGCCGCGGCGAAGCCCTCCCTGGTACGGCGGGCGAAGCCGGTGCCCCGCTCGTAGACGACTGAGGGGGCGCCGAGCAGCGCGACCTCCCGGTGCCCGCGCTCGGCCAGGTGTTCCACGCAGAGCGCGCCCGCCCGCGCGAAGTCGAGGTCGACGCAGGTCAGGCCGGACGGGTCGGCGGGGAACCCGATCAGCACGCTGGGCTCGGCGAGCTCCCTGAGCAGCGGTACCCGGCCGTCGTGGAGCTCCACGTCCATCACCACCAGCCCGTCGACCAGCGCGCTCGCCGCCGCCCTGCGGAGCCCGTCGGAGCCCTCGTCGGCGGTGAGCAGCAGCACGTCGTGGTCGTAACGCCGCGCGGCGGTGACCACCGAGGTGGCGAACTGCATCAGCACCGGGACGTGCACCCCGGCCCGCAGGGGCAGGACCAGCGCGATGACGTTGGCGCGCTTGCTGGCCAGGGCCCTCGCCCCGGCGTTGGGGTGGTATCCCAGGACCCGCACGCTGTCGAGCACCCGGCGCCGGGTGTCGGCCGAGATGGCGCGCTTCCCGCTGAGCACGTACGACACCGTGCTCACCGCGACCCCGGCGTGCCGGGCGACCTCGCTGATGGTCACCGCCCGCCCGCTCACCCGGTCTCGCCGAAGCTCGGTGAAGCGCCGACGCCAGGCGAGGCGCCGAAGCCCGGTGAAGCGCCAACGCTCAGTGAAGCGCCAACGCCCGGTGAAGCACCGACGCCAGGTGAGGCGTCGAAGCTCAGGGAGGCGACGGTGATCCCCGCGTTCTCGAACACCACATAAAGATCGTGGACTCCCCTCGCCGCCGCAAGCCCGGTACGCACCTCGGTGAGGTCGTGACGGCCCGCGCGGGGGACGGGAAGGTCGCCGACGACGGGCCCGTAGAGGGGGTCGTCCAGGCGCAGGGTGAGCACCCCGCCCTCCTCCCCGGTGGCGACGGCGGCGCAGGAGGCGGCCCCGTCCCCCAGGTCGACCGAGCGGAACACGATCCAGGCCCCCTCGGCGGTGGAGCGCACGGCGTCGCCGGAGACCCTGGCCGCGTCCACGAACGTCACCGAGTCGTACTCGTCGTGGTCCACGGCGGCGATCGGGCCCGCGAGGGCGTCGCGCGGCGGGACCCGCTCGCCGTCGACGTGGAAGGGGGCGCACAGCCGGATGTCCCGCGAGGAGCCGCCGACCATGAGCTTGTGGGGCGCGTCCTCGACGACGAACCGGCTCCTGGTGACGTCCCAGAAGGCCAGTTCCGCGACGTCGAGGCCCCAGTCGACCCGGGTGCTCTCGCCGGGGGCGAGGCGCACCTTGACGAAGCCGCGCAGGCGGCGCAGCGCCTGCTTGACCCGGGAGCTCCGCTGGCGGGTGTAGATCTGGACGACCTCCACCCCCTCGCGGGAACCGGTGTTGGTGACGGTGACCGAGGCGGTGAGCGTGCCGCCTTGCACCGAGACGGCCAGGTCGGCGTAGTCGAAGGTGGTGTAGCCGAGGCCGTGGCCGAAGGGGTAGAGCGGGGTTCCCCTGAAGTACTGGTAGGTCGCGTCCGAGGCGATGATGTCGTAGTCGAGCAGGTCGGGCAGCTCGCACGCCGAGCGGTACCAGGTCTGGGTGAGCCTCCCCTCGGGGTCGGCGTCGCCGAACAGCACCTCGGCCAGCGCGTGCCCGTACTCCTGGCCCCCGTGCGAGGACCACAGCACCGCGGGCGGGTCGTCGCCGTCCCAGGTCACCGGGTAGCCGCTGCTGATCACCATCACGGTTCTCCGGTTGGCCTCGCGCACCGCCCTGACCACGGCCTGCTGCGCGGCGGGCAGCGCGAGGTCGAGGCGGTCCTCGGTCTCCCTGCCGTTGACCAGCGGGTGGTCGCCGACGACCACCACGGCCACGTCCGCGGTCGCGGCGAGCGTGGCGGCGGCCTCGGCTCCGCTCACCACCCGCTCCACGGTGAGCCAGGCGGCGGCGTCGGCGTCGTCGGCCAGGCGGAAGACCTCGCCGTCCAGGGCGAGGTAGCGGCCGGTGGAGATGTGCCGGAGCGCGAGCGCGCCACGGGGCCGGTCCTCGGTACGGAAGGTCTGGCGCACCTCCCAGCCGTTGGGGCCCGGCTGGTCGTTGACCAGCACCCCGTCGTCGTCGACGGACAGGTGGCGCCCGGTCGCCACGGCCCGCAGGGCGTAGCAGCCGCCGCCCCAGTCGAACAGGTCGAACAGGCCGGGCTCGTCGCCGACCCCGAGCGGCCCCCCGTCGGGGTCGGCGACGACGTGACGGCCGTCCAGTCCCTCCACGGAGAGAGTGATCCGGTCCACGGCCTCGCAGAAGACGGTCTCGCACCGCTCGGCGAGCCCGGCGCGGGCGGTGACGGCGTACGGGAGGGTGCCGGAGTACCAGTCCTCCATGAGCGTGTCGCCGAGCTGGCCGATGACCGCGATCCTGCGCACCGAGGCGTCCAGCGGCAGGACGCCGTCGTTGCGCAGCAGCACGATCGAGCGCCGGGCGGCCTCGCGGGCCAGGCTCTGGTGCTCCGGGCAGTTGACGACCGCCTCGGTGATGTCGTCGTACGGGGTGGCGGGGTCGAACTCGCCCAGCCGGAAGCGGACGGACAGCGTGTGCCTTACGGCGGCGTCGACGTCCGCCTCGGTGAGCAGGCCGCGCTCCAGCGCGGCGCGGAGGTGGCCGAGGGTGGCCTCGGGCCGGTCGTCGTCCTGGGTGAAGCTGTCGAGCCCGGCCCTGACCGCGTGGGCGTACGCCTCGGGGAGGTCGTCGTGGTAGCCCTGCAGGCCGGTGAGGTTGGCGGGCGCGTACGCGTCGCTGACCACGAGGAGGTCGTCGGGCGCCCAGGCTCGCAGCACCTCGGCGATGAGCGGGCTGAGGTGGGCCGGGCGGCCGTTGACCAGGTTGTAGGAGGGCATCACCGCGACCGCCGCGCCGCTCTCCAGGGCGGGCCGGTAGGCCGGGAGCTCGTACTCGCGCAGCACCCGGGGCGGCAGGTCGCTGGAGGTGACGCAGCGGTCGGTCTCGTTGTTGTAGCCGAGGAAGTGCTTGAGGGTGGGCGCGGTCTTCAGCACCGTGGGATCGCTCCCACGAAGGCCGGAGGCGTACGCCGTCGCCATGACACCGGTCAGCCACGGGTCCTCGGAGTAGCCCTCCTCGTTGCGGCCCCAGCGCGGGTCGCGCAGCGGGTTGACGACCGGGGCCCAGACGTTGAGCCCCGCCCCCGACGGGTCCTTGTGGTGGAAGGCGAGGACCTCGTCGCTCGTGGCCTCGCCGACCCGCCGGACGAGGTCGGGGTCCCAGGTGCTGGCCAGCCCGACCGCCTGCGGGAACACCGTCGCCGGGCCGAGCCAGGCGAGGCCGTGCAGCGCCTCGGTGCCGGTACGGAACGGGCCGAGCCCGAGGCGCTCCACCGGCCGCTGGTACTGGTGCAGCAGCCCGATCTTCTCCTCCAGGGTGAGCCGGTCCCGCAGGTCCGCGACGCGCCGCGCGAGGGGGAGTTCCGGGTCACGGAACGGTTCGTTCATCGGGGACCATCCCTTTGAGAGCCCTTTGGGAGCGTCGAAGCGCTTCGATGAAGGGTGCACTCCCGTGCGGTCAAGGTCAAGAGGCGGGCGGCAAACGATTGCGCTCCGCCCGGGGCCCGGAACGGAAGCTCCCTGCGAGTGCCCCGGACGGCCCGGGATCCGGACGGGAGATCCGCCGCGAACGCCGTGAATCTAGCTGAAAACAACGTGAATCCAGGGCGATGACCACGGAACCGTTCACCCGGACGGCGTCCCCAGCGCGGATCACAGGACTCGCGACAGGCGTCCGGAGGCGAGCACCCGAGCGCGGATCACGAGACCCGTGGCAGGCGCCCGGAGTCGATGGAGTCGAGCACCCGGGCGGCGCCCCCCAGCGCCGCCGCCCCGTACCCGAGCGTGGAGGCCACGACCCGGCAGCCCCCGGCCTCCGGGGCGATCGTGCGCCCCCGGGTCTCGGCCTCCACCGAGGGCAGCAGCCACGGCGCGAGCGGCACGTAGTAACCGCCCAGGATGACCACCTCGGGGTTGAGCAGGTTCGTCATCAGGGCCACGCCCTTGCCGAGGTTGTGGCCCACGGAGGTCAGGAGGGCGAGCGTGCGCGCGTCGCCCGCGCGGGCCAGCCGTACCACCTCGTCGAGCTCGACCTCGACCTCGGCGGGCGAGATCGCGGCGTGCTCCAGCACGGCGCCGATCCCGGCGACGGCCTCCAGGCAGCCCAGGCGCCCGCAGCGGCACTCGGCGCCGAAGGGGTCGAGCTGGATGTGGCCGATCTCGCCGCCGTACCCCTGGCCGCCGCGGCGCAGCCGCCCGTCGAGGATGACCCCGGCCCCGACGCCGATCTCGCCGGTGAGGTAGACCAGGTTGGCGGTCCCGGCGTACGGGCCGAAGCGGTGCTCGGCCAGCGCCGCCAGGTTGGCGTCGTTGTCGACCTGGACGGGGAAGCCCGGGTCGCGCAGGGCCTTGGTGAGGTCGCCGCAGAGGTCGGCGTCGCGCCAGCCGAGGTTGGGCGCGATGCGCACGGTGCCGTCGGTGCCGACCAGCCCCGGCACGCCCACGGTCAGCCCCAGGACCTGGCGCTCCTCCTTGGCCATCCGGGTCACGACGCGGCGGACGATCCCCGCGACGGTGGCCATCGCCTGGCCCGCCGTGCCGGCCGCTCCGGGGAAGGACCTGCGCCACGACAGCAGCCTCTCCCCCGACAGGTCCACCGCGACCGCGGTGATGTAGTCGACGTTCACCTCGATGCCGATCGCCGCGTACGGCGAGCCGTCGAGCACGAGCATCGTGGCGGGGCGGCCGACGCGGTTCTCCGTCAGGCCGGTCTCCCTGACCAGGCGGCGGTCGATCAGATCGGCGACCAGGCTCGACACGGTCGCCTTGTTGAGACCGGTCGACGCCGCGATGTCGGCCCGCGAGCACGGCGCGTGCTCGCGCACGAACCTCAGCACGACGGCGAGGTTGGTGGCCCGCACGTCGGCGAAGTCGGCCGGCCGCGGGTCAGTCGTAGATGTGATCAAGGTGAGTCCCGCTCCCGCTCGGCCAGGCTGGCCCCATCATGCCCCATCGTTCACCGATCCGTGACCGCTCCCCGGCGCCCCGCGATCGGCGGTCCCTTGTGGCGGCGGCCACCCTCGACTAATTTGTTTGGTCGAAAGACTAACTAATTCTACCCCGGAGCCGTTCCCCACGACACCCCGGACCCGTCTCGAGACAACGAAGGGAGCGCCCTGTGAAGGATCTTCCCCCGGGCGCGATGACCAGCCGCCGTGGATTCCTCGGGCTGGTGGGACTGAGCGCCGCGACGGTCGCGGGCGGCGGCCTGCTGGGCGCGTGTTCCGCGCCGACCGGCCCCCGGCCCGGTGGCGGGGGCGCCACGGCCGCCGCGGCGGACAAGCTGACGTCCCTCACCCCCACCTACACCGCCTTCCCCGGTATCAAGCCCGATATTCCCGGCACGGTCTCCACCCTGCCGGGGGTCCCCGACGTCAGCGGCGGCTTCACCGCCTACCCGGCCAGCCCCACCGCCGCGCTCACCCGGAAGGCGGGCAGGGGCGGCACCTACAAGGCCATGACCCCGCTGTGGGGCCCGCCGCCGCCCGGCCTGGCGAGCAACTCCTACTTCCAGGCCGTCAACGCCGACATCGGCGCGACCGTGGAGTTCCAGATCACCGACGGCAACGTCTACGGCGACAAGGCCATCGCCAGGCTCGCCGCCGGGGAGATCCCGGAGATCATGGTCATCCCGAGCTGGGAGATCGACAAGATGGCGGACTTCAACACCGCCGTCGACAAGGCCTTCGAGGACCTCACCCCGTACCTGCGGGGCGACAAGGTCAAGCCCTACCCTCTGCTGGCCGCGCTGCCGACGGCCGCGTGGCAGTGGTCGGTCTGGAACGACAAGCTCATGGCGGTGCCGTTCCCGACCGAGCCGTACCCCTTCGCGCTGCTCTACCGCAAGGACCTGTTCGAGAAGAACGGCTGGAACGCCAGCCCCGGGAGCGCCGACGAGCTGTTCGAGCTGGGCAAGGAGATCACCGACGCCAAGGCCAAGCGCTGGGCGTTCGGCAGCATCCACGAGATGATGTGGCCGACCTTCCGCGTCCCGCAGGACTGGCGGTACGAGGGCGGCAAGCTCGTCCACAAGTACGAGACCCCCGAGTTCGAGCTGATGCTGGAGTTCATGCGGAAGGTCTTCGCGGAGGGGCTGGTCCACCCGAGCGTCGCCGGGAGCAAGGGCGCCAACGAGAAGGAGCTGATCGGGGCCGGGCAGATCCTGGTCTACCGCGACGGGCTGGGCGGCTGGAAGGAGCTCCTGCAGCAGCACCGCGGCAAGGACCCCGGCTTCAGCCTGGGCGCCTTCCCGATCTTCGCCCACGACGGCGGCAAGCCGCTGATGTACCACGGCAACGCGGCGGGCATCTTCACCTTCGTCAGGAAGGGCCTGCCGAAGGAGAAGGTGGAGGAGATCCTCTCCATCCTCAACTGGTGCGCGGCGCCGTACGGGACCAAGGAGTACGAGCTCGCCAACTACGGCGTGGAGGGCAAGCACTTCACCCGGGACGCGAACAACGTCCCGCGGGCGAACGACCTCAGCCGCAAGGAGGTCGCCTACACCTACGGCTTCCTGGGCGGGCGCCCGCTGTACGTGGACTGGCCCTGGGCCGACGCGGTGAAGGCCAACGTCGAGTGGCAGAACGCGAGCTTCCCGTTCCTGGAGAAGGGCCCGTTCGACGGGATCAGGATCCAGCGGCCGTCGAAGTACTCCGGGCTGCAGGTCCCCACCGAGGACAAGTTCACCGACGTCATGCGCGGCCGGCGGCCGGTGAGCGACGCCAAGCAGATCGCCACGGAGTGGCGGCGGGACGGCGGGGACGAGGCCCGCGACTTCTACCTGAAGGTCCTGCGGGACAACGGCCGTGCTTAGGAATCCCGCCGGAACCGAGCCCGACCCCGACGACCCGGCCTCACCCGGGGACCGTCGGGAAAGCGGCCGGGGCTCGTCCGGGGATCATGGAAAAACCGGGCCGGCGGGTGACCTGACCTCACCCGCCGGCGCCGGCACCTCCAAGGATGTCCGTAAAAGGGGTCCGAGGACAAGGCGGGCGCGCCACCAACCCTTCAAGGCTCGCCTGAAACGTGACTGGCAGCTGCTGCTCATGGCCCTTCCCGCGATCGGGCTGCTCGTCCTGTTCCACTACGTCCCGCTGCTCGGCAACGTGATCGCGTTCCAGGACTACTCGCCGTACGTGGGCATCGGGGACAGCCCGTGGGTGGGGTTCGCCAACTTCCACTGGCTGGTGTTCGACGCGAGCTTCTGGGACGCGACGCTCAACACCCTGACGATCACCGCGTTCCAGCTGGTCTTCTACTTCCCCGTACCGATCATGCTGGCCGTGCTCCTGGACAGCGTGGCGCGGCCCCGGCTGCGCCTGTTCATCCAGGGCATCGTCTACATGCCGCACTTCTTCTCGTGGGTGCTGGTGGTCACGCTGTTCCAGCAGATGTTCGGGGGCGCGGGCCTGCTCTCGCAGGTGCTGCGGGACCACGGGTACGACGGAATCGACATCATGACAAATCCAGATACGTTCATCGCGCTGGTGACGGCGGAGACCGTCTGGAAGGACGCCGGCTGGGGAACGATCATCTTCCTGGCCGCGCTGGCGGCCATCAACCAGAACCTCTACGAGGCCGCCGCCGTCGACGGCGCGAGCCGCTGGCGGCGGCTGTGGCACATCACCCTGCCGGGCCTGCGCCCGGTCATCGTGCTGCTGCTGATCCTGCGCCTCGGCGACGCGCTGAACGTCGGCTTCGAGCAGTTCT
Organism: Streptosporangium heterodermiicola; assembly: GCF_051390675.1. Classification (NCBI taxonomy): domain Bacteria; kingdom Bacillati; phylum Actinomycetota; class Actinomycetes; order Streptosporangiales; family Streptosporangiaceae; genus Streptosporangium; species Streptosporangium heterodermiicola. The sequence continues at coordinate 10,677 of NZ_JBPJSR010000031.1, forward strand.
TCCTGCAGCGCGACGCGGTCGGCAGGGACGCCGCCGAGGTGCTGGACACGTTCGTGTACTGGCGCACGCTGCTGACCGGCGAGTGGAGCTACGGCGCGGCGGCCGGCCTGGTGAAGGGCCTGGTGGGACTGGTGCTGATCCTGGTGGCCAACAGGGTCGCCCATCGATTCGGCGAGCAGGGGATCTACAAACGATCATGACGACTCCTCCCCCCTGGGCCGAGCGGCCCAGCCGCGTCGGCGGGCTCCTCAAGGGGCTCGCCCTCGCGCTCATCGTCGCGTGCGTGCTCTTCCCCATCTACATGGTCGTGCTGACCAGCCTGTCCACCCAGGAGGCGGTGACGGAGGCCGGTGGCCTGGTCACCGTGCCGGGCGGGCTGTCCTTCGCCGCGTACGAGGAACTGTTCTCCGGCGGCGTGGTGACCCGGTCGGTCGTGGTCAGCCTCGGCGTGACCGTCGTCGGCACGGCGATCAGCCTCACCGTCACCGTGCTGGCCGCCTACGGACTGTCGCGGCCGGGGTCGCTGCTGCACCGGCCGATGCTCTTCCTGATCCTGCTGACGTTCCTGTTCGGCCCGGGGATGATCCCGAACTACCTGCTGGTCAGCTCGCTGGGGCTGATCGACACGTACTGGTCGCTGATCCTGCCCGGCGCGGTCACCGCGTTCAACCTCGTGGTGATGCGGGCGTTCTTCATGAACATCCCCGAGGAGGTGAGCGACAGCGCCCGCATCGACGGCGCGAGCGAGTTCCGCATCCTGCGCACCATCGTGCTGCCCATGTCGAAGGGCGTCACCGCCGTCATCGGCATGTTCTACGCGGTCGGCTACTGGAACTCGTTCTTCAACGCCGTCCTCTACCTGAACGACAACGCCAAGTGGCCGCTGCAGGTGGTGCTGCGGCAGTACGTGCTGCAGGGCCAGTCACTGATCGCCGGCCAGACCGGCGTCGGCACCGTCGCCGGACAGGCCCCGCCACCGAGCCTCGCCATCCAGATGGCCATCATCGTCGTCGCGCTGCTCCCGGTGCTGTTCGTCTACCCGTTCGTCCAGCGGCACTTCACCAAGGGGGTGATCATCGGCGCGGTGAAGGGCTGAGCGGCGGGTACTCCGCCCGGCGGTCGGCTCGCGGCCCGGCACGCCTGTTTAATGGGAATCCGGTTGAACCCGGCAGCCGTCCTCGCAAGCATGGGATCCCGACGACAGGAGACGCGATGAGCACCGGGCTGGACACCCGTCCCAGCGCCACGACATACGACGTGGAGAAACTGATCGGCATGGCCTGGCGCGGCCAGATCCGGGTGCCCCACTTCCAGCGCGACTTCCGGTGGGGACGCGAGGACGTCATCCGGCTCTTCGACAGCATCGTCAAGGGCTACCCGGTGGGCAGCCTCCTGCTGTGGATCCGGCCCGCCTCGAAGCAGGCGCTCACGCTCGGAGCCCTGCGCATCGAGGCCCCCCGCCTGGACCAGTCCCTGTGGGTCGTGGACGGCCAGCAGCGGATCACCAGCCTGGCCAACGCCCTGCACGAGGACGGCGCCCGGGATCCGCGCTTCGCACTCTCCTACGACCTGCGGAACGAGCGCTTCGTGCCCCGGCCCTCGGCCGAGGACCCGCACGTCATCCCGCTGCCCACCCTGTTCGATCTCCGCAGGGTGCTGCGGTGGTTCACCGTCTACCCGGAGGTCCCCGCCGACCTGCAGGACCTGGCGTTCAATCTGACCGCGATCCTCCGCCAGTACCCCATGCCCGCCTACCAGGTGGAGCAGGAGAACGCCGAGGTCCTCCGGGACATCTTCGACCGGATGAACAACTACGGGAAGCGTCTCAGCAAGGCGGAGATCTTCTCCGCGCTCTTCGCGGGGGAGGAGTCGAAGCAGGACAAGACGCTCACCATCGACGTGATCGCCGCACATATCGACGAGCAGTTCAATTTCGGCCGAATCGACAGCGACACGGTTCTCCGTATGATTCTCGCCAGGCGGGGCCCCAATCCGGAGCGGGAGATCCGGACGGAGTTCGACGACGAGAATCGCCGGGAGGTGGTGGAGTTTCCCGGCGAAGACCGCGACACGGCCTTCCAGGCGGGAGAGGAGGCTCTCGGGCGAGCGATCAGCTTCCTGCAGAACGACGCGGGGGTGCCCCATTTCAGCCTGCTCGCCTACCGCTATCTCCTGATCGTGCTCACTCGCGTGTTCGGCCATTTCCCCAACCCGGACCCCGCCAACCGGAGGCTGCTGCGCCGCTGGTACTGGCGGGCGGCGCTGCTCGGACCGGAGATCTTCAAGGGCAGCAGCACCGGGGCGAGGCGGGCACTCTGTGCCAAGATCCAGCCGGACGACCTCACGGGATCGGTCCAGAATCTTCTGAACGCTCTGGACCGTCCGGTACCGCGCCTGCCGGAACTCCGCAGATTCAGGACGAACGAGGCAGCCACCAAGATCGCTTTGTGCTCCTGGTGGGCACTGGAGCCGCGAGACCCCACCACGGGAGAACCGAGCGAGCGGGCCCGGCTCGCCGAGTGCCTCACCGACCGGCCCACCGCCGCCGACGCGGTGCGCTACGTGGTTCCCAACCGGCTGGTGCCCGAGAAGCACCGGTTGTGGGCGGCCAATCGCGTCCTGCTGCCGTTCATGGAACAGGAGGCGGGCAAGACCGTCGGCGCCGTCCTGGCGGATCCGCCGCTCACCATGGACGAGAACACCTGGCTCCGGGGCCTCGACTCCCATCTGATCACTCCGGAGATGGTCACACTGCTGCGGGACGGTCACGTCGTCACCTTCCTCCAGCTACGCCAGGAGCGGTTGCTCTCCAACCTGGAGGGCTTCCTGCAGCGCATGTGCGAGTGGGGATTCGAGAACACCCCCCCGCTCGACGAGTTGCTGCTCGAAGACCTCCCCGGCGACGAGCAGGCTCTTTCCGACGAGGAGTCCCATGCCGCCGGTTGAGTCGCGCCATGCCGTCGTGCTGGGTGACGATCGCGTCGGCACACTGCACCAGCGGGGCGACCACACCCGGTTCGTGTTCTCGGAGGACTATCTCCTCGACCCCGGCCGCGCGATCCTCGGGCTCGGTTTCGAGCAGAACCTGACCGGCAGGCACTCCGCCGCGCTCCGCCTTCCGGCGTGGTTCTCCAACCTCCTGCCCGAAGGGGTGCTCCGCGACTGGATCGCGGCCGACCGGAGCGTCTCCGCCGACCGGGAGATGGAGTTGCTCGCCCAGGTCGGCCACGATCTTCCCGGCGCGGTCCGAGTGCTTCCCTGCGACGACGAGGACCATATTCTCGACGACTCCAGCTGGGGCTTCGAAGACGGAAAAGGGCAGCGCGCACAAGACGACTCTCATCCCGAGATGCGCTTCTCCCTCGCGGGCGTGGCGCTGAAGTTCTCCATGCTCGCCGAGAACGACCGGCTCACCCTGCCCGCCTTCGGACAGGGGGGCGACTGGATCGTCAAGCTGCCCGACCGTGCCTACGCGGACGTTCCCCGCAACGAGTACGCGATGATGTCGCTGGCCGCCGCGGCGGGAATCGACGTACCCGAGGTGCGCCTGTACCGCCGTGACGAGCTGGACACGCTGCCGTCGCGGGTCTGGCCCGGCGGGGAGACGATGGCGTACGCCGTGCGCCGGTTCGACCGGGACGACAAGCGCCGGGCCGTCCACATCGAGGATCTCGCCCAGGTGCGCGGCGTGTACCCGAACGAGAAATACCTCGGCAACTACGAAACGGTGGCCGCGCTGGTCCATCGCCGCCACGACGTGACGGCCCTGCGGGAGTTCGCCCGGCGGCTCGCGTTCACGGTGCTGATCTCCAACGGGGACGCGCACCTGAAGAACTGGTCCCTCATCTACCGGGATCCACGAGCCCCGACCCTTTCCCCCGCGTACGACCTCGTCTGCACGAGGGCGTACATGGGGGACGGAGAGACCCTCGGCATGAAGTTCGCGGGTTCCCGGCGCTTCGACGCGGTCAACATCCGCACCTTCGAACGGCTGGAGCGGCGTCTCCACGCGGAGGGCGCGGGATTGGGCGACGTCGTCACGGAGTTGGTCGACCGCGTGCGCTCGGCGTGGCCCTCCTGCGCGGAGCTTCTCTCCGAGGCTCCGCGGATTCGTGAATCCGTGTCCGGCAGCATCGAAACCCGCAGCCGGACACTGCTCTCCCTCAGAAAGGGCACCTGAACGGGGCCGCCCCCGGTAGCGGGTCCGCGGAGGCCGGTCCCGTTCTTCTCGCTCAGGCTCCCCTGGTCAGGGCGTCGAACTCGGCGTCGGTCAGCTGGACGGTCGCGGCGGCGACGTTGTCCTCCAGGTGGGCGACCGACGAGGTGCCGGGGATGGGCAGCATCGCCGGGGAGCGGCGCAGCAGCCAGGCCAGCGCGAGCTGCGACGGGGTGGCGCCGTGCTCCTTGGCCGCCGCGGCGAGCGGGCCGCCCTCCGCCGCGAGCTTGCCGGTCGCGAGCGGGAACCACGGGATGAAGGCGATGCCGTTGGCCTCGGAGTACTCAAGCAGGGACTCGGCGTCGCGGTGCGCGAGGTTGTAGAGGTTCTGCACCGAGACGATCGTCGCGGACTTCCCCGCCTCCTCGACGTCCTCGACGCCGACCTCGCTGAGGCCGATGTGCCGGATCTTGCCCTCCCTCTGCATCAGCGCGAGCTCGCCGACCTGGTCGGCGACGGGGACGGCCGGGTCGATGCGGTGCAGCTGCAACAGGTCGATCCGCTCGACGCCGAGGTGGCGCAGGCTCAGCTCGACCTGCTGGCGCAGGTACTCGGGGCGGCCCACCGGCGTCCAGAGCCCGGGGCCCTGCCGGGTGAACCCCGCCTTGGTCGCGATGACCACGTCGTCGGCGTAGGGGCGCAGCGCCTTCTTGATGAGAAGCTCGGCGACGAACGGGCCGTAGGAGTCGGCGGTGTCGATGAAGTTCACGCCGAGCTCGACGGCCCTGCGCAGGACGCGGACCGCCTCCTCGGGGTCGCGCGGGTCTCCCCACACGCCCTCGCCGGTGAGCTGCATCGTCCCGTAACCCAGGCGGTTGACGGTGAGGTCTCCCCCGATGGTGAACCGGCCCGACGCTTCGGCGGGACGAGTCGTGGTCGTCATGATGTCCTCCCGGGACTAGGCCTGATGTTCATGATTCGCAACAGCCTGGCGATGGGGCCGATTCCCCTCTTCAACGCCCGTACTCGCGAATCTTCTGACACGTGTTCGCGCAGCGGCCCGGACGAGGGCGCGTCGCCGTGGCGTGCCGCGATTTTGTCGGGGGGCTGTCGTAGCGTCGGTGGCCACGGCCGTGGCGGACATGTCGTGGACGCAATCGGCTCCGGGCCCGGTCGGACGATCGGGAATGTGACCGCGGTGCCGGCCCAGATCGGCCGCCGGCTCGGAAAGGAACGCCGATGAGTGGTGTACGAGTGCTGGTGGGCACGCGCAAGGGCGCGTTCATCCTGACCTCTGACGGAAAGCGCGAGCGGTGGGACGTCAGCGGCCCCCACTTCGGGGGCTGGGAGATCTATCACCTCGCCGGATCTCCCGCCGACCCGTCCCGCCTCTACATGTCGCAGTCCGGCGGCTGGTTCGGGCAGGTGATCCAGCGGTCCGACGACGGCGGCGCGACGTGGGAGGCGGTCGGTAACCGGTTCCAGTACGACGGCGTCCCCGGCACCCACCAGTGGTATGACGGCACGCCGCACCCGTGGGAGTTCACCCGGGTCTGGCACCTTGAGCCCTCGCTCACCGATCCGGACACGGTGTACGCCGGGGTCGAGGACGCCGCCCTGTTCCGCTCGGTCGACGGCGGGCGGAGCTGGCAGGAGCTCGCCGGGCTGCGCGAGCACCGCTCGGGACCTTCCTGGCAGCCGGGGGCCGGCGGGATGTGCCTGCACACGATCGTCCCCGACCCGAGCGATCCCGCCCGCGTCACCGTGGCGATCTCGGCGGCGGGCGTGTTCAGGACCGACGACGCCGGCAAGAGCTGGCAGCCCGCGAACCGCGGCCTGCGGTCCGAGGGCATTCCCGACCAGGACGCCGAGGTCGGCCACTGCGTCCACCACATCGCGGCGCACCCGTCACGGCCTGACGTGCTCTTCATGCAGAAGCACTGGGACGTCATGCGGAGCGACGACGCCGGCGACTCCTGGTACGAGATCAGCGGTGACCTGCCCAGCGACTTCGGGTTCCCGATCGCCGTGCACGCGCACGAGCCCGACACCGTCTACGTCGTGCCGATCAAGAGCGACTCGGAGCACTATCCGCCCGAGGGAAAACTGCGGGTGTACCGCAGCCGGACGGGCGGAGACGAGTGGGAGCCGCTCACCAGGGGGCTGCCGCAGAGCCACTGCTACGTCAACGTGCTGCGTGACGCGATGGCCGTCGACACGCTGGATTCGTGCGGCGTCTACTTCGGCACCACCGGCGGGCAGGTGTACGCCTCGGCCGACGCCGGTGACAGCTGGGCGCCCATCGTCCGGGACCTTCCGGCCGTGCTGTCCGTCGAAGTGCAGACGCTGCCGTGATCCGCGTGGTGCTTCCGGCGCATCTGCGCAACCTCGCGAGCACCGGAGGCGAGGTGGAGCTCCACGTTCAGGGGCAGGCCACGCAGCGCTCGGTCCTCGACGCGCTTGAGGCCCGCTACCCGGTGCTGCGCGGGACGATCCGCGACCACGACACCCAGCGGCGTCGCCCGTTCGTGCGGTTCTTCGCCTGCGAGCGGGACCTGTCCCACGAGCCACCGGACACCCCGCTGCCCGAGCCGGTCGCGACGGGGGCCGAGCCGTTCATGGTCGTGGGGGCGATGGCGGGCGGGTAACCACGACGGGAACGAGCGGCTCGGGCGGCGGGGTGTCCGGCCGCTCGTGAACGGCTCAGGCCGTGTCGCGCGGCGGGCGGTCCGGTCGTCCGGCCGACGTCTCCAGCCACGGTCCGGCCGACGCCCGCAGCCACGGGGTGAGCGCCACGTCGGTCGCCCGGCGGACGGCCGCCTGCACCTCGGCCGGGTCCCCGATCCGGTCGGGGTCGTCGAGCAGCACCTGCAGCGCGCTCGTGACCGCGCCGACGAACGCCCCGGTGAGCGCCGCCGCGCTCACCTCGTCGAGCCGCTCGGGAAACGCCGAGGCCAGATGCCCGGCGATCTCGCGCTGCGCGTCGAACTGCATCTGGAGCGCCCGCCCGCGCACCACCGGCACGGTCCGCACCAACCTCAGCCGCAGCGCGGCGAGCCGGCTCGCCATGTCGTCGTTGTCGTCGCCGACCTTGCGCAGCGCGCGCAGCAGCACCTCGGCCGGTCCGTCGTCCGGGCCGCGTGACGCGATGGCCTCGATCGCCGCGCGCACCCGCGCGTCGCTCTCCGGGAACAGCAACTCCTCCTTGCTGGCGAAGTAGCTGAAGAACGTGCGGGTGCCGATGTCGGCGGCGGCGGCGATGTCGGCGATGGTCGTCTCGTCGTAGCCGTCGCGCTCGAACAGCTCCGTCGCGGCGTCGATGAGGGTCTGGCGGGTGCGGGCCCGCTTGCGGTCACGAAGGGACACGCGACCCAGCGTACGGCACCCGGCGCGGACAGACATCCGGCGCAAGACAGCACTCGGCGCTTATATGCACTCGACGCTGATGGGCACTCATTGCAAATCTGCACCGAGTGCGGTTATGGTGTGGGCATGTCCCCTCGCAGCGTGCTGATCTCCGGCGGCGGCATCGCCGGCCCCACCCTGGCCTACTGGCTGGCCCGTCACGGGCTACGTCCCACCGTCGTGGAGCGGGCGCAGGGCCTGCGCTCCAGCGGCAATCCCGTCGACGTGCGCGGCCCCGCCCTGCCCGTGGCCGAGGAGATGGGCCTCATGCCCCGCCTGCGCGAGCTCGCCACCCGGGCGACCGCGATGAGCGTCGTCGACGCCTCCGGACGGCGGATCGCCCGCGTGGCCCTGCCCGCCACCCGCAGCGCCGCCGGCAACCGGGAGGTCGAGCTCCCGCGCGGCGACCTGGCCGCCGCCCTTCACGAGACCGTCCGTGACGACGCCGAGTTCCTGTTCGACGACACGATCGTCACCCTGCGGCAGGACGAGCACGGCGTCGACGTCACCTTCGACCGCGCCGGGCCGCGCCGCTTCGACCTCGTCGTCGGCGCCGACGGGCTCCACTCCGCGGTGCGGCGGCTGGCGTTCGGCCCGGAGTCCGGCTTCGTACGGCACATGGGCGTCTACGTCGCGACCCTGCCCCTCGGCGGCCCGGTCGACCACCCGCACGACGTGCTCATGTACAACACCCCCGGCAGGATGGTCTCCATCCACCCGTCACGGGGCGACGCCGTGGCCGCCTTCATCTTCCGCGGCCCGGCGATCGACGGCTTCGATCACCGCGACACCGAGCAGCACAGGCGGATCGTCACCGAGGCCTACGCGGGCGCCGGTTGGCGGGTGCCGGAGCTGCTCGAACGGCTCCGGAAGACCGAGGACCTGTACTTCGACTCGGTCAGCCACGTGCGCCTGCCCACCTGGGCGCGGGGCCGCGTCGCGCTGCTCGGCGACGCGGCGTCGTGCGTGTCGCTGTTCGGCGACGGTTCCAGCCTCGCCATCGCCGGTGCCCACACCCTCGCCAAGGCGCTCGCCGCGCGACCGGCCGACCACGCGGAGGCGTTCCGCCACTACGAGGCCGGGCACCGCACCCTGGTCGACCCGAAGCAGCGCGGCATCGGCCGGGCCACGGCACTGCTCATCCCCAAAACGCGGCTCGGAATCGCCACCCGCAACCTCGCCGCACGCGCCTGGCCCGGCCGGCGGTGACACCCTGGAAGAGCGCCTCGCGGCATCGGCTTCAGGCGCCGCGTCCGGCCACGAACTCTCCGAAAGCCAGGATCCGAAGCTCCATTCTCATCGAGCATTTCTCAACTTGACGGCGCAGGCCGCCTGCCCTCCGGTTGAGTTTCGTGCGATTCAGGTTTGGCCGGATATCTTCGGGCCGCCCACCGGCCACCGGTTCCAGGACGCGTCCGGCGAGCGTTGGCGCCATAGGGCACAGGCACGGACCGGCCGCCTGGACCCACCGCGTCCGACGAATGACAGAACTGTTCGATTTTCTCCGGGCCCTCGGCGTTCTCCGGCACACCGGGAACGCCTGCGACTCCAATGCGGAGGCGTCGATCCGGGAGCGGTGGCGTGAAAGGCTTTTCTTTCATCCGGGGGAATGCTTCAGCCGGTCGCCGGGCGGAACGAGTTCCGCCCGGCGACCGGCCCTGTTATCCGGTGTTATGTTCGTCCAGCCGATTTCACGGCACTCATCGAACGGTGACGCGGTCTCCCGCCGGAGCGTTCACCGGCGAGTTCTTCACGAGATAGGACGCCAGTGCCGCCATGTCGTCCGGGCCGCCGTGATAGACGCTGGTGGTCCCCTCCCATCTCGGGAAACCCTGCCAGCCACCCATCAGGATGTAGTTGGCCGCGATCTTGATCACCTGGGTGTCGGTCACCGGGACACCGTTCAGCGTCATCTCCGTGACGGCCCCACCCTCCAGCGTGTAGCGGAGCGCGGCCGAGGGGGTGAGCACCCAGCCCTGCGGGTTCGGATACGCCAGGATGTTCTTGAGCTGCGCGCCGGTCATCGCGTGCACGTCCACGGCGAGCCCCGCCGACTGGGTGGCCCACAGTTCCTCGGAGGTGACCGGCCCCGCGTCCAGGTCCGTGTGGAACCCGTACCTGCTGACCAGGGCGACCTCCGCGCCGGAGAGGGCCTGGACGGCGTCCACGTAGGCGTCGGCGACCAGCTCGGCCAGCGGGCCGCCGGAGGCCGTCAGGCCGATGTTCCCCGTGGTCTCGCCGAACGTCTCGTCCTCGCCCGGCGACCCGCACTTGAAGTAGTGGAGGACGTTGGACACGAGACCGTCCGGCTGCTTGATCTCGATCTGAACCGACGTCTCCGCCGTCTCCCAGTCCCAGGTGAACGTCTGCAGGACGGCGGTGAACGCGCCACCGTGGCCGGCCGGCGCCTTGACGCTCCGCCACTTCTCGGTGCCGACGACGCGGTACCGGACGAGCTGCACGTCGTCGGGGAGCCCCTCGAAGGAACCGTGGATCCTGAAGGTCACCGGGCACTTCGACGCGGTGGTCCGCTCGAAGAGGATGGTGGCCTTCCCCACGGGATTCCGAACCGGATCGTCCTGCGCGAGCGCGGCGGAACCCGTACCGAAAACGGCCTGCCCCGGTGCGGCGTGCGCCGCCGGGACAAAGGCACCCGCCACCATGACGACAACGGCCATCAGCCCTCCGATTCGAGGCCCGACCCTGCTGAACAATTTCACAGAACTCCCGTTCGCCGATCCGTGACAAGGAATAAAGGGTCGCCCCTCGTTCCTTTTGACGAGCAGATGCTAACCGGACCGGCCGACAATTCTGCGACAGATGTGCTCGCCCGACGGGCACGGAGAAAACCATCGGGAACGGACTCATGAAAAAGACCGGAAAAACGGGGTCCGGGAGATTCTTCCGCTCACGCGGCGGGAAGTCACCACGCACGCCGAACGGCCCGCCCCCGGCGGGAGAGGGGCGGGCCGCGGGAGAGGTGCGGTCAGTGGGTGGTCAGCGGGTGAAGGTCACGTCCTTGATCCGCAGGCTGCCACGGAAGACCAGGTAGACGTCCTGCCCACCCCGTACAACGGAGACGGGGGCGGTGGCCGTGGCCCACGCGCAGGTCCCGCCGGTGGCGGGTACCGGCACGGTCCCGGCGAGCCTGCCGGTCGGGGAGCCGAGGCGGACCTCGACGGAGGAGGCGGCGGTGGCCGCGCCCCCGAGCCGCACGCCGGTGACCCCGGCACGGAGGTCGGCGTCCTCGAAGGAGATCCACTCGCCCGCCGAGGCCCCGACCGCGTCGCCGCGTACCTTGGTCTCGTTGACCAGCTCGACGCCCGCGTAGTCGTCGAAGTCGGCGGCGCGGGTGGTCCGGGTGAGATCGCGGGCCGGGACGCGCTCGCCGTCCACCCGTATGGTCGCGCGCTGCCGGATCGCGTCCGAGGCCGAGCCGACCATGACGTCGTGGGTGGACGGCTCCACCGCGAATCAGACGGTGGCGATGACGACCGGGACGCCCGGGCCCACCGGTTCGACGCCCGCGATCCGCGCGCTCCCCGAGACGGTCACCCGCAGGCCCTCCCCGTCGGGGATCGCGATGATCGTGGTGTCCCCGTCGAGGTCGGAGACGGTGGTACGGACCTCACGGGCCTCGGCGCCGTACGCGACCAGGGTGATCTCCCCGAACGGCCCGTCCCCGACGGTCCCGTCCGGGTCGGCGAGCACCGGGACGAGGGCGCCGCGCCGGGCGAACAGCGGGACGCGGTCCAGCGGCGTGGCGGCCGTGACGTACCGGCCGCCGGGCAGGATCTCGCCCGTCCAGTGGTCCACCCACTCCCCTTCCGGCAGGTAGACCCTCCTGACCTGCTCCGGCGAGGTCATTGGCGCCACCAGCAGGTCGCGGCCGAGGAGGTACTGCAGGTCGGCCTGCCAGGCCACCGGGTCGTCCGGGTGGTCCACGCACAGCGCCCGCATCATCGGCGCCCCGGTCCTGGCGGCCTCGACGGCCGCCGTGTAGATGTACGGCATGAGCCGGTAGCGCAGCCGCAGCGCCTCGACCGCCGCCGCCTCGACCTCGGGGAACTCCCACGGCTCCCGGCTGGTGGTGCCGTGCAGGCGCAGCAGCGGGGAGAGCGCGCCGAACTGGGTCCATCTGACGTACAGGTCGTCGGTGGGGCGACCGGTGAACCCGCCCGCGTCGTGGCTCCAGAACGGGACGCCGGACAGCCCGTGCGCCAGCCCGCCGCGCAGCGTGCTGCCCATCGCGGCGTAGCTGGTGTAGGTGTCGCCGCTCCACTGCGCCGAGTGCCGCTGCCCGCCGAGGAACGACGAGCGCGCCCACACCATGCCGTGCCCGGCGACCTCCCGGGTCACCTCGGAGACGGCGTCGTTGAACAGCAGCGTGTAGACGTTGTGCAGGTCGGTGCCCGACATGCCGTTGGCCGCGACCGCGTCGTGCGGCACGCCCTCGGCGAAGTCGGTCTTGAAGACCTGGACGCCCTGTTCGAGCAGCGGGCGCAGCAGTCCCTTGAACCACTCCACGGCGGCGGGGTTGGTGAAGTCGACGATGCCGCAGGCCGGGTAGGAGCCGTGCCAGCAGTCGGCCACGTACACCTCACCGTCCATCTTTTTAAGGAAATATCCGTTTTCGGCGGCGGGGAGGAAGGCCGGGCTGAGGTGGGAGACGTACGGGTTCATCCACAGGCAGACCTTGAAGCCCATCGCGTCCAGCTCGGCGAGCATCCCGGTGGGGTCGGGAAAGCCCTCCGCGTCCCAGCGCATGTCCGACCAGTGCCCGTCCGTCTGCCAGTACGTGTCCAGGTGGAGCACGTCGCACGGGATCCCCCGCTCGCGGATCCGCCGCGCCCTCGCCATCACCCGCTCCTGGGTGTCGACGAAGAACCCCGAGGAGATCCAGGTGCCGAACGCCCACTTCGGCGGGAGCAGCGGACGGCAGGTCAGCAGGTCGTACCGGCCGAGCACCTCCGCAGGGGTGGGCCCGGCGATCACGTAGTAGTCGATCAGGTCGTCCGGCACCACGATCTGCACGCAGCTGTGCGTCGACTGGCACACGTCGAACTCCACCGGCGTCCCGCTGTCCACCAGCACGCCGTAACCCCTGCTGGACAGATAGAACGGGATGTTCTTGTACGCCCGCTGCGACTCGGCGCCGAAGGCGTCGAAGTTCCACATCACCGGCCGCTGGCCGCGCTTGTCGAGCCGGGTGAACGACTCCCCGAACCCGCCGAACGCCTCGTCGGCGGGGGCCGCGAAGCTCTCGTGGTATCCGGCCACCGCGCCGTCCACGCTGGAGCGGCCGAACGGCAGCGTGCGCAACCGGCCGCTGATGTCGGTGTGCCCCCGGTCCTGCTCCAGCAGCGGCGCCCCGCCCGCGTCGGTGAACCTCAGGTGCCAGGGTGACAGAGTGATCTCCGCGCGGAGCGAGCCCGCGTCGAGCAGGATCGTCCCGTCGCGGCTCTCCACCCGCGCCCCGGCGAACGTGCCCGGCGTGACCATGGAGATCGCGGCGGCCGACCTGGTCCGCGCGTCCGCGTCCTCCCCGAGCCTGACCCGGATCACACCCTCGCCCGCCACACCCACCTGGACCAGCAGCGTCTCCTCGGCCGAGGTCACCGCCTTCAGGATCACCCCGGCCGCGTCGGATGCCACCGGCTCCGCAGAGATCAGCACCGACAGGCCCTCCTCGCCGTGCGAGCGGACGGGCAGCTCCGGCGGATCGGCGACGAAGTACTCGTGCGCGACCAACGGGGGGCGGTAGGGCATGGGAACTCCAGCGCTCGGGCTTCCTTTGCTGAATTAGTTTTACGTCCAAACCAACAAACGTCAATGCCCCCACCTGCCGCGACCCGCCCGCGCCCGCCCCCGGCGTAGTCCCCTTGAACGGGACCGGCGACCCGTGATAATTAGTTTAGTTTCCAGCCAAATAAGGGAGGGGCCGTGGACTGGCCTGGGCGGTTCGGCGGGCTGTGCTACGGCGGGGACTACAACCCCGAGCAGTGGCCGGAGGAGGTCTGGAAGGAGGACGTCGCGCTGATGCGGCGGGCCGGGGTGAACCTGGTCAGCGTCGGCGTGTTCTCCTGGGCCCGGCTGGAGCCGTCACCCGGCGTCCACGACTTCGGGTGGCTCGACCGCGTCCTCGACCTGCTGCACGACGGCGGGATCGGGGTCAACCTGGCCACCCCGACCGCCTCCCCGCCCCCCTGGTTCGGCCTGGCCCACCCCGACGCCCTCACCGTCACCCCCGGCGGCACCCGGCTCACCCACGGCAGCCGCGACACCTACTGCGTGCACGCCCCCGCCTACCGCGCCGCCTCCGCCCGCATCGCCCGCACCCTCGCCGAGCGCTACCGCGACCACCCCGCGCTCGCCATGTGGCACGTCCACAACGAGTACGGCACCACCTGCCACTGCGAGCACGCCGCCTCGGCCTTCAGGACCTGGCTGCGCGAGCGGCACGGCACCCTGGACGCGCTGAACGACGCCTGGACCACCTCGTTCTGGAGCCAGCACTACTCCGCGTGGGAGCAGATCACCCCGCCGCGCGCCACCCAGTACCTGCCCAACCCCTCCCAGGTCCTCGACTTCCGCCGGTTCGTCTCCGACGCGATGCTCGACCACTTCCGCGAGCAGAGAACCGTGCTGCGCGAGCTCACCCCTGACATCCCGGTCACCACGAACTTCGTCCTCGGCGACTGGGTGCCGGTGAACCACCGCCACTGGGCGGCCGAGGCCGACCTCGTCGCGATCGACCACTACCCGTCGTCCGACCCGCCCGCCGAGACCGCCTTCGCCGCCGACCTGGCCAGAGGCTGGGCCTCGTCCCCGGCAGGCCCGGCAGGTGCCCCGGAGCACGTCCCCGGCCCACCCTCTGGAAAACCCTGGCTGCTGATGGAACAGGCGGTGGTCACCTACACCGGCCCCCGGATGCTCGCCAAACGCCCCGGTGAGATCACCAGGCTGAGCCTGTCGCACATCGCGCGGGGCTCGCGAGGGGCCATGTTCTTCCAGTGGCGGGCCTCCCGGGGCGGCGCCGAACTCTGGTACGGCGGCATGGTCCCGCACTCCGGACCCGACTCACGGATCTTCCGCGAGATCTGCGACCTGGGCGCGCTCCTGCCCTCCCTGACGGACGCCTGCGCGGCCCCCGTCGAGGCCGGGGCCGCGATCCTCTGGGACGCCGAGGCGGGCTGGGCACTCCAGTCCCCCGGCCTGCCGTCCACCGAGCTGAACTACGCCGAGACCGTACGCCGGGCCCACCGGGTGCTCTACCGGCACGGCGTCACCGCCGACCTCGTCCACCCCTCGGCCGACCTGTCTGCGTACCCGCTCGTGCTCGTCCCCGCCCTGTATCTCATCTCGGACGCCGACGCCGACAACCTGCGCCACCACGTCTCCGGAGGCGGCACCCTCGTGGTCTCCTACCTCAGCGGCGTCGCCGACGAACACGCCCGCGTCCGCCTGGGCGGCTATCCAGGCGCCCTCCGCGACCTGCTCGGCATCCGCGTCGAGGAGTTCCACCCCCTGCCTCCCGGCGTCGCCCTCAGCCTGTCCGCCCCGGACAACCAGCTAGGTACCGGAACGTTCTGGAGCGAGCACCTCCACCTCGAAGGCGCAGAGGCCCTGGCCGTCTACACCGGCCCCCACACCTCCGGCACCCCGCACGCCTTCCACACCCCGCTCGCCGGACAACCCGCCATCACCCGCCACCGCTACGGCTCCGGCACCGCCCTCTACATCTCCACCCAGCTCTCCGACACCGCGTACGCCCACCTGCTGGGCCTGCACCCCACCCCCGTGGAACTCGTCCGACGCGGCGAGTGGCTCTTCGCCATCAACCACGACGACGAGGAACACGAGGTGCAGGGCCTACGCCTGCCGCCGGGCGATTTCTCCGTACGACTACATGGCAACTCGAAGCCTTGATCGTTGCGATCTCACCTGCTCCGAAGGGACGGTACTGCCTGCTCAAGGCCTCAGGCGTAGGCGGCCTTCTCAGTCAGATTGCGATCCTCACCGACCCCGGAGGGACGGTGCTGGGCGTTCTTGACCTGGGACGTTAGCCATTTCCCAAGGGGAGAAGCGTCTGACGAGTCGGATTGATACTGGTTTGCGGTTCGGAACAGGTCGCGTGTCGCGGGCGTACCAAGGGTTCCTAGATCGTCAAAGGGGCTACGGAGCGGTGGCCTGCTCCAGGCGCAGATGTCCAGCATTATCTAGCGCCTGGCCCCAGAGGGGCGACACATATCGAGCAAGAGACCCTGCCCAAGCATGCCATTTATCAACCGGCCAGGCAGGTTCAGGCGCTTGGTATGGAAAACATACGCGGTGCCCCCGTCTCCCTCCGAAGGCGGGGGCACCGCCGCGACCAGTGTTCGACGACGCCATGCCCGGGGCGTTGTCCGGTCGCGTTCAGCCCCGCGAACGGCCCCTGGTTGCGCACCACCGCTCGCGGGAGTTGGGCGTGTCAGCACGAGGAGGCGTGCTCTTCGTGCCGACACGCTGCTCAGGGCGGGTTCACCGAATCGGCGTAGTGCTCACCAAGCCGCTCGGCGATCCTGGCCGCGACCTGCGCCAGGTCATCTACCGACGCGTGGTCGGCAGGCTCCTCCTGGTAGGCCGTACCCCAGCAGAAAAAGGTCCCGGCGCGGTCGGCCCACACGGTCAGCTTGGCGCTGATCACGAGGCGGGGTTGGCCCTCGTCGTAGGAGATCGCAGGATAGATGCGGTGGGTGTGCAGCTCGGTCCGCAGGCGCTGCAGTGCGGTGACGGCGGCGGAGCGCCAGGTGGCCGCGTTCAACCGGTCACTCACAGGCGTGCCATAGGACGGAATCACAGCCGAGTCCCTTCGTCTGGGTGAGGGCATGGACTCAAGATTCGTTGTGGTCGGTCCGGCGGATGGCCGGGGTGGGCGGGAGTTCGTTCCGGCGGCCCTGGGAGTGGTCGGCTCAGGTGATCGGCAGCGGTCCGTGCGGGCGCCGTGGCGCTGTCGGGCCCAGTTCGCCGCAGGTCGAGTTCCACCTGTCGCATCCGGTCCCACAGTTCAGCGGCACTGCCTGCGTGGACGGTACGAAAGCACGCTGGATCCCTGCACTCCCACGCTTCGAACCGCCGATACCGCAGGCTCCACCAGACCAGCCATCCATACGCGTAGGTCTGCAACTGCTCGGCGGCCAGCGCCGCGTCGGCGTCAACGAGGGACGACATGCTCGGCCAGCATCACATCGGCCGGCAACGGCAACTCGCCGCCCAGCAACGTGGTGACAGGGCGGGCCCGCAGGATCTCGTAATGCGCGGCGAGCCGTTCGGCGGCCGTACCCGGCTCCACGGCAGAACTGAGCACCGAAGCACCCGACTAGGTGCGGGCTTCGCCGCCTTCGCCGGATGGCTGTATCAGGACGCGGGTGTGACCGAACAGGCGGCCTTGTGGCTCAACGTCAACCTGGAGATGGCGCATCGCGCTCAGGACGTCCAGCTGATCAGCCATGCCCTCACGAACAAGGCGATGCTGGCCACTGATCTCGGTGATACCTCCACCGTGATCGACCTTACCGCTGCCGCCTTGTCGAACCGGAACAGGCTCATGCCCAAGACGCAGGTGCTCGCTCTGCAGCAGGGTGCCCACGGGTATGCGCTGGCATCGGACCCCGCTGCGACGCGTTGCTGGATGAGGCCGCGGCACTCATCGACGACGACCGCATGTGGGGAAACGCCTGCCGAACGCCCAACTACGTGGAGATCCAACGAGCCACCTGCTACGGGCGACTCGGGCTCAACGTTGAAGCCGTCGCCCTCTGGGATCAGATCCTTCCGTCCATACCGGCCACGGCCCGCCGTGACATCGGAGTGTTCCTGGCTCGGCAGGGTGTAGCCCTCGCCGCGGTCCCCGAGCCTGAACGAGCGACAGAGGTGACCAAGAAGGCGATCGAGCTTCTGCGTCAGACCGGCTCGGTGCGCCAGCGTGCGGAACTGGCCGCCATACCGACCCGAATGGATGCGTGGGTGGATACCGATACAGGGCAGGAGGTGACTGAGATGCTGGCGAGAGTCACACAGTAGGAAACTTGAGAGATGGGAGGTGGTAGGCATGGGTCTTCGTGATCCTCTGTCCGCCGAGGAGGTCGCGCGACGCTTGGCATCGAGCGGCTGGTCCGGCGACACCCGTCAGATCAGCAAGAGCTACTCGATCGATTACGACAGCGCGATGCGAGCTGTCGCGGAAATCGCCCAGGTAGCCATCGAGCTGGAACATCGTCCCGACATCGATATCCGCTGGGATTTCCTACAGATCACCATGACCACCCACACCGCGGGCGACGTCGTGACCGAGCTGGACTTCCTTCTCGTAGCCCGGATCAACGAGATCGTCGAAAAGCATGGAGCCGCAACAGCCTGAAACGCATGCCTAGCGACACGGTGCAGACCGGTGAGCGGTGGCGACCACGTCCGCCTCACCCGGCCACCGACCTCAGATCACCTGAAAAGAAGAGCGAAGATCGGCAGATCCACCACATCCCTGGCGGCGGATCCACCGCTGCGAAACCCAGAACCCCTTCCACTGCGAATGTTGGTGTCGAGCAACCCGTGAGTGAAGGTCATTCCTCGTCCTCCGCGAACTCGCCTCTGCCGTAGGCACGATCGTATGAGTCGTGGAGGCCGTCGTTGACGTGGTGATCCGTGTCCTCGCGATGCTTTCGGTCGTCCATGTACGGCATGCCGCGAGACACGGCGGCGAACTCGGCCCGCGAGACGGTCCCGCGTCGGCGGCGGACGGGAACCAGATCGCCGATGTGGTGACCGTCGCGTGTGACGGCGTACCGCTCACCGCGTTCCAGTCCGTCCATGATCTCCGCTGACCGGTCGCGCGGATCGCGCTGGGAGATCTGGTGGGAATGGTCAGGCTCAGGAGTGCTCACTCATCGACTTTGATTCTGCGTGCTACCGGGCAACCGGGCGTCGCCCCTGATCCGTTGGCTCTGCCCTGAAGAGCGGTAGCCCATGAAGGGGTCTACAGCCGTCGTCTGACCCATCTCGGATGGGCTCAAGAAGCTTCGCCCCTACGGATCATCGGCAAGACTTGCGATCATGGAGATGTGGATCGAGCTGGTGGCGGTCGTCGTGGAGGACTACGACCGGGCCATCGAGTTCTTCACCGAGGCCCTGGGCTTCGAGCTGGCCGAGGACTCGCCGTCGTCGACGAACGACGGCCGCCCGAAGCGGTGGGTCGTCGTCCGGCCGCCGGGAGGTGGGACCGGCATCCTCCTCGCCCGTGCGGACGGCGAGCGCCAGGCCGCCGTCGTCGGGGGGCAGTTCGCCGGGCGGGTGGGGCTCTTCCTGCGGGTGGACGACTTCGACGCCGCGTACGCGCGGATGGTCGCGTCCGGCGTCGAGTTCGTGACCGCGCCGCGCACCGAGCCGTACGGGCGGATCGCCGTCTTCCTGGACATCTCCGGTAATCGGTGGGACCTGCTCGGCCCGGCCTGAACACGGACGTCATGTCGGGGGAGCGGGTGCGTAGGATCGCCCGCATGGCGCTGCGACCTGTTCAGGTGAACATCAAGGCTCTGGACGCCCCGGCGGTCGGCCGGTTCTGGGCGGAGGCGCTCGGCTGGAGTGCCCACAGCCCCGGCGTGACCACCTACGTCGGACCCGCCGGCGACCCCGGCGGCGGCCTCGTCTGGCCGGACCCGGTCGTCGTCGGCGTCGACGTCGTTCCCGTCCCGGAACCCAAGACGACGACGAAGAACCGTGTGCACCTCGATCTCGCCACCACCTCTGCGGCCCATCAGGCGGAGCTGGTCGCGCGCCTCCAGGCTCTCGGCGCGACGCCCGTCGACGTGGGTCAGGGCGACGTGCCGTGGACGGTTCTGGCCGACCCGGAGGGCAACGAGTTCTGCGTGCTGGAGCCTCGGGAGGTCTACCGGGACACCGGGCCGATCGCCGCGGTGGTGGTCGACTGCGCGGATCCGCGGGCGATGGCCCGGTTCTGGGGCGAGGCGATCGACTGGACCCTGCACGAGGCGACCGGCGACCAGGCGGTGTTGCGCTCCGCCAAGGGGGTCGGCCCGTATCTGGAACTCCTCCGTACGCCCGGCGGGAAGACCGTGCCGGACCGCGTTCATCTTGACCTGTTGCCGTACCCCGGCGACGACAAGGCGGCGGAGGTGGCCCGGTTGCGGGCCCTCGGCGCCACCGACCTCGACCTCGGTCAGGGCGACGTCCCGTGGACGTGCCTGGCCGACCCGGAGGGCCACGAGTTCTGCGTCCTCGCGCCGCCCTGACGCGCGTCTTGACGACGGCACAGGTCGACCTCGGTGACGGAAGAGCGCCTGACGGAAAAGGTGCAAGCGAGTATCTAGCGTGATGCAATGGTCCGCTGACACGATCGGGGCTGCTTTGAAGGAGGCTCCCGTGCGTCGTTCCATCCCCCTGGCTCTCATCGTCGCGATCTTCGCGCTGTCGGGGACAGTGATCTCTCCCGCCCAGGCCGCGGCCAGGCCGTGCAAGCCCGGTCAGGGTGTCAACCTGCGTGGCAAGGACTTCACCCGGGGTGCCCAGCTCCCGATCAGCCTGCGTTGCGCCGACCTGACCAAGGCCAAGCTGGACGGCGTGGAGCTGCTCCAGAAGGACCTCACCGGAGCGATCCTGCGCGGTGCCTCGCTCAAGCAGGCCAACCTCACCCAGGCCACGCTGAAGTACGCCGATCTGCGGAGTGCCGACTTCACCGAGGCCGACCTGGGACAGATGCACGCCGACCACGCCGACATGCGGGGCGCGATCCTGATCGACGCCGAGGCGGGGCAGGCGGAGTTCCCGCACGTGAACCTGACCGGGGCGACCCTGACCAGGGCCGAGCTGACCCAGGTCGACTTCACCAACGCCAAGCTGATCGACGCCGACCTGGAGGAGAGCACCCCCGGCCAGCTCAAGGCGCGCAAGGCCGACTTCACCCGGGCCAAGATGCGCGAGGCCAAGATGAGCCAGGCGAACCTGCGCAACGCGACGTTCAAGGACGCCGACGTGAGCGAGGCCGAGTTCACCCAGGCCGAGCTGGACGGCGCCGACTTCACCGGCGCGCTGGTGGAGGGCGCGTCCTTCGTCCAGGCCGACGACGTCGACCTCACCGGTTCCAAGGGCAAGCCCACCGGCATCACCGTCGCGGTGCCGACCTCGCTGCCCGATCTCGACATCTTCGGGACCGGGGAGACGGACGCCCCGGAGGCCGAGGCCGGTCCGGGGAGCGGCCCGTCCGTGGGGCTGGTCATGGTCGTGCTCAGCGCCGTGGGCCTGGCGCTGACCGTGGTGGCCTGGGGAGTTAGCGCCCAGCGGCGGACCCGGCGCAACGCCCGGTTCGTCCTGATGCGGCGCGGCGCCGAGGAGGACATCACCCGGCTGGGCGAGGGGATCGACCAGCTCGACTACGAGTTCCAGGTGAGCGGGCGCGGCGGCATGACCGCCGACCGCGACTGGCGCCTCGCGCTCGACGCCTACGAGGCGGCCAAGCAGGCTCTGCTGGTCGCCCGCCGCCCGGAGGAGCTGCACTTCGTGGCCCGCGCCGTCCGGGACGGCGGAGCCGCCCTGGACCGCCTCCGCTCCCGCGTGCACTGACAGGGCCAAAGGACGGGGCCGAGGGCCGGCGACCGTTCCCACAAGTACGCGAGGCCTGAAGGTCAGCGCCCGTTCCCGGAAGTACGGAGGTAGCGGGCGCGCATGGTCTCGCTCGCGACGGGACCGGCGGCGAAGACGAACTCCTCGCTGGAGTCGAGGCGACGGCCGGTGGCGGCGTCGACGACGGCGGGTTCGACCTCCTGGCCGGTGGCGGCGTCGACGAGGATCATGGCACGCTGCGACGGGTCGAGCCGGGAGTTGCCCCAGGCGGCCAGGGCGACGATCACCGGGCGCAGGGACCGGCCCAGCTCGGTCAGGACGTACTCGTGGCGGGTGGGGTTGCTCTGGTACGCACGGCGCTCCAGCAGCCCGTCGGCGACGAGGGTCTTGAGACGGCTGGTCAGCATGCTGGAGGAGATGCCCAGGTTCTCCTGGAACTCGTCGAAGCGGGTGTAGCCGTCGAAGGCGTCGTGCAGGATCAGCAGCGTCCACCACTCCCCGACGTGAGCCACCGTCGTCGACAGCGGGCATTCACGATCTTCCAGTCTGATCCGGCTCGCCACCGTGACCCCTCTCCGGATAGTTACTGCTAAAGTCGAAGTGACTCACTCCTATTTTAGCAGCAACTGGGGGTGCGGGCCTCGCCATGCCCGTACCCGGGACGGAGCACACCGTGGAGACCTTCATCGGCGACTCGCTCGGCGGAAGGCGCGCCCTGGTCACCGGCGGTACCAAGGGCACGGGCGCCGCCATCGCCAGGCGGCTAACGCGGGCCGGCATCGACAGGCGGGCCGCGCCGGAAAAGCTGATGGACTCCCTCGGAGGGATCCCCCTCGGCCGCCCCACCTTCCCGGAGGAGGTCGCCGAGCTCGCCGCGTTCCTCGTCTCCGACCGCGCCGCCTCCATCGTCGGCGCCGAACACGTCATCGACGGCGGCACCCTGCCGACCGTCTGACCCCGCTCACCGATCCACCGTCTGGCCCCATTCATCGGCCCGGCCGTCTGAGCCCGCTCACCGATCCACCACCTGGCCCCGCTCATCGGCCCGGCCGATCTCCCACCGATCTCACACACCGACACGGAAGGAAACATCCCCATGTCCGACGTACCCACCATCCCGAGCACCGTCCGCCGCTACTTCGAGCTGGCCGCCCTGCCCGACCAGGACGCCTACTTCGCGCTGTTCGAGGACGACGCGACCGTGGAGGACGAGGGCGCCGAGCATCACGGCATCGCCGCGATCCGCGCCTGGCGCACGAGTGTGCCCGATGTCACCTACACCGTCACCGGTGTCGATCTCACCGGCGACGGCGCCACCCTCGCCACCGCGGACATCTCCGGCGACTTCCCCGGCAGCCCGGTGACCCTGCGTTTCCGTTTCGAGTACGGCGACGACGGGCGCGTCCGCGTCCTTCGCATCCGTCCCTGACGGCGAGGTCACCCGGACGAACGGGTCAGATGCCGCTGGGGGTCATCGGCTGCATGAGGCGGCGGGCGGCCTCGGTGACGGAGCCGGACAGGGAGGGGTAGACCGCGAAGGTGTGGGCGATCTGGTCGACCGTCAGCCGCTGCTGTACGGCGACCGAGACCGCCAGGATCAGCTCCGACGCGCGGGGGGCGACCACCACACCGCCCAGGATGATTCCGGTGTTGGGGCGGCAGAACAGCTTCACGAAGCCGTCGTTGAAGCCCTGCATCTTGGCGCGGGCGTTGGTGGCCAGCGGCAGCTTGACGATGTTGGCCTCGATCTCGCCGTTCTCGATCGCCCGCTCGGCGATGCCCACGGCGGCGATCTCCGGGTCGGTGAAGATGGCGGAGGCGACGGTGGCCAGGCGGAGCGGGTGCACGGCCTCGCCGAGGGCGTGCCAGACGGCGATCCGGCCCTGCATCGCGGCGACCGAGGCGAGCATCAGCACCCCGGTGCAGTCTCCGGCCGCGTAGACGCCGGGCGCGGAGGTGCGGGAGACCTTGTCGACCTGGATGAAACCGCCCTTGTCGAGGGTGACCCCGGCCTCCTCAAGGCCAATCCCCGCGGTGTTGGGGACCATGCCGACCGTCATGAGGCAGTGGCTGCCCTCTGCGGTCCGGCCGTCCTCCAGGGTGACGACCACGCCGTCCGGGGTGCGCTTGACGGACTCGGCGCGGGAACGGCCCATCACGTTCATGCCCCGGCGCCGGTAGACCTCTTCGAGGACCTCGGCGGCGTCGGCGTCCTCGTTCGGCATCATGCGGTCGCGGGAGGAGACGAGCGTGACCTCCGAGCCCAGCGAGCGGTAGGCGCCCGCGAACTCCGCGCCCGTGACGCCGGAGCCGACCACGATGAGGTGCTCGGGCAGCTCCTCCAGGTCGTACAGCTGGCGCCAGGTGAGGATGCGCTCGCCGTCGGGCTCGGCGCCGGTCAGGATGCGCGGGGTCGCGCCGGTCGCCACGATGACGACGTCCGCGCGGATCGTCCGGTCTCCGGCCCTGACCACCTGCGGGTCGACGAGCCGTCCCGGGGCCTTGATCACCTCGACGCCCTCCGCCGCGAGCCGGGCGGCGATGTCGGCGGACTGCGCGCGGGCGAGATCCTTGACACGCCTGTTCACCAGCGGCATGTCGGCGATGACACCGCCGACGTCGCCGTCGGGGCCGCCGGTGTAGTGGACCCCCAGCATGCTGGCGTCGAGGAGCGCCTGCTTGCGCACCGAGGTGGCGATCAGCGTCTTGGACGGCACGCAGTCTGTGAGAACGCAGGCCCCTCCGGGGCCGTCCTGTTCGACCACGGTGACCTGCGCTCCCAGTTGGGCGGCGACCAGCGCCGCCTCGTATCCGCCGGGACCGCCACCGATGATCACTATCCTCGTCACATGGCCCATTCTCCCGCATGATGGAACCGGACCTCGCTCGGCATCCCTCTTAAACCACGAAACCCCCACAAAACCATCGGGATTCCACGGGACATCGGCGTGGCTTCGAAGCTGGGTGAGCGTCTCGCGGATCTTGGATTAGTGTTTGTCTCCGTGCCTGTCTACGCCGCTTACGGCAGCAACATGGACCCGAAGCAGATGGCCCAGCGGGCCCCTCACTCCCCGATCAGGGGGACGGGCTGGCTCCAGGGCTGGCGCCTGACCTTCGGCGGTAACGACCTGGGCTGGGAGGGCGCGCTCGCCTCCATCGTCGAGGATGCCGCCGACCAGGTTTTCGTCGTCCTCTACGACGTCCCCGAGTGGGACGAGAGCTCCCTCGACCAGTGGGAGGGCGCGGCCCGGGGCCTCTACCACAAGGTAAAGCTCCGGGTGCAGACCATGGAGGGCGAGGTCGTGGCGTGGTTCTACGTGCTCGACGGGTACGAGGGCGGGCTGCCCTCGGCCCGCTACCTCGGCATCCTGGCCGAGGCCGCCGAGCGCGCGGGTGCCCCCGACGACTACGTCAGGGAGCTGCGCGGCCGTCCCTGCACCTCCCTGGGGAGCTGAGGGCGACCTTCCCCGTGTCCGGTCAAGGCGTCATCGGCCGCACGCGAGCCCGCGCGGCACGTGGCGTTAACCAGCACGCCACCCCGCCTTCACCTGGAAAAATGCCATGATTCCAGGATGAGGGACGCACCTGTCGACGGCGGGGAGACCGGGCGCGGGTCCTCCCTGCGCGAGGTGACCTGGCTGTTCCTGCGGCTGGGCGTCATCGCCTTCGGCGGTCCGGCGGCGCACATCGCGATGATGCACGACGAGGTGGTACGGCGGCGCGGCTGGCTGACCGAGCAGCGCTTCCTCGACCTGGTCGGCGCGACCAACCTCATCCCCGGCCCCTCCTCCACGGAGCTGGCCATCCACCTCGGCCACGAGCGCGCCCGGTGGCGCGGCCTGGTGTCGGCCGGAGTCTGCTTCATCCTGCCCGCCGCGCTCATGGTCGGCGCGCTGGCGGCCCTGTACGTCCGCTACGGCCGCACCCCCGAGGTCACCGGGATCCTGTACGGCATCAGGCCGGTCGTCGTCGCGATCATCGCGTGGGCCCTGTTCTCCCTGGTCCGTACCGCGCTGAGGACCAGATATCTGTGGCTCCTGGCCGCAGGGGTCCTGACGGCCTACCTGCTCGGCGTGAACGAGCTGCTCCTGCTCGCCGCCGGGGGCCTGCTGACCATGGTCGCGCGGATGATCTCCGCCCGGCGTTCCCGCCCGCGCGGGCCCGGAGGGGAACCGCCCGGGAACGCCGGAGACGCTGGGAACACCGGGGACGCCGGGGACGGCTCGCGGACCGCGCGGGCGCTGCTGGCCGCGCCGCTGGCCCTGGCCGGTGGCCAGGACCCCGACCAGCTGCTCCGCCTCTTCCTCACCATGCTCAAGATCGGAGCCGTCCTGTACGGGAGCGGCTACGTCCTGCTCGCCTTCCTGGAGGGCGACTTCGTCGAGCGGCTCGGCTGGCTCACCGCCACCCAGCTCGCCGACGCCGTCTCGATCGGCCAGTTCACCCCGGGCCCGGTGTTCACCACGGCCACCTTCGTCGGCTACCTGGTCGCCGGAGCCCCGGGGGCCGTCCTCGCCACGGTGGCGATCTTCCTGCCGAGTTTCCTGCTGGTCGGGCTGCTCACCAGGATCACCGACCGGATCAGGTCGAGGGCCTGGTCGAGCGCGTTGCTCGACGGGGTGAACGCCGCCGCGCTGGCGCTGATGGCCGGAGTCGCGCTCCAGCTCGGCCGTACCTCCCTCGTCGATCCGCTCACCTGGGCGCTGACGGCCGGAACGCTGCTGGCGCTGTGGCGGACGAAGCTGAACTCGGCGTGGCTGATCGCGGCGGGGGCGGCGGTGGGTCTGATCTCGGTGATCGCCACCCGGCTCGGTTGACGGTTCGGTTCCACCGCCCCGGGCGGCCGTACCCTCCGTCGAGCAGGAGACACGGCGTGGCGCGAAGACGGATGACCGGTACGCTCAGTGACGTGACCAATGACCCTTACGCACTCGCCAACGACGCCGCGGACGCGCTGAGAAGCGCCGTCGGCGTGGATTCCTTCGACGTCGCGCTGGTGATGGGGTCCGGCTGGGTCCCGGCCGCCGACGCGATCGGCGAGACGGTCGCCGAGATCCCGGTGACCGACCTGCCCGGCTTCGCGCCACCCGCCGTGCAGGGCCACGCGGGCCGGATCCGTGCCGTGCGGACCGAGTCGGGCAAGAACGTACTGATCTTCCTCGGCCGCACCCATCTCTACGAGGGCCGCGGCGTGGAGCCGGTCGTGCACGGCGTACGGACCGCGATCAGGGCCGGGGCGGGCACGGTCGTGCTGACCAACGCCGCCGGGGGCCTGCGCCCCGAGACCCAGGAGGTCGGCGAGGCGGTACTGATCAGTGACCACATCAACCTGACCGGTGCGAGCCCGATCACCGGCGCCACCTTCGTCGACCTCACCGACGTCTACACCCCGCGCCTGCGCGCGCTGGCCCGCGAGGCCGACCCCTCCCTGGCCGAGGGCGTCTACGTGGCCTTCCGCGGCCCGACGTACGAGACCCCGGCCGAGGTCCGCATGTGCCGCGTCCTCGGCGGCGACATGGTGGGCATGTCCACCGTGCTGGAGGCCATCGCGGCCCGCGAGGGCGGCGCCGAGGTGCTGGGCATCTCCCTGGTCACCAACCCGGGTGCCGGGCTGGTGGGCGAGCCGCTCAACCACGAGGAGGTGCTGGAGGTCGGCCGGGCCACCGCCACGCGCATGGGCGGCCTGCTCGCCAAGGTCGTCGGCAAGCTGTAGGACGGCGGGCGACGTCCGGCTTTCGAGAATCACCCTGGTTGCAGGGATCAAAGGGATCAAAGGGATCAACAGGAGGCGGGCCCGGCGAGCGGACGGGCCCCCGCCCCGAGAGGTGACGATGAGCAGCGATCTCGCAGGGCTCGCCCGTTCCTGGCTGGCCCAGGACCCCGACCCCGACACGCGCGCCGAGCTGGCGAAGCTGCTGGAGAGCGGCGACGGCGACGCGCTGCGCGAGCGGTTCGGGTCCAGGCTGGAGTTCGGCACCGCCGGGCTCCGGGGCGAGCTGGGCGCCGGGCCCAACCGGATGAACCGGGTGACGGTCATGCGCGCCGCGGCCGGGCTGGCCCGCGTCCTCGGTCCCGGCAGGCATGTCGTGATCGGCTACGACGCCCGGCACAAGTCGGACGCCTTCGCCCGCGACACCGCGGCCGTGCTCACCGGGGCCGGGCTGCGCGCCTCGGTCCTCCCCGGGCCGCTGCCCACCCCCGTGCTGGCCTTCGCCGTCCGCCACCTCGGCGCCGACGCGGGCGTGACCGTCACCGCCAGCCACAACCCGCCCCGCGACAACGGCTACAAGGTCTACTGGGGCGACGGCTCCCAGATCGTGCCACCGGTGGACGCGGAGATCTCCGCCGCCATCGACGCGACGGGGCCGGTCTCCGAGCTGCCCCTCGGCTCCCCCGGTGACCCCTCCTGGAACGAGCTGGACGACGGCGTCGTGGCCGCCTACCTGGAGGCGGTGACCGCGCTCCCGATCGGCGACGCACGCGAGCTGCGGGTGGCGTACACCCCGCTGCACGGCGTGGGCGGCGACACCCTGGCCAGGGCCTTCGTCGCCGCCGGGTTCGACGCGCCCGCGACCGTCGGGGCGCAGGCCGAGCCCGACCCCGACTTCCCCACCGTCGCCTTCCCCAACCCGGAGGAGCCCGGCGCGATGGACCTCGCGCTGGAGCTCGCGGAACGGGTCGGCGCCGATCTGATCCTGGCCAACGACCCCGACGCGGACCGCTGCGCGGTGGGCGTGCCACTGCCCGGCGGCGGCTACCGGATGCTGACCGGCGACGAGGTGGGCGCCCTGCTGGGCGAGCACGTGATCCGGCGGACCTCGGGCGACGGCCGTCTGGTGGCGACCACCATCGTGTCCTCGTCCCTGCTCGGCAAGATCGCGGCCGGGTACGGGGTGCGCTACGCCGAGACCCTGACCGGCTTCAAGTGGATCATGAAGGCCGGTGCGGGCCTGCTGTTCGGGTACGAGGAGGCGCTGGGCTACAGCGTCGGATCCGACCTGGGGCTGCCCGTGCACGACAAGGACGGCATCGGTGCGGCGCTGGTCGTGGCCGGGATCGCCGCGCGGGCCAAGCTGGAGGGGCGCGGCCTGCTCGACCTCCTGGACGACCTGGCACGCCGTCACGGCCTGCACGCCACGTCCCAGCTGTCGTTCCGGGTGGCCGACCTGTCGCTGATCACCGGGGCGATGGCCCGCCTGCGGGCCACGCCGCCCGCGCGGCTCGGCGGTCGCGAGGTCGAGACGGCCGACGACCTGAGCCTCGGCGCGGGCGGGCTGCCGCCCACCGACGGCCTCCGCTACCACCTGGCCGGGGGCGCCCGGGTCGTCGTCCGCCCCTCGGGTACCGAGCCCAAGCTCAAGTGCTACCTGGAGGTCGTGGTCCCGGTGACCGGCGAGGTCTCCGCCGCCCGTGCGCGGGCCGTACGGGATCTCGACGCCCTGAAGGCCGACCTGACCGAGGCGCTCGGCCTCTGACCGTCAGGCCGGAAACCGTCGGCTGTCAGACTCAGACGAGGAAGGCGGCGACCACCAGCAGGACCGTCACCGCGAATGCCGCCAGGGCACTCGGCGCCCAGGTCACCTTGAGCCCGCCGGTCACCGCCCCGGCGTCGGTTCCCGTACCGGTGTCGCTTCCCGTACCGGTGCCGGTAGCGGTTCCGGCCTCGGGCTCCGCCCCGGTCACCGCCGAAGCCCCGGTCACCGCTGAAGCGTCGGCCGTCGCCGAAGTCCCGGACGCCTTCCTGGTCTCGGCCAGCGCGGCCGCGCGCCTGGCGGCTTCCGCGCGTTCGGTGATCTGCTCGGCCACCCAGTCGGCGTGGGTCTTTCCCGCCAGCGCCTCGGCCGCGGCCTGCTCGCCCTTCGGGCGGACCGGCTCGGTCCTGAAACGGCCCCGCGCGGACGTGGGCCGCCCCCTGCGCGCCGCCGCCGCCCGCTCCCTGGCCGAGGCCTGCGGCACCCAGCAGCGGACCTTCTCAGCACCGGAGACGATCGTGACCGAGTGGGAGACCGTGACCTCGTCCACGTCCCGCCAGGCCACGAAGGCGTTCCTCAGCGGGTTGCGGACCAGGACGCCCTCCTCGGACAGGATGACCGCCGGGCGCAGGCAGGTGACGAGGACCAGCGCGGTCAGCGCCCCCAGCACCGCCGCGGCGACCATCGACGCCTGCCCGCTGTAGCGGACGATCAGATCGACCGCGTTGAACGCGGCGAAGGCCATCCAGACCCAGCCGACGACCGTCGCGAGGGTGGAGCGGAACACCTGCTTCATCGGAAAAGGCTCACTTCACTCGTACGAGCCCGTTCACGCCTACGCCTGCCACTTGAGGCGCGCGAAACCGGGCTTGATGACACCGTTGATGAGCGACAGGCGCTCGTCGAACGGCAGGAACGCGGACTTCATGGCGTTGACGGTGAACCACAGCATGTCGTCCCAGCCGTAGCCGAACGCCTCCGACAACTTGGCGAACTCCTCGGAGACGGACGTACCGCTCATCAGCCGGTTGTCGGTGTTGACCGTGACCCGGAAGTTCAGGCGGCGCAGCAGGCCGATCGGGTGCTCGGCGATGGAGGCCGCCGCGCCGGTCTGCAGGTTGGAAGTCGGGCACATCTCCAGCGGGATGCGCTTGTCCCGGACGTAGGCCGCCAGACGGCCCAGCTTGGGCTCCCCGTCGTCCTGGACGGCGATGTCGTCGATGATCCGTACGCCGTGACCGAGCCGGTCGGCGCCGCACCACTGGATCGCCTGCCAGATCGACGGCAGGCCGAACGCCTCGCCCGCGTGGATGGTGAAGTGGGCGTTCTCCCGCTGGAGGTATTCGAAGGCGTCCAGGTGGCGGGTGGGAGGGTAGCCCGCCTCCGCTCCGGCGATGTCGAACCCGGCCACCCCGGCGTCGCGGTAGCGGACCGCGAGTTCGGCGATCTCCATGGACCTGGCCTGGTGGCGCATCGCGGTGAGCAGCGTGCCCACCCGGATGCCACGGCCCGCGGAACCGGTGCTGAAGCCCTCCTGCACGGCCTCGATGACCTCTTCGAGGCTCAGGCCCGCGGAGGTGTGCTGCTCGGGCGCGTAACGCACCTCGGCGTAGACGACGCCGTCGTCCGCCAGGTCCTCCGCGCACTCGGCGGCGACCCTGACCAGCGCCTCGCGCGTCTGCATGACGCCGACCGTGTGATCGAAGGTCTCCAGGTAGCGCTCCAGCGAGCCGGAGTCGGCGGACTCCCTGAACCAGGCGCGCAGGCTCTCCGTCTCGGTCGCGGGCAGCCTGTCGTAGCCCGTCTCGCGGGCCAGGTCGATGATGGTCTCCGGCCGCAGGCCACCGTCGAGATGATCGTGGAGCAACACCTTCGGAGCCAGGCGGATCTGCTCGAAAGTGGGTAGCTGACTCATTTCGCAACCTTACCGTCAGTAGCCTGACCGGCCGGCCCGCGCGGAGACGCCGCCACGGCCCGGCCTCGGGATGTTCACACGGGTGTCCCCTCCCGGGGGACGTCGCGCCGATCCCGGCACGGAGACGCCGGGATCGGCGCGCGACGAGCCGTCACCGGTCGTCGCAGGCCGTGACTCGCCGTTCCGTCACGCGCCGTCCTGTCACGCGCCGTTCCGTCACTCGTCGTCGCGGTTGACGGTCTCCGGGGAGAAGGCGGGCAGGCAGACGGCGACGTACTCGGCACCGTCGGGGCCGGAGCTGTAGCGGATCCGCTCCCCCGGCTCGCACACGAACACCTGCCCCACGCCGACCTCGGTGGCGCCTCCGTCGTGCTCCACGATGACGGTGCCCTTGAGTACCAGCGTGTACTCGGTGAACTCCGGTGTCTGGGCGGGCTCGTCCCACCCGGCCGGGGCCTTCATGTGCGCGATCGAGATCCCGGCGTCACCGGTGTTGGCCAGACCGACGTATTCGTCGATCGTCTTGCCCCCCGGAACGGGAATCCGTGTCGCGCTATCGATTTTGCGTACCATCGGACCAGTCTGTCACCGGTCTCAAGCCGTGACGCCTCTCCGCCCCCTGCGCCTTCGGTACGTGACCTCGGTACGCGGTCAGTGCGCGATGTCGACGACCAGCCGGTACGGGTTCCTCTGCTCCAGCACCCGGAACGGCGCCTTGCGGTCGAGGACGACGCCCACGCTCACCACGCCCTCGAAGTCGCCCGTCCTGACCACGTTCTGGACGTTGCCCAGCTTGGTCTGGAAGATCGGCCCGCCTGTCCAGGTGGGTTTGCCCGCCTCGGTGTGCGCGACGGCCGGGGTGATCGTCAGCTGCAGGTAGGCCCCGCCCTTGACGTCGACCTGATCTCCCGAGCCGTCCTGGACGAGCTTTGGCACCCACCGCGCGGTGTAGCCGGGCAGGTCGCCCTTGATGTCGATCACCACCCGGTCGAACCCCTTGTGCTTCCCGAACCGGGCTCCGGTGACGGTCGGCTGGGTGTCGACGGCACGGTCGACCTTGACCTCCCTGGTGCTCGTCGGCGGAAGCAGCCCGGCCGCGACGGCGGAGGGAGTGGAGGGCGCGGGGGGCGTGGGGGACGGTGTGGTCGTCACCGGATCCGCCGGGGACGCTGGGGGCGCCGAGGACGGGGTCGCGGTCTGTGTGGCCGAGCCACAGCCGACCGCCAGCAGGAACGGGGAGAGGAGCGCGAGGGAAACGAGGGTGCGGTTCATGTGAGCCTCCTGCCCCGTTAGATGCTCAGGTCTCCGGAGAGGTTCACCCCCGGCCGTCCGCGTGCGCCCTGGCCGGATCGTGACACCTCGCCGAGGGGGGAGTCAAGCACCCGGGTCGTGGCGGGGAGGGCCGCGAGTCGCGGCGGAGAGGGCCGTGGGGAGTGCGGGGATTCGCGCCCCCGTCCCTGTCCCCGTGTGGGACGGGGGCGCGAGTGGTGCCCGCTGAAGCCGACCCGCCCTAGACGGTCTCCGGCACCTTCGCCCCCTCCCCCTCGGCGGGCGCGCGGCGGGCGCGGAGGCCGGTGAGGGCGACCAGCAGGCCGACCACGGCGAGGATCCCCGAGACCGTGATCGCGGCACGGAAGGTGCCGATGGGGTCGGCCCCCGTACCCGAGGTGAGGACCGCCGTCACGACGGCCAGCACGACCGCCCCGCCGACCTGCCCCGAGGTGTTGAGCAGCCCCGAGGCCAGGCCCTGCTCGTCGTCGGCCACCCCGTTGGTGGCCTGGATGTTCAACGAGGGGAAGGACAGGGCGAACGCGATGCCCAGCAGGACCATGCCGGGGATGATCAGCGTTGCCAGGCTGGGCTCGCCGTTGATCCGGAGGAAGAACGCGTACCCGGCGGCGAGGGCCGCCGAGCCGATCACGATCAGCCTGGCGGTGCCGAACCGGTCGGCCAGCTTGCCCATCCTGGTGGAGGTCACCGCCACCAGGAGTCCGGCGGGCAGGAAGGCGAGCGCGGTCTCCAGGGCCGACCAGCGCAGGAAGTTCTGGAAGTACTGCATGGCGACGAACTGGAACCCGACGTAGGAGCCGAACAGGATCACGAGTCCCAGGTTCGCGCGGACGATGGGGCCGGAGCGCAGGATGCCGAGGCGTACCAGCGGGTGCTTGACGCGCTGTTCGGTGAGGACGAAGACGGCCAGCAGCAGGGCGGCTCCCAGCAGCGAGGCGATCGTGCGCGGCGAGCCCCAGCCCGCGCCGGGCGCCTCCACCACGGCGTAGACGAGCAGCAGCATGGAACCGGTGATCGTGACGGCGCCGATGAGGTCGTGACCGCCCTCGGCGCGCTCCTCCCGCTGCTTGGGAAGGAACCTCAGGGCCGCGACCAGCGCGATGATCGCGACGGGGACCGGCATGAGGAACGTCCAGCGCCAGCCGAGCTCGGTCAGGAATCCGGAGATGACCAGGCCCAGGGAGAACCCGCTGGCGCCTGAGGCGGTGAAGACGCTGAGAGCCCTGTTGCGGGCAGGTCCCTCGGCGAAGGTCGTGGTGATGATGGAGAGCGCGGCGGGCGCGGTGAAGGCCGCGCTGACGCCCTTGACGAAGCGGGCCGCGATCAGGAGCGTGCCGTCGTTGACGAGGCCGCCGAGGAGCGAGGCCACGGCGAAGACCGCGAGGGCGACCAGGAAGACCCTGCGACGCCCGAGCAGGTCGGCGGTCCGGCCGCCGAGGAGGAGCAGCCCGCCGTAGCCGAGCACGTAGCCGCTGACGACCCACTGCAGGGAGGACGTGGACAGCCCCAGGTCCGCCTGGATGGACGGCAGGGCGACTCCCACCATCGAGACGTCGAGCGCGTCGAGGAAGATCACGGCGCAGAGCACGGTGAGCGCGGCCCACAGGCCCGCGCCCCAGCGCTCGCCGGGCGGCGCGACGGGCGCCACCGGCGGTGCCGGAGAAACGGGCGCGGCGGAGGGAGCAGGCGAAACAGATGCGACCGACGGATCAGGAGGAGCCGTCGAGGTCGGTGAAGGGGTCATGTCGTCCGACAATACATGCAAGCACATCTAATGCAAAAGCATTTAATTCCTGTGCATTTAATGTTCACGCATGGTACGATCCGCGGCATGAACGAGGAGGACCCGGTCCACGCGTGGCGTGAGGTGCTCGCCAAGCACGCCACGACCGCCTGCGCGCTGGAACGCGAACTCTCCGAACGACACCGGCTCGGCATGAGCGAGTTCGAGGTCCTGGAGCGGATGGTCGAGGGCGGCCAGGGCAAATACCGGGTTCAGGAGATCGCCGACGCGGTCCATCTGAGCCAGAGCGCCTGCTCCCGGCTGATCGCCCGCCTGGAGAAGGCGGGCCTGGTGACCCGCCGCATCTGCGAGGACGACCGGCGCGGCATCTTCGTCGGCATCACCGAGGACGGCCGCGAGCGCCACGCGACCGCCCTGCCCACCCACCGCGCCGTGATCTGCGAGATCTTCGGCTCACCGGCCCGTGAGGCGGACCGGGCCGGCGTCCCGGCCCGCTGAGCACATCGAGAGGCGAACCGGGAGGGCGTCCCGCCCGCGAGACACATCGGAAGGCGGACCAGGCGAGCGTCCCGGACCCGCCGAACGCGTCAGGAGAGCGTCCCCGACCGCGAAACGACCAGACCGAACCGGGTCAGATCGGGTCGAATCGGGAAGGCGCCGACGTCAGGCGGTGACGCGGTCGATCACCAGGGGCAGCAGGTCCGGGCCAGCGGTCTCGCCGACGGTGTAGGCGCCTTCCAGGGCGGCGAGCGCCCGCTCGAAGCGCACGGTCTCGTCGGCGTGCAGCGTCATCAGCGGCTGCCCCGCGCGGACCAGGTCCCCCGGCTTGGCGTGCAGCACGATGCCCGCGCCGAACGACACCGGGTCCTCCTTGCGCGCCCGGCCCGCGCCGAGCCGCCAGGCCGCCAGGCCCACGCCGTACGCGTCGAGCCTGGACAGCACGCCCGACGAGGGCACGGTGATCTCCATCGTCTCGGCGGCCCTGGGCAACAGGGCGTCGGGGTCGCCGCCCTGGGCGGCGATCATCCGGCGCCAGGCGTCCATCGCCGAACCGTCCGCGAGGGCGCGCTCGGGATCCTTGCCCCCGGACAGGCCCGCCGCCCGGAGCATCTCCCGCGCCAGCCGCACGGTCAGCTCGACCACGTCGGCGGGCCCGCCTCCGGCGAGCACCTCGACCGACTCGGTGACCTCCAGGGCGTTGCCCACGGCCCGGCCCAGCGGCCGGTCCATCGCGGTCAGCAGCGCGACCGTGTTGACCCCGGCGTCGGTGCCGAGCTCGACCATGGTCGTGGCCAGCTCGCGGGCCTGCTCCACGGTCTTCATGAAGGCCCCGGAACCGACCTTGACGTCCAGGACGAGCGCGCCGGTGCCCTCCGCGATCTTCTTCGACATGATCGAGGAGGCGATCAGCGGGATCGCCTCGACGGTGCCGGTGACGTCGCGGAGCGCGTACAGCTTCTTGTCGGCGGGGGCGAGGCCGTCTCCGGCCGCGCAGATGACCGCTCCGGCCTTGCCGAGCACGTCGAGCATCCCGCCGCTGGACAGGGACGCCTGCCAGCCGGGGATGGACTCCAGCTTGTCCAGGGTGCCGCCGGTGTGGCCGAGTCCCCTGCCGGACAGCTGGGGCACGTACCCCCCGCACGCGGCGACCAGCGGCGCCAGCGGCAGCGTGATCTTGTCACCGACGCCGCCGGTGGAGTGCTTGTCGGTGGTGGCCCCCGGCAGCGACGACCAGTCCATCCTGGACCCGGAGCGGATCATGGCCTGGGTCCATTCGGCGATCTCCCGCCGGTTCATGCCGTTGAGCAGGATCGCCATCGCGAGCGCGGACATCTGCTCGTCGGCGACGACACCCTTGGTGTAGGCGTCGATCACCCAGTCGATCTGCTCCGCCGACAGCTCCCCGCCGTCCCTCTTGGTGACGATGACGTCGATGGCGTCCATGCTCAGGCCCCCCGGCTCAGGTCGTCGGGCCCGAAGGCGTAGGGGAGGATCTCCGCCATCGGCTTCGGGCCGTCGATGGTCTCCAGCAGCAACTCGGGGCCGCCGAACTCGTACAGAAGCTGGCGGCACCTGCCGCACGGCATGAGGAGCTCCTCGTGCCCGTCGACGCAGGTGAACGCGACGAGACGGCCGCCGCCCGTGGCCCGCAGCGAGGACACCAGGCCGCACTCGGCGCACAGCCCGAGGCCGTAGGAGGCGTTCTCGACGTTGCAGCCGGACACGATCCGCCCGTCGTCCACCAGCGCGGCGGCGCCGACGGGAAACTTGGAGTAGGGGGCGTAGGCGTGGCCCATGGCCCGCACGGCCTCGGCCTTCAACGCCGCCCAGTCGATGTCCGCTCCGGTGCCCGTCTCGGTGCTCATCCCGCCGCCCGTCTCGGCGCCTGTCCCGCTGCCAGTCTCACTGCCCGTCTCACCGCTCATCGAATCAGATCCGCTCGTGAGGTGCCGCGTGATGGTTCACTTGCCCTGTCCCCTGCGGTACGGCACGCCGACGGCGGCCGGTGCGCGGAGCCGCTGCGCCGCCAGCGACAGCACCAGCAGCGTGGTGATGTGCGGGGTGACCGAGGTGAACTCCGAGGGGATGGAGTCGGTCAGCGCGAACACCACGAACACGGCGACCGTCGCGACCCCGGTGATCAGCGCGGCCCGCGCCCGGTTCTGCCGTACGAGCTGGTACACCGCGACCGCGGCGAGCAGGATCGTCACCACGAGCAGCAGCGCGTGCACCGACTCGCCGCCCCTGCGCAGCTGGAGCGCGTCGGTGTAGCCGAACAGCAGGGCTCCGCCGGCCAGCCCTCCCGGCCGCCAGTTACCGAAGATCATCGCGGCGAGGCCGATGAAGCCGCGCCCGCCGGTCTGTCCCTCGCGGTAGGCGCTGGCGGCCACCTGCGCGAGGAACGCGCCGCCGATGCCCGCCAGGGCACCGGAGATGAGCACCGCGATGTACTTGTAGGTGTAGACGTTGACGCCCAGCGACTCCGCGGCCACCGGGCTCTCCCCGCAGGAGCGCAGGCGCAGGCCGAACGCCGTACGCCACAGCACGTAGTACGAGAGCGGGATGAGCAGGATCGCCAGGATCGTCAGCAGCGAGACGTTCGTGGTCAGGCCGCGCAGGATGCCCGCCACGTCCGACAGCAGGAACCACTGCTTGGCCTCCAGCGTCCTGAGCGGGTCACCGATCCACGGCACGCTCACCACACCGGGCTTGGGCACGGGAGGCGACTGGGAGTCGCCGCCGCCCGGCATCTCGGCGAAGGTGACCTTGGACAGGAACTGGGTGACGCCCTGGCCCAGGATGGTGATCGCGACACCGGAGATGATGTGGTCGACGCCGAACGTCACGGTGGCGATCGCGTGCAGCAGGCCGCCCAGGGCCCCGCCGATCGCGCCCGCGAGGACTCCGGCCCACGGGTTGCCGAACTGGAGCGCGCCCCAGGCGCCGCACCAGGTACCCATGATCATCATGCCTTCGAGGCCGATGTTGACCACCCCGGCCCGCTCGGCCCACAGGCCGCCGAGGGCGGCGAGGCCGATGGGGATGGCGAGCGCGATGGAGGCGTTGATCGCGCCCGCGGAGGTGAGGTCGACGGCGCCGGTGACGGTCCGCGTGAACGAGAGCAGCAGGACGAGCGCGCCGAGGGCGAGCAGCAGGACCCGCCAGGTGAGCCTGAACCTGCGGGCGGGGGTCTTCGGCTCCAGGAAGGGAGCCTCCGGGGTGGCGAGGGCGCCCTGGCTCATGCCGGCGTTCCTTCCCTGGTCGGGGTGGGGCTCGCCAGCTGGCGGCTCACCCGGCGCTGCTCGGCGGAGATCTGGTAGCGGTGCACCAGCTCGTAGGCGATGATCACCGAGAGCACGATCGTGCCCTGCATGATGGTGACGATGTCCGGGGAGATCTTCTGGATCTGCAGGATGCCCCCGGAGGTGTCGAGGAAGGCCCACAGCAGGGCGCCGAACGCGATGCCGACCGGGTGGTTGCGGCCGAGCAGCGCGATCGCGATGCCGACGAAGCCGAGGCCGGGGGGGAAGTCCAGGCTGTAGCTGTAGGAGGCGCCGAGCAGCTGCGGCATGCCGACCAGGCCCGCCATCCCGCCGGACAGGACCATCGAGATGAGGATCATCCGCTTGACGTTGACGCCGCTCGCCACCGCGGCCGTCTCCGAGCGGCCGGTGGCGCGCAGGTCGAAGCCGAAGCGGGTCCGGTTGATCACCACGTGGTAGAGGACACCCATCACGACCGACAGGATGATCAGGCCGAACACCTTCGTCTGGGTGCCGGAGACGATCGCCAGACCGGGCACCTGGCCGGAGGGACCGATCGGGCTGGTGCCGATGTTGTTGCTGCCCGCGACCTCGACCGCGAGGCGTTCCTTGTTGAGCAGCCAGGCGCCGAGCGAGGTGGCGATGGCGTTCAGCATGATCGTGGAGATGACCTCGCTCACCCCCCGCCGTACCTTGAGCAGCGCGGCGATCGAGGCCCATCCGGCGCCGACCAGCACCGCGACGAACATGATCAGCGCGACGTGCAGCGGGGCGGGCAGGGTGACCGCGCCGCCGACGGCCGCTGCGGTGAGCGCCGCCAGGCGGTACTGGCCGTCGACGCCGATGTTGAAGAGGTTCATCCTGAACCCGATCGCCACCGCGAGCGCGGACAGGTAGAAGTACGTCGCGGCGTTCAGGGTGAGCACGATCGAGCGCGGCCGGATGGCGTACTCGCCCATGCTGACCAGCGTGTCGATCGGCGGGGCGCCGATGATCGTCAGGATGACCATGGTGATCAGCGCGGCGAACACGATGGCGACGAGCGGGGCGGCGAGCGAGAGCAGCCCCGTCGGCGAGACCCGTCCGAGCAGCCGGTCGGTGAAGGTGGATTTTTCCTGGCTCATCCGCGCGTCCCCGAGGGCGTGTGCGCTACGTGGGTGTTCATGCCGCCTCTCCAGCACCCGTCATGGCCGAACCGAGCTGCTCGGGTGTCACGTCCTTGGGATCCACCTCGGCGACGATCCGGCCGCGCAGGATCACCTTCAGGGTGTCCGACAGGCCGATGAGCTCGTCGAGGTCGGCCGAGATCAGCAGGACCGCGAGGCCCGCGGCGCGCGCCGCGCGCAGGTGGTCCCAGATCGCGGCCTGGGCGCCCACGTCGACGCCGCGCGTCGGGTGGGACGCGATCAGGAAGACGGGCTCCCCGCTCATCTCCCGGCCGACGATCAGTTTCTGCTGGTTGCCGCCGGACAGGGCCGCGGCGTCCACGTCGATGCCCGGGGTCCGGACGTCGTACGCCTCGACGATGCGCCGGGTGTCCTCGCGCGCTCCCGCGCGGTCGATCCAGGGACCTTTGACATTGGGCCGCCGGGTCTGGTGGCCGAGGATCCGGTTCTCCCAGAGCGGGGCCTCAAGCAGCAGGCCGTGGCGGTGGCGGTCCTCGGGGATGTAGCCGATCCCGGCCTCGCGGCGGCGCAGCGTCGTCCAGGCGGAGATGTCGTGCTCGCCGAGGTGGATCTCGCCCTCGGCGGCGCGCATGCCCATGATGGCCTCGACCAGCTCGGCCTGCCCGTTGCCCTCGACCCCGGCGATGCCGAGCACCTCGCCCTTGCGGATGTCGAAGGTGACGTCGTCCACGACGCGACGGTCCTCGGCCGAGTAGACGGTCAGGTCGCGCACCGACAGCGCCACCACGTCGGTGACGGTGGACTCGCGGGTCTCCGGGCTGGGCAGCTCGCTGCCGACCATCAGCTCGGCCAGCTGCCTGGCGGTCACGTCCCTGGGATCCACGCTGGCCACGGTCGTGCCGCGCCGGATGACGGTGATGGCGTCGGCGACCAGGAGCACCTCGTCCAGCTTGTGCGAGATGAAGATGATCGTCAGACCCTCGCGGACCAGCTCGCGCAGGTTGACGAAGAGCTCTTTGACCTCCTGCGGCACGAGCACCGCGGTCGGCTCGTCCAGGATGAGGATCCGGGCGCCCCGGTAGAGGACCTTCAGGATCTCCACCCGCTGGCGGGCGCCGACGCCCAGGTCCTCGACGGTGACGTCGGGGTCGATGCCGAGGCCGTACGAGTCGGAGATCTCCCGGATCCTCCTGCGCGCGGTGCCGAAGTCGAGGGCGACCCCGCCCTTGCGGGGCTCGCTGCCGAGGATCACGTTCTCCAGCACGGTCAGGTTGTCGGCCAGCATGAAGTGCTGATGGACCATGCCGATGCCCACGGCGATCGCCTCCGCGGGAGAGCGGAAGCTCACGTCCTCGCCGTTGACGCGGATGTGCCCCTCGTCCGGGCGCTGCATGCCGTACAGGATCTTCATGAGGGTGGACTTGCCCGCGCCGTTCTCGCCGACGATGGCGTGCACGTGCCCCTGTCGTACGGAAAGGGAGATGTCACGGTTGGCGACGACGCCGGGGAATCTTTTCGTGATCCCCTCAAGCTCGACGGCCGGTGCCGAGGTGCTGATGACGGCCTCCTCCGTACGGATGGCCCCGATACGGAACGTGGTGGTCAGAGTAGGACAAAGGGCCCGGGGGAAATGTCCGCCGGGCCCCATATTTGTACCAGGTTAGGAGGTCTTGTCCGGAACGGTGATCTCGCCGGAGATGATCTTCTGCTTGTACTCGTCGAGCTTGGTCTTGATGTCGTCGACCTGGCCACCGGTGGTGGAGTAGTCGACACCGTCGGCCTTGAGGTCGTAGACCGTGCTGCCCGACTTCACCGAGTTGGTGGTGAAGCCCTTCAGGAAGTCGAAGACGGCGACGTCGACCTTCTTGATCATGGAGCTCATGATGACGCCCTGCAGCTCGGGGGCGGCGGTCTTCGCCTGGTCGGAGTCGACGCCGATGGCGAGACCCTTGGCCGCCTTGGCCGCCTCGAACACGCCGCCACCGGAGCCGCCCGCGGCCTGGTAGACCACGTCGGCGCCCGCGTCGAACATGCCCTCGGCCGCGGTCTTGCCCTTGGCCGGGTCGCTGAAGCCGGTGAAGTCCGGCGGCTGGGTGAGGTACTTGACCTCGATCTTCACGTCCGACTTGACCGCCTTGGCGCCCGCGACGAACCCGGCCTCGAACTTGTTGATCAGCGGCACCTGGACGCCGCCGACGAAGCCCACGTGGTTCTTCTTGCTCTTCAGCGCCGCCGCGGCGCCGACCAGGAAGGAACCCTCCTGCTCGGCGAAGAGCAGGTTCGAGATGTTGGGCGCGGCGGCCGCCGCGTCGTCGACGATCGCGAACTTGACGTCGGGGAATTCGGTCGCGACCTTCTTGACCGGGTTGG
Organism: Streptosporangium heterodermiicola; assembly: GCF_051390675.1. Lineage (NCBI taxonomy): Bacteria > Bacillati > Actinomycetota > Actinomycetes > Streptosporangiales > Streptosporangiaceae > Streptosporangium > Streptosporangium heterodermiicola. The sequence continues at coordinate 51,531 of NZ_JBPJSR010000031.1, forward strand.
AGTACGCGAAGCCCACGGCGATGATCGGGTTGAAGCCGCCGTCGGCGAGCAGGCGGAGCCGCTCCTCCTTGGCCGCCTCGGTCTCGCCGTTACCGGCCTCCAGCTCGCTGACCTCGGTCAGGCCCAGCTCGGCCTTGGCCTTGTCGAGGCCCGCCGCCGCGGAGTCGTTGAACGACTGGTCACCACGCCCGCCGATGTCGTACGCGAGACCGACCTTCGGTCCCGTCGCGGCCGGCGCCGCACTGCTGGCGGCCCCGCTCGGCGCAGCCGACGTGGTCGGTTCCTCGCTTCCACCACACGCGGCAGCTCCCATGAGCATGCTGCCCGCCAGTGCGGTCGCGGCCAGCTTGCCGAATCGGTTCTGAAGCAAGATGGACTCCCTTCGCGTTTCAGTGCACGCGCGAAGAGACGCACGGCAACCCTGCACGGAAGATAGTTGGTCCATCAGGGTTGACCAAACCAGCACACAAGTCCGCAACAGGTCCGTTATCCAGCTCACGCCACCTTGTGACCCAGGGAGCGGGGCGGGACTACTCGCCGGTAGCCCCGGAGGGCCGCCACAGCCTGGCATTGGTACACCTGTGCGGTGGTCGACGATCATTTTCGGAGGCCGTCGACCGGTTCCTCAGGATATGTCCGGACTTTTCAGCTGACTAGATGTCAGGACGCGCCAGTTGTCGGCTTTCCCGGTCATCGCTAGTCGCCGGCGTTCACGGGTGGTCGTCGGCTTTCCCGGTCATCGCTGGTCGTCGGCGTTCACGGGTGGTTGTCGGCTTTCCCGGTCATCGCTGGTCATCGACGCTTACGGGTGGTCGTCGGCTTTCCCGGTCATCGCTGGCTGTCGACGTTCGCGGCTAGTTGTCGGCGTTCACGGCCATGAGCGCCTCGCCCGCGACGGGACGCTGCCCCTCCCAGAGGGCCGTCAGCGCGGTCGCCGCGAGGAAACGCACCCCTGCGCCGATGGCGCTCTCGTCCACGTCGAAGGTGCCCTGGTGGATGTCGGCCAGGTGCGCCGACCCCGGCTCGCGGGTGCCGAGCCTGGCGAACGCGCCGGGAATGGACTCCAGGTACCAGCCGAAGTCCTCGCCGCCCAGGCTCTGCTCCGTCGGCACGGGAGCGCCCTCGCCGAGCACGCCCTCCGCGGCCTCGGCCAGCATCTGCACGCTGATCTTGTCGTTGACCACCGGCGGCACGCCGCGCACGTAGTCCATCTCCGCCTCGACGCCGTACGCGCCGGCGACCGACTCCAGCAGCGACTTGATCATGTCGGGGGCCGCGTGCCAGGCGGCCTCGTCCAGGCAGCGGACGGTGCCCTCGGCGACGCCGTCGTCCGGGATGGCGTTGGCCACCGAGCCCGCCTCGACCCGGCCCCAGACCAGGCTGAGCGAGGAGCGGGGGTCGACCCGGCGCGAGAGCGCGGCGGGCAGCTCGGTGAGGATCTTGGCGAGCGCGAAGACGAGGTCGGCGGTGAGGTGCGGCCTGGCGGTGTGCCCGCCGGGGCCGCTCACCCTGATCGTGACCTTGTCGCAGGCCGAGGTGATGGGGCCGGCCTTGAGGCCGACCTTGCCGACGTCCAGCCGGGGGTCGCAGTGCAGGCCGAAGATGCGGTCGACGCCGCTGATGCCGCCCGAGGCCATCACCTCCAGCGCGCCGCCGGGAAGCTCCTCTGCGGGCTGGAAGATCAGCCGGACCCGGCCGGGCAGCAGGCCGGCCTCGGCCTGCTGGGCGAGGAAGAGCGAGGTGCCGAGCAGGATCGCGGTGTGCACGTCGTGGCCGCAGGCGTGACACACGCCGGGGACCGTCGAGCTGTAGGAGACGTCCTTCTCGTCCGGCACGGGCAGCGCGTCGATGTCGGCCCGCAGCGCCACGGTCGGGCCGTCGCCGCTGCCGACGTCGCAGAGCAGGCCGGTGCCGCGCGGCAGTATCGAGGGGACCAGTCCCGCGGCGGTGAGGCGCTCGGCGACGCGCTGCGTCGTGCGGTATTCGGCGAACGCGAGCTCGGGATGCATGTGCAGGTCCCGGCGGAAGTTGATCAGCTCCTGCTCGCGGCCCGCGAGGAACGTGTCGAGCTCTCCCCGCAAATTACGCCCCCGCATTGCTCACCGTCCCATCCGCGCCGGCGGGCCTGGATCCTCGACGCACCGTGCCACTGCCCAGGATCGCGAAACCCATGAGGCAGTCTCGAAAAAAAGCGATCGCCGCACCGACGGGCCGGAGTGGGGTCTCACGGGCCGCATCAGCACGGACTGGTCGGTCGCCGACGCGAAAACGGCAGGCCGGTGACCCGGGGAAGCCGTCGCGTTGGCGATGACAACGACTTTATCCCTCCCCCCCAGCCCCTCGCCGACATCCAGGCCAAATGTTTTGTCACCCCGTGCCCCACTCGTACACCTTCTGACCCGGGAGGACCAGGAAAGATAGCCCAAATTGACTATGAGACGATGGTCAGGGCGAGGGACGGCCTCCGCGGGAGGCGGTAGCCCCCGGGCCATTTCCAAACGTCGCCGACCTGGCAATTTACGTGACCTCAGGTGCCGGTCATCGAACCCGGCGGAGTGATGTAAACAGGAATAATGCGTGTTTAACTCCTCACATGATCACTAACATCCCATTCGGGGAGAGGCAGTCGCGTTTGAGCATATTTGAACCGGACGAGGGCACCCTGGTGGTCCTTCCCTCGTTGTCGCTTCCCCAGGATGAGCTGCGCAGGATCACCGGCCCCCTTAGCTACGAGGAGCGGCTGCTGTTCCTCCTCCTCACCCTGAGGAAGCCGAACGTCGAGGTCGTCTACCTCACCTCGACGCCGGTGGACAGCGCGGTCGTGGACTACTACCTGAGCTTCCTCGACGATCCCGACGAGGCTCGCACGCGCCTGCAAATGATCAGTTTGGATGATCCCGACACGCACCCGCTCACCGAGGCGCTGCTGCGCCGCCCGGACGTGATCGCGCGCATCCGCGCCGCCATCGGCGGCCACCGGGAGGGCGACACCGCCTCCGGCACCGAGGACGATGGGAACGGCGGCGGCAGCGGCAGGGCCGCCTGGATGGTGCCGTTCGTGGTGAGCGAGTACGAGGAGCGCCTCGCCGGGGTGCTCTCCCTGCCGGTGTACGGCCCCGCCACCTCCCTGGCCCACCTGGGCTCCAAGAGCGGCGGGCGCACGATCGGCGGCGAGGCCGGGGTGCCGCTGGTCAGGGGCTTCGGCGACCTTCGCTCGCTGATCGAGGTGGAGCACGCCGCTCGCGCGCTGGGTCCCACGAGCAAGCTGATGGTGAAGCTCAACAACAGCTACTCGGGACTCGGCAACGCCATCGTGACCAAGGACGACCGGCCGCTCTCCTCCTGCCCCACGAGCTTCTCCGCGTCGGACGAGAGCTGGACGACGTTCGCCGAGAAGGTCGCCGAGCGGGGAGCGGTGATCGAGGAGTTCATCGAGGACCGGCCGCTGTACTCCCCCAGCGCGCTGGCGCGGATCACCCCCGGCGGCTCGTACGACGTGGTCGCCACCCACGAGCAGATCCTCGGCGGCCCCAACGGCGACGTCTACCAGGGCTGCACCTTCCCCGCCCGGCAGGAGTACCGGGCCGAGCTGGGCGCGCACGCCGAGCGGATCGCCAGGATCCTCGCGGGCCGCGGCGTGGTGGGGCTGTTCGGGATCGACTTCTTCGCCGTCAAGACCGACGGCGGCTACCGCACGCTGATGTGCGAGATCAACCTGCGCATCGGCGGCACCACCCACCCGTTCGGCGCCGCGATCCTGACCACCGGCGCGTCGTACGACCCGGAGACCGGCATGCTCGTGCACGCGGGCCGGCCGAAGCACTACGTGGCGACGGACAACTGCGCCTCGCCCGCCCTGCGGGGCCGCACTCCCGGTGAGGTGGTCAAGCTGGTCAACGACGGAGGCCTCGGCTTCGACCGCGAGAGCCGCACCGGGAACGTGCTGCACATGCTGGGCGGGATCCCCAAGTACGGCAAGCTCGGGTTCACCAGCATCGGCGACTCCGCGGAGGAGGCCGCCGAACTACACCGGAGGACGCTGGTCACGCTTCGCAAGACCGCGTAGGGCGATCGCGCCGAGCACGACCGCCAGCACGAGGTTGACGGCGATCAGGATTCCGTGGACCACGTAGAAGGCCGTTGGATGACCGTCCGCGAGATTGAAGCCAAGGGTGATCCATTCGAAGATCATGAAAGCGGCAAGGCCGATCAGAAAAGCGGCCATCTTTCGCGTTATTTGCATGAGGTCAGTATTCCGCCGAGTGGTTCGTACCTGGTCAGGGCACCTGTAACTCCATGCGAACCGGTACGAAGCTACCCTGAGATCATCATGGGGATCAAACACGTCGCGCCCGTCGGGGTGCTGCTCGCGGCGACCGCCCTCCTCGGCGCGCCCGCACAGGCCCGGGTCGCGGACGCGCCCACGACCGGCCGTCCTGACCTGCGCACAGGTGTCGGTTCGGCGGATTCGCGTACGGGCGCAGGTGTGCCGGATTCGCTTACGGGCGCCGGTGCGGCGGCTCCACGCGCGGGTGCCGACGCGCCGGGCTCGCGCACGGGCACCGGTTCGGCGGAGGGTCCGGGCGCGCGCCGCGAGCGCGAGCCGGTCGGCGGCTCCCGGCTCGGGGGGCGGGGCCTCGTCGTCCCCGCCGGTGTGAAGGCCCCTCCCAAGACGGCCGCGAAGTCGTACGTGATCGCCGACGCCGAGAGCGGTGAGGTGCTGGCCGCCAAGGACGCCCACGGGCGCTACCTTCCCGCGAGCACGCTGAAGGCGCTGACCGCCCTCACCCTGATCCCGAAGCTGGACAAGGACCGGAAGATCACGCCGAGCAGGCGCGCCGTGAACGAGGAGGGCAGCGCGGTCGGCCTGGTCCCCAAGCCCATCTACACCGTCGAGGACCTGTTCAAGGCGCTGATGCTCGTCTCGGGCAACGACTGCGCGATGGCGCTGGCCGAGGCCAACGGCGGCCTGGCCACGACCCTGTCGGACATGAACGCCGAGGCCAAGCGCCTGCAGGCGTTCGACACGGTGGCCAAGACCCCGAGCGGGCTGGACAAGCCGGGCCAGAGCAGCTCCGCCTACGACCTGGCGCTGATCGCCCGCGCCGGTCTGGCCAACGCCGACTTTCGGCGATATATCAGCACAAAGACCGATAAGTTTCCGGCTCCCAAGGGCTACTACGAGATCGGCAACCACAACAAGCTGCTCTGGCGCTACAAGGGCATGATCGGCGTCAAGAACGGCTGGACGTCCAAGGCCCTGGGCAGCTTCGTCGGCGCGGCCAAGCGCAACGGCCACACCGTCATCGTGTCGATCATGCGTCATGACGGCTACTTCTGGGAGGAGGTCGCCGACCTGCTCGACTGGGGCTTCGCCAACCGCGACAAGGTCACCTCGGTCGGAACGCTCGTCGACCCGGTCCCCGAGCCCGCCCCGCTGCCCACCGGACCCGCCGCCTCGGCGCCCCCCGCCGCTCCGGCCCCCGTCTCCGCGCAGGACCCGGCCGCGGCCTCCAGACCCGCCGACGAGGGCGTCCCGATCGGCTACTACGCCCTCGGCGCCGCCCTGCTCGGCGGCCTGGCCTGGCTGGCGTACGGCCTGCGCAGGCGCTCCCACCGGCCACGGTGATCCGCGCCGCGCCCGGGGCGTCCGCTCCGGGCACGGGTGGGGGTACGGGGTACCGCCCGCCCGCTCCGGACCGGACCGGGTGGACGGCTCCCCGGCGGCCCGCCCGTTCCCTGCCCGGTCACCCCTCGGCTGGTCCCCTCGGCGGCGCGCCCGTTCCCGGTGACCCGGTCACCCCTCGGCCGGTCCCTCGCGGCTCCCGGCCGGCGCGGCCGGCGCGGCCGGTAGGGTCCTGAGCCCCAGGACGGCGCTCCACGCGGCGAAGGCCAGGAGCACGGCCGCCTGGCCGAACATGGCGAGCGTGATGATCCGGCTCGTCTCGTCGGCGAAGCCGATGCCGACGTCGTAGTTCAGCCCGGCCAGACGGACGCCCAGCACCGGCATCGCCAGGATCGCCAGGGCGAGCGGCCACGACGGGGTGCGCCGGTCGGGCGCGTACGCGTGCACGCAGGCGTACGCGACGCCCGCGCCCAGGATAAGCACGCTCAACTGGCCGGGAAGGTCCAGCCACGGCCACATCCAGGCGGCGAGGGCGGGAGACGCGATCGCCTCGTACAGCGCGACGAGAGCGGCACCGGCGGCGAGGGGAGGCAGCAGGAGCCACAGCGACCTGCGCACGGGCCGCGCGTCCCGGTGGAAACCGGCCCACAGGGCCAGCACCGTGACCAGGGGCGGCAGCAGGCCGGCCGGCACACTCCAGGGGAAGACCGTCAGGCCGGAGAAGGAGGGCAGGCCGGAGAAGACGGGCAGGCCAGGGAAGGCGGTCAGGCCGGAGAGGACGGCCAGGACCATCTGGATCAGGCCCGGCACCTCCAGCACGAGCGCGAGAAGCGCCAGCGCCCTGGCGGCGCGCGGGCGCCCGGCGAGGAGCGCCGCGAGCGGGGCGAACCAGAGGGCGCCCGCGAGACCTCCCAGGATGGCGGCGAGCCGCTCGGGCGACCCCGTGGGCCCGGCCATCTGGGCGATCAGAGGCTCGGCCGTGCCGATCATCCCGTACGCGCGCAGGGTGCTCGTGGCGGCGAGGGCTCCGAGGAACGCCTGGAGGCCCAGCCCCAGCAGGGCCACGAGGCGGACCGTCTCTCCCCACGCGAGGGACCTCGGCGCCGGGTGGCCCGCTCCCCCGAGACGGACCCGGACCGCCAGCACGGCGACGCTGGCGATCTCCGACCAGCGAGGCCGGGGCCCGTCGTCGTCGGAGACATCCGGCGAGCCCTCCAGGAACACGGAGACCATCTCCTCCTCGCGCTCGGCGCGGTAGGAGGCGGGCAGCAGGCGCAGCCAGCGGCGATAGCGATCCTCCAGCAGACTCACCGGCGCGCCCCTCTCCCGATCACCCTCACACAGGACTTCACGCGGGACCTGCCGTGGAACTTCACCCTCGCCTTCACGCGGGACTTCGCGATCGCTCTCACGCGGAACCTCTCGCTCGTTTTCACGCAGGACTTCGCGCGGGACCTCCCACTCGCCCTCACGCGGGACCTCCGGCGGCGGTCGACCGGCCGTGCCGTGCATGCCGGGCGCGGAGCCGGTCGGCGGCGGTCCTCGCGTTCTCCGCGAGCCGGACGGCCTCGGCCTCCAGCGTCCGCGAACCGGAGTCGGTGAGCCGGTAGTAACGACGTAACCGCCCCTGCTGGACCTCCTCGCGGTCGAGGGCCACCAGCCCGTCACCCGCCAGCCGGTCGAGCACGCCGTAGAGCGTGCCGACCTTGAGCTGGACCCGCCCGCCCGACAGCCGCTCGACCTCCCGCACGATGCCGTAGCCGTGACACGGCTCGTCGACCAGCGCGGTGAGGATGAGGAACGCGGGCTCCGTCATCACCCTTGGAGTCATGCCTTGCAGCATATATCGGAAAGCAGGATATGCCGAGAGGGGATTTCACGCGACACCGAACGGTTCGGAGCAGGGCGGTTCAGAGGTGGGCAGTACGGGGTCGGACTGTTCGGCGGCGGGCGGTTCAGGCGCGGATGGCGGTGGCCGGGACCGGGGTGGGGTCGGGCGGAGGCCCAAGGGAGGCGGTCGCGGTCCAGGCGGCGGCATACATGATCACCCGGGCAGAGAAGTTGATCCAGACCAGCAGGCCGACCACGACGGCGAACACCCCGTAGACGGGGTTGTTCAGGGTGCCCGAGAGGATCAGCGCGGCGAGCTGCTTGAGCAGGGCGAAACCGGCCGCGCCGAGCAGGGCGCCGCGCAGCAGCACCCGCAAGGGCTGCCTGGAGCGGCCCAGCCCGCGCAGGATGACCAGGAAGACGACGACGTCGGTGAGCACGCTGACCGTGAGCCCGGCCAGCCAGATCGTGACGGTGGCCACCGGTGACCCCGACAGGCCGAACCATCCGGCCACCACCCCGCTGGCCTGGGTCGCGAAACCGGCGACCAGCACCGACGCCACCATCGTCGTGCCGACGATCACGAGCGCGGCCAGGTCCCTCAGCTTGGCCAGGGCGAAGTTGAGCGGCGCCTCGGTCGTCATGGAGATCTCGCGCAGCGCGCCGCGCAGGGCGTCGACCGCGCCGAGCCCGGCGTAGAGGAGCCCGAGCAGGCCGATGATCCCGGCGCTGGTCCGGGATCCGGCGATCTGCTTGATCGGCAGCTTGTCGGCGAGGCCGGGCAGGTAATGGTTGATCGCCGCCTGCAGGGTCACGATGGCGTCGGGCCTGACGGAGAGGAAGTAACCGAAGACCGCGAAGGCCAGCGCGACGATCGGGAAGAACGACAGGAAGGCGAAGTAGCTGACCGCTCCGGCGAGCCGGTCGCCGGACTGGATCTGGTAGCGCTGGAAGGTCCTGACCAGGTGGTCGAACCAGTGCCACCTGATCCGGGCCACGCCGAGCGTCCTCCCGAGTCGCTCACGGGCCGCTTGGAGACGTTCCAGCACGCTTTTCACGTGCGCCCCCTACCCAATCACCGCCGTCCCGATCGTGGACGGCGACGGAAAAGCAGCCGTGCGTGCACGGGAGACCACGGAGCGGACGGAAGACGGCCGGAGCCCGTACCGCGAAGGATCCTCCGGCCGTACGGGAAGCGTCGCGGCCCGGCTCCTCCGGCCGTACGGGAGCCGTACGGGAATCGGCCGGCCAGCCGTACGGGAAACGTCACGGCCCGGGCGGGAATCCCGTCCGGGCCGTGCGAGGGAGGATCACGAGGTGGGCAGGAACCCCACCCGGTCGCGCACCCTGGCCATGGTCTCGGCGGCCACCGCGCGGGCCCGGGCGGCCCCGACGGCGAGCATCCGGTCGAGCTCGGCCTCGTCGGCGAGCAGCTTCTCGGTGCGCTCGCGGATCGGGGTGAAGGTGTCGACCACGAGCTCGGCCACGTCCTTCTTGAACGTGCCGTACCCCTGCCCGGCGTAGCGGGCCTCCAGCTCGGGGATCGGGACGCCGCTCAGCGCGGACTGGATGCGCAGCAGGTTGGTGACGCCGGGCTTGTTCTCGTCGTCGGCGAGGACCTCGGAGCCGGTGTCGGTGACCGCGCGCATGATCTTCTTGCGGAGCGGCCCCGGCTGCTCCAGCAGGTCCAGGATGCCGGTGGGCGAGGAGGACGACTTCGACATCTTCGCCGTGGGCTCCTGGAGGTCGGTGATCTTCTCGACCCCCTTGACGATGTGCGGCTCCGGCAGCGTGAAGGTCTCGCCGAAGCGGTGGTTGAAGCGCTGCGCGAGGTCGCGGGTGAGCTCCAGGTGCTGCTTCTGGTCAGCGCCGACCGGCACCCGGTTGGCCTGGTAGAGCAGGATGTCGGCCGCCTGCAGGATCGGGTAGGTGAACAGCCCGACACTCGCCGAGCTCTCGCCGGCCTTGGCCGCCTTGTCCTTGAACTGGGTCATCCGCCCGGCCTCGCCCATGCCGGTGAGGCAGATCAGCACCCAGGCCAGCTCGGTGTGCTCACGGACGTGGCTCTGCACGAAGACCGTGGAACGCTCGGGGTCGAGACCCGCGGCGAAGAGCTGGGCCGCGGCGACCCTGGAGCGCCTGCGCAGCACTTCCGGCTGGTAGTCCACGGTGATCGCGTGCAGGTCGACGACGCAGTAGAAGGCGTCGTACCCCTCCTGCATGGCGACGTACTGCCTGATGGCACCGAGGTAGTTTCCCAGGTGGAAGGAGTCTGCGGTGGGCTGGATTCCCGACAGGACACGAGGACTGGCCATAACAGCCAATTCTGTCAGCTGCCGGGAGTGGTTGGCCCGCCGACCGCGGGCTCCGCTCGCGGCATCCCGTTCACGCGAAGCGCCTCCCCCGCGACCGGCCCCGTCAGCTGTCAGAAGTGGACGGCGCCTCCGGGCGCGGGGTGCTCCGTTTGATCCTCACCCGGGCGACCCTGCGCCCGTCCATGTCGGTGACCGTCAGGTCGAACCCCGGGATCTCCACCCGCTCCCCCAGCGCGGGAAGGTGGCCGAGCTCCGACATGACGAACCCGCCGAGGGTCTCGTACGGGCCGTCGGCGAGGCGGATCCCGCTCTCGGTCGCCACCTCGTCGAGATTGGCCAGCCCGTCGAGCTCGACCTCCCCCGCGGGCAGCGCGACGTGCTCGTCCGCGACGTCGTGCTCGTCGCGGATGTCGCCGATCAGCTCCTCGACGAGGTCCTCCAGGGTGACGATGCCCGCCGTGCCGCCGTACTCGTCGACCACGATCGCGAGGTGGTGCCCCTCCTTGCGCATCTCCGACAGCGTGGCCATCAGCCGCTTGCTGGTGGGGACCAGCTTGACCGGGCGGATCGGCACCAGCTCGCTGATCGGCTCGATGGACCCGGTCAGCACCGGGTCGAGCAGGTCGCGGATGTGGACGAAGCCCACGATGTCGTCGTAGGAGTCGCGGTAGACGGGGAAACGGGAGTGCGGCATGGCGGCGGCCAGGATCGCCGCCTCGGCCAGCCGCGTGTCGGCGGACATGAACTCCACCTCGGTGCGTGGCAGCATCACCTCGCGGAGCTGCCGCTTGCCCGCCGCGAACACCTCCCCGATCAGGTGGCGCTCGTCGGCGGTGAGCTCCTGGTGGCCCACCACCATGTCGCGCAGCTCCTCGGTGGAGATCTCCTCGCGGTCGGCGTCGGGATCGCCGCCGAGCAGCTTGACGACCCCGTCGGTGGACTTGGACAGCGCCCAGATGATCGGCCGCGACAGCGCGGCCATCCGGTCGAGGAACGGCGCGACCAGCAGGGAGATCCCCTCGGCACGCTGCCTGGCGATCCGTTTGGGGGCCAGCTCGCCGAGGACCAGCGAGGCGTACGAGATCGCCAGCGTCACCAGCACCAGGGAGAGCGGGGCGGTCACGGCCTCCGGCACCCCCCAGCCGGTCACCACGGGGATGAGGTCCTTGGCGAGGGTGTCGGCGCCGAAGGCCGCCGAGAGCATGGTCGCCACGGTGACGCCGATCTGCACGGCGGACAGGAAGCGGTTGGGGTCACGGGCGAGCTTGGCGGCCCGCGCCCCCCTGCGGCCCTGGGTGTCGAGCCGTCTGACCTGGCTCTCCCTGAGGGAGACCATGGCCATCTCCGCCGCGGCGAAGAATCCCCCGATCAGTACGAAGAGCATGACCAGGGCGATGTTCGCCAGGACGCTGTTCACGAGATCGTCTCCGTCATGGCGGTCGGCCGTTCCGGCGGTGGCCGATATTTGATGTGCCAGCATATGCTGGCGATAGACTTACAAAAGTAAACAAGTACAAACATCATCAAACAGGAGGCTCCGTGAAGCTGCTCGTCACCGGAGGCGCCGGATACATCGGCGGGGTCGTGGCGGCGCAACTCGTCGAGGCGGGCCACGAGGTCACCGTGCTGGACGACCTCTCCACCGGCCACGCCGACGCGGTGCCGCCGGGCGCCCGCTTCGTCGAGGGGTCGATCACCGATGCCGCCGACCTGCTGGTCGGCACCGACGCCGTGCTCCACTTCGCGGCGAAGTCCCTGGTCGGCGAGTCCGTGGAGCGGCCCGGCCTCTACTGGGCGCACAACCTCGGCGGCACCCTGGCCCTGCTCGACGCCATGCGGGGCGCCGGGGTGGGGCGGATCGTCTTCTCCTCCACCGCCGCGACGTACGGCGAGCCGGAGCGCTCCCCGATCGAGGAGACCGACCCGACCCGGCCGACCAACCCCTACGGCGCGTCCAAGCTCGCCGTCGACACCGCGCTGAGCGCGTTCGCCGGGCTGTACGGCCTCGCCGCGGTGAGCCTGCGCTACTTCAACGTGGGCGGCGCCTACACCGCGGGAGACGGCAGGGTCTACCGCGAACGTCACACCGTGGAGACCCACCTGATCCCTAACATCCTCGCCGTCGCGCTCGGCGGGCGCGAGTCGGTCAGCGTGTTCGGCACGGACTACCCCACTCCCGACGGCACATGCGTGCGCGACTACATCCACGTGGCCGACCTCGCCAGGGCCCACCTGCTGGCGCTGGACGCCTGCTCGCCGGGCGAGCACAGGATCTACAACCTGGGCAGCGGGACGGGCTTCTCGGTCCAGGAGGTGCTGTCGGTCTGCCGCGAGGTGACCGGCCACGAGATCCCGGCGATCGTGCGCGAGCGCCGCGCCGGTGACCCGGCCGTGCTGGTGGCCTCGTCGGAGAGGATCCGGCGCGAGCTCGGCTGGAAGCCCGAGCACCCGTCGGTCCGCGACGTCGTCGCCGACGCCTGGGCCGCCCTGCTCGGCTGACGCCACCCCGCCCCACCCGCCGCCCCGGCCGCGCCGCCGGCCTCGGAACCGTACGACCGGGGCCGGGCGCGGACCGGCCGGCCGCGCCTACCCCAGGCTGAGGCGGGCCGTGTTGTTGGCCGGGCGGCGGTCGCCCAGCCGGAGGGAGTAGACGGTCGCCTCGGCCCGTGGCGCGTGCGCGCGGGCCACGAAGGCGAGCATGAAGCTCACCCGCCGTCCCGCGCCGACCGTACGGAGCCTGCACCCGACGTAGGCGGGGTGGGAGTCGCACCGCGCGCCCCTCGCCGACATGAGGCGCGCCCCGCCGGTGTCGAAGAGGACCCCGGCGTCGTGGACGCGCCGCGGCCCGCGGTTGCGCACCACGGCGGCCACGGTGACCAGGCGGCCGGCACGCTTCGCGCGCGACAGCCTGACGGCCAGGTCCGTACCCTCGTCCACCTCGGTGAGCGTCTCGGAGGAGTTGTCCGTCTCGTCGTCGTCCACGACCTCCGAGGAGAGCTCGGCGCTCGCCCTCAGCGGGCCCCGCGCGCCGGACCTCACCATCCCGGTGATCGTCACCCCGCCGGTCTGACCGGCCAGGACGTCCGTCGGCGAGGGACAGACCACCTCTCCGGCCACGGCGCCGGGAAGGCACTCGGCGACGTTGACGCCGACCACCACCACCTGCTCCGGCAACCGTACGGTGAGCAGCGGGAGCACCGCGTCGCCGGGACCGTCGTTGCGCACCTCGGCCCGGTAGGTCAGCGGTTGTCCGGGCTGCGCGCGCTTCGGGGAGGCCGTCAGCCGCACCGACAGGTCGGCGCCGCCCCAGCCGTCGTCCTCCGGTGAGGCGAGCGCCCCCCGGGGTGCCGCCACGAGCGCGAGACAGATCACCCCGGTGACGATCCGCACCGCGGCGTGCCCCCTGAACACCGATCCCCCGACCACAAGTGATCATTGAACGCCGGGTCGCGCCGCCCCGCGATGATCGACACGCCGCCTTTTCCTCCGCCGCCCGTACGAGGAAAGAACCGGGGAGGCACGGAAGGCCGGGAACGCGAACGGGACCCCGGTGTGCCGGGGTCCCGTTCGCGTGGCGACTCGGATCAGACCGGATCAGAACGGCTCAGGTCGAAGCGGCTCGGGTCGAAGCGGCTCAGACTGGCTCAGGTCAGAGTGGCTCGCACCGAGGGGGTTCAGATCAGGGTCATTCGGCTCGACGCGGCTCAGATGAGACCGAGCTCCCGCACCGCGGAACGCTCCTCCTCCAGCTCGCGCACCGTGGCGTCGATGCGCTCGCGGGAGAAGGCGTCGATCTCCAGGCCCTGGATGATCTCCCACTTGCCGTCGCGCGAGCTGACCGGGAAGGACGAGATGAGCCCCTCCGACACGCCGTACGAACCGTCGGAGGGGATCGCGGCCGAGGTCCAGGCGGTGCCGTTGACCCAGTCGAAGACGTGGTCGATCGCCGCGTTGGCGGCGGAGGCGGCCGAGGACGCGCCCCTGGCCTCGATGATCGCGGCGCCGCGCTTGGCGACGGTGGGGATGAAGGTGTCGCGCAGCCAGGCCTCGTCGACCAGCTCGGCGGCGATCTTGCCGCCGACCTCGGCGTGGAAGAGGTCGGGGTACTGGGTGGCGGAGTGGTTGCCCCAGATGGTCATCTTCTTGATCTCGGTGACCGGGACCCCGAGCTTGGCGGCGAGCTGGGACAGCGCGCGGTTGTGGTCGAGGCGGGTCATCGCGGTGAAGCGCTCGGCCGGGACGTCCGGGGCGTGCTGCTGGGCGATGAGCGCGTTGGTGTTGGCCGGGTTGCCGACCGCCAGCACGCGGATGTCGCCGGCCGCGTGGTCGTTGATCGCCTTGCCCTGCGGGCCGAAGATGCCGCCGTTGGCCTGGAGGAGGTCGCCGCGCTCCATGCCCTTGCTACGGGGACGGGCGCCGACCAGCAGCGCGACGTTGGCGCCGTCGAACGCCACGTTCGGGTCGTCGGTGATCTCGATGCCGCTCAGCAGCGGGAACGCGCAGTCGTCGAGCTCCATCGCGGTGCCCTCGGCGGCCTTCACGGCCTGCGGGATCTCCAGGAGGCTCAGCGTGACCGGGACGTCGGCGCCCAGCAACTGGCCCGAGGCGATGCGGAAAAGCAGCGCGTAGCCGATCTGACCGGCGGCGCCGGTGACGGTGACCTTTACGGGAGTCTGGGCCATGACCTTCCCCCACTCGAAGGATGAATTGTGACGCTCGGATGCTACCCGTCCACGGTGGACGGCCGTCCGGCGAGTGCCCCGATCCGCCCTCCTGGCAGCAGGACCAGCGCGGCGAGCGCGATCAGCGCCCCGCTGACGGCGAGCCACGGGACGACCGTCGCGGTGGCCGCCGGCGACCATGCTGCCCGCCACCATCCTGAGCATGAGCGGGTAGATGCGCGGGCCGGACTCGGTGGCGATCGGTCTCATGGCCTCCTGCAAGTAGCGCGGCGGGAACACCACCCCGGCGTACAGGCAGAACGCGGTGAAGAACGACACCGTGTTGACCAGCGTGTACGTGCGGTTGCGGAGCAGCTCCAGCGGGATGATCGGCTGCTCGGCCCTCCGCTCGACCAGGACGAACGCCACCAGGAGCACGGCGGAGGCCAGGATGGGCCGGAGCACCGGCCCGCTGGTCCAGGTGTGGTCGTCCAGACCATTCTCGGTCAGGCCGACGAGCAGTACGCCGATCGCCGCGCTGAACACGGCCATGCCCAGGTAGTCGGGCCGGGCACCGCGCCCCCCGAGCGCGGGGCCCGGATCACTTCCCGGCACGGGCTTCCGGCGCGGCTAGGTGCAGGCGGCCATGGTCGGGGCGTCGTTCTCCCGGCCGGGGAACTCGACCCTGGAGAAGTGCTTGTCGAGCAGCGTGCGGATCGTGCCCTTCCGGTAGAGGTCGGCGATCGCCCCCTTGACGGCCTCGCAGGTGCGTGCGTCGCCGCGCTTGAGGGCCACCGCGTAACGCTCGTCGGTGAGCTTCAGGCCGAGCAGCTTGTAGCGGATGCTCTCCCGGTTGGCGAAACCGGCCAGCAGCAGGTCGTCGCCCGGGATCGCGTCGACCTGGCCGGCCTGCAGCATGTTGACGCACTCGGAGTATGTCTTCGCGGCGACCAGCGTGAGCTGCTCGACCTCGCCCTGCAGGACGGCCACGGCCGCGCTGGAGTCCGGCTGGCACATCCGGACGCCCTCCAGGCCCGCCAGGTTCGTGATCGGCGAGCCGTCCTTGACGAGGGCGTCGACGTGGGCGAGATAGTACGGCCCGGCGAAGGTGACGTCGTCCGTGTCGTTGATCGAGTATGTCGCCAGGACCAGGTCGATGTCGCCGTCCGCCAGCAGTTTCGGCCGGTCGGGGCGGGCGGTGGCCCGGAAGGTGACACCGCTCTCCGGCACTCCCAGCGCCTTGGCGATCTCCAGGGCGAGATCGATCTCGAAGCCGCTCCATCTGCTCTGGTTCCGCAGCGCGATACCGGGCAGGAAGTCACGCACGCCGATGACGAGCTTGCCTGTCTTGGCGGCCTTGTCCGCCACGGAGGTGAAGGCGGTGGGGACGAGTTTCTCCGGCTCGTCCTCAGGGGCGGCACCGGGCCACCAGCGGACCGCGGCGATCCCTCCGGCGACCAGCAGCAGCACGGCCACGGCGGCGGCGATCCAGCGCCCCCTGCTCGGGCGCCGCGGTGTCTCCGGGGCCCCGACGAGGGTCGTGGACGCCTGCCAGCTGGGCGGCGGCACCTCTCCTCCCCCGTGGCCCCCGTGCTCCGCGTACCCGGGGGGCGGTGGGTGGTTCCAGTAGTCGGGGGACGACGGGTGCTCGCGATACACCGGTGCCCGATGGTCCGGAGAGAGGTGGTCCGGGGGAGGCTGCCGTGGGGAACGCTGGTCCGGGAAGCGGTGGTCGGGGAAGGACGGGTGCTCCGTGGGAGTGGGGGTTGGGGCGGGGATGGGAGACGGGGTGTGCGACGGCCCGCCGTGGGCGGCGGGCGCGCGATGCTCGCCCTGGCCCGGCCCGGTCCCCTGGTGCACCCCCTGACCACTCTGGCCGCCCTGATCGCTGTGCCCGGTGTGGGGGCGCTGGTCGTGGACGGGCGGCCGGGCCCGGAATCCCGTGGACGGGAGGGGCTGGTCGCCCGAGACGCCGCCCGTCCTGGGCTTCGGGGTGCGCATGGGACTGGTGGCGTCGTGGTCACGGTCCTGATCGCCGTCGTCGGCGTGCTCGCCGTCCCGGCCCTGCTCACGGGACCGGAGCTCGTCACGAGATCGGAGCTCATCGCGAGATCGGAGCTCATCGCGGGACGGCTCGGGGACGGCGACCTTGGCGCCCTGGGTGAGGATCGCGGGCGAGGCGTTCACCGTCTCGGGATGGCCGAGCAGCCGGAGCAGGAGCTGGTCGGCCGAGGGCCGCGTGTCCGGTGACTTGGACAGCGCCGAGCCGACCACGCCGCGCAACGGCTCCGGCAGCGTGCCGAGGTCGACCTCGTGGTTGAGGATGCGGTTGAGCACCACGGCGATCGAGCCCCCGGCGAAGACCGTCTCGCCGGTCGCGGCGAACGCGATGGTCGCCCCCCAGGCGAAGACGTCGGTGTGCGGCCCGACGTCGGCGCCGGAGATCTGCTCCGGCGCCATGTACGCGGGGGTGCCGATGGCCCGGCTGGTGATCGTGCCGGTGGAGTCGAGGATGCGGGCGATGCCGAAGTCGACGACCCTCGGGCCGTCGGCGGCGATGAGCACGTTGTCCGGCTTGAAGTCGCGGTGCACGATCGAGGCGTGGTGGATCGCGGTGAGCGCGGTGGCCGTGCCGATCGCGAGCCGCTGGAGCGGGGAGCCCTTGAGGGGGCCGTCGGCCTCCACGACCTCGCGCAGCGACCTGCCCTCGATGTACTCGCTCGCGATGTAGGGGGTGTCGCCTTCGAGGTCGGCGTCCATCACGCCCGCCGTGCAGAACGAGGCGACCCGCTGGGCCGCCCTCGCCTCCCTGGCGAACCGGGACCTGGCGATGGCGTCGCCGGAGAACTTCACGTGCAGCAGCTTGATCGCCGCCCGCTCCCCCGCGGCGTTGATCCCCAGGTAGACGATGCCCTGCCCGCCCTCGCCGACCCGCCCGACGACACGGAACGGCCCGAGCTGGCGCGGCTCTCCCGCTTCCAGTGGCGCGATCTCCGGCATCATCGTCCCCACGGTCTCGTAATCTTCGACGTGGCAAACTTTACGGCGCCATGACCCGCCCTCTCCCCCTGTTATCCCGACGTGACCTCACATTTCCCCCGCCGACACCCTGCCTTCCGCCCAAGTCACGATAAAAAACGACAGACGCCATCACCCCCCAATCTCCGACATTCACCCCAATCTGGCGCTCCAGCCGCTTAGATCGCTACCGTTGTACGTCCCTCAGGCAAGCCGGAGCAAAAACTTCCATGCGCCGATATATCGGTTATCGCGAGTTCGTCCAGCGCGATCAGCGTTCCCTCGTCGGCACCGCCCTTCTCCTCACCGGCAGCCACGAGCAGGCCATCCGCCTCACCCTGCGCTCCTTCCACACCGTCGCCCTCTCCTGGCCGCCGCCGCTGTGGGAGAACCCCACCACGCACGCCCAGATCGCGCTCTACCGCCGCTTCCTCCAGCGGCCGAGCGCCGCCGGGCCGACGGCCCTGGTACGGATCCCGCCCCGGCAGCGGCTCCTCGTGGTCGCCTGCCTGCACGACGGCAGGTCCCGCGCGGACATGGCCTCCCTTCTCGGGCTCCCCGAGGAGACGGTGAAGTCGGAGATCGCCGAGGCGGTCGACACCCTCACCAAGGGCAGCGAGAGCCGTCTGA
The DNA here is from genome assembly GCF_051390675.1 of Streptosporangium heterodermiicola. Classification (NCBI taxonomy): domain Bacteria; kingdom Bacillati; phylum Actinomycetota; class Actinomycetes; order Streptosporangiales; family Streptosporangiaceae; genus Streptosporangium; species Streptosporangium heterodermiicola. Next base: position 69,611 of record NZ_JBPJSR010000031.1, read on the forward strand.
TCACCAGGATGGCCAACGCCGCGGGCGAGGCCTCCGTCCCCGACCTCACCGTCCGTTCCATGCGTACGATCAGGCGGCGCCGCGCCAGGGGGGCCCTCCTCGCCGTGGCGGCGGCCCTCGTCCCGGTCGGCCTGATCGCCGCCTTCACCGTGTTCCAGCAGGGCGAGGTGTGGAACTCGGCGCTGGGCGAGCGCAACCGGCCGCACGCGGCACAGGCTCAGGAGCCCGTACGAGCGATCTCCAGCCCGGAACCGGACGGCTCGGGGACGGACGGCTCGGAGACGGGTGGCTCGGGGCGGGGCGGCGGGGAATCCGGCGCCGCCCCGGCACCGTGGCAGGCCCCGCGGACCTCCTCGGTGATCCGCTACGCGGTCCCCGGGCCGTGTCCCGACGCCCCCGTCGGGACACCCCCCGCGCGCGCCGGAGACGTCGCCTGCGCGGGCTGGACACTGACGATGGCCTCCGGCGGCCCCGAGAGCCCCGCTCCCGGCCCCTCCGGGTGCGAGGGCCGGGAACCCTGCGAGACGACCCTGAGCGTCCCCGACGCCGCCCAGCGCCTCGCGCACGGCGACGAGGGGGAGCGCCCGCGGCTCGCCCCCGCCATCAGCCTCGACGGCCGCCGCATCGCCTACCTGAGCGCGGCGGAGCGCCGTTACGTGGCCCACGACCTCGGCAGCGGCGTGAAGCGCTACCTGTCACCGGTCCTCGTCCCCGCCGACACCGAGAACGGCACCCAGGTGAGCGTCTCCCCCAGTGGCCGCCACTTCACCGTCACCCTCGGCGAGCGGCGGCTGCGGACCGACTTCACAACCGGCGCCCTGACATCTGTACCCGCAGGACAGATGCCTCCGGCGCAGCGGATCGCCACCTGGCTCCAGGAGAAGTACGGGACCTGGGCCGACTCCCCCGGCGGGCGGCACTCCGCCGCGATCGCCGCGGGGAAGGGCGAGGAGCCCCACAGCCTCCACGTCATCGACGCCGCGTCACGACGGGTCTTCAAGCGGCTCCCGCTCCCCGAGACGAAGCGGTCCGCCACGGCCGAGGTCGTGAGCTGGCTGAACAACCGCGAGGTGGTCGTGCGGATGAACGCCGAGACCGGGGGCGGCCTCCTCGGGTTCTACCGGGTGGACGCCGTCACCGGGCGGTCGCACCGCGTGCCCGGCCTCCCGGCGGACGCCCCGCTCGTCCTGGGGGCCGTGGCGGCGCCGTGACCGGCCGCCCGGTGCCGTACGGGGGCGCCGGGCCGGCCGTCGACAAACCCGTCCTCGGCGTGGGACGCCGGAAGGAAGGCCCGGCCCAGGGGCGATGACAGCCGTATTGGAAGCGGGGAACGGGAAAAGGGAAAAGGGCCGCCGTGGGGCGGCCCTTTCCCGTGGGGGGCGGCGCGGACCGGCTGCCGGCCCGGTGCCGTCGGACGACCGGCCAGAGGCCGGTCAGCCCACCTTCTTCTTCAGGTTCTCGTCCAGGGCCGCCAGGAAGTCCTGGGTGGTCAGCCACTTGGCGTCGCCGCCGACCAGCAGGGCGAGGTCCTTGGTCATCTGACCGCCCTCGACGGTCTCGACGCAGACCTGCTCCAGCTTCTCGGCGAAGTCGATCAGCGCGGGGGTGTTGTCGAGCGTGCCGCGGTGCTGCAGGCCCCGGGTCCACGCGAAGATCGAGGCGATCGGGTTCGTGGAGGTGGGGTTGCCCTTCTGGTGCTCGCGGTAGTGGCGGGTCACCGTGCCGTGGGCGGCCTCGGCCTCGACGGTCCGGCCGTCGGGGGTGAGCAGGACCGAGGTCATCAGGCCGAGCGAGCCGAAGCCCTGCGCGACGGTGTCGGACTGGACGTCGCCGTCGTAGTTCTTGGCGGCCCAGACGTATCCGCCCTCCCACTTGAGCGCCGCGGCGACCATGTCGTCGATGAGGCGGTGCTCGTAGGTGATCCCGGCGGCGTCGAAGTCGGCCTTGAACTCGGTCTCGAAGACCTCGGCGAAGATGTCCTTGAAGCGGCCGTCGTAGGCCTTCAGGATCGTGTTCTTCGTGGAGAGATAGACCGGGTAGCCGCGCGACAGGCCGTACCGCATGGAGGCGCGGGCGAAGTCGCGGATCGAGTCGTCCAGGTTGTACATCGCCAGCGCGATGCCGGGGCCGGGGAAGTCGTAGACGTCGAGCTCGATCGGCTCCGAGCCGTCCTTGGGGGTGTAGGTGAGGGTGAGGCTGCCCTCGCCGGGGACCTTCAGGTCGGTGGCGCGGTACTGGTCGCCGAACGCGTGACGGCCGATGATGATCGGCTTGGTCCAGCCGGGGACGAGCCTCGGCACGTTGGACATGATGATCGGCTCGCGGAAGATGACGCCGCCGAGGATGTTGCGGATGGTCCCGTTCGGGGACTTCCACATCTTCTTGAGGCCGAACTCCTCCACCCGAGCCTCGTCAGGGGTGATCGTGGCGCACTTGACGCCGACTCCGTACTGCTTGATCGCGTTCGCGGCGTCGATCGTCACCTGGTCGTCGGTGGCGTCGCGGTGCTCGATCCCGAGGTCGTAGTACTTCAGGTCGACGTCGAGGTAGGGAAGGATCAGCTGGTCCTTGATGAACTGCCAGATGATCCGGGTCATCTCGTCGCCGTCAAGCTCGACGACGGGGCCCTCTACCTTGATCTTGGGCATGCGTGTGGTTCCCCTTCTGAACTAAATTGGCCAGACAGTCCTTTTTGAGGCTCACTGGCCGTTGAGGCTATCGGACATGGTCGATCCCCTCGTGGCGCACCCGGCCATCCGACCTGTCACATGGGTATGTGGTCCTTGAACTCAAGGATGATCCCGGCCACCGCCAGCGTCACGCCGAGACCTCCGAGCGTGACGACGTCGGTGGCCTTGCGGCGGATGGCGAGCCGCCCGCCCCCGAACAGCCGGGCGAGCGCCCCCAGCGTCATGACGGCGCCCATCGCGATCCCGCCCCAGTAGGGCATGCCCAGCATCACGGCGAGGACCAGCGCGACGAGCGCTCCGGCCACCACCAGGGGGTAGGCCCCCCAACGTTCCCTGTTCGCCTCGACCGCTCGCGCGTTCACCGGCCCACCACCCGCTCTCGCCCCTGACGTCGGCTCATCGCTCGGAGATCGGCTTCCACTTCTGGTCGCGCTCGCCGATGTACTCGCTGTCCGGGCGGATCAGCCGGTTGTCGGCGTGCTGCTCGATGACGTGTGCGGTCCATCCTGACATGCGGCTGACGGAGAAGACCGGAGTGAACAGGTCCGTCGGGATGCCGAGATAGTGGTAGACGGTCGCCGCGTAGAAGTCGACGTTCGGGTAGAGGCCCTTCGTCTCGAAGACGACCTCCTCCATCTCCTTGGACATCCGGTAGTACGTGTCGTCGCCGGACGCCTCGCCGAGCTCCTGGGACATCTTGCGCAGGTGCGTGGCACGCGGGTCCTCGGTCTTGTAGACGCGGTGCCCGAAGCCCATGATCTTCTCTCCGGCGGCGAGCCTGTCCCGTACGGCCTGGGCCACCGAACCGGCGTCGAGCGACTCCAGGGTGCGCATGACCTGCTCGTTGGCACCGCCGTGCAGCGGGCCCTTGAGGGTGCCGATGGCCGCCACGACCGCCGAGTGCATGTCGGACAGGGTCGCGGCGCAGACGCGGGCGGCGAACGTGGAGGCGTTCATCGTGTGGTCGGCGTGCAGGACCAGGCAGGCGTCGAGGATCTCGACCTCGCGCTCACCGGGGGTACGGCCGGTGATCTGGAGCAGGAAGTTCGCCGCCACGCTCAGCTCGGGGTCGGGATCGGGGACGGCGGCCCCGGTCCTGGCCGCGTGGTAGCGGGCGACGAGGATCGGCTGCTGCGCGGTCAGCCTGGCGGCCTTGCGCAGGTTCGCCTCGGGCGCGTTGGTGTCCTTGTCGGGATCGTCGCCCCCGGCCAGCGAGACCAGCGTGCGCAGCGCCTCCATGGGGGCCTGCTTCTCCGCGATCTCCGGGATGTTGGCCTCGGCGAGCGTGCCGAGCGTGCGCCCCCGGACCAGTTCCTCACCGTACGCCGACAGTTGCTCCCGCGTGGGGAGGGTGCCGTACTGGAGCAGGTGGGCGGTCTCTTCGAAGGTGGTGCGGCCGGCCAGATCGTGGATGTCGTAGCCACGATAGAAGAGGCGACCGGCCTGACCGTCGATGTCACTGAGCGCTGTGGACGCGGCTACGACATCGGCGAGACCTTTGGTGGGCTTGTCCGCCATGAGTGTTTCCTCCGCTTATCTGTGTCCGAAGTCTACCTGTGAGCAGCGGAAACCCTCCCGAGAGGTACAGACCAATTTCACGCAGGATTCTCCTTCTGGCAAAGGCGATTCCCCATCACCTCGTTTGGGTAAGCCGGAGCTGTAGGAATAGTTACGGCGGGCTACCTGGGGAGGAACTGCCGTGGAGGGGCCGTTCATACGCATCGAGGACACAGGCGAGGTGGTCCCGTTGCGCCCCGAGATCACGACGATCGGACGTGGCCGGGGAGTGGACATCCGGCTCACCGATCCGAGTGTTTCCCGGCTGCACGCGGAATTCGTCCGGCGCGGACCCTACCTGTACGTCGTTGACCTGGGCCTGTCCCGCAACGGCACACGGGTCAACGGCCGGCCGATCGCCCGGAGGGTGCTTGACGACGGTGACGTGGTGTCCTTCGGCGCGGCACGAGGCAGGATCGGCGGAGTGCCACGCGAGGACTTCGCCCCGGAGGTCGAGCTCCGCCGCGCCGCGGCACCGGAGCTGACCAGGCGGGAGGTTGATGTCCTGACGTCGCTGTGCCGTCCGGCGCTGTCGGACGAGGCGTTCGTCGCACCGGCCACGGCCAGGGAGATAGCCGACGATCTGGTGGTGACGGAGGCGGCTGTCAAGCAGCACCTCCTGCGCCTGTACCAGAAGTTCCGCATCCCCGAGGGGACCAACCGGCGCACCAGGCTGGCGAACGAGGTCGTCGCCCTGGGGCTGGTCAGGCCCACCCCGGTGGTGCCGCCGCAGCGCGCGGCCGGTTCGCCGGAGCCGCAGACGGCGTCGTCGTCCACCACCACCGCGAACCGCAGGGCTTCCTAGCGGTTCACGGCGGCCTCTCAGCGGTTCTCGCAGTGGTTTCGCGGAGGACCGCGGGCCCCGCGAGCGGGATCAGCCCTGCTCGCGGGCACGCCTCTCGGCGGCCTCGACCACGTTGGTGAGCAGCATGGCCCGGGTCATCGGGCCCACGCCGCCGGGGTTGGGGGTGAGGAAGCCCGCGACGTCCTCGACGCCAGGGGCCACGTCACCGGCGATCTTCCCGTCGACCCGGGAGACACCGACGTCGAGCACCGCGGCGCCCGGCTTCACCATGTCGGCGGTGATCAGGTGCGGCACCCCGGCCGCGGCGACGACGATGTCGGCGCGACGGGTGTGGGCCGCGAGGTCCTGGGTGCCGGTGTGGCAGAGGGTGACGGTGGCGTTCTCGGAGCGGCGGGTCAGCAGCAGGCCGAGCGAGCGGCCCACGGTGATGCCGCGGCCGACCACGACGACCTCGGCCCCCTTGATCGGCACCCCGTACGCCTGCAGGAGCGTGACGATGCCGTACGGCGTGCAGGGCAGCGGCGCGTCGACCATGTGGACCAGGCGGCCCAGGTTGACCGGGTGGAGGCCGTCGGCGTCCTTCGCCGGGTCCATCCGCTCGATCAGCGCCTGCGTGTCGAGGTGGCGGGGCAGCGGGAGCTGGACGATGTAGCCGGTGCACTCGGCGGAGGCGTCGAGCTCGTCGACGACCCCCTCGACCTCGGCCTGGGTGGCGTCCTCCGGCAGGTCCCTGCGGATGGAGGAGATGCCCACCTCCGCGCAGTCGCGGTGCTTGCCCGCGACGTAGATCTGGCTGCCGGGATCGGCGCCCACCAGGACGGTGCCGAGCCCGGGGACGACGCCCCGCTCCCTCAGCGCGGCCACCCGCGCCGTGAGGTCTGCCCTGATCTTCGCCGCCGTGGCCTTGCCGTCGAGAATCCGCGCGCTCATGCGGACAACCCTCTCACGGGATCGGCCCTCACACGGGATCGGCTGGAGCGGTGGGCCCGCCGGGGTCCGCCGGGCTCCTCGGGGGATCAGCCGCGCTCGGCCTCCCGCGCTTCCCTCCGCTCGATGATCCTGCGGGTGAACGGGATCAGCTCCATGGCCCGCCCGCTGAGGTAGGCCGCGCCGAGCGCGATGATGATCATCATCCAAGGACTGACCCAGAAACCATGCATGATCACAAAGGCGTACAGGGCGTGGTCGAGCAGGGGCATAAGGGGATCTCCACCGCTGGGACGAAAGGGATGCTTCAGACTAACCGCAGGTCAAACCTTTTTCATCCAGCTGGTCCTGTCTAATCCGCCACTTTCTTATCTCCTGTGTGCGACCGCCACAGCCGTACGGCGGCCGCACGCAGGGGAACGGTTCGGTGAAGATCAGTGGAAGAAGTGACGGGTGCCGGTGAAGTAGAGGGTCACCCCGGCCGCCTCGGCCGCCGCGACGACCTCCTCGTCCCTGATCGAACCGCCCGGCTCCACGATCGCCTTCACTCCCGCGTCGATGAGGATCTGCGGGCCGTCGGCGAAGGGGAAGAACGCGTCGGAGGCCGCCGCGGCCCCCGAAGCGCGCTCGCCCGCCCGGGAGACCGCGAGCCGCGCCGAGTCGACCCGGTTGACCTGGCCCATGCCGACGCCCACGCTCGCGCCGTCCGAGGCGAGCAGGATCGCGTTGGACTTCACCGACCGGCACGCCTTCCAGGCGAAGGCGAGGTCGGCGAGGACCTCTGCGGGGGCGGCGGGCCCGGCCTTCAGCTCCCAGGTGGACGGGTCGTCGCCCGGCGCGTCGACCCGGTCAGCGGTCTGCACCAGCAGGCCGCCGTCGATCCGGCGGAACTCCGCCGGGTTGGACGGCCCCCCGAGGCAGGACAGCAGCCTGATGTTCTTCTTGGCGGTGAGCACCTCCAGCGCCTCCTCCGTGAAGGAGGGGGCCACCACGACCTCGGTGAACACCTCGGCGATCTGCCGGGCCAGCTCCCCGGTCACCTCCGCGTTGACCGCGATCACCCCGCCGTACGCGGAGACGGGGTCGCAGGCGTGCGCCTTGCGGTGCGCCTCGGCGACGTCGGCGCCGACCGCGATGCCGCACGGGTTCTGGTGCTTGATGATCGCCACGGCGGGGCCGTCGAAGTCCCAGGCGGCCCGCCAGGCGGCGTCGGCGTCGAGGTAGTTGTTGTAGGACATCTCCTTGCCGTGCAGCTGCTCGGCGTTGGCCAGGCCGTCCTTCTGCCCCGAGTACAGGGCCGCGCCCTGGTGCGGGTTCTCGCCGTAGCGCAGCGGCGACCGCAGCTCCCAGGCCGCGCCCATGTAACGCGGCCACGCGCCGTCCTCGGCGGCGTAGACGCTCGCGAACCAGGAGGCCACCGCGGTGTCGTACGAGGCCGTGTGGGCGTACGCGGCGGCGGCCAGGCGGCGGCGCTCGACGAGGGTGAAGCCGCCCGCGGCGACCGCGGCGAGCACGTCGCCGTAGGAGGCGGGGTCGACCACGACCGCGGCGGTGCCGTGGTTCTTGGCCCCGGCCCGGATCATCGCGGGACCGCCGATGTCGATCTGCTCCACGCACTCGGCGTCGGAGGCGCCGGAGGCCACGGTCTCCTGGAACGGGTAGAGGTTGACCACCACCAGCTCGAACGGCTCGATCTCCAGCTCTTCGAGCTGCTTGACGTGGGACGGGTTGCCGCTGTCGGCCAGCAGCCCGGCGTGCACGCGCGGGTGCAGCGTCTTGACCCGGCCGTCGAGGCACTCGGGGAAACCGGTCAGCGACTCGACAGGAGTGACGGGGACGCCGAAGGAGGCGATCCTCGCGGCGGTGCCCCCGGTGGAGACGATCTCCACACCCGCGGCGTCGAGCCCGCGGGCCAGCTCCTCCAGCCCGCTCTTGTCATACACCGCGATCAACGCGCGCCGGATGGCGATGCGGGTCACTTCGTGCTCCTCCTGGTTGGTTCCGGTTTTCTCCGAGGCGCCCGGCTCATCCGCCGGGTCGTCCGAATCGGACAGTCCTGCCGGTTACGGTCCAGCCCTCGCGGGCCATCCGGCCGACGGTGTCGACGAGCAGGTGACGCTCGACGGTCTTGATGCGCTCGTGCAGGGCCGCCTCGTCGTCGCCGTCCAGCACGGGCACGGCCTCCTGGGCGATGATCGGCCCGGTGTCGACACCCGCGTCGGCGAGCATCACGGTGCAGCCGGTGACGCGCACGCCGTACGAGAGCGCGTCGCGTACGCCGTGCGCGCCGGGGAAGGAGGGCAGCAGGGCGGGGTGGGTGTTGAGGACGGGGAAGGCCTCCAGCGTCGGCGCGCCGAGGATCTTCATGAACCCCGCGCACACCACGAGGTCCGGGCGGTGCACGGCGATGCGGGCGGCGAGTTTCTCGTCCCACTCCTCGCGGGTGGGGTGGTCGGCCAGCCTCTCCACGAAGGTCGGCACCCCCGCGCGCTCCGCGCGGGCCAGACCCTCGACACCGGCGCGGTCGGCACCCACGGCCACGATCCGGGCACCGTAGGTTTCGTCTGCCACGGCGTCCAGCAGGGCCTGTAGGTTGGTTCCGGAACCGGACACGAGAACCACAAGCCGAACGGCCTGGGATGACACCGACGCACTCCATTCGGACGGGGACTCACGCCGCTGCAAGGGTATCGGCCTGTCCGTACGAACGATGCAAGGAGGTCAGGTGACACTACCGGTCCAGACGCGGCCCGCCGAGAGCGCCGGTCGGAGGGCGCTGTGGCTCGCGGTCGCCGCGGCGGTGATGACGCTGGTGCTCCCCCTCGCGGGGATCGTCATGGCGATCTTCGCCCTCGTCACCTCGGTCCGTGCGATCGGGACGCTGCGCGCCATCCCCAAGCCGGCCGGCACCGCCGTGGTGGGCGTGGTGCTGTCGGCCGGGGCGTTGCTGATCTCGATCGCGGTGACGGCACTGCAGTTCTACTTCGGTGACGAGCTCGCCGCCTACACCGAGTGCGGCAGGGGCGCGGGCACCATCGCCTCGCAGAACGAGTGCGTGGAGCAGCTCGAACGGGCCATGGAGCAGAAGATGCCCTTCCTCCAGCCGGGCCAGGTGCAGTTCCCCTTCCCGCCCTGACGGGCTCCTTCCCGCTTCTCGGTCGCGGTCCCGGACAGCTTCCCGGTCGCGGTCTCAGGCGTAGGGCCGGGATCTCAGTCCCGGTCCCAGGCGTAGGGGTCGACGTAGATGACGTGGCCGCCCTTGTCGTCGGTCTCGTCGACGATGTCGCGACGAGGCGGGCGCGGCGGGTCGGGACGGCGGGCCTTCTGCGGGTTCTCCGCGGCGGCCGAGGCGTGCTCGTCCTCCCAGTCGTCCCTGATGACCGGGATCGGCTGGGTGTCGCACTCCGTGGCGTCCAGCCAGTAGCCGGGGAGCTTCTGCAGCTCCTCCGACTCGGCGAAGCCGACCTTCCCCGCCGCGGAGGCCGCCGCCTTGGCGATCTTGACGCCCGCCTTGCGCACCGGCGCGGTGGCCGTACCGACCTTGGCCGCAGCCTTGGTGACGGCCGTGTTGTGCCCACGGAAGATCAGCCACCAGTTGGCCAGCCCGGCGGCGATCCCCGCCGCGACGCCCACCTCCAGGGTGACCGAGAGCATCACCTCCCACCCCGCCGGGCCCAGCGCGGACAGCCGCGCGCCGCCGAGCGAGCCGCCGGAGAGCGCCGCGAGCAGGCCCGCCGTCGCCCCGGTCGCCAGCCCGCAGACGAACCCCCACAGCGGCGCCCCCTCGTACGAGGAGGAGGGTGAGATCCGGACGACCAGGATGCCCGCCACGGCCCCGGCCACGAACGGGACCGCGATCACGATCATCACCCAGGCCGGGGTCGGGCCCGCCTCGGGCAGCGCGCCCAGGATCGGCAGGCTCGGCACGGTGCCCAGCTGCACGCCCGTGGGCGCGACCAGCGTGCCGGTGCCGACCGCGAACCCGGGACCCGCGATGTAGGCCAGCCCCCAGATGACGGCGTTGAGCAGGTAGAGCCCCTGGACCAGCAGGAGCAGCAGCCCGCCGACGAACCCCGGCGCCAGGATCCCGGACAGCTCCTGGACCTGCCCGAAGTTGACCACGACGGCCCCGAGCACCATGACGGCACCCGCCACGAGCATGATCGCCAGCGCGGCGGACGTCCCGACCACGACCGAGCGCAGCCTCTCGGGCAGCAGGCGCAGCATCGACCGCCAGGGCCCGATCGTCCTGGCGACGGCCACGGAGCCCGCGATGAAGGCGAGCACCAGATGGCTGACCAGCACGTCGCCGAGGAAGGGCTGGGTGATCTCGTTCCTGGTGACCAGCGCGATCAGCCCGGCCAGCAGCGCGTACGGCGCCGCCAGCGAGATGCCCGCCTGCGCGATCAGGACCAGCTGCGCCCTGCGCCGGGCGTTGGACACCTCCTTCGGGGTGTTCTTGGGCAGCCTGGCGGGCAGCCGGAGCCGCAGGTCCGCGTCGCGGGCCATCCACATCCCCGCGCGGTACAGCAGGAAGGCGGGCAGGACCGTGAGCCCGAGCGGGAGCAGGCCCACCGAGCCGCCGGGTATCTCGAAGCCCGCGTGGTGCGCGGCCAGCCAGAGCTGCGACGCGGTGCGGAACACCGCGGGCAGGCCCGCGCCGAGCGCGCCGCGGGGGGCGGCGATCCAGCCGACCAGGGTGAGCGTGGTGAGCACCGCGAGCCCCACGCCGAGGGTCCACGCGGCGGCGAGCATCCCGGAGACGGGGAGCGGCCGGCGGACGTCGTCGTCGTCACCCGTGAGGCCGGGCAGGGGGATACGGCTGAGGACGTTGCGGGGAGCCGTCCGTAGCTGATCGAAAAGGGCCGTCACAGTAGTCGATGGTCTCAGGATCTTCGGTGCGGAAGGGACTCCCGCGCCCGCGTGTCGCGCACCGTGTGACGGGAGCCCCCTGTGGTATCCGGGCGTCGCCGGTACGGAAACCGCCCGTGACCTCTCCCTCGGCCGGAGACGTAACGGTGTCGGACACGGCGAAGGGCGCCCGGCGGGATGCCGGGCGCCCTTCGACGGTCCTCGACGCGGTGGGAGCGGCGCGCGATCCGGTGTCGAGCCCGCCACCGGATCGCGGAGCCGTGCCGCGTTCCGCTCACCCGGGGCCACGCCCCGGAGCACGCTCCGGGGTCGTGCGCCGCCGCGTTCGCCCGTCCGGGGCCGTGGCCCCGGAGCCGTGCGCTAGAGCGCCTCGACGACCTCG
>NZ_JBPJSR010000032.1:0-78838 GCF_051390675.1 Streptosporangium heterodermiicola
TGCGATGGTCGAGGCGTTCCTGGTCGTCCTGGACGAGCACGGGGAACAGATCAACCATCTCGCCCGGCCGGATCGGGCCGATCCCGTCGAGCACGGGGAGCAGGAGCCGGACACGCCGGCCGGCATCCCGCAGATCGTCGATCGCCGATGAGAGGCATCGAGCCTGGACGGTACGAGGTCGGCGCCGGTGACCGAGAGTGGTCTCGTCGGCGTGCTGTGACAACGCCTGGAGGTTGGGCTGCGACAACGCCTGGAGGCCGGCTGTGACAACGCCTGGAGGCCGGCTGCGGCAGCGCGGGCGTGGGGCGCTGGGCTGTGGTGACGAGAGGTGACGGTGCTCGTGTGGTTGTAGTGAGACGCCGAACCCGGTAGGCGGAGGATGCCCGGTTATCTCGCGGCGTGACCCCACTTGACCTTGACACGGTGACAACGTCTTCACTGTCGCCAAGGAGGTGGTTCCCATGACCATGCCGAAACAGGACGTGGTGGCGGTGCCCGCGGCCCGCCCGCAGGAGCGGTTCCTCTCGCTGGGCTCCCGTTTCGCGGGAGAGCCCATGCGGAAGCCCGCGGCCGTCGGCGACGTCTCCTCATGTCCGGTGGCCGGTTCCGCTCCGCGCGCGCTCGCCGACGCGTCGAACAGATCCGACCGCGGATGGTTCGTTCCAGAGATCGACGCGCTCGACGCGCGACCGGGGGCGCGGCCGTCATGACCATGATCTACAAGTCCGAGGCCGGTGAGCGCGAGCTCCGCGACCACTACCGGCAGGTGCTGGACGCCTGGCCGGTTCCCGCCGAGCACGTACGGGTACCGACGCGCGAGGGCGAGACCTTCGTCCTCGTCTCCGGCCCGCGGGACGCGCCACCCCTGGTGCTGCTGCACGGCTCGGGCGCGAACACGTCGATGTGGCGAGGAGATGTCGCCACCTGGTCCCGGCACTTCCGCACCTACGCCGTCGACCTCGTCGGCGAGCCGGGCCTGAGCGCGCCCTCGCGCCCCGCCCTGGACTCCGACGCCGTGTCCCTCTGGCTGGACGACGTACTGGAGGGACTCGGGATCACCGGCGGCGCGTTCGCCGGCACGTCCCTCGGCGGCTGGACGGCCCTGGACTACGCCATCCGCCGTCCGGGACGCGTGACCCGCCTGGCCCTGATCTGCCCCGGCGGCGTGGGACGGCAGAAGGTCGGCTGGATCCTCAAGGCCCTGCTGACCCGCCCGTTCCGACGCGGCGGCGGGCTGCGCGAGTCGGCGATGGCCGTCGCGGGACTGGACGGGGAGAGGGACCGGCAGGCGCTCGACGCCGTCGTCCTGACGTTCACGCACTTCAACCCGCGCAGGGAGAAGCTCCCGGTGTTTCCCGACGAGGCGTTGCGCGGCCTCACCATGCCCGTACTCGTCATCGTCGGTGGCCGTGACGCCATGTTCGACTCCCGCCAGAGCGCGCGGCGCGTCCGTGAGTGCGTCCCGCACGCGACCGTGAACCTGCTCCCCGAGGCCGGTCACGCCATCTTCGGCCAGGCCGGGCCCGTCGCCGAGTTCCTCCGGGCCTGAGGTGGAAGTCGTCCGGCACCGAAGGCCGGAGGTGAGGAGGCCCTCGGCGTCCTGGCCGTCGAGGCTCGGCCGGGTGATCGGACTCCTCACCCGGTACCGCTGACGGCGAGGTGAGCGCTGCCGCGACTCACGGAGGTGCGGGCCGTGATGTGAGGGCGGTTGAAAGTTGAGCGGCGATTAGCTTAGGCTTCCCTAAGTTACTGCAGTTAAGGCTGTGACCTAAACAGCTTTTTGATCCGGCTCGATATCGGGTTTCGCCTCTCCTTGCAGGGGAGGGACGTGACCCCGCGGTCCATGAAACGCAAGGAACCCCCAATGCCGTTCACGCTCACCCGCACGCGCCGCCACGCGCTCACCCTCTCCGCGGCCGCCGCGGTCGTCCTCGCTCTCGGCGCCTGCTCGGCGGCGGAGGAGGCGAAGGAGGAGCCCGCCGCCGCACCGGCGAAGGCCGTGGCCGGAGCGTTTCCGGTGACGATCGACAGCACGCTCGGCCAGGCGACGATCACCGAGCGGCCCGAGCGCGTCGTCACCCTCGGGCAGGGGTCCACCGAGACCGCGATCGCGCTCGGCCACACGCCGGTGGGGATCGAGAGCTACCCGTGGGGCAGCGACAAGACCGGCTATCTCCCCTGGATCCACGAGGCGGTGACCAAGGCGGGCGGCACGCTGCCGAAACAGTTCGCCGGCGCCGACAACCTCGACTTCGACACGATCGTCGAGCTCGACCCCGACGTGATCCTGGCCCCGTGGTCGGGGGTCACGCAGGAGCAGTACGACATCCTCTCGGACATCGCCCCGACCGTGGCCTACCCGGACCTGCCGTGGAGCACGGACTGGGACCAGCAGATCGACATCATCTCCCGGGCGCTGGGCAAGCCCGACGAGGGCAGGAAGCTGGTCGAGCAGATCAGGCAGCGGTTCGCCGACGCGGTCGCGAGCCGCCCCCAGTACAAGGACGTCACCTTCTCCTACACCTACACCTCCGGCCCCGGCACCCTCGGCGTGTTCAAGCCCGGCGAGCAGCGGGTCGCGATGGTCTCCTCCCTCGGGCTCACCGTCGACCCGGTGGTGAACACCTTCGAGGAGACCAAGGGCACCGACTCCTCCCTCATCGGCCTGGAGAACGCCCAGAAGCTCGCCGGCAGCGACCTGATCTTCACGTTCTACTCGGACGACAAGACCCGCACCGAGATCGAGGCGCAGAAGCTGTACGGGGCGATCCCGGCTATCAAGCGCGGCTCGGTCGTGGCGAGCGACGACACCTCCTTCGTCACCGGGTCCTCGCTCGTCAACCCGCTCACCGTGCCGTGGGTGATCGACCGCTACCTGCCGCTGATCGACAAGGCCGTCGCCGCCCTCGACAAGTAAGCCCGGCCGGCCTCGATGACCACCGGCGTCCACACCCCGCCGGGCGCCGCCCGGCGGGTGTACCTCCCGACCGTCCTGATCGCCACCCTCGCCGTGCTCGCGCTGGCCGTGTTCGCGAGCGTCGCGTTCGGCAGCCACCCCAACTCCCTCGCGGACGTCCTGGACGTCCTCTCCGGCGTCGCGGACCCCAACACCGCCGCGGTCGTCGAGAGCCGCTACCCGCGCACCGCCCTCGGCCTGCTCGCCGGGCTCTGCCTGGCCGTCGCGGGCACGCTCCTGCAGGGCGTCACCCGCAACCCCCTCGCCGATCCCGGGTTGTTCGGGATCACCGGCGGGGCGGCCGCCGCCATCGTCACCGCTACGGCCTTCCTCGGGGCGTCGGGCCACTCGGCCGCCGTGTGGTGGGCGCTGCCCGGGGCGCTCCTGGCCGGGCTCGTCGTCCACGTCCTCGGGTCGGCGGGCTCCGGCGGCGGTCTCGTGCGGCTCGTCCTCGCCGGCGCGGTCGTCTCGGCGGTGCTGGTGGCGTACGTCCAGGCGGTGACCCTGAGCATGCCGAAGGTCTTCGACAGCTACCGCTACTGGGTGGTCGGCGCCCTGGGGGGAAGGGATTTCGACGTCTTCTTCTCGGTTCTCCCGCCGGCCGTGCTCGGGCTCCTCCTCGCGGCGGCGCTGGGTTCCGGGCTCAACACGCTCGCGCTCGGCGACGAGTCCGCCTCGGCGCTCGGCGCGAACCCCGCACTGACGCGTTCCGGGGGGCTCCTCGCCGCGATTCTGCTGAGCACCGCGGCGACCGCGGCGGTCGGCCCCATCGCCTTCGTCGGCCTGGCCGTGCCGCACATCGTCAGGGCGCTCGTCGGCGTCGACTTCCGCGCACAGCTCGCCTTCTCGGCCCTGGCCGGTCCCGCCCTGCTGCTCCTGGCGGACGTCGCGGGCCGCATGGTCCTGCGTCCGCAGGAGCTGATGGTCGGCGTCGTGACCGCGTTCATCGGGGCACCGGCACTGCTGATCGCCGTACGCATGATGAGGGGCTCCGTATGAGCTGTATGAGCTGCATGAGCTGTGTGACACGGGCCCACGCCGCACGCATGACGAGGGGGACCGTATGACACGGGCCCGCGTCGCCGCCCCACGTGGCTTCGTCACGTTCGGGCCCGCGGTGGCGATCCCGGTCGCGCGCGCCTCCCTCGTCACCGCGGTCGTCACGGTCGCGCTCGTCGCCGTGGCCGCCGTCGCCACCCTGTCGCTCGGCAGGCTCGGCGTCCCCCTCGCCGACCTCGCGGGCGCGCTCACGGGGGAGGCCGACGGCAAGCAGGAGTTCGTGCTGGAACGCCTGCGCGGGCCCCGTCTGGTCGTGGCCGCCGGTACCGGAGCCGCGCTCGGCCTGTCGGGCGCGCTGTTCCAGACCGTCACCCGCAACCCGCTCGGCAGCCCGGACGTGATCGGGCTCGCCGCAGGTGCCGGCTCGGGCGCCGCGGCCGCCGCGCTGCTCCTGCCCGGCGTGCTGCCGGCCCCCGCCGGCGCCCTCGGCGGCGCCGCGCTCGCGATGGCGCTGGTGTACGTCTCGACCGGGACCGGGTTCCGCGACCCCGGGCGCCTCATCGTCGCCGGGATCGGCGTCTCCGCGATCGCCACGGCGTTCACCCAGTACGTCGTCTACGCCGTCGAACGGGACAGGGCCACCGTCCTCACCGCCTACCTCAACGGCAGCCTGGCGGCACGGTCGTGGGAGCACGCCGCCACGATCTGGGCGGTCCTGCTCGCCGCGGCGCCGCTCGTCGTGCTCCTCTCACGGCGTCTCGTCGTCGCCGAGATGGGGGACGAGGTCTCCAGCGGGCTCGGCGCCGGTCCCCGGGGCGCGAGGGCGGGCGCCGTGACGCTGTCGATCGTCCTGTCAGCGGGCGCCGTCGCCGTCGCGGGCCCCGTCGCGTTCATCGCCCTGACCGCCCCGCAGATCGCCAGACGGGTCACCGGCGGGCCGGGCCCGCACCTGACCCTGGCCGCGCTGATGGGCACGCTGCTGCTCGTGCTCGCGGACCTCGCCGCGCAGCAGGCCCCCGTACCCGTCAGCCTGCCCGTCGGCATCCACACCCTGGCCCTCGGCGGCCTCTACCTCGGATATCTGCTGGTCCGCGAATGGAGAAGGGGAACACTGTGAGCACCCGGGCGACACCACGTGAGACACCAGGTGAGACAGGACTGGCCGCGCGGGACGTGACGCTCTCCTACGGCGGCGCCCCCGTCGTGCGCGACGTCAGCCTCGACATCCCGCACGGCGGGCTCACCATGATCATCGGGCCGAACGGGTGCGGCAAGTCGACCCTGCTCAAGGCGCTGGCCCGGACGCTGCGGCCCGGCAGCGGGACCGTGCTGCTGCACGGGCGCGACCTCCGGTCGTACCGGGGCAGGGAGGCCGCCCGCCACGTGGCCTTCCTGCCGCAGAACCCGGTCGCGCCCGAGGGGATCAGCGTGCGGGGTCTCGTACGGCGTGGCCGCTACCCGCACCACACGCTGCTCCGCCAGTGGTCGCCGCAGGACGACGTCGCGATCGGCCTCGCCCTGGAGCGCACCGGCCTGCACGACCTCGCGGAGGCGCGGGTGGGCGAGCTGTCCGGCGGCCAGCGGCAGCGGGCGTGGATCGCCATGGTGCTCGCCCAGGAGACGGGCACGCTGCTGCTCGACGAGCCGACCACCTTCCTCGACATCGCCCACCAGTACGAGCTGCTGGAGCTCTGCCACGAGCTGCACCGGGACGGCCGGACCGTCGTCGCCGTGCTTCACGACCTCAACCAGGCCGCCCGCTTCGCCTCCCACCTGGTCGTGATGAAGGACGGGCGGGTGGTCGCGCAGGGCCCGCCGCCGGAGGTCCTGACCTCGCGGCTCGTCGAGGACGTGTTCGGGCTGGCCTGCGACGTCGTGCCCGACCCGCGGACCCTCACCCCGATGGTGGTGCCGCACGCCCGTTTCCCCGTCGGGGACCCGAGCGCGAGCGCGCCCGGGAACGTCCCCGGGTGATCACCGTTCGGCGGCCGCCGCGAGGTCGCCGATCCGATGCCGCCGGGCGACCGTGCCGGCCAGTTCCCTCAGTGCCCGTTCGGAGTCGCTCCCCGGTTCGGCCGCCAGGGCGACGAACTTCTGGCCGGTGCCGCCGACGGAGAGCACCTCCCAGGAAAGGGTGAGATCGCCCAGCGTCGGGTGGCGCAGCTCCTTGGCCTCGTTGCCGCGCGTCCGCACCTCGTGGCGGGCCCAGATCTGACGGAACTCCCCGCTGCGGGCGGTGAGCTCCTCCACCAGCCCGTGCAGGTACGGGTCGTCGGGGTCGGCCGCCACGGCGGAGCGCAGCTGCGCGGTCTTGGCGCGGGCTGCCTTCTCCCAATCGGGGTAGAAATCGGCCGCTCGCGGATCGAGGTAGATCATGCGCAGGCAGTTGTCGATGTTGGTCATGCCCTCGTACAGGGCCCTGATCATCGGATTGGCGGCCAGGATGTCCAGGCGCCGGCCGATCACCATCGCGGGAGTCTCCGGGCAGAGGTGGATGAGCCTGAGCAGGCTGGGACCGACCCGCTCCACGGTGCCGGTCTCGACCCGGGGGCGGGCCCAGGGGTGGGCGAGCGAGTAGAGGTAGCCGGTGGCGTCGGGCTCCAGGCGCAGTACCCGTGCCAGGGCGCCCAGCACCTGGGGGGAGGGGTTGCGCTCGCGTCCCTGTTCCAGCCGGATGTAGTAGGAGGCGCTGACGCCGGAGAGCAGGGCGACCTCCTCGCGCCGCAGGCCTGGGGTGCGGGAGGAGGGGGAGTGCAGGAAGCCCACCTGTGCCGGACTGGTGGCTTCGCGCCGGGCGCGCAGGAACTCGCCGAGCAGGTTGCGTTGACCATTGTCCATTTAATCACTATATGTCCGCATTGTCTGATTAGTTCAGGGTGACGCTTCTTCGGCTGTCGTTCGCGGCTCGCGCCTCGGGGCCGTCGTCGGTGACGGCGATGACGGCCTGGCCGTGGGCGGTGGTGAGGGTGAGGTCGGCCGCGGCGACCGCGTGCCTGCGGGCGTTGCCGAGCAGGTTGGCGAGGGCGCGGACGACCTGGACGCGCGACCCGCAGACCCGCACGTCCCCCCCGGTGCGCAGCCGGACCGGGATGTCCCGGGGCACCCCGCCCGCCCGCGCGCCGGACGATCCGTCGGCGTGAGCGCCGTTCGGCCGGTCGGCGTCGGCGGCGCACTCCGCGTCGACGGCGTCGCCGTCGCGGCCGCCGGTTCGGGGGCGCGTCCTGTTCGTACGGGCGGCCTCCTGGGTGACGAGCTCGGTGAGGTCGATGAGCTCGTGCCCGGGGGCCGTGCCGGTGGTACCGGTGGTACCGGCGGCGTCCGTGCGGGCCTGGGCGAGCAGGTCGGTGACGATGGTGTCGAGGCGGTCGGCGATGGTCAGGGCCGTGCGCAGGGTACGGCGGGGGTCGGTGTCCTCGGGATGGTCGAGGGCGTCCTCCAGCTCGGCGCGCAACCCGGTGATCGGGTCGCGCAGCTCGTGCGAGGTGGTGGCGACGAAGCGGCGCTGCCGGGTGACGGCCTCGTCGAGGCGGGCGAGGGTCTGGTTGGTGGTACGGGCCAGCTCGGCGATCTCGTCGTCTCCCGGCGGGACCCGCATGCGGCGGCCGAGGTCGTTCACGGTGACCTTCTCCAGATGGGCGCGGATGGCCTGGACGGAACGCAGCGCGCGGCCGAGAACCCACCAGGTGGCCAGGCCCGCGCCGGCGGTCAGGATCGGGACGAGGACGACGATGAGGCATTCGAGCCCGTGCTCCTGGAGCAGGCCGGGAACGCCCGGGGCGGTCACCCGGCCGGCCCGGGGGTAGGCGTCGGAACCCAGGGCGTGGCGGACGCACAGGCAGACGCTCGCGCCGAGCAGGGCCAGGGCGATCAGCGCCAGCAGGGACGTGGCCGCGGCACAACGCCCGCGGATGGATCGGGGACGGCGGATCATGGTCATGGTCCCTCCGGCGGGACGTAGGTCTGCGGCCGGCGGGGCGCGGACGGGTGGTCGCGCTCGGGCCGGCGTGGCGGTGGGGTCGTGCGGAGGAGGTGGTCGCGCTCGGGTCGGTGCGGTGGTGAGGCCGTGCGGAGGAGATCGCCGGGATGTCTGCTGGTGTTCATGCCGTCACCATAGGTCGGGGCCGCCCGGCCAGCGTGACCGTGGCACTCCCACGCAGCCGTCACCCGTAAGGCCAGGTCACGGGCGGTGTGAGCGGATCGGCGTCCTCGCCGGGGATCGCGCCCGCCCCCGCTCGCCGTGCCGCTCTCCGCGAGGGTTTGCCTGGTAGTAAAACAACCAGTCAAATTGGATAAATCGGACATATGCTTCCTTGATGGCCAGTGAAAGGCTGCTTGGCGAGTTCCTCCGCGCCCGGCGCGCGGTCACCACTCCCGCCCAGGTCGGACTGCCGGACACCGGACCCCGCCGGACGCCGGGGCTGCGACGGGAGGAGGTCGCGATGCTGGCCGACGTCAGCACCGACTACTACGTCCGCCTGGAACAGGGGCGCGAACGCCACCCGTCCGACCAGGTGATCGCCGCCCTGGCGGAGGTGTTCGGCCTCGGCGCGGACGCCACGGCGCACCTGTACGCGCTGGCGCGCACGGACGTGCCGGTCCGCCGGGGGCCGCACGCGCCTGCCGCCGCCACGGCGCGGGTCAGCCCGCACCTGATCCGGCTGATGCACACCTGGCGGACGCCGGCCTTCGTGATGAGCCTGTGCATGGACGTGCTGGCCATCAACCCGCTGGCCGCGGCCTTCTACGGGCAGGGACTGCGCACGGGGCTGAAGGTCGGCGACAACGTCCTCGGCGCGATCTTCCTCGACACCGCCGCGCGGAGGTTCTACCCCGACTGGGAGTCCGCCGCCCACGACGCGGTCGCCCACCTGCGCGCCACCGCCGGCAGGGACCTCGACGACCCCCGCCTGGCCGCGCTGGTCCGCGAGCTGTCCGACCGCAGCGGCGACTTCCGCCGCGTGTGGGCCCGGTACGACGTGCGGACCGAGATCAGCCGCGTCATCCGCTTCCGCCACGACCTCGTCGGGGAGCTGACGCTCGACTACGACATGTTCTCCGTCGCCGAGGCGCCCGGCCAGCAGCTGGTCACCATCCAGGCCGCCCCCGGCAGTCCCTCCGCGCACGCGCTCACCGCGCTCTGCGGGCAGGCCCGCGACGGCTATCCCGCCTCAGGTCACCCCACGCGGTACCCCGGCACCGGGAACGAGCGCCCGCGGTACTCCGGCACCGGGAACGAGCGCCCGGCCCAGGGGGGAGCGTCGTGCTGAGCCGGTACCTGCCGTCGTTCCGGGCCCGCCGGACGGTGGCGACCGCCGCCCTCGCGGCGTTCATGTGCCTCGGCTGCGGCCTGCTCTTCCTGCTGTTCGCCGGTGGCCGGGAGGCCGATCTCTCCCACGCCCGCGTCACGGACGCCTGGAACCGGGTGGTCCCTCTCATCCGGGAGGGCCCGCTTCCGCCCGTCCTGTACCGGGGCGAGGTGGAGGCGATCCAGGTGCTGGACGCCCGCGGCCGGGTGGCCGCGTCGACCCCGGGGCTCATCGGCAAGCCGCCGATCGCCACCTTCCGGGCCGCCGACCGGAACGTGCGCACCACCCGGGTGCTCTGCCCGCGCGGGTCCGCGGGCTGCGTGACCGTCGCCTCCTACAAGGTCTACCAGCCGCAGGGGGTCTGGCTGCTCTACGTGGCGGTCCCCGAGGTGCCCTGGTACGGCACGGCCACGGACCTCCTGCTGGTCATCGGCATATCCGTGATCGTGACCATCATGACGACCGCGTGGTCCTTCCGTAACCTCACCAAGGCCATGGCCCCGGTGAACGCCATCCGGGCCGAGCTCGGCGAGATCACCCTCACCGCCCTCGACCGGCGGGTCCCGGTCCCCGTGAACTACCAGGAGATCAGGCTCCTGGCGGAGACCGTGAACGACACCCTGGACCGCCTGGAAAGCGCCTCCACCCGGCTGCGGCGCTTCACCGCGGACGCCTCCCACGAGCTGCGCACCCCGATCACCGCGATGCGCGCCCACCTGGAGGAGGCGCTGCTGTACCCGCAGGACACCGACTGGCCCACGATGACCCACGCCGTGCTCGCCGGGGTGGACCTGCTCCAGGTGACCGCGGCCGACCTGCTCACCCTGACCCATCTGGACGCGCGCCCCCTCCTGCGGCACGATGTCACCGATCTGGGCCGGCTGGCCTCCGCCGAGCTGAAGCGCCGGCCGCGCCAGCACAAGATCGTCGAGGACCTGGCCGAGGGCGCCCACGTCAAGTGCGACCGGCTGCGGATCACCCGGCTGCTGTGCAACCTGCTCGACAACGCCGAACGCCACGCCGCCTCGCGGATCACCGTGAGCGTTCGCGCCGAAGGGACGTCGGTGATCATGGAGGTCGCCGACGACGGCCCCGGGATCCCCGCCGAACACCGGGAGATGGTCTTCGACCGCTTCACCCGGGTGGACACCGCGCGCGACCGTGGCGCGGGCGGGACCGGGCTGGGACTGGCGATCGCGAAGGAGATCGCCGAGGCCCACGAGGGCGCGCTGACCATCAAGGACAGCGAGCGGGGCGCGTGCTTCGTCCTGCGCCTCCCCGCGTACGACGCCTGCCACTCCGTCCAGATGGGATGAGCCGTTCCCCGCACGGCGCGGTGATTCTCCGGCGGGGGCCGGATGGGTGGCAGTTACCCGGCCCCCCTGACCCTATATTCCCGACATACAGTGTTTAAATGGACAAAATCCGGCTGTTGGGCGACTTTCTTCGCGAACGGCGTGAGGCTGTCTCTCCCCGCCAGGTGGGGCTGCTGAACTCCGGTCCCCGGCGGAGCCCGGGGCTGCGCCGCGAGGAGGTGGCGATGCTGGCCGGGGTCAGCACCGATTTCTACGCCCGGCTGGAGGAGGGACGCGAGCGGCACCCGTCGGGACGGGTGCTCGACGCGCTGATCCGGGTGCTCGCCCTCGGGCCGGACGCCTCCCGGCACCTGTACGACCTGGCGCAACGGTGTCCGGTCCGGTACGGCGGCAGCACGGAGAGGGTGAGCCCCGGGCTCATCACCCTGATCAGGAGCTGGCCGACCACCCCCGCGCTCGTGTGCGGGCGCTTCCTGGACGTGCTCGCGACGAACCAGTCGGGCGCCGTGCTGTACGACGGCCTGGACTATCGCGACAACCTCCTGCGCATGGTCTTCCTCGACCCCGCGGCGCGGACCTTCTACCTCGACTGGGAGCGGCTGGCCAGGGCGCGGGTCGCCTGGCTGCGCCTCGCGGCCGCCGCGGACCTGGAGCACCCCTACCTCACCGAGCTCGTCGGCGAGCTGGCGCTGAAGAGCCAGGAGTTCCGCAAGCTCTGGGCCTGCCGGGACGCCGACGACCTGACCTGCACGCCCCAGGGCATCCGGCACTCCATGGTCGGCGAGCTGGACGTGACCGGCACCACCTACGACGTCGGCCAGGCGCCCGGGCAGCGGCTCCTCCTCCTGCAGGCCGACCCCGGCAGCCCCTCCGAGGAATCCCTCGCCTTCCTGAGCGGCCTCGACACGAGCCCGTGAAACCTCGGGGTGTCGTGTCCCTCCAAGTCGCGGAAAGTACTTGACGACATGGAAAGTAGAAAGTATTTTCCATGTAGGAAAGTAAAGGAGCCGGCATGGACATCACCCCCGAAGAGGCCGCGCGGACGCTGGCCCAGGTCCACGAGACGCGGCGCAGGGTCCTGCGCGCCGCACCGCCGATGTTCCCCGCCTGGTATCCGGTGGCGGTCTGGGCCTTCGTCACCGGCATCCAGTTCTTCACCGAGATCCCACCCACCTGGTGGCTCCTGGTCGCCGTGCCGGCCCTGACGGCCGGTCTCGTCCTCGCCGTCCTCAAGTTCGTGCGAGACGTCAGGAACGCGAATCTGCGCCCGCACTCCTCGGTGGTGGACCCGTGGGCGTGGGTCGGCTTCACCGGCTGGATGGTCGTCACCAGTCTCGCGTCCGTCCCGCTGGTGCTGTGGTTCGTGGAGCAGGGCATCGCCTATCCGCGCACCACCATGGGCGTGATCATGACAGCGGTCGTGGCGGTCACCTCACCCCTGCTGGCCCGGTGGATGTCCAGGCGGACCGCGAGACGGGCAGAGAGGACAGAGCAGACGGAGAGGGCGGAGAGGGCGGAGAGGGCGGAGCGATGACGCCGCGACTCGACCCGGCGATCCACGCGCCGACGCGGCTGCAGATCGTCTCGCTGCTCGCCGCCGCCGACGAGGCCGAGTTCGCCTTCGTCCGCGACAACCTGGGCGTGAGCGACTCGGTGCTGTCCAAGCACGCGAGCGCCCTGGAGGCGGCCGGTTACGTGAAGATCCGCAAGGGGCACGTCGGCAAGCGCCCGAGGACGTGGTTCAGCCTCACCCGCGAGGGGCGCGCGGCCTACACCGGCCACGTCGCCGCGCTCCAGGCCATCGTCGCCCAGTCCGGCCTCTCGGTCCTTCCCGGCTGAGGACCCCGGCCCTTCCCGGCCTGAGGCCTCTCGGTTCTTCCCGGTCTGAGGCCTCCGGTTCTCCCCGGCCGGGACGGAACCCCCACCGGCTCAGTGACCGGTGACCGGTGAACGTCCCGTCTACCTCGGTCGCCGCGAGCGTACGGCGTCCAGGAAGGCGCGCACCGCGCGCAGGTACGCGTCGGCGGTGTCGCGGCGGACGTTGTGCCCGGCGCCGGGCACGCGGACCGTCGTCACGGTGCCGGTCGCCGCCTCCCGGAACGTGTCCGCGTCGGCGTCGGTGACCATCGCGCCGAGGCCGGCGTCGCCGTACAGGAGCAGCGTGTCGCAGCGCACGTCCGGTGCCAGGTCGTGGAGGGGGTCGAGGAGGGTGACGTCCCGTTCGCAGTAGCGCGGGTCGACCCGCTCCTTGCTGAGGGCCCACGGCGGCAGCTCCGCCTCGCTCCAGGCGGGGTCGTGCTCGCGGGCGTACGCGACGCGCCCGGCGAGGTCCAGGGCGCGCAGCTCGGTGAGCCAGGCCGGGACGCCGCGCGGCCCGCCGCCCATCCCGTACGGCGGCGGGTCCTCCAGGACCAGCGCGGCCACCAGCTCCGGCCGGGTGGCCGCCAGCGTGACGGCGGTGAGCGCGCCCATGGAGTGCCCGATGACGACGACTGGCTCGGTGACCCCGAGGTCGTCGAGGACGAGCGCCTGGTCGGCGGCGTGCTGGCGTGGCCCGACGGGTCCCTCGGGAAGGCCGGAGCCGCCGTGCCCGCGCGCGTCGGTGGCGATGACACCACCGACGCCCGCCAGCGCGGGGACGACCGGGTCCCAGCAGGTGGCGGAGTCGGTGAACCCGTGCAGGAGCAGCAGCGCGGGCGGAGCGCCGGTGTTCCCGTGGTGGCGCCACGCGACGTGCGCGGTGCGCCGGTCGGTCACCGCCGGATGGGTCATTTGGTGGCTCCCGAGACGAGGCCGCTGTAGATGAACCGCTGCAGGGCCAGGAAGACGATCAGGCTCGGCAGGATGACGAGCGCGGCGCCCGCGGAGATGACCTCCCAGTGCGCCCCGTACGGCCCCTTGAACCGGAACAGTGACGTCGAGATCGTACCGAGTCCCTCGGAGGGCATGTACAGGAACGGGATGTAGAAGTCGTTGTAGATCGCGACGCCCTTGACGATGACCACGGTGGCGATCGCCGGGCGCAGCAGCGGCATGATGACGCGCCAGTAGATGGTGATCGACGTCGCGCCGTCCAGCCTGGCCGCCTCGTCCAGGGACATCGGGATCGACCGGATGAACTGCAGGAAGATGTAGATGGAGACGATGTCGGTCCCCATGTAGAGGAGGATCGGAGCCCAGTGCGTGTCCATCACCCCCAGGTTGTTCACGACCTGGTAGGTGGCGACCTGCGTCGTCACGCCGGGGACGAGGGCGGCGACCAGGAAGAGGGCCATCACGACCCCCTTGAACCGGAACTGGAAACGGTCGACCGCGTAGGCGGTCATCGAGCCGACGAAGACCGTCCCGAGAAGCGAGAAGAACAGGATGAAGCCGGTGTTCCACAGCGCCTGCGGCATCTGACCGTCCGTGAAGGCGACGCGGTAGTTCTCCAGGTTGAACCAGTCGCCGGGCGCGGCGAGCGGGTTGTCACTGGCCGCCATCTCCCCGGCGGTCCGCAGCGAGGTGAGGAGGATCGCCGCCAGCGGCACGACCACCACCGCGCAGGCCAGGACCAGTGACAGGTACGTGAGAAGGCGCGCCGCCGCCCCGCGTACGGGAGCGTCGCGGCGGCCACCGCGCGGGGGAGCGGAGCCGGTGGCTCCGGTGGCTCCGGCAGGGCCGGTCATCGTCCTCACGACTGTTCCACCCTCTCGTCGGGAACCAGCAGGCGCTGGAGCCAGGTCACCAGCAGGACGATCGCCAGGAGCACGACCGCGGCCGCTGACGCGAGGCCGACCTTGTTGAAGTTGAAGGCGAGCTTGATCGTCTGGATGACGAACGTCTCGCTGTTGTTGGAACCCCCGGTCATGATGAATGGGATCTCGAAGACCGACAGGGCGCCGGATATCGCCAGGATGGCGCTCAGGCTGATGATGGGCTTGATGCTGGGCGCGATGACGAACCTGAACTGCTGCCACCGGCTCGCGCCGTCGAGCGAGGCCGCCTCGTACAGCTGCGGGGGGATCGACTGGATGGCGCCGATGAACAGCACCAGGTTCAGGCCCATGAAGCGCCACACGGAGACACCGGCCAGCGAGGTGTTGACCAGGTCGGGATCGCCGAGCCACAGGCCCGGTTCGACCCCGAACGCGCCCAGCACGGTGTCCAGGGTGCCGCCCGGCTGGAAGAAGTAGAGAAAGACGAAGCCGATGGCCACGCCGTTGACGAGGTAGGGGAAGAAGAGGATCCCCTTGAAAAGGTTCCGCAGCCGTATGTCGAAGCTCAGGATGGTGGCGAAGTACAGCGCCACGACCATCTGGACCGCCGAGCCCGCCAGATAGAACAGGCTGACGGTGAGGACCTGGAAGAACCGGGGCCTGGTGAACAGGTCGACGTAGTTGTCGGCCCCCACGAAGTTCCTGACCGGGCTGAGGCCGTCCCAGTCGGTGAGGCTGTAGACGAACATGTCCACGACGGGGACGTACGTGAACAGCACCAGCAGCGCCAGGGGAGCCAGCAGGTACGGCCAGGGGGTGTACCACCGGCGCGTACCGGCCGCGCGCGGCCTCCGGGCGGACGGCCGGCGCCGGTGCCGAGGGGGCGCGACCTGCGGTTCCTGGTGCGGGACCCCGGGTCCCGCGACACGGAATGCGGACATCTGTTCCTTCTCTCGGGGAGGCTCCGCGTGTCGAGCCGGTGCCGCCTCTCGTCGTTCGGCGGGGCGTGCGCGGGGGAGTCGCCGCCTCTCCTCGCGCGGGCGGGGGGCGTACGGAGAGGCGGCGTGCGCGGGCGAGGGGCGTCCGCCCGGGCGTCGGGCGCGTCAGCCCGGATGACGGCTGCCTGGATGACGACCGCTTGGGTGACGGTCACCCGGATGGCGGCCGTCTGGGGGACGGCCGCCCCCGCGCCCGGCGCGCGGCCGGTGTCAGCCGACCGTCGCCTGGGCCTCGGACCACCTCTTGTTGAGGTCGGCGAAGACGCCGCCGAGGTCACCCTCGGCCGCCCCGCGGGCGACGTCGACGATGCGCTGGCGGTACTCCTGGGCGTTCAGGCCGACCTCCGAGGCCTTGTCGATGTCGTTGACCAGGGCGTTCTTCGCGAAGCCCATGTGGACGAGCTTCACCTTGGCCTCCTGGAAGGGCTGGAGGCTCTCCGGCAGCGGCGCGCCCTTGACCGAGGAGATCGACAGAGCCTTCTGGGCGTCCCCGGACGAGTTGACGAACCACTCGATCCAGGCGCGGGCCGCTTCCTTGACCTGGCTGTTGATGTTGACCGCGTACTGGTAGTCGGGCCGGACCACGCTGCAGAAGGTGCCGTCGACCTGGGTGGGGAACGGCATGAAGCCGATGTCGTCGGGGTCGCCGCCGGCCTTCTCGGCGGCCTCCTTCATCTGCACCACGGCCCAGGAGCCGAGCCACATCGTCGCCACCTTGCCGGTGCCGATCAGGTTCTTGGAGTTCTCCCAGTTGGTGGTGTTCGGGTCCTCCTCGGAGAGCTTGTTGCCGACGATGTCGTGCAGCAGCGTGTCGACGACGTTCAGGTCCTGGCCGGGAGCCCAGGGCTCCTTGGTCTCGGCGAGCCTGTCGTTGGCGCCCGGGTCACAGCTCGGCGAACCGAGGGCGTTGCCCCAGTTGGTCAGCGGCCACCCGTCGTGGTAGTTGGTGTAGTACGGCGTCGCGTCCGTCTTCTCCTTGATCGCCTTCAACGCGTCGAGGAACTCCTGGGGCGTCTTCGGCCAGCCGGTGACGCCGGCCCGCTCCCACACGGCCTTGTTGTAGACGAATCCGTTGGCGGCGCCGATGTTGGCGATGCCGTAGACCTGGCCGCCGACCGTGGCCCGGTCGGTGAAGTCGTACTTCCCGGACAGCTCAGAGGCCGGTCCGAGGGGGGAGAAGAACGACGGGTACTGGTTGAGCGGCACCGAGTTGGGGATCAGCAGGACGTCCCCGTAGTTCTTGCTGTTCATGCGGATCTTCACGTCGCCCTCGTAGTCGGTGAGTCCCTGGAACTTCACCGTCACGTTGGGGTAGACCTTGTTGAACTCCGCGGCGTACTTCTCCGTCGTGCCGTCCTGCACCTGGTCGGTACGGTTCGTCAGCACCGTGATCGTGCCGGTCACCTTGGCCGGGTCGTTCGGGACGGCCGCCACGCCCGCCTTCTCGCCGCCGCCTCCCCCGCCGCAGGCGGTGAGGCCGACCGCCAGGGCGAACCCGGCCGCTGCCACGCGTGTTCCTCGCACGTCGTACCACTTCCTCGTTGTGAGCTGCGGCGCCGCGCTGCGTCGGCGCAGCGACGGGTACCTCGTCGTGGCCTGGCGGCTGATGGCTGCTTAACCTAGACGCAACATTTCGCGATGTCCATAGAACGGTCTAGTGTTACTTATGCGTGACCAGACGGGGTGTCGGAGTGGTCCGTACTAAAATTTGACTCAACGTGCGGCGGCTGGCTCGTCGACAACAGGTGACATACGCCCTGTTCATTAGTCATTTACGAACAATGTTCGTTTAGTCGGGCGAGTGCCGTGGTGAGTGGACGAACATCTCCGGCCAGGTCGAATCCGGCTTCGACGGGACGAGGACCGGCGACCTCCCGCTGACCGGCCGGCCCGCCCGGCGCCTCGGCAGCGCGTCCGGGCCGGTCGGCGGCGGTTCGGCGGTGACTCGGTGGCAGCTCGGCAGTGGTTCGACGGTGGTTCGACGGTGGTCCGGTCGCGGTCCGGTGTGGTGTCCGCAGCCTCCGGCCGTGCCTGACTCTTTTATCAATCGTTGTAGTACGGTGTGTGGATATCCGGGGAGGTGGGGGCGCCCTGCTCACGCCGCCGGGGGGTGAAGGCGCTCACGCCGGCGTCGAGCGGATTCGGCCCGTCCGAATCGCCCGTGACCACGCCGACCCGGGCCTCGTACGCCCTCCGGTGCCCGCCGTGAGCGAGCCGTCCGTCCGGGCGGGGGCCGCCCGTGACGCGACGGCCGGACCGGACGCGCTGCCCGCGGCTAGGGTCGGACAGGTGGACCGTTACAGGAGGGGGATGTGCCAGGTGAGGCAGATGGACGCGACAGACAAGGGGCGTAAGGCGACGATCAAGGACGTCGCGGCACGGGCGGGTGTGTCCCCCTCGGCCGTGTCGATCGCGCTGCACGACAAGCCCGGGGTGTCCGCCTCGACCAAGGAGCGCATCCTCCAGGCCGCCAGCGAGCTCGGCTGGCGGCCGAACCAGGCGGCGGCCTCGCTGTCCGGGCACAACGTGCACACCGTGGGCCTGGTGATCGCCCGCCCGGCCCGGATGCTGGGGCTGGAACCGTTCTACATGGAGTTCATCTCCGGTATCGAGAGCGTCCTGGTCCGCCGTTCGTGCTCGCTCCTGCTGCGGCTGATCGAGGCCGACGAGGAGATCCAGGTGCACCGGGAGTGGTGGCAGGGCGGGCGCGTCAACGGCAGCATCCTGGTCGACCTGCGGGTGGACGACCCGCGTGTCCCCGCCCTGGCCGAGATCGGCCTGCCGGCCGTCGTGGTGGGACACCCGAGCCTCGCGGGCCCGTTCGCGTCCGTGTGGACCGACGACGCCGCCGCGGTCGTGGAGGCGGTGCGCTATCTCGCCGCCCTGGGGCACCGCCGCATCGACCGGGTCAGCGGCCCGGCCGAGCTCGGGCACAGCGTCATCCGCACCGACGCCTTCACCGCGGTGACGCGGGAGATGGGCCTGGAGTCCCGCACCGCCGTGGCGGACTTCTCCGCCGACCAGGGCAGCCGCGCGTGCCGCAACCTCCTGCTCGCCCCCGACCGGCCCACCGCGATCATCTTCGACAACGACATCATGGCCGTGGCGGCGCTCGGTGTCGCCGGGGAGTTCGGGCTGTCGGTGCCCGAGGACCTCTCGTTGCTGGCCTGGGACGACTCCCAGCTGTGCCAGCTCACCCGGCCGACCCTCTCGGCCATGCAGCACGACGTGTTCTCCTTCGGGGCCGAGGTCACGCACGCCCTCTTCGGCGTCATCAACGGGGAGGAGCACGTCTCCCACCCCGCCCAGTCCCCGAGCCTGATCCCGAGGGCGTCGACCGCTCCGCCGCGCCGCTGACGGCGGGACCCGGATGTGCGGGTCCGATCGGGGATCCAGGGGATCCGGGGGAGCCGGGAATCCGGGGAGCTGGGGAGCTGGGGGATTCGGGGGAGCCGGGGGGATACGCCGGGCCGCTCCCGTGTCCGCCGTGTCCGCGTCCGCCGTGTCCGCGTCCGCCGTGTCCGCGCGGGCGCGGGTGGAAAATTTCAGCTCAACGGCTAAACGCACTAGTGGAAAGGGTGAACGCGAGCCCCAGGTGTGCGTGCCGGGAAGCGGCGGGCCGCTGAGTGCGGGGGCGACGGTGGCGTGAGCCGGGCGTCATGACCGTGCCCTTCCCGCCCGGCCTCCTCTGTGGTTGACGCGATATGCCTGCTGAGCAGGCTTTTTGCCATCTTGCCGCCCGGTGGTGCCATGCCGTCCCGGGTGTGGGCGGCCGTGCGGAGGGAGCCGGTGATCCGGGAAGCCCGTCCGAGCGGACTTACTAAAACGGTCTAGACAGGAGTCGGGTGAATGGTTACGTTGATCCGAGAATCGTCGCGGTTGGCCGAACACCGCTTTGTTTGTCCTGTTATGTCCTCCATCAAGCAAGGAGCACCGGTTGAAGCAGAGCACGCCCCTCACCTCGGGGTGGACCCTCCGTCTGGCCGAGGGGGCGGCTCCCGAAGACCACGGCCGCCTCCGGCGCGAGGCGGTGCCCACCGAGATGCCCACCGAGATGCCCACCGAGATGCCCACCGAGGCGTCGGCCGAGGTGCCGGCCAGGATGTCCGCCGAGGCGCCGATCGAGGTGCCCGCCGAGGTGCCGGGCTGCGTTCACGTGGACCTGCTGGCCGCGGGGCTGATCGACGACCCGTACCTGGACCGCAACGAGCTCGACGTCGCCTGGGTCGGCCGGGCCGACTGGCGTTACGAGACCGCGCTGCCCGCCGCGCCCGGGGGTTTCGAGCGCACCGACCTGGTCTTCGAAGGGCTGGACACGGTCGCGACCGTCACGCTGGACGGCACCGAGCTGGGCACCACCCGGAACATGCACCGCTCGTACCGGTTCGACGTGACCGGCCGCGGCGACAACGGTGACATCGGCGCTCACGGCGGCCGGGTCCTGTCGGTTCTGTTCACCTCGGCCTACACCGAGGCGGAGAAGGTGCGCGAGCTCGTGGGCGCCCGGCCCAGCGCCTATCCCGAGCCCTTCAACTACATCCGCAAGATGGCGAGCAGTTTCGGCTGGGACTGGGGCCCGACCCTGGTCACCGCCGGGATCTGGCGGCCGGTCCGGCTGGAGAGCTGGAGCACCGCGCGGCTGGCGGGCGTACGGCCGCTGGTGACGGTCACGGACACGGACGCGGACACGGACGCGACCGGCAGGGTCGAGGCCCATGTCGACCTGGAACGGACCGCCACCGGCGCGACCAGGGAACTTGTCGTCACCGTCGAGGTGGCGGGCCGTACGGCGCGGGCGGAGATCGAGCCCGGCCAGGTCCACGCGGTCGTCGTGCTGGAGGTGCCGGAGCCGGAGCGGTGGTGGCCGCGCGGGTACGGGGACCAGCGGCTGTACGCCTGCCGCGTCACCCTGGCCGACGCGGGAACGGGCGCGGAACTCGACCGCTGGGAGCGGCGGATCGGGTTCCGTACGGTCGCCCTCGAATACGCCCCCGACGAGCACGGCACCTCCTTCACACTCGTCGTCAACGGTGAGCCGGTGTTCGCCCGGGGCGTCAACTGGATCCCCGACGACGCCCTTCCCGCACGCGTCACCCCCGAGCGCTACCGGCACCGCCTCACCCAGGCCAGGGACGCGGGAGTCAACCTGGTCAGGGTGTGGGGTGGCGGGATCTACGAGGAACACGCCTTCTACGACGCCTGCGACGAGCTGGGCCTGCTGGTCTGGCAGGACTTCCTGTTCGCCTGCGCCGCCTACCCCGAGGAACGGCCGCTGCGCGGCGAGGTCGAGGCCGAGGCCCGCGAGAACGTCGCCCGCCTCGCCCCGCACCCCAGCCTCGTGCTGTGGAACGGCAACAACGAGAACCTGTGGGGTTTCCGCGACTGGCGGTGGGAGGCGGAGCTGGCCGGTGACAGCTGGGGCGAGGGCTACTACCTCGGCCTGCTGCCCCGGGTGGTCGCCGAGCTCGACCCCACCCGCCCCTACAGCGCGGGCAGCCCCTGGTCGGGCTCGTGGGACCACCACCCCAACGACCCGGCGCACGGGCCGTCCCACTTCTGGGAGGTGTGGAACCGCCGCGACTACACCGACTACCTGAACGACGTGCCCCGCTTCGCCGCCGAGTTCGGCTGGCAGGCGCCACCGGCGTACACCACCCTGCGCGACGCCATCACCGACGAGCCGCTCGGCCCTCGCTCACCCGGGATGCTCCACCACCAGAAGGCCGAGGACGGCAACGGCAAGCTCGACCAGGGCCTGGCCCACCACTTCGGCGCTCCGGCGACCTTCGACGACTGGCACTACCTCACCCAGGTGAACCAGGCCCGCGCCATCGCCACCGGGGTCGCCCACTGGCGGTCGTACTGGCCGATCTGCGCCGGGACGGTCGTGTGGCAGCTCAACGACTGCTGGCCGGTCACCTCGTGGGCCGCGATCGACGGCGCCGGTCGTCCCAAACCGCTCTACCACGAGCTGCGCAGGCTGTACGCCGACCGGCTGGTGAGCTTCCAGGTCCGGGACGGGGAACGGGTGCTGGTCGTCGACAACCAGTCCGCCGGACAGTGGGACGGGTTCGCGGGCGCGCGAAGGGTGTCGGCCGACGGGATCGTCCTGGCGGAGGAGACCCTGCCGTTCACCGTGCCACCGCGATCGGTGGCGCTGCTGCCGCTCTCGGCCGAGGTGGTCACGTTCGAGGACGGGCACCGGGAGCTGCTCGTCGCCGACGTCGAGGGGCTGCGGGACGTCGTCCTGGGCTGCGAGGACCGCGACTTCGCCTACCCGGCGGCCGATCTGGAGATCGACGTCGAGCCGCGCGCCGGTGGATTCGACCTGGTGATCACCGCGCGCGCGTTCGTCCGCGACCTGCTCCTCCAGGCGGACCGGGTCGCCCCGGGGGCGGGCGCCGACCGGGGCCTGGTCACCCTGCTCCCGGGGGAGAGGTGCGTCGTCGGTGTGACCGGTGTCGACGCCTCCGAGGTGGACCTCGCGTCGGTACGGTCGGCGTTGTTCACGGTCAACGCCGCGCAGGCGCCCGCGCTGGAGGCCCCACGGGAGGTCCCGCTGGAGGCACCGCGAGAGGTCGCGCGGGCCGTGGAGGAGGCCGCCCGGCCGTGACGACACGGCCCGGCCGGGCCGGGCCGGGCCGGGCCCGGTGACCGTTCCCCACGATGACCGGGCCCCATGACCCTCGCTTCTCCACCGCCCTCGCCCTTGTTCTCCACGGCCCCGCTCTCCACGGTCACCGGACGGTGCGAGAGGCGGGCGCCCAGGAGCCGGTGGGCGGTCACCACCCCACGACGGCCCCGACGGGCCGTCCCTCAGTCCTCGGGGGACACGTCAGAGAAGAGGAGAAAAGAAGTGCGTCTCACCTCACCGCGGCATCTCGACGGCCCGCCCGGCCGTCCGCACGCCGCCGCTCACCGCACCGCGAGCAGGACACGTCACCGTCTCCAGGCCGGGATCGTCGCCTTCCTGATGACGCTGGGCCTGGGAGTCGTGGGATCCCCGCAGGCCCAGGCGTTTCCCGCGTCGTCCAGGCAGGCCGTCATCGACTACCTGACCTCCATCACCGGCAGGAACGTCGTCTCCGGGCAGCACAACAAGGAACCGGCGAGCAGCCCCGGCCAGTACACCCAGCAGGTCAAGGACGTCACGGGCCAGTACCCGGGCCTGTGGGGCGGGGACCTGATGTTCCGTCCCGAGGACGTCGCCAACCGCCAGCGCGTGATCGACCAGGCCAAGACCGAATGGGCCAACGGCTCCCTCGTCGCCCTCAGCTGGCACGTCTGCACGCCGACCGGCGGCAGCACCTGCCAGTTCGACGGCGGCGTGAAGACGCAGATCTCCGCCGACCAGTTCAACCAGATCGTCACCAACGGCAGCGCGCTGAACAACGCCTGGAAGCGCCGCCTGGACGAGGTCGTGCCGTACCTCCAGCAGCTGAAGGACGCGGGCGTCCCGGCCCTGTTCCGCCCGCTGCACGAGATGAACGAGTCCTGGAACTGGTGGGGCAACCGTCCCGGCCCCAACGGCGGTGCCCGCCTCTACCAGATCACCCGCGACTACCTGGTCGGCAAGGGGCTCACCAACCTGGTCTGGGTGTGGAACGTCCAGGACAACCCCGCCGGCAACTGGGCCGCCTACTATCCCGGCTCCCAGTACGTCGACGTCGTCTCCCTGGACGTCTGGTACAAGAACCACCCCAGCCAGGGCGACTACCAGCAGATCCAGAACATCGCAGGCTCCAAGCCGATCGCGCTGGCGGAGATGGGGAAGGTCCCCAACGCCGCCCTGCTCGACGGCCAGACACGCTGGAGCTACTTCATGCTCTGGTCGGAGCAGCTGCGCGGCAACAACAGCAACACCGAGATCCAGAACGCCTACTACCACCCGCGCGTCCTGAACCAGGGCGAGTTCACCGTCTCCGGCGGCGGCACCCCGGCGCGGACGGGCCCGATCAGGGGTGTGGGCGGTAAGTGCGTGGACGCCGCGGCGGCGAGTTCGGCCAACGGCACCGCGGTCCAGCTGTGGGACTGCAACGGCGGTACCGCCCAGAGCTGGACGGTCGGCACCGACGGGACGGTCCGCGTCCTGGGCAAGTGCATGGACGCCACCGGCTCCGGCACCGCCAACGGCACGAGGATCCAGCTGTGGGACTGCAACGGCTCCACCGCCCAGCAGTGGCAGGCCACCTCCGCCTCCCAGCTGCGCAACCCCGTGTCCGGCCGCTGCCTCGACGCGCCCGGCGGTGCCGCCACCAACGGCAACCGGCTGCAGATCTGGGACTGCAACGCGAACGCCTGGCAGAGGTGGACCCTCCCCGCCTGACGTCAGGGTACGAGCCCGCGTCCACGTCCGGGTGTGAACCCCGGCCCACGAGCGGGTACGAGCCCGGATCCACGTCCGGGTAGAAGTCCTGGCCCACATCGGCGGCCCGGCCGGTGCCCTCCCTGAGGCGGCGCCGGCCGGGCCGCGCCATCCGCGCCATCCGCGCCATCCGCGCCATCCTTACCCGCCGGGACACCGGTCATCGGTGGCGCCTGAGAACAGCCGGTGCCCGAGAAGCGTGCAAGGAGAGGCTGCCCGCCTTCGTCGAGTACGCCGGGACCCGGCCCGGCGGGCGCGACGCCGTGCTGGCCGTGACCATCGGCAGCCGGGAGGAGACCACGGCGCTGGCCGAGTTCCTCGACCGGTGGCGGCGCGGTGCTGGTGCCGGTGCTCGCCGTGGTGGCCGCGGCCGTCCCGCTGCGCGGGCACCTCGTCGTGCTGTCGGTCAGCGGGCTGAGCATGGCGCCGGCGCCGCGCCCCGGAGACCGGGTGCTGGTCCGCCGGACGCCGGGGGAGGGGAACGCCCGCCCCGCCCGTCCGGCGGGCGTTCCCCCTTCTTCCGCGTTTCCGGGAGCGGCCCGGTCACCCGCCGGTCCCGCCGCCGGGCGCGGGAGTCCGGGCCGCCCGGCGGCACGCCGAGGTCGTCACCGGGGACCGGTCCCGCCGGGCGCCTGGTTCCGCAGGAGCACGTTGCCCGAGATCCTGGACTCACACAGCCTCTCCGCGTCCGGGGCGCCGGCCACGACGGTGAAGCCGGTCGGCGCCAGCCGCAGCTCCATCACCGCGGCCCGCTCGGCGACGGGCAGCCCGGCGTAGCGCGCGAGCAGCTCGTCGTCGTCGAACAGGTCGGCGTCCGACAGGAACACCGGGGAGACGGGGTGGCGGCGGCCCAGGTCGAGGATCTTGCCGCCGCCGTCCCAGTTGACGCCGTTCAGCGCGACCCAGCCGATCCCGTCGAGACCTTCGAACAGGCGGGCCGCGTCGCCGAAGCGATGGGTGCGCATGACCGGGTGCAGATAGGCGTCGGCGTCCAGCACGTCCTGGTCGCGCGGGTCGGCGCCGGGCGCGGTGCCCGTGCCGTAGCGGCCCGCGGACCGGCCGAAACCCAGCCGGTGAACGACCGAAAGGCCCTCCTCGCCGGTGTCGCCGCCCGACAGCAGCCGTACCAGCTCGCGGTCGATCAGCCGCTGGTGCTCGCCGAAGCTGTGGAACAGCCACAGGTACATCAGCCCGCCGGGCGACAGCCGCTCGGCGAGCCAGGCGAGGCCCGCGCGGGGGTCGTCGAGGCAGTGCAGCACCCCGGTCATCACGATCAGGTCGTAGGGGCCCTCGAAGCCGTCCCCGCCGATGGCGCCGCGTACCAGCTCCACGTTGTCCAGCCCGTTGCGCCCGCGCAGCTCCTCGGCCACGTCGAGCGACGACCGCGACAGGTCCATGCCGGTGAAGTGCGCCTGGGGGTACTGAGAGGCGAGCCCGAGCAGCTGGTGCCCGGTGCCGCACCCGGCGTCCAGCACCCGCTTGCCCGCGAGGGTCTTGTCCCTGGCGACCATGCCGATGCCGAGCGCCAGGTCCAGGATCAGGTCGTCGCCGACGGTGAGCGACGGGCACGGGTAGCGCTCGTACAGCTCCCTGACCTGCTCGACGGCGCTCATGGGGTGTCGATCTCCTCGTACGGGATCTCCTCGACCCGGCGGGCGAAGACCCAGTGGTGTCCTTCCAGGTCCTCGCTGGTGTAGTTGCGGTCGCCGTAGAAGCGCGTGTCCGGCTTGTCGCGGATCACGGCTCCCGCGGCCTTCGCCCGCTCGTAGTGCTCGTCCACGTCGTCCACGAACACGTACAGGCTCTGGCGCGGCTCGCCCTCGCCCTGCGGCTCGTGCCTGCGGCCGTCGCCCGTCCCGGCGAGCTGCACGACACCCTCGCCGAACGACAGCTCGGCGTGGACGACCGACCCGTCGTCGTCGTTCAGCACCTTGCGCTTTTCGAATCCGTACGCCTCGATGAGCCATTCGATGGCTTTCTCGACGTCGGAGTAGAAGATGACCGGGGTGATTCTCGGCATTCCGTCGGGTGGGGTGAGCAATTTCTTCATCTCCCTCGATCGGTGACCATGGAAACGTAAGGGGACGCTACCCCGCATCCCGCCGGCGAGACGTGCAGGCGTTCGCGGGTTCGGTGTTCTGCTCGGAGATTCCGGTCCCAAACGTCTCAGGTGTTGGGCAGGCGCAGGCCGCCGTCCAGGCGGACGACCGCCGCGTTGAGATAGCCCAGCTCGCACACGGCGCGGACCGCCCGCGCGAACTCCTCGGGCGTTCCCGGCCGGGGCGGGAAGACGATCTGCCGTTCCAGCGGGTGCCGGAACTCCGGCGGGATCGCCGCGAGCAGCGGGGTGTCGAACAGGCCGGGTGACAGCGCGCACACCCGCACGCCGACCGAGGCCAGGTCGCGGGCGGCCGGCAGGGTGAGCGCCGCGACCGCGCCCTTGGAGGCGGCGTAGGCGACCTGACCGGCCTGGCCGTCCTCGGCGGCGGCCGAGGAGGTGTTGACGACCACGCCGCGCTCGCCGTCCTGCAGCGGCTCGGTCGCGGCCATCGCGGCGGCGGCCAGGCGCATCACGTTGAAGGTGCCGACCACGTTGACCGCGAGCGCCCGCTCGAAGGTCTCCACGTCGTGCGGCCTGCCGTCGAGGCCGACCGTGCGGGCGGCGGGCGCGATCCCCGCGCAGCTCACCGCCACGCGCAGCGGCCCCGCGACCCCGGCGGCCAGCTCCACGGCGCGCTCGACCGACCCCGCGTCGGTCACGTCGGTCTCCACGAACGTGCCGCCCACCTCGTCGGCCACCGGGCCTCCCGTACCGGCGTCCAGGTCGGCCACGACCACGTGCGCGCCGGCCTTGGCGAGCTCGCGCGCGGTGGCGGCGCCCAGCCCCCCGCCGGCCCCCGAGACCAGCGCCGTCACACCCTGCAGCTCCATATCCGTTTCGCCGCCTTTTCGCAATAGAGGGTAAATGCTCTCGCTTATCAAGACATATCCTGACGCAAAATTCTGCATTCACGCTGCACCCCACAGACGTGAGGACACCATTCACATGACGATTGCCAACAGCGCGGACAATGTGCACGACCTGATCGCCCGCCGCCGGCGCGAGCGAGATCGCATCCCGCGACATCCCGTGCCGGCTTCGGGGGTGCCGGTCTCCTCAACCCAGGAGCGCATCTGGTTCGGCGAGATGTTCAATCCGGGTTTCGGGTTCTACCACGTGCCCGCCACCCTGCGGCTGCGCGGTCCCCTCGACGCGGGCGCCCTCGACCGGGCGCTGTGCGAGGTGATCAGACGCCACGAGATCCTGCGCTCCACCGTCGAGGAGGTCGACGGCATGCCCGTGCAGCGCGTCGGCGACGCGCCCGCGAGCGTGCTGCGCTCCGTGGACCTGGGCTCCGAGGACCTGGGCTCCGAGGACCTGGGCTCCGAGGACCTGGGCTCCGAGGACTCGGCCGGAGAGGCCGATCCCGAGGTCGAGGCGGAGGCCGCGCGGATGGCCGCCGACGACATCCTGGCCCCGTTCGACCTGCGTCACGGGCCGCTCTGGCGGGCCCTGCTGCTCCGGCTGGGACCCGACGACCACGTGCTCGTGCTCACCTTCCACCACATCGTCTTCGACGACCCGTCCTTCGGGATCGTCGGGCGCGAGATCGAGACCCTCTACGGCGCGGCCGGTGACGGGCCCGCGAACCTGCCCGACCTGGACCTGCAGTACACCGACTTCTCCGTCTGGCAGCGCGAGCGGCTGCGCACCGAGGACGTGCGCTCGCGCCTGGTCGACTACTGGCGGCGGACCCTGGACGGCGTTCCCCGCCTGCTCGACCTGCCCTCCGACCGGCCCAGGCCGCCGCACCGGCGCCGCGCGGGCCGCTTCCACCGCTCCCGGCTGTCCGGCGACGTCGTCGCCGCCGTCCGCGCGGTGGCGCGCGACGAGGGCACCACCCCGTTCACCGTGCTGCTGGCCGCCTACGGCGTGCTGCTGTCGCGCTACGCGGGCCAGGCCGACATCGTCACCGCCGTACCCGCCGCCGGGCGCATCCGGCCCGAGCTCGAAGCGCTCGTCGGGTGCTTCATCAACATCATCTGCCTCCGCCTCGACCTGCGCGGCGAGCCCACCTTCCGCGAGCTGCTGCGCCGGGTGCGCCACGCCTCCGTGGAGGGACACGACCACGAGGAGATGCCCTTCGAGGAGCTGGTGCGCGAGCTGCACCCGCAGCGTCCGCGGAGCCACACGCCGCTGTTCCAGGCCGGGCTCGGGGTGCGGGACAACGACGGGGTCTTCCTGAACCTGCCGGGCGTGCGGGCCTCGGAGTTCGTCCCCGACGTCGAGGTCTCGCACTTCGACCTGATGGTGGACTTCAGCGTCGACGGCGACGGCATGGCGGGCCTGTGGGGCTACAACGACGACCTGTTCGACCCCGAAACCGTCGAGGTACTCGCCGGGCAGTTCGCGCTCCTGGTCGCCGGGGCCTGCGCCGACCCGGACCGGCCGGTCGGCGACCTCTCCCTCCCCCCGGCCCCCCGGGCTCCCGAGCCGGAGATCGGCGACGCGGAGAGAGCGGCCGCCGTCCTGGCCGAGCGGGTGCGGCTCACCCCCGGCTCGCCCGCCGTCACCGCTCACGGGTCCTCCACGGACGCTTCTTTCACGGACGCGTCCTCCGAGGGCACGTCTTCCGGGGGTGCCTCCTCCGCCGTCACGCTGACGTACGCCGAGCTCGACGCACGCGCCGAGACCCTCGTGCCCGCCGTGCGCAGGGGAGCCGAACCCCCGGCCGCCGACAGCCCCGACCCCGCCGTCTGGCGGTACGCCCGCCTCAAGGCGGACGTCCTCGACGGCGGTACGGCGAGCGCGGCCACCGTGCCGATCGCGGACCTGGCCTCGCGGGCCGGCCTGGGTGCCGCCGACACCGTGCTCACCTTCGCCCCGCCCGCGTCCGGCGCGTTCGCCGACGCCATGCTGCTGGCACTCCTGCACGGCGCGCACCTGGTGACCGCGCCCCCCGAGGCCGCCCGCGACGCCGGGCGGCTGAGGGAACTGGTCGCGGACGCCACCGTCGTGCACGCCCCGTCCGCCGCGTGGCGGCTGCTGCTCCGGGACGGACTGCCCGCCGACCGGCCGTTCACCGCGCTCTGCGACGCGGCCACCACCCCGCCCGGCCTCGCGCGGGAACTGGCCGCGGCCGTCCCCACCTGGACCCTGTACGGGGAGCGCTGGGCCGCGGCCTGCCGGGTCGACCCGCTCGCCGAACCCCGCAGGGGTGTCCTCCTCGGCGAACCGCTGGCCGGTACGCCGATCGAGGTCGCCGACCGGGCCGGGCGCCCCGCCGCCACCGGCGTGCCCGGCGAGATCCACGTCGGGGGCGCCGCCACCGGCGACCGCGGCCGTACCCTGCCCGACGGCTCGACGGAGCTGCTCGGCCGCTTCGACCGGATGTTCACCGTCGGCGGGTTCCAGGTGGACACCGACGAGCTGGCCCGCTCCCTGGCCGGCCGCCCCGGCGTGGCCGAGGCCGCCGTGGACGTGCGCCACGACCGGCTCGCCGCGTACGTGGCGGGGGAGGGGATCGACGCCAAGGAGCTCACCGCCCACCTGCCCGAGTACCAGGTGCCCGGCTCCGTCACCGTCCTCGACGCCCTGCCCAGGACCGCCGGGGGCCACATCGCCCACGAGGAACTGCCCAGCCCCGACGCCCCCGGCGACGAGGGCGGGCACGTGCCGGTCCAGGGCGGCACCGAGGAGGCCGTCGCCGGGATCTGGCGCGAGCTGCTCGGCGTGGAGGAGATCGGCGCCTCCGACGGCTTCCTCGACCTCGGCGGCCACTCGCTCACCCTGGCCAGGCTGAGCCTGCGCTACGAGGTGGCGTTCGGCGTCGAGGTGGAACTGCCCGACCTGCTGCGCCACGCGACCGTCCGCGAACAGGCGGCGCTCGTCGACGAACGCCGCGCGCAAGCCGGCCTCACGGGAGAGGAGGCGGCGTCGTGACCTCGTTGGCCGCCAGGCCGTCACCGGAAACGATCGAGGGACCGCCCAGGACACGGCTGGAGTCGCTGACCGGGCTGCGGTGGTTCGCCGCGTTCGGCGTGTTCTTCAGCCACGTCGCGATCCTGCTGCCCCTGCCCTACCTCAACGAGCTGTTCGTCCTCGGCACGGCCGGGGTGACGTTCTTCTTCGTCCTGTCCGGATACGTCCTCACCTGGACGTTCTTCGACAGGGACACCG
The DNA here is from genome assembly GCF_051390675.1 of Streptosporangium heterodermiicola. Lineage (NCBI taxonomy): Bacteria > Bacillati > Actinomycetota > Actinomycetes > Streptosporangiales > Streptosporangiaceae > Streptosporangium > Streptosporangium heterodermiicola. Next base: position 29,859 of record NZ_JBPJSR010000032.1, read on the forward strand.
CGCCGAAGTTCTACTGGCGCCGCTTCGCCAGGATCTGGCCGTCGCTGCTCATCACCACCGTCGCGGCGGTCGCGCTGCTCGTCGGCGGCCAGCTCTGGCCCACCGAGGGCGGCACGTCGCTGGTGTGGTGGACGGTCGCCACGCTGCTCATGGTGCAGGCGTGGTTCCCGTCGTCGTTCCAGGGCGACACCGTGCCGCACACCGTCTCCTGGTCGCTGTCGTGCGAGGCGTTCTTCTACGCGGTCTTCCCGTTCGTGGTGCGCCCGATCGTGCGGCGAACCCTGCGGCAGATGGTGCTGATCGCCGCGGCGCTCATCGCGATCAGCATCGGCACGCGCGTGTGGCTCTGGCTCGCCAACCCGCAGCTCACCGCGGAGAACTGGTTCACCTCCGACCTGTACTACTTCGCCACCCACTCGCCGATCTCCCGGGTCAGCGAGTTCGTGCTGGGCATCGTGATCGCCGCCGCGGTGCGCAGGGGCTGGCGCGGCCCGATCGGGCTGCGCACGGCGACCGCGATCACGGTCGGCTACTTCGCGCTGCTGTGGGCGTGGTCCTGGTCCGGCGTGTGGCAGACCGCGCTGGCCGAGACCGCCAACCGGGGCAGCATCGTGGTGTTCGCGCTGCTCATCGCGGCGGCGGCGACCAACGACCTGGCCGGAAGGCGCAGCCTGCTGAGCTCCCGCCCGCTGGTGGCGCTCGGCCAGTGGTCCTACGCCTTCTACCTGATCCACTTCCTGGTGCTCTTCCCCATCGCCAAGCACGCGTTCGGGCGGCAGTCGCTCTACGACTTCCCGCAGCCCACCTGGGCGCACCTGCCGTACGCGCTCATCGGCCTGGTCGTCAGCGTGCTGCTGTCGTGGGGGCTGTACCGGCTGTACGAGTATCCGATCGAGAGGAAGCTGCGGGCCCTGCTGCGCCGCGAGCCCAAGGCCGCCACCCCGGCACCGGGCGCGGAACCCTCCATGTGAGCGGAGGTCCACGGGGCCCGTCGCGTCGGCGCGGGCCCCGTGGACGGGGCCGGCGAAGGTATAGTCGATCCTCCCTTCGGCATGGGTTCCGGATCCGGGGCCGCGGACGGCGTGGCGCCGCGGATCCGCCGGAACCCGCCGCGTCCGCCTCCGGGGCTCCGCGACGCCGGGCGGGTCGACCTATCGGGGGAAGAGCATGAACGCACGTCCCGGGGCGGGCGACCGCCTCACCGCTTTCGGCACACAGCTGCTCGAAGTGCACATCTGGCTCCGCGAGATGCTGGAGGACCTCCAGGACGGCGTCGACGACTACTTCGACGGCAAGGGGCTTCCGTCCCGTGACCTGCGCGCCCACTGCCTCTCCTTCTGCACGGCGTTGACGCGCCACCACGTCGGCGAGGACAGGGGCGCGTTCCCGGCGATCGCCGAGGAGTTCCCCGAGCTGCGCAAGGTGCTCTCCGACCTGCGTACCGACCACAACCAGCTGGACTGGCTGCTGGGAAATCTACAGAAACTGCTCGAATCCCTCCCGGAGCAGCCGGACCCGGTCACGGCCTCCAAGGTGCGCCAGGAGGTGGAGGCGCTGTCGGCGGTCATGCGGACGCACTTCATCTACGAGGAGAAGAAGCTGATCTCCGTGCTCAACTCGATGGACGTGCCCGGGTGGCGCGAGAACCGGCCCGACTTCCTGCTGATCGACGACGACGAGGAGGAGGACGGGCCCGGGACCTCGCCCCGGTGAGGTGCCACGCCGGGGTGGCACGAGCCGGGAACACGCGTCCCCGTCCCCACCTTCAGGATCGTGGAACGTCACCGGAGTACCGGGACGTCCCTCCCGACGTGGCCGTCTCCTTCAGTACGGCCGGCTCCTCCAGTACGGCCGGCTCCTCCCGTACGACCGATTCCTCGCGTACTGCCGGCTCCTCCTGCGCGGCCGGTGCCTCCGGGCGGCCGGGCAGGAGCGGGACGGCGGCCAGGACGACCACGATCATGGCGACGGCGAACCGGAAGACGCCGTGGAAGCCGGTGAGCGGGTCGTCGGCGGTCCGCAGGATGAGCGTGACGACGGCGACGCCGATCGCGGAGTCGACGTTCCATGCCAGCCCGGAGGCGAGGGAACACCGTCTAAACCCGACGCTGTTTAGGGCCGGACGCCGTCTGGGCCCCGACACCGTCCAGGCCCGACACCGTCCAGGGCCGGACGCCATCTAGGGCCGGACGCCGTCTAAGCCCGGACGCGGTTCGGGGCCGGACACCCGTTGGGGGCCGGCCCCCGAGTCAGGGCCGGCCCCCGAGACGCCGGGCGGTCTACGCGTCGCGGCGCCGCATCAGCACGGCGCCCGCGAGCAGGGCGACGGCCACCCAGGCGAGGTAGACCGCCAGCCCGCTCCACGGGCCCAGGGAGCCGCCGTCCCGGCCGGACACGACCAGCTGGCCGGCGTTCGTGGTGAAGTACTCGGCCACGGTCCTGCCCCAGCCGCCCGGGAGCTGGTTCGCCATCGCGGGCAGTACCAGGATCAGCGCGACGGCCGACACGATCGCGCCCGGCGTGTGCCTGATCAGCGTGCCCAGTCCCAGCCCGAACAGCCCGCACGCGGTCAGGTAGAGACCGGACCCGAGCGAGGAGCGCACCACCTCGCCCATCTCGATCGACTGCGGCTGGGAGATCGCCACGCCGACGCCGACCGCTCCGGCCGACGCGACAGTGCAGACGACCAGCGAGATCGCGACGAACACCACGATCTTGCCGGTCAGCAGCCTCATGCGCCGGGGCACGGCCAAGAGTGAGGTACGGATGCCGCCGGTCCGGTACTCGCTGGAGATCACCAGGACACCCAGGGTGGCCATGGACATCGAGGCGAGCATCGCGCCGCTCAGGCTCGTCATGATCGCCTGCCCGCCCAGGATCGGCCCGTCGGCCGTGTTCTTGACCGCGACGCTGAGGAGGGCGGAGAGGCCCAGCAGCAGCGCGGCGGTGACGACCAGGGTCCACACCGTCGAGCGGACCGAGCGGATCTTGGTCCATTCGGACCTGAAAATGTCGATCATGACGTGAACTCCAGACTGTCCTTGGTGAGCTCCATGTAGGCCGATTCCAGCGAGGGCCGCACGAACGTCAGCTCCTCCAGCGGGATGGCGGCCCGCGCGGTGATCGTGCCGATCTCCAGCGGGCTCATCGCGGTCACCCGCAGGTGGTCCGGGTGCGGCTCGCCCACCCTGATCAGCTCGGCCACCTCGGCCAGCCGGGGCGAGCGCACCCGCACGTACCCCTGCGAGCTGCGCCCGATGAACTCCCGCACGCTCGTGTCGGCGATGAGCCTGCCCCTGCCGATCACGATCAGGTGGTCGGCGGTCTGGGCCATCTCGCTCATGAGGTGACTGGAGACGAACACCGTGCGCCCCTCGGCGGCCAGCTCGCGCATGAGCGTGCGGATCCACAGGATGCCGTCGGGGTCGAGGCCGTTGACGGGCTCGTCGAAGACGAGGATCTCCGGGTCGCCGAGCAGCGCCGTGGCGATGCCGAGCCGCTGCGACATGCCCAGCGAGAAGCCGCCGACCCGCCGCCCGGCCACCTCCCGCAGGCCCGTCGCCTCCAGCACCTCGTCCACCCGGGTCGCGGGGATGCCGTTGCTCTGGGCGATGGCCAGCAGGTGGTTGCGCGCGCTGCGCCCGCCGTGCACGGCCTTGGCGTCCAGCAGCGCGCCGACCTTGCGCAGCGGGTGCCGCAGTTCGTGGTACGGCCGCCCGTCCACGAGCGCCGAGCCGCCGGACGGCCGGTCGAGCCCGAGGATCATGCGCATGGTCGTGGACTTGCCGGCCCCGTTCGGGCCCAGGAATCCGGTCACCTGACCGGGCTTGACGTCGAACGACAGGTCCGCCACCGCGGTGGTGCCGCCGTAACGCTTGCTCAGGTTCGTTGCGCGAATCACGGTCATGATCCCAGCGTGCCGTCGCGGGCGGCCGGTTTCTTCATGCCCGGGAACGGTTCTCGGCGGCGGGCTCTGGGATCCCGGTCCTACTCTCCAGGTTGGATCAGTGCCGCCTCGTACGCGACGATCACGGCCTGCGCCCGATCCCTGGCGCCGATCTTGGCGAACAGGCTCGTCACGTGGTTCTTGACGGTCGAGGGGGAGACGGACAGGTCGGCGGCGATCTCCGGGTTCGAGCGGCCTCTGGCGATCAGCACGAGGATCTCCCGCTCCCTGTTGGTCAGCCCGGCCAGCTCGGCGGGCACCGCCCTCGGGCGCGGGGCACGGACGAACGTGCCGATGAGCCTGGTCAGCAGGCGCGGCGCGACGGCCGACTCGCCGCAGTGCACCACGCGTACGCCCTCGATCAGCTCCTCGGCGGAGATGTCCTTGGGCAGGAATCCGTCGGCGCCCGCCCTCAGCGCCGCGACCACGTTCTCGTCCAGGTCGAACGTGCTCAGCGCGAGCACCCGTACCCCCGGCAGCTCCGAGGTGATGAGCTCGGTGGCGCGCACGCCGTCCAGGCCGGGCATATGCAGGTCCATGAGCACCACGTCCGGCCGGAGTCTCCTGCTCAGCTCCACCGCCTCCGCGCCGTCGGCGGCCTCGCCGACCACGCTCAGGTCGGGCTGGGCGTCCAGCATCAGCCTGAAGCCCATGCGCACCAGCTCGTGGTCGTCCGCCAGCAGAACTCTGATCACGATCTCTCCAGGGGGATGCGGGCGTGCACCCGGAAACCGCCTTCCGGGCGCGGGCCCGTGGACAGCCGGCCGCCGCACAACGCCACCCGCTCGGCCATGCCGCCGAGCCCGAACCCCGGCGCGCCGGGCTCCCTCGCCAGGCCGCCGGACTCTCTCGCCAGGCCGTCGTCGACCACCTCGACCTCCACCGCGGCCGGCTCGTACGCCAGCCGAACGTCGGCCCTGGCGCTGACGGCGTGCTTGCGCGTGTTGGTCAGCGCCTCCTGGACGATCCGGTAGACGGCGTGGTCCACGGCGGCGGGCAGCTCGACGGGCTCGCCGGTCACCGTCAGGCCGGCGGGCAGCCCCGCCGCCCTGGCCTCGTCGATCAGCACGGGCAGCCGCTCCGCGTTCACCCCCGTCGCGGCGTCCGGTCCCTCGTTGCCGTCGGCCCTGAGTACGTCGAGCAGGTGGCGCATCTCCGACATCGCCTGGCGGGCCGTCCGCTCGGCGCTCTCCAGAGCGTTCCTGGCGACGTCCTGCCCCGGTGGGAGTGTGGCCCGCGCGCCGCCGACCAGGGCGTTGATCACGGTGATGTGGTGGGCGACCACGTCGTGCAGCTCCCTGGCGATACGCCGTCGCTCGGCGCGCACGGCGGCGCCGGCGGCCTCCTGCCTGCCGCGCTCGTTGAGCTCGCTCCTGAGCCGGACGAACTGGCCGGTGCCCACGGGCACGAGGACGGCGAACAGGGACGCCAGCCAGTTGTCCGCCGTGGCGCGGGACAGCTCCGTACCGATCGAGTAGACGACGAAGACCGTCACCGAGGTGATCAGTGTCGGGCGGCCGGTGGTGTAGCGGCCCAGGCTGTAGAACGCGACGTACGAGGGCAGGTTGTAGAGGGACAGCGACTGCACGACGATGCCCGCGACGCCCAGCGCGGCCACCAGCGAAGCGGTCAGGATCGGCCGGCCACGCCTCATGAGCAGGCACAGGGAGGCCGCCACATGGAGCCCGGCGGCCAGCGTCATCCGTGTCTCGTCCTGGACGGTCACGGAGGCCGTGCTCAGGAGCACGATGACCGCGCCCAGGAGCACCGGGGCGGAGAGCACGATCACCAGCGTCGTGTCGAAGACCCGGGGGCGTCTGAGGAAACGCACGATCTTCATGAGGGTTCGTGCCACGCGCACGCTGAAACCCTAAGTCACGTTCCCTCGCCACGTGGCGGGGTTTCGCGCGGCGCCCGCCTACCCGAGTTCGCGCAGGGCCGAGGCCAGGCCCGCGGCGGTGGGGCGTTCCCAGAGCAGCCGGGCCGCGACCGGTCTGCGCAGGCCGCCGCGCAGGCGGCCGAGCAGCGTCACCGCGAGCCGGGAGTCGCCCCCCGACTCGAAGAAGGCGTCGTGCGGGCCCATCCGCGGCTCGTCCAGCACCCGCCGGAAGGCCTCCAGCACCTCCAGTTCCAGCCGGTCGCGCGGCTCGTCCGACCGGCTTCCCGCACGGGCGGCCGAGGTGGCCAGCCGGCGGCGGTCGATCTTGCCCGCGGTGGTCAGCGGCAGCTCGTCCAGCACGTGCACGGTCCCCGGCACCATGTAGCCGGGCAGCCGCCCGGCCGTCCACGCCCTGGCGTCCTTCGCCGTCACCGGAGCCGGAGCCGGAGCGGGAGCGGGAGCGGAGGTGGGTACGGGGCCGGAGGCGGAGGCGGCCACGTAGGCCACCAGCTGCTCGTCCTCCAGCGCCACCGCCGCGTCGTCCACGCCGGGGCAGGCCCGCAGCGTCTGCTCGATCTCGCCCAGCTCGATCCGGTAGCCGCGATGCTTGACCTGGTGGTCCACCCGACCGATGAAGTCGAGGCGGCCGTCGGGGCGCTGCCGTACCAGGTCACCGGTCCGGTAGAGCCGTCCGCCGGGCATCGGGGACGGCGGCACGTCCTGTGCCGTGGGCGGCGGTCCGGCGAGGGGGACGAAGCGCTCGGAGGTCAGCGCGGGCCGCCGGTGGTAGCCGCGCGCCACGCCCGCGCCGCCGACGTGCAGCTCGCCCGGCACCCCCCACGGCGCGACGCGCCCGGCGGCGTCCAGCACCAGCGCGTACGCCCCCGCCATGGGCAGCCCGATCGGCGGTACGCCCTCACCGGCCGAACAGTCGGCCAGGGTCGCGATGACGGTCGCCTCGGTCGGCCCGTAGGCGTTGACCATGCGCCTGCCGGCGCCCCAGCGTTCGACCAGCTCGGGGGTGCACGCCTCGCCGCCCGTCACCAGCACCCGCAGGCCGGGCAGCGGGTCGTCGGGCAGCGTCGCGATCACCGAGGGGGGCAGCAGCACGGCGTTCACCTCGCGCTCCGACAGGCACCTGCTCAACGCCCGGCCGACGAGGATGTTCCCGGCCTCCGGCACGCACAGGGTGCCGCCGGAGACCAGCGTGGTGAACACCTCCCACACCCAGGCGTCGAAGGTCGGCGGCGCGAACTGCAGCAGCCGCACCCCGGGGCCGATGCCCAGTTCGGGGGCGAGGGCCATGACCAGGTTGCACGCGCCGGAGTGTTCCAGCAGCACCCCCTTGGGCAGGCCGGTCGAGCCCGAGGTGTAGATCATGTACGCGAGGTCGCGCGGACCGGCCGGGCTGGGCGCGGCGGTCCTGGCGGGGTCGCGCAGGTCGAGGTCGAGACGGCGCCCCCCGCCCTCCGGCAGGCCGCCGAGGATCTCCCCGGTGCTCACCAGGACGGTCGCCGCCGCGTCGGACAGCAGGTACTCCAGTCTGGGAGCCGGTTGCGACGGGTCGAGCGCCAGGAACGCGCCGCCCGCGTACAGCACCCCGGCCACGACCGTGACCAGGCGGGCCGAGCGCGGCAGGCAGATCGCGACCACGTTGCCGGGACCCACCCCCTCGGCGGCCAGCCATCCGGCCAGCTCCCTGGCGCGCTCGTCCAGCTCGCGGTAGGTGAGCCGCCCGTCGTCCCCGTCCACGGCCGTCGCGTCGGGGGTGCGCCCGGCCTGGGCGGCGATCAGCGCGGCCAGGGTGGACCCCGGGGAGTCCAGGTCCACCGCCGCGGGCGGGCCCGCGATCGGGCCCGAGCGGTCGTCGAGCGGCAGGTCGAGCACCGGCCGTCCGGGGCAGCGGGCCATCTCGGCGAGCAGGCGGGTCAGGCGGGCGGTCATCAGTTCGATCGTGGCGCGGTCGAAGACGTCGGTGGCGTAGGTCAGGGTCGCCCGGAACCGGTCGCCGCCTCCGTCGCCTTCCCCGCTCCCGGTCTCGCTCCGGGTCTCGCTCCGGGTCGCGGTCGCGGGCCGGGTCTTTGTCCCGGTCTCGCTTCGGGTCGTGGTCACGGTCGTGGTCACGGTCGCGGTCCGATTTTTTGTCCCGGTCTCGCTTCGAGTCCCGATCCCGATCCCGGTCCCGGCGCCGACCCCGTCCGGTGCGTTCGCGGTGAGGCGCAGGTCCAGGTCGCAGGCCGTCCGCCGGGCGGCGGGCTCCCGGTCGCCGAGCGGTTCGAGGCGCAGGCCCGCGGCCTCGTGCGCGGCGGGCCGGGGGACGACGCCGTACGCCACGTCGAACAGCGCGCCCCGGCTGGGGTCGCGGGGCGGGGCGACGGCGGCGGCCAGGTCCTGCAGCGGCAGCCGGTGCCGCCAGGCGCCGTCCGCGGCCCGGTCCAGGCGGGCGGAGAACGCGGCGAGGTCCGGGTCGCCGGACAGGTCCACGGGCAGCGGGACGAGGTCGTCCAGCGGCCCCGCCGTCCCGGCGAACTCGTTCGGCTCCCCGCCGAGCAGCCCCGAGACACGGCCGGGGGCGTGCACGCCGATCGTGAAGCGCTCCTGGCCCGAGCAGCGCGCCAGGAGGACGGCGAACGCCGCCAGCACCGCCCGGGAGGGGACGCCCAGCTCGGGCGGCACGGTCACCTCGAAGCGGTGCGTCCCGCCCGCGCCGGAGCGGCGCCCGGGGCGGGCCCGGTCGGTGGCGGGTTCCAGCGGCGGCACCTCCCGCAGCGCCTCGCGCCAGAACTCCCGCCTGTCCCCGTCCGTCACCTCGGGACCGGTGCCCGGGCCCGGCGCGGAGACGCCGGCCGACGCGTCCAAGCCGCCGGCGGGCGACGCGTCCCGGGCGCCGGTAAGTGACGCATCTCGGGCACCGGTAGGCGATGCGTCCCGGGTATCGGCGGGTGACGCGTCCCGCGTGCCGGGCGGGCGCGGGGAGTCGTCCTCGGTCCGGGCCCGGTACAGCTCGGCCAGGTCGGCGGCGAGTACGGCGACCGAGCCCTCGTCCGCGACGCACGGGTGCATGCGCAGCACCAGTACGTGCTCCTCGGGGCCGAGTGCCAGCAGGGAGGCGCGGGCCAGCGGTCCCGTCACCGGGTCGAACGGCCGGCCCTCCACCTCGGCCAGCGCCGCGCCGAGCCTGTCCGGCTCGACCGGCACCGCGCGCGGCGCGGGCAGCGCCCCGGCCGACACCACCGGGCGGGGCCCGTCGCCCCGGGTGGGCAGGGCCCAGCGCAGCACCTCGTGCCGCTCGGCCAGGTCGCCGAGCGCCGAGCCCAGCGCCTTCTCGTCGAGGGGGCCGGTCAGCCGCAGCCGCAGGGAGATCCCGTCAGGTACGGCGTCGCCGCGGATCCGGTGTTCCAGCCAGGCCCGCTCCTGGGCGGGCGAGAAAAGTCTCACCGGTTGCCTCCGGGCAGGTTCAGGCGGAGCCACTCCAGCTCCTGCTCGATCATGCTCTGGAAGTTCGCGGGGGAGACCATCGAGTACGGCATGTGCGCCTCGCCCCAGTAGCTGACCAGCCGCACCTTCTTGGCCTGCCTGGCCAGCGCGGTGTACATCTCCTCCGAGCCGGTGTGGGTCAGGTAGTCACGCTCGCCGTGCAGCATGAGCACCGGCGTCTTGATCTTGCCCGCGTGCAGGAGGGGGCTGTTGCGCACGTACCGCTGCGGGTCCTCCCACGGCGGCTTGCCCAGCCCGAACTCGAACGCCGGGTCCTCGATGTAGGCGGGCGCGAACCACTCCTGGGCGCGCGGCGTGTAGCGGAAGCGGGAGTCGAACACGCCGTAGCTGCTGATCACGTCGGAGAAGCCGGAGATCGCGATCGCCGCCTTGAAGCGGTCGGTCTGCGTGACGAGGCTGTGCACGTTGTAGGAGCCGAAGGAGTGTCCCAGCACCGCGAGCCGCTTCGGGTCGGCCACGCCCTCGTCGATCGCGGCGTCCACCGCGTTCATGATCGGCTTGGTGGGCCACGTCATCGGCTCGGCCGCGGCCTTGCCCAGGGGGCGGGGGATCGAGGGGACGAGCACGGCGTAGCCCTGGGCCGCGAGGAACTGCAGGGTGAGATAGCTCGGGTTGTTCACTTTGAACTCCGGCACGTCCTCCAGCGTGGTGACGATCCGGGTGCCGTACACGTTGACCACGAGCGGGTGGCGTTGGCCGTCGCGGTGGCCCGGGGGCAGCAGCAGCGCGCCGGTCAGCTTCTCCCCGTTCGCGCCCTTGTAGGTGACGAGCTCGCGCTTCGGCGGGGTCACCTGGGCGAGGTGGGCGTTCAGCGACAGCCGCCGGGTGTGGCGCCCGGCGTGGGAGGTCCACAGCGCGGTGCCCTGGTCGCCGCCCGCGCCGAAGATCGCGGTGCGGTTCGCGGGGGAGTACCCGGCGACGCCCGCCTCGGGGTGGGGCAGGGGGAGCGGGGTCAGCACGGGAGAGGCGCCGGGTGCCAGCTCGTACAGGCCGCCCTTGGCGTCGCGTGCCAGCACCAGGGGGAAGTCGCGGTCGAGGCGGGGGTTGGCCGGTTCGGCGCCGCCCCGGTCGGTGGGCCGCACGCCGTTGCGCCTGACGCCGTCGTCCAGCGGCCAGGCCAGCTCCGCCAGCGGGGCGGCGCCGGTCGCCTTCAGGTCGCGCGCCTGCCCGGTGCGCGGGTCGATCAGCCAGGCGCGCCCGTCGGCCACGCCCAGCACGCCGCCGGGCACCGGTACCAGCTCCAGCGGCGGGACCTTGAACCGCGAGGTCAGGTCGCGCGGCGCGGCGGAGGGGTCGGCGGGGTCGAACGCCCACCAGTCCTGGCGGGCCGCCGGGTTGGCAGCGTCCTTGACCTTCAGCCCGCGTACCAGCGGGGTGCCCGCGCCCCACAGCAGGCCGGTGGCCACCAGCCGGTCGGCGGCGAGCGGCGCGGCCTTCCCCCCGGCGGCGGGGACGAGGTAGGCGGTGAACGGGTCGGGCGTCTCGGGGGTGGTCTTGCCGACGATCAGCAGCCGGGAGCCGTCGGCGGCCCAGCGGGGCTGCACGGTGACCGAGGGGCTCGGCACGTCGCCCACCACGCGCGGCTGCCCGCCGGAGGCGGAGGCGATCGCCAGCTGGGTGCGCCGCTCCAGGACGCGCTTGAGCTGCCCGTCGACCGCCGGGGTGGGGCCGAGGTCGTCCACCCGGGCGATGTTCCGCCCGGTCGGGTCGGCCACCAGGTTGCCGGCCGTGTAGGTGCGGGCCGGGCCCGCCGAGGTGATCTTCCCGGTGACGGCGTCGATGACGGCGACCTCCTCGTCCAGCTTGTCCTGGCCCTGGGTCGCGGAGCTGTCGAGTACGGAGGCGGTGGTCTCCTTGCCCTTCTCGACCTTGGCCCACTGCTTCGGGGCGGCGCGCTGGGCCTCCAGCCACTGCCCGTACTCCAGCGCCCACCGCCCGGCGTTCACCATCGGGGCGATCACCCGCCGCGCGTCCAGCCACTGGATCAGGTAGCCCGAGGCGTTCGTCATCGTCTGCACCCCGCGCGGGGTCAGCTTGCGGGTCTCGCCCGTCTCGCGGTCCCACACGTGCAGGAACACGTCGTCGCCGCCCCGGGTGGAGGCGAAGGCCAGCATGCGCCCGTCGGGCGACCACACCGGGTTGTAGTGGCCGGTGCCGTCCTTCGCGCCGTGCGTCACGTCGCGCGCCGGTCCCTCGCCGTCGGCTATCCAGATGTCCGCGCGCTCGTTTCCGTCGACAAATGATGCGCCATATCGGCTCGACTCGCTCGGCCCGCGTTTCACGACGGCCGCTACCGCTTTACCGTCGGGGGACGGGACGACCTGACCGAGTTTCCGCGTGGTCATGAAGTCCTGCATCGTGAACGGTCTCGCGGCCCCGGCGGCGGCGGGCCGTCCCACTGATGGGGAAGCAGGTGGTGAGGCGCCTCCCACCAGGGCGGCGGCCGTGAGCAACGACAGGACGAGCTTGACACGTAGAACCATGGGAGGACGATAACCATGTCGCCGGAAACGCGGAAAAACGCTCGGACGGGTCTCCGGCGGGCGGCCTATAATCCCGCCCTCGCCTTAATCCGGGGCGGCACGCGGGTTAATCGGGGCCGCCCGCAGGTAATCGACCTCGTCCCGCCGCAGAACGGGCCCGCAGCCAATCAGTCCTGTCACCGATCAGGTCCCCGGTAATCGGGCCATCCCGCCGGCGAGATGACTTCTGCCGGAAAATTCTCCGAGGAATGGGAAGTTCCTAAATGACTGATGTCGATCTGGCCGATGCCGATCTGCACGTCGGCGACAGACCCCACGAGGTCTTCCGCCACCTGCGAGACAACGACCCGCTCTACTGGAACCCCGACGGCAAGGAGCCCGGCTTCTGGTCGGTCACCCGGTACGAGGACTGCGTGAACGTCCAGAAGGACCCCCAGACGTTCAGTTCCAACCAGACCAACACCCTCGGCCCGCACCGCAACACCGGTGACCAGGGCTCCGGAAAGATGATCAACACGACGGACCCGCCCCGGCACACCGAGCTGCGCAAGCTGGTCAACAAGTGCTTCACCCCCCGGGCGATCGCCGCCCTGGAGCCGTACCTGCGCTCGGTCGTCAAGGACGTGTTCGCCGACGCGCTGGAGCGCCGGGAGTGCGACTTCGCCACCGTCGTGGCGGCCCTGCCCGTCGCGGGCATCTCCGCGCTGCTGGACGTGCCGCGCCAGGACTGGGACCTGATGCTCAGGCTCACCTCCACGGCGTTCGGCTCGCACGACAGCGAGTACCAGATGACCTCCGACGTGCGCGCCAACGCCGCCCAGGCGCACGGCCAGCTCCTGCTGTACTGCCAGGGCCTGGTGGAGAAGCGCCGCAAGTCGCCCGGCGACGACATCGTGAGCCTGCTCGCCCGTTCCCAGGACGCGGGGGTGCTGAGCGAGGAGGAGTGCCTGCTCTTCTTCGACGTGCTGATGCTCGGCGGCAACGAGACCACCCGGCACGCCGCCGTCGGCGGGCTGCTCGCCTTCATGGAGCACCCCGACCAGTGGGACCGGCTGCGCAAGGAGCCCGAGCTGGTGCCCAACGCGGTGGGCGAGCTGCTGCGCTGGACCTCCCCCAGCCGGCACGTGCTGCGCCGCGCCGCCCGCGACACCGAGCTGCACGGCAAGACCATCCAAGAGGGCCAGGACGTCGTCATCTGGCACACCTCCGCCAACCGCGACGAGCGCGTGTTCGACTCCCCCGAGGTGTTCGACGTCGGGCGGCCGCGCAGCTCCCGCAGCGGGCACGTCGCGTTCGGCTCCGGTCCGCACTTCTGCCTGGGGGCCGCCCTCGCAGAGCTGGAGCTCACCGTCTTCCTGGACGAGCTCGCGAACTCGGTGTCGGCGGCGGAGCTGCTCGGGCCGCCCGACTACCTGCGCTCTCCCGTCATCAACGGCGTCAAGCACGTCCAGGTTCGGCTGCATCCCATGGGGTAGAGGCGACGACCATGAACTCACTCACCTGGGATCAGGTCCACGCGCGGCGGCTGGCCCGCCACCACCTCGTGAAACCCGTCTCCGGCGACCTGCGCAAACCCGTGCGCGACGTGTGCGGGGTGCAGTCGCAGGTCGCCGCCGCGGCCGAGCTGGCCATCGGGTCACGGGTGAAGGGCGCCACGCAGGAGCAGGTGCGCGCCGAGCTGTACGACAAGAAGCGCCTCGTCAAGACGTACAGCCTGCGCGGCACCCTGCACGTGCACGCCGCCGACGAGCTGGCGCTGTGGATGGCGGCGATGCGCTGGAAGCCCTACTGGCGCGCCAAGGGCAGCTGGCACGCCCACCACGGGCTCACCGCCAAGCAGGGCGAGGCGTTCGTCGACGCGGTCCGCGAGGCGCTGGACGGCGAGTGCCTCACCCGCGAGGAGCTCGCCAAGGAGGTCTCCGGGCACGTCGGCGCGTGGGCCAAGGACAAGCTCTCCTCCAACTGGGGCGAGCTGCTGCGTCCCGTCGCCTACCTCGGCGTGCTCTGCTTCGGGCCGGTACGGGGCGCCAAGGTCACCTACGTCAGGCCCGACCGGTGGGCGGGGCTGAAGACCGAGGTCAAGGACCAGCCCGACCCCGAGGAGTCGGCGATGGAGATCGTGCGCCGCTACCTGCGCGCGTACGGTCCCGCCACCCACCAGGACCTCGCCCGCTGGTTCGCGCTCAGGCCGCCCGAGGCGCGTGAGGCGCTGGAGTCGCTCGGCGACGAGGTCGCCCAGGTCGAGGTCGAGGGGCGCAAGGCGTACGTCCTCGCCGCCGACGAGGGCCGCTGGCCGTCCGACCCGAGCTGCGTGCGGCTGCTGCCGCAGTACGAGGCGTACGTCCTCGGCAGCGGTCCCAAGGAGGTCGTCGTGCCCAAGGACACCGCCGCCCGCGTCTTCGAGCACGGCCGGGGCAGGTACGAGGGCGCGGTCGCCCACCAGATCATGCTGGTCGACGGGGTCGTCTCCGGGATGTGGGAGCGGAAGGAGAAGGGCGGCAAGGTCGAGATCAAGCTGGAGTCGTTCGTCAAGCTCGACTCCGGCCAGACCAAGGAGCTGGAGAAGGAGGTCGAGCGCGTCGGCCGCTTCTACGGCGCCGAGGCCACCCTGTCCACGGGCAAGCTCGTCGGCAAGAAGCGCTGAGCCTCTTTCGGTCCTCCCGGGACATCCGCTGACCGCCGGCCCGGTGGGCACGTTCGGGCGGGGGAGTCCGTCCAGGACTCCCGCCCGTCGGCGGGCACCGGGTTCCCGCTCGGCCGGATCTCCCGCCCGTCGCGGGCACCCTCACCGGCAGGCGCCGAGGTCTCCCCGTATCGCGCGCAGCACCGCCCGGCGCTGGGTGTGGATGAAGAAGTGCCCGCCGGGCAGCAGCCGCAGCCGGAACGCCGACCCCGTCTGCGCGCTCCACGCGCCCAGCCCGGCCGCCGTCGTGGTCGGGTCGCCGTTCCCGCCGAACACCGAGATCGGGCAGGCCAGCGGCGGCTCGTCCTGGTGGACGTACGACTCCGCCGCGTTCAGGTCGGCCCGCAGCACCGGCATGACGAGGTCCATCAGCTCCGCGTTGCCGATCACCTCCGGCGGGATGCCGTCCAGCCGGTGCAGCACCCGCATCAGGTCCTCGTCGCCGAGCTGCCCGAGGCGCGGCATGCCGTCGCGGACGTGGGGGGCGTTCCAGCCCGACACGAACAGCCGCCCGGGACCCGGCAGCCCGCGCGAGCGCATCCGCCGCGTCACCGTGAACGACACCAGCGCGCCCATGCTGTGCCCGAACAGCGCGAACGGCAGCGGGTCCAGGCGCGACAGCCCGTCGACCACCGGATCGACGATCGCCGACAGCTTGTGCAGGGGCTTCTCCGAGATGCGGGTCTCCCTGCCCGGCGAGCGCACCGCCCACAGCTCCACGTCGCCGGGGAGCAGGTCTGCCCAGCCCCGGAACGTCGTGGCGCCGCCCCCCGCGTTGGGCACACAGACCAGCCGCGCGCGGGGCCGTTCCGGCCGGCGCAGCGGCACCAGCCAGCTCGCGGGATGGGTCATGGAGGCCGTGGAGGTCATGGAAGTGGTGGAAACAGTCATCGCGAAACCGCCAGGGATCGTGCGGAGTCCCGGGCCCGCTCGCAGGCGGAGACCAGGTCCGCCAGGGACTCGGGAGGGAACATGTGCGCCGCGTCGCCCGGCCGGTACATCCGCTCGGGCTTCACGCACGACTCGATGAGCAGCCCGTCCGCGCCGTACGCGGCGGCCGCCAGCGAGGCCGGGGCCACCAGCGAGGCCGAGCCGGTGCTGTGGCTGGGGTCGAAGACCACCGGCAGGTCGGTACGGGCGCGCAGCGCGGCGATCGCGGAGAAACCGGGCTGGGGCGGCGTCCCCGAGGCGCCCGCGCAGAGCACCACGGCGGCGTTGCCCCGGGCGAGGACGAACTCCGCCGCCCGCAGCCAGTCGTCCAGGCTCGCCCGGGGCCCCCGCATCAGCAGTACGGGCCTGGGCTGCGCGCCCAGCTCGGCGAGGAGCGGGCGGTTGTCCAGCTGCCGCCCGTCCACCTGCAGGCAGTCGGCCACCTCGGCGACGGCCTCCACCTCGCGCGGGTCGCACACCTCGGTGATGACCGGGATGGCCGCCGCCCGCCGGACCTCCGCGAGCGCCTCCAGGCCCCGCGCGCCCTTGCCGGGGAAGTTGTAGGGGCTGCTGCGCGTCTTGGACAGCCCGGCCCGCAGGGCGTGCGCCCCCTGCGCCTTCACCGCGAGGGCCGTCTCGACCGCGTCCTCGGCCGACTCCAGCGCGCACGGTCCGGCCGCCCACCACAGCCGCGCTCCCCCGACCGCCCCGCCGCCGATCTCCCGCCCGGACCCCGCAGGAGAGCCGATCGTCACCTCGCGCGGTGCCACGCCGTTCTCCCGCCGTACCAGCCAGTGGCCGTCGGGGGTCGGGCGGCGGGCCAGCACGGCGGGCGAGGCGGGTACGCGGGCGAGGGACTCGTCGCCGCTCACCACGACGAAGACCCTCCCGGCCAGGCTGACCGGCCAGGCGGTGACGTCCTCGTGCGCCCCGGCCAGCGCCGCCACCTCCTCGGCGGCCTCGGCGGGGGTGCCGGGCCGGAGCTCGATCAGCACGCCGGGACCTCCGCGCCGATCGTGCCGATCTCCTCCCGCCAGGCCGCGATGCTCGCGCCCAGCGCGGCGACGTCGGGCCCGTGCCGCAGCACCCCGGTCGTGACCGGCAGGACGGCCCGGCCGGGCGCCTCGGCGGCGACGGCGACGAGGTCGCGGGTCTCGCGCCCGGCCCGGCCGAGGCCCGGCAGTTCCACGACCGCGGACGGCATGCGGGCCACCAGGTCGAGGGCCTCCTCGCGGCCGGCCCCGACCACGGCAGCGGCCGCCACGCCGTGCTCGTCGTTCCACTCCCGCACCTCGTCGGCGGTGCGCTGCGCGACGGTGCGCGATCCGGTCACGGCGCCCTGCACCCCGCCGGCCGCGTGGTTGGAGGTGCGTACGAGCACCATGACCAGCGTCCCGCTGTCACGGGCCCGGCGCAGCAGCGGGCCGAGGGAGGCGAAGCCCATGAACGGGTTCGCCGTCACCGCGTCCCCGCCCAGCACGCTGCCGGGACCCAGGTAGAGGTCGGCGTAGGAGTCCATGGTGTCGTCGGCGTCGCACACCTTCGCGTCCAGCACGGCGAGCGAGCCCCGCTCGTGCACGCCGTCGACGACCTCGCGCAGCAGGGCCGCGCCCGCGGCGCCGAAGCGGGTGAAGAACGGCACCTGGATCCGGTAGACGGACACCCGCTCGCCGGCGGCCTCCAGCACCACCGCGCACATCCGCCGGGCCCCGTCCAGGTCGTCGTCCATCCTCCAGGCCTCCAGCCACTTGGGGGAGGGGGCGATCCCCAGGCAGAGGGCGGAGCGGGTCGTGAGCAGGTCGGTCCATATCGGTACGGCAGCCATGGACCCATTGCACACGCTTCCGCCGGGGACCGCCTCGCGCCCGCTCGCCGTCCGGGCTCGTCGGCTAAAATCTCCGCTCCGCGCGGCCAGGTTTGTGATCTACATTGTAAAGGCGCTCGGCCGGTACGAGACATCACACGGTCGCGGGCGAGGTCATCGGGAGCGCTGTGTGCCCGCCCCCGATGACCTCGCCGCCGTCCGGCGGGTTGCGGGGCTCACCGAGTGCAGCGCGCCCCGTTCCTGGGCGGGGTCAGGTCGACGAGGTAGCGGGTGACGGTGTCGTCGACGCAGGAGGAGACGCCGGTGGCGTAGACGGTGTGCCCGTCGGCGTCGTAGGTCAGCAGCACGGCCGAGGGCATGTTCCCGGCGACCTCCCTGGCCCAGCGGTACGGCGTGCGCGCGTCCCTGGTGTGGCTGACCAGCACGATGGGCCCGGCGCCCCTGGCGCGGGCGGGGGTGGGGGCGACCGCGGGTGAGGGCAGGAAGGCGCAGGTCAGGTTGGTGCCCTCGGAGAGGCGGTCGAGGCGGCGGATCCGCCCGGCGAGCCGTTCGTAGTCCCTCAGGTTCCTGGAGTGGGGCCGGTCGAGGCAGTTGACCACGCTCGTCACCTCGTCGACGGGCAGCGACACCGAGGGGGAGCCGAGCTGGACCCGCAGGTCCGCGAGCGGGGTCCCGTCTCCGTCGGCCGCCGCTCCCAGCGCGGTGGACAGCTCCCGCCAGGAGGAGGGGTTGATCAGGGTGCCGCCGATCACCGCTCGCACGGTGTCGGCGTCGAGGTCGTACCTGCCGCCGCGCAGGGGTTTGGTCCTCGCCCGCGCGATCACCTTGTCGATGGCGGCGAGGACGCCCTTCGCGCTGGTGGCCGGGCAGGCCATCCGGGGGTCGCGGGCGCACGCGCGGGCGAAGGAGTGCAGCGCCGCGGTGTGGGCCCTGGCGCCGTGGAGGGAGTCGGTCTCCCAGTCCAGGTGCGCGGTGTCGATGCCGTCGAGCACCATGGCGCGGACGCGGCGAGGGAAGCGGTCGGCGTAGCGCTGGCCGATGTTCGTGCCGTAGGAGTAGCCGAGGAAGCTGATCGTGTCCTGGCGCAGCGCCGCGCGCAGCAGTTCCAGGTCGGTGACGACATTGGCGGTGCCGACGTGGGGCAGGACGTCCTCGCCGGTGCCACGGGCGCAGGCCTGGGCGATGAGCCGGTAGTACGGTGCGACCTCCCCGACCAGCGGCAGGTCGGCGCGCGGTCTCCCGATGGGCTTGTCACCCGCGCGCAGGCCGCAGTCGATGGCGGGCCTGCTGCCGCCGACCCCGCGGGGGTCGAAGCCGACGACGTCGAAGCGTTCGCGGAGCTGCGCGGGCCAGCTCTCGTGGAAGGTGCGGACCATCCAGGTGCCGGACTGGCCGGGTCCTCCGGCCGCGGTGACGAGGGTCCCGATCCGCTGGTCGGGCCTGCTCGCCGGGGCCTTGATCAGGGGGAGGGTGAAGGTCCTGGCGTTGCCCGGGTCGGCGTAGTCGACGGGCACCGTGAGGGTCGCGCATCTGAACAGGCCGCACCTCTTCCAGCGCGGCTTCTTGACGAAACGTTCCAGACGGGAGTCGGACGCGAAATCGGGTGCCGTGGCGAGGACCTCGGTGGGGGCCTTGGTGGGGGTCTTGGCGCCGGACGTGTTCGCCGCTCCGTCCGTCGCGCGGGTCGCCGCACTGTTCGTCACGCCGTTCGTCACGCCGTTCGTCACGCCGTTCGCCACGTCGTTCGTTATGCCGTTCGGTACGTCGGCCGAGGCGGGGCCGGCCCCGAGGCCCGCCACGGCCGCCGCGGTGGCCAGCGCCAGCACGGCTCCCGCCCATCGGCGCCGGGCGCCGCCGGCTCTCGCCGTTCTCGTCGGCTTCTCGCCGTTCATGTTCTCTCCTTTGGGTCGGTCCTGATCGGTCCGCCCCACCTGCGGGTGGAGTCGAGGATCACCGGACGGCAGGAAAGAACTCCGGGGAATAAAACACAGGTCCTTCCGCCTCTGCCTACCTTTGTAGGCATTTCGAGTTGCAGGCCGCTTTCGTAGCGCTTGACGGGTGGCCATCAACAGCGCATTGGGTCACTTTCCGGATGATCTGCCGGTGAGAGGCGAGGGAGCGGAGGGGGGCGAGGCGAGGGGCGGGGAACGTGGGGTTGTGGCGCGCTGGGCGATGGCGCGTACCCCCGTGCCCCGTGCCGGGTCGCCGCCTTTCGCCGTCGCCTCGCCGACCCCGGGGGCCGAAGCGGGTGCGGGGGTGCGGGCGTGTTCCCGGGTTCTCGCCGTCGCGGGGCGGGCGGCGCATGACCCCCGACGGCGAACGACGCGTTTCCCGCCGTCTCCCCTCCGCCTTCCCGTCGTACGGCATGCGGGCACGTGAATCGCAGAATTATTTCAATATATAAGTCGATATGGCGACTTCAATGGCTTTCCTCTCCGCGGGGATTGATGTCCTCGCGGGTGGGAGGACTAATGGTGATGAGATTTACCCGTATGTCGTATAACGAGTACGGCCCAGCTCCTCGGTATGGTCGGAAGGAGTGGTGCATCACTGAAAATGCGCCCTTATGGGACAATGTTCAAGGAAAAGGAAAATATTATGACGGAGACCGTTCGACCTCGTTTGACGGCGCGAAATATCGTTCGCTCCCGGCTGGCGGGTGTCCTCGTGGCCGTGGTCGCGCTGGGGGGGCGTGGCCGCGCCCCCGGCGATCGCGAACACGGCGACGCCGGTGCCATTCGGCACGGCCGCGAGCGTGGGGACACCGGTGCCGCTCGGCACGGCGGCGGGCTTCGCGGTCCTGGGCCGGGACTCCGTCACGAACACCGGGACCACCGTCGTCACCGGAGACCTCGGGGTGTGGCCGGGCACGACGCTGAGCGGCTTTCCGCCCGGTGTCGTGAACGGGACCGTTCACCCTTCGTCTTCAAGACGGTCACCACCCTGATCACCGCGAATGCCGGCACGGTGACCCTCATCGGGGGCGCGCAGGCGGCCAACGTCTTCTGGCAGGTCGGCAGCGCGGCCACGCTGGGCGCCGGTTCCAGCTTCGCGGGGAGCGTCCTCTCACTGGGCGCGATCACCGCGACCACCGGCGCGACCGTGGTCGGACGCCTGCTGAGCCGCGACGGCGCGACCACCCTGGACACGGACACCGTCTCGCCGCCCCTCTTCGCCTCCCGCGGAGCGCCGACGACCACCACGCTGACCTCCACGTGCCCGCTGGGAGACGGCGGCCCGATCACCTTCACCGCGACGGTGACGTCCTCGGACGCGACCATCCCCACGGGACAGGTCGTCTTCGCCACCGACGGGGCGACGCTGGGCACCGTCCCGCTCGTCGCGGGCGTCGCCACCCTGACCACCTCCAGCCTTCCCGCGGGGGTGGATCGCGTCGTCGCCACCTGCACGGGCACGGCCCAGCACGATCCCAGCACCTCGCCGGTGCTGATCCAGCGGGTGGACCTCGGGTGTCCCTGCACGACGTTGACCGCGCGGGGAAGGAGCGGTGAGCGAGACGATGTCCGCCGCGACGACCGTGCCGGTTCGCAGGCCGGTTCGCGGTCCGGTCCCGTGGCCGAGGGGAAGGCCGGCACCCGGATCACGGCCGCCTGCGGCCGTCGTTCCTAGCCCGGCGCGCGGGGAACCGGAAGCGGCCGTCGCTCCCGGCCGGCGTACGGAACACCGCTGTCGACGTACGGAACCGGCGTACGGAAGACGGACGACGCCCGGGGACCCCGGTCAGGAACGGGGTTCCCGGGGGCCTCGGTAGGGGAGCGTCCGGCTGTAGACGAGGTTGGTGGTGGTGCTGCCCAGCTGGGCCAGCTCGTTGACGAGCTCTTCGAGGTGGCCCATGGAGGTCGCGGCCACCTTCAGCATGTAGCAGTCGTCGCCGGTGGTCCGCAGGCACTCCAGGATCTCCAGGCGCTCGCCGAGCAGCCGGTGCAGCGGCTCGTGCCGGCTGCCCGGGTACTTCAGGCGGACGACGGCCAGCACGGGGAAACCGGCTTTCTCCAGGTCGACGTTCGCCTGGTATCCGGTGATGACGCCCGCCGCCTCCAGCCGCCTGACCCGCTCGGTCGTGGCGGAGGCGCTGAGGTTCACCCGCCGCCCCAGCTCGGTGATCGGGATGCGGCCGTCCCGCTGGACCTCGACCAGGATCAACCAGTCGGTCGCGTCTAGATTCTCGGTCATCCGGTGAAGATACCGGCATATCACCGGCGTACGGCACTGTACGCCGGGATGATTCCCTTCCGGCCGCCGGTGATCGCTGGATAGCCTGAAGCGGTGAGAATAGGCGTTAATGTCCCCAACTTTGGGCCCGGCACCGATCCCGGGATGCTGCGCGGCTGGGCGCGGACGGTGGAGGGCCTGGGCTTCGATCTGCTCATGGTCTCGGACCATGTCGTGATCACTCCCGACGTCGCCGAGCAGTACCCGGCGCCGTTCTACGAGCCCTTCACCACCCTCTCCTGGCTGGCCGGGGTCACCGACGGGATCCGGATCGGCACCACGGTGCTCATCGTGCCGTACCGCCACCCGCTGCTCGTCGCCCGGATGGCCGCCAACCTCGACCGGCTCAGCGGCGGGCGGCTCGTCCTCGGCGTGGGGGTCGGCTGGGCACGGCAGGAGTTCGAGGCGCTCGGGGTCCCGTTCGAGCGGCGCGGGGCGCTGACCGACGACCATCTCCGGGTGATGCGCGCCGCCTGGGAGGACGAGGAGGACTACCGGGCCGGGCGGATACCGGTCTGGGTCGGCGGCAACAGCGACGCCGGGCTGCGCCGGGCGGTGCGCCTCGGCGAGGCGTGGCACCCGCTGCGCCTCACCTTCGACCGGATGCGCGAGGCGCTGGACCGGCTGAAGGTCATCGCGGACGAGGAGGGCCGCCCGATGCCCGGTTTCGCGCCCCGCATCGCCCTGCGGCTCACCGAATCCCCGATCACCGCTCCCGGGCGGCTCGCCGGTGAGGGCACGATCGACCAGGTCGCCGACGACCTCGAACGGCTGCGCCTGCTCGGCGCCGACACCGTCGTGCTCGACCCGTTCGACGGCGACCCGGAGGAGACGCGCCACCCGGAGGTGGCCTGGCGGGCGCTCGCCGCCGTGGCCGCCCGCTGGGACCTGCGCACCCATCAACCACGAACAGGACGATCATGACGAACGACGACGAGAAGTATCTCCGCCGGGCCATCGAGCTCGCCGCCGGGGCGCGGGCGGGTGGGGAGGCCCCGTTCGGGTCGCTGCTGGTGGGCCCGGACGGCACCGTCCTCGCCGAGGACCACAACACGGTCCTCGGCGACCGCGACATCAGCGCCCATCCCGAGCTGAAGCTGGCCAGGTGGGCGGCCCGCGAGCTCGACCCCGGCGTCGCGGCGGCCACGACCATGTACACCAGCTGCCAGCCCTGCCCGATGTGCGCGGGCGCCATCGCACGGTCCGGCCTCGGCCGCGTCGTGTTCGCGCTCTCCAACGAGCAGTTCGCGAGCCTCAAGCCGGGGGGCGGCTGGCCGCACGTGCCGCAGGAGGGCCCCGCGCTGTTCGACGAGGCGCGCGTCCCGGTCGAGGGCTACTACACCTGACCGTCGACCGTCACCGCCCCGGCCGCTAACGCGCCGTCGTGGCAGGGCTCCCGGGCGGGCTCTCGGAGAGGAACGAGCCGAGCAGCTCGGCCGTCGCCTCGGGAGCCTCCTCGGGGACGTAGTGCCCGCTGGGCACCGCCCGGCCGCGCACGTCGTCCGCGTACCGCCGCCAGACGTCCAGGACGTCGTAGGTGCGCCCGACGAAACCGCGCTCGCCCCACAGGGCCAGCACGGGGCAGGTCACGCGCCGGCCCGCGTCCGCGTCGGCGTCGTCGTGGCGCAGGTCGATGCTCGCGGCGGCCCGGTAGTCCTCGCAGGAGGCGTGGACGGCCGCGGGATCGGAGAAGCAGCGGACGTACTCGTCCTGGGCCGCCGGGTCGAACGGGGTCGGGCCGTGCTGGACCTTCATGTGGGAGCGGAGCCAGTAGCCGGGGTCGGCGCCGATCATGCGCTCGGGGACGCCGTCGCCCGAGGCGAGGAAGAACCAGTGGTAGTAGCCGAGCGCGAACGCGGCGTCGGCGTGCCGGAACGCGTGACGGGTGGGCACGATGTCCAGCACGGCCAGCCTGGTCACCGCCTCGGGCTCGTCCAGGGCCAGGCGGTGGCCGACCCGCGCCCCGCGGTCGTGGCCCGCCACCGCGAAGCGGCCGAAGCCGAGCGAGCGCATGACCAGCAGCTGGTCGTGCGCCATCGCCCGCTTGGAGTAGGGGGCGTGGTCCGGTGCGGAGGGAGGCTTGTCGCTGTCGCCGTACCCTCGCAGGTCGGTGAGGACCACGGTGTGCTCGCGGGCGAGCACGGGCGCCACCCGGTGCCAGATGAGATGGGTCTGCGGGTAGCCGTGCAGCAGCAGGACCGGGGGGCCGTCGCCCGAGACGTACGTGTTGACGCGCACGCCGTCGGCGTCGATCACGTGGTGGGCGAACGAGGCGGGCAGCGGGATGCTCACGGTGGTTCCTCCGATGGGCGCGACGGGTCTGCGCGGGACCGGCCGGTCGCCTGGCGGCTCCCGGTCCGCCCCCTGCCTGGATACCGGAACCCGGCGGCGCCTGTCGTCCGTGACACGTCCGAGCCTCGTCTTTCCCGGGCCTCATCCTCCGGCGGGCCAGGCGCGCAGGGCCGTCTCGGCGACCCGCATCAGGTCCTCCCTGGGGCAGCCCGCGGCGGCCTGGACCGCGATGCCGTCGGTGAGGGCGGTGACGAGACGGGCCAGGTCGGCCGGGTCGCAGTCGCCGGGCAGGTCGCCCTCGTCCCTCGCCCGTGACAGGCGTGCCCGCAGCGCCTCCTCCCCGGCCTTCCTGCTCGCCACCACCTCGCTCCTGATCCGCTCGGCCTCCGGCGCGCACGCCTGCACGCATCGGACGCTGAGGCATCCGAGGGGGGTGTCGGGGCCGGTGGTCAGCTCGACCGCGCCGTACACCAGGCGTTCGGCCACCTCCCGTGCCCGCGGCGCCTCCAGGGCGCGCGCGACGTACGCCCCCGGGCCGTCGAGGTAGCGGTCGAACACCTTCCGGAACAGCTCCTCCTTGTTGCCGAAGGTGCCGTAGAGGCTGGGCCGGTTGATCCCCATGGCCGTGGTGAGGTCCGAGATGGCCGTTCCCTCGTAGCCCTGGCTCCAGAAGACCTCAAGCGCGCGGTCCAGCGCGTCCTCGGGGTCGAACGCGCGCGGGCGCCCTCCTGGCATGCGCACCTCCCAAGTTTCTTACCAATCGATACGTTACCCCGTTGACGCCGTCCTCCGCCCCGGGCTAGTTTCTTACCGATCGATACTTAACTCGTGAAGGGGGATCATGAGCAGACCAACCACCGGCCCGATCCGGGTCGGCGTCGTCGGTGCCAGTCCCGACCGGGGCTGGGGAACGGCCGCGCACCTGCCCGCCCTCCTCAATCTTGAGGAGTACGCCGTCACCGCGGTCGCGACCACCAGGCAGGACAGCGCCCGCCGCGCCGCCGCCGCGTTCGGCGTCCCGCACGCCTTCGCCGACGCCGCCGAGCTGGCCGCCCACCCGGACGTGGACGTGGTCGCCGTGGTGGTCAAGGCGCCCGACCACGCCACGGTGATACGGGCCGCGCTCGACCACGGCAAGCACGTCGTGTCGGAGTGGCCGCTGGGCGTGGACCTGGCCGAGGCCGTCGAGCTGGCCGAGGCGGCGACCTCGGCGGGGGTCGTCCACGCGGTCGTCCTCCAGGGCTTCCGCTCCCCGGCGGCCGGTTTCGTCAGGGACCTGATCGCCGGGGGCGGGATCGGGCGGCTGGAGTCGGTCACCGTCGTGGCCGACGGCGCCCCGCTCGGCGGGACCCGCATCCCCGGCGACCTCGCCTGGAGCGTCGACCCCGCCGCCGGGATGAACCTGCTGACCATCATGGCCGGGCACGTCCTGGCGATGGTCGAGCATCTGGCGGGCCCGCTGGTGGAGGTCTCCGCCTCGCTCGACCGCGTCCACCGCGAGGTCGTCGTGGCCGAGACGGGCCGGTCCGTACCGGGCGGGGTGCCCGGCCACGTGAGCGTCCACGGGCTTCTGGAGAGCGGGGCCGTGGCCGTGGTGAGCGTGCCCGGGGGCAACGCGCCGGGCCCCGACGGCTTCCACCTCAGGATCACCGGAAGCGAGGGCGCGCTGACCGTCGCCCCTGCCGAGCCCGGGATGTACCCGCACTGGGCCGACTGGACGGTCACCCGCTCGGCCGCCGACGGCACCCGCGCCGAACCGGTCGTCGCGGGCCGCCACACGCGCCCGGACGCGCCCACGGCCCCACCCGGCGACGCCCTCACGCCCCCGCCCGCCGACGCCCTCGCGGGTCCACCCGGCGAGATCCCCGCGAGTCCGCCCGCCCACGTTCGTGCGGATCCCCTCGCCCGCGTCCCCGAGGGTTCCCTCGCAGGCCCCCTCGTCCGTGTCCCCGCGAGTCCGTCCGCCCGTGTCCGTGCGGATCCCCTCGCCCGAGTCCCCGCGGGCCCGCCCGCGAACGTCGCCGCCCTCTACCTGGAGGTCGCCCGCGCGATCGCCGAGGGGCGCGAGGCGCATCCCTCCTTCCACACCGCCGTGCGACAGCACCGCGTGCTCGCCGCCGTCGAGAACGCCTCGCGGACCGGCGTCCGCCAGACGCTCGCCCCCTAGCCCTTCTTGGACCTTCGGATCTCCAAGGAGCCGTACCATCATGAAGATCCTGATCATCGGTGCCACCGGCTACGTCGGTTCGCACGTGGCCACCGCGTTCACCGAGGCCGGTCACGACGTCGCGGCCCTGACCCGTCCGGGCGGTGGCCGGTCACCTCACCGGCCCGTGACCGGCGACCTGGCCGACCCGTCCTCGCTGACCGCCGCCGCGACCGGGTACGACCTGGTCGTGCACGCCGGGGCGCCGCTCGGCGAGGCGGCGGACCTCGCCGGGGTGGACGCGTTGCTGGCGGCCGGCAGCCCGCTCCTGTACACCACCGGAGCCGCCGTCCTCGGCTCCAGTCCCGCCGACGAGGACACCCCGCCCGACCCCCACCCCGTCGCCGCGTGGCGGCCGGAGATCGAACGGCGGGTGCTGGCGGCCGGCGGACGGGTGGTCCGGCCCGGCCTGGTGTACGGCCACGGCGGCGGCCTGGTCCACGGACTGCTGACCGGCAAGGCGGCCGAACGGGGCGAGGGCGTGTACATCGGCGACCCCGGGGTGCGCTGGCCGGTCGTCCACGTGACGGACCTGGCCGCCCTCTACGTGGCCGTCGCCGAGCGGGCCGCTCCCGGCACCGTCTGGCACGGCGTCGGCGAGACGGCACGACTCGACGCGATCGCGGCGGCGCTGGGAGGCGGGAGCGCCTCCTCGTGGCCGCTGGAGGAGGCCGAGGCCGAGCTGGGGCCGCTGGCCGGCCTGTTCACGCGCGACCAGCAGGTCTCCGCCACCCGGACACGCGACGCGCTGGCCTGGGAACCGGCCCACCTCTCCATCGCCGACCACCTGCGAACCGGCCGGGAGTAGGGCCGCCACCGGCCCGGGCCGGTGGCGGGCCACGGGGCCGCTGCCTCCCTCACCGTGCACCCGGCTCTCCCAAGGCGAGGCCACCCCCAGCGCGGAATAGGTGATCCCGAAGGCGCGCGGCGGGTCGAGGTAGACGGTCCTCGCGCCGAACGCGTCTGGATTTCAGCCCGGTTCCTCTTGTCCGGTTCTCGGGCGCGTACGCCGTCCGAGAGGTGGTGTGCACCCGTGGCGGTAGGAGGCTACCGCCACGGGGGGATGCCCCGGCCCGCCGGGCGGATTACTGTGCGGGGGTGAACAGGTTCGCGCTGGTGGCAGCCATGGCCGTGGTCGTCGGCTTCTCCTCGGTCACGGCCTACGGCAATCAGCCCGACGCCCGGCCGTTCGACATCCTCGGCTACACGCTGCTGGCCCTGACGGCGCTCGGCCTGGTCGGGCTGGGCGAGCGGCCCGAGCTCAGCCTGGTCGTCTGCGCGGCCTCGGCGGCGGCCGTCTTCGTCCTCGGCTACGCCTACGCGCTGTGGCCGGTCCCCGCGCTTATCGCCGTGTTCGTGACGATCTCCTCGGGACGCCGGGCGCTGGGTTGGGCGGGCGCGGGTTTCCTCGTGGCGGTACCCTCGGGCGCCGTACTCGCCGACAGGGCCCTCGACAACCTCACCGGCCTGCTGCTGTGGGCGCTCATCGCGGTGGTGGTCGGGCAGCTCGCCGAGGTGTCCGGGGCCCGCCGCGCGCACGCCGCCGAGGCGGAGCGGCGGATGGTCGAGGCCGAGCGGACCCGCGAGGAGATGGCGCGCGGGCGGGGGCGGGAGGAGCGGCTCAAGGTCGCCAGGGAGCTGCACGACGTCACCTCCCACACCGTGTCGCTGATCGCGCTGCACGCCGCCGTCGCCGCGGAGGTGATCGACCGCTCCGGCGGCCCCGAGGCGGCCAGGGAGGCGCTGTCGGTGATCCGTACGGCCAGCCGTGAGGCCCTGGCGGAGATGAAGGGCGTCCTCGGTGTCCTGCGCGAGGACGGCCCCGAGGGAAGACGGCCGATGCCGGGCGCCGGGCAACTGGAGGAGCTGGTCGCCACCGCGGGCCTGCCGGTGGAGTTTCAGATCGCGGGGGAGCGGCGGCCGCTGGCCCCCGCGGTCGACCTCACCGCGTACCGGATCGTGCAGGAGGCGCTCACCAACACCATGCGGCACGCGAGGGCGAGTACGGCGCGGGTCAGGTTGAGCTTCGAGACCGGTGGCGTGGCCATCCAGGTGGACGACGACGGCCAGGGCAGCGGCACCACACTCCGGCCGGGCGGCCCGCCCGCACCGGCCGCCGGGCGCGAGCCGGTCGGCGCTGACGGGCGCGGTGCCTGGTACGAGGGGAACAGGTACGAGCGGGCCGGGTACGAGGAAGCCGAGTACGAGCGGGCTGCCGGTGACGGGATCGGCGGGGGGCACGGGCTGGTGGGGATGGCGGAGCGGGTGGCCGCGGTCGGCGGCCGGCTCGTCGTCGGCGACCGGCCGGAGGGCGGGTTCCAGGTCGCCGCGTGGCTCCCGGCATGATCACCGTCCTGCTCGCCGACGACCAGCCCCTGGTCCGCGCCGGCCTGCGCGCCCTGCTCGACGCGGAGGACGACCTCACCGTGCTCGGTGAGGCCGCCGACGGCCGCGAGGCCGTGCGGCTGACCGCCGCACTCCGCCCCGACGTCGTGCTGATGGACATCCGCATGCCGGAGATCGACGGCCTGGAGGCCACCCGCAGGATCGTGGCGGCGGGCGGTGCCAAGGTGGTCGTGGTCACCACCTTCGACCTCGACGAGTACGTCTACGAGGCGCTCCGCTCGGGGGCGAGCGGTTTCCTGGTCAAGGACGCGGAACCGGCCGAGCTGCGCCACGCCGTACGCGTCGCCGCCAGGGGAGACGCGCTGCTGTCGCCGGGCGTCACCCGGCGGCTCATCGAGGAGTTCACGGCCAGGCCCGATCCCGCCCCCGGCCGGGCCAGGCTGGCGCCGCTGACCGATCGCGAGCGCGAGGTACTGGCCAGGGTCGCAGAGGGGCTGAGCAACCTCCAGATCGCCGAACGCCTGCACATGAGCCCGGCCACGGTGAAGACGCACGTCAACCGCATGATGACGAAACTGGCCGTGCACGACAGGGCGCAGCTGGTGGTTCTGGGGTACGAGAGCGGTCTGGTCCGCCCCGGCCCGCCGAAGCGGCGATGAACCAAGGCGGCGGCAACGCGATGTGACGGCGGTAAGCCGATGGTGGCCGAGGTGACCCGCCAGGTTCCCGGTCCAACCGCCGGGGCGGTCGTGTCGCCGGTCACGCGGTCGCGCGTCCACCACGCGCGGATCCACCGGGTCCCGCCCCGCCGGTGCGATACCGCCGGTGCGGTAGGGAGTGGCCCGCGCCGGGTGGACGACCGCGGGCGGTGCCGGTTCCTAACGTCGGGACCCATGACATCCCTCAACTCCCTGGCCCGCTTCTGCGCCCGCCACGGATGGCTGGTGCTGCTCGCCTGGCTGGCCCTCGCCATTGCCCTCGTCATGGGCGCCGCCCGTGCGCCCGGCGCCACGACCGACGAGTTCACACTGTCCGGCTCGGAGAGCCAGCGGGCCGCCGACCTGCTGGGCGACCGCCCCGCCGAACCCCGGGGCAGGCTCGTGGTGTCCGCGCCGGCGGGCGTGCGCGCCCCCGAGGTGCGGCAGGCGGTGACCACCCTGATCACTCGCATGAGCGCCGTCCCCGGCGTGACGGTCGCCGTCCGGGCACCGGCCGCGGGCTCGCGGTCCCAGCCGCCGCCTGAGGCCCCCTACGAGCAGGTGTCCGAGGACGGCACCGTCGCCACCGTCCCGATCGGCTACACCGATCAGGAGAGCGTCGCGAAACTCAAGGAGGTGCGCGACGCCTTCCGGCCCCCGGCCGCTCCCGCCGCTCTCGCCGCTCCCGTCCTCACGGCCGAACTGTCCGGTGACGACTTCGCCGACTTCACCCCCGGCGGCCTCACCGAGGGCATCGGGCTGCTGGCCGCCGCGGTGATCCTGCTCGTCGCGTTCAGGTCGCCGATCGCGACGCTGCTGCCGCTGCTGACGGGCGTGACCGGGGTGGTCTGCGCCGTCTCCCTGCTCTCGCTGCTGGGCAACGTCGTCTCCACGCCGGGATTCGCCGTGTACGTGACCATCATGCTGGGCCTGGGCGTGGGCATCGACTACGCGCTGCTCGTCGTCACCCGCTTCCGCGCCTCGCTGGGGGAGGGCCGTACCGTCGAGGACGCCGTGGTACGGGCGATGACCACCGCGGGCAGGTCCGTGCTGTTCGCCGGCATCACGGTGATCATCACCGGCGCGGGCATCCTGTTCCTCGGCCCGTCGCTGGGCGGCGGCATCGCGCTGGCCGCCGGGTGCGGCGTGCTCATGGTGATGCTCACCGCCCTCACCCTGCTGCCCGCGCTGCTGGGTCTCCTCGGCACCCGCGTCGACCGCTTCTCCCTGCCGCACCGCGGCGGGACGAACGGCTCGACGGCCCGCCGGTGGAGCCGGGCCGTGCAGCGCCGTCCCCTCGTGGCCGGTGTCCTCGCGCTCGGGCTGCTCCTCGGGCTCACGCTGCCCGCGGCGAGCCTGCGCTTCGGCTGGTCGGACGCGGGTAACCGGCCGGTCTCCGACACCACCCGCCGCGCCCACGAACTGCTCGCCGACGCCTTCGGCCCCGGTGCGGCGGGCCCGCTCGTCCTGGTCTCCGCCGAACCGCTGGGCCGGGCGGTCGCCCAGGCCGCGAGTACGCCGGGCGTGGCCGGGGTGACCGCGCTGGACGAACGGACCGCCCTGGTCGTACCGGGGACGGGACCACAGGAGGAGGCGACCACCGCCCTGGTCCACGCGCTGCGCGCCGGGCTGCCGGCCCCCGTCCTGGTCACCGGCGGTACGGCGGCGGGCATCGACTTCGCCGAGCACTCCTTCGACCGGCTGCCCTGGATGGTCGGCGCGGTGCTGCTCGCCTCGTTCGCGCTGCTGGTGCCGGTCTTCCGCAGTCTGGTCGTACCGCTGAAGGCCATCGCGGTGAACCTGCTGTCGATCGGCGCCTCCTACGGCGCGGTCGTCGCGATCTTCCAGTGGGACGTGCTCGGCCTGGGCACCGGCGGGCCGGTCGACGCGTGGGTGCCGATGATGCTGTTCGTGGTCACGTTCGGGCTGACCATGGACTACGAGGTGTTCCTGCTCTCCAGGATCCAGGAGGAGTACGCCCGCACCCGTGACAACAGCCGCGCGGTCACCGAGGGCCTGGCGGCGACGGCACGCGTGATCACCGCGGCTGCCGCGATCATGTTCTGCGTGTTCGCCGCGTTCGGCACGTTCGACGACAGGCCGCTCCGGATCCTGGGCGTCGGCCTGGCCGCCGCCGTCCTCATCGACGCCACCGTGGTCCGCCTGGTCCTGGTACCGGCGGTGATGGAACTGCTCGGCGACCGCAACTGGTGGTTCCCCGGAACCGGCGGCAGGCGCGCCACCGGCGAGCCGGGCGGGAGGGTGACGGCGGTCACCGGTGAGCGGGTGAGGTGACTGTGAGAACTACCAGTGAGCCGGGCGGGTGAGTGACGGCGGCAGCGTGGTCCTGGCGTCGCCCTTCGCCGCGTCCAGCTGGGACTGGATCAGGAAGATGCTCCCGGTGAGGTCGGCACCCGAGAGGTCCGCGCCCCTGAGGTCGGCGCCGATCAGGTCGGCCGTCCTCAGGTCCGCGCCCTTGAGGTCGGCCCCGATGAGATAGGCCCCCCTCAGGTTGGCGCCCCTGAGGTCGGCGCCCCTCAGCCTGGCCCCGATGAGGTCGGCGCCCCTGCGATCCTTCCTTCCGCCCCCGGCTCCGGCGCGCACGAGCTCGCTCGTACGCAGCAGCA
Source organism: Streptosporangium heterodermiicola (assembly GCF_051390675.1). NCBI lineage: Bacteria > Bacillati > Actinomycetota > Actinomycetes > Streptosporangiales > Streptosporangiaceae > Streptosporangium > Streptosporangium heterodermiicola. The sequence goes on from NZ_JBPJSR010000032.1 coordinate 61,505, forward strand.
GGGCGTTGACCTCCCGCCGGTGCGCCGCCACGTCCAGCCGTACGAGAGCGTCGGGGGTGTCGCGGGTGAGGCGTTCGGTCCTCTCCAGGGCGAGGCGGAGCTCGCCGTGGACGGGGCGGGCCGGGGGCAGCGTGAGCGCCTCGGAGAGGTACCAGAGCAGCTCGTGGAGATCCCGCATGATCGGGAACACCTCGAACATCCGCTCGGCGGTCCGTGGCGCCCGCCGCCGGTCGTGCCCGCCGAAGGTGACCTGGGAGACCTTCTGCCCGGCGCCGAAGCAGTCGTAGACGGTGCAGCCCCGGAAGCCCTTGTCCCTGAGGCGCGTGTGGATGCCGCAGCGGAAGTCGGCCCGCAGGTTGGGACAGGCCTGCCCGGCCTGCTTGTCGATCGCGAAGTCCGACGAGGCCGAGAAGGCGGGCACGACACAGCACAGCGCGAAGCAGCTCTCGCAGTCGGCGCGCAGATCGGCGCGATCCTCCCTGGGGGAGGGGGCTGCGTGCTCGCGGCTCTCGGACAACGCTCGGGATCTCCTGAACGGGGCGGACATGCTGTCCACAGCCGTCGGAACACGGCTGTGAACAGCGATTTCACCAGTCAATCCTACCCGAACCCACCCAACTCCCGATCACGGCCGGGACCGCGCGGCGGATGAGGAGCGGGCGGGTGAGGATCGGGCATGGTCCCGATGACGACGGTGGCGTCCAGCTCGTCGGAACCGACCACCCGGGGGATCAGGCCGTTGCGGGCGAAGGCCTCCGCGGTCTGTGGCGCCTGGCGCCCGCTCGTCTCGATCAGCAGGTGCCCGCCCGGTGCCAGCCACAGCGCCGCCGCAGCGGTCACCCGCCGCTGGATCTCCAGCCCGTCCGCGCCGCCGTCGAGCGCCACCAGCGGTTCGTGTACGCGGGCCTCGGGGGGCAGCAGCCCGATGGCCCCGGTGGGCACGTAGGGCGCGTTCGCGGTCAGGATGTCGACGCGTCCCCGCAGCGTGGCGGGCAGCGGCTCGTAGAGATCGCCCTCGTACACCAGGCCGTCGGCGACGGCGATGTTGCGCCGGGCGCAGCGCACCGCGGCGGGGTCGATGTCGACGGAGTGCGACTCGACCCGGCCCAGGGCCGCGACCAGCGCGGCGCCCACCGCGCCGGAACCGCAGCACAGGTCGACGACGACCCACGGCCGGCCGGATCCCCGCCGATCAGAGACCTGACCGGCGGGACCGGCGGGATCGGCGGGGGCAGTGGCGTCGGCGGGGTCGGCCGGGACGGTGGCCGGGTGGGAGTGGCCGGTGGGCCCGGCGGTCCGGCGGGCGAGGGCGGCGGCCTGGTGGACGAGGAACTCGGTGCGGCGGCGGGGAACGAAGACCCCGGTGTCCACCGCTATCCGCAGCCCGCAGAAGTCGGCCCAGCCGAGAACGTGTTCGAGGGGCAGACCCGCGACCCGCCGGTCCACCATGGCGGTGAGGTCGGACGGCGTCCGCGCCGTGGAGATGAGCAACCGCGCCTCGTCCTCGGCGAAGACACAACCGGCGGCCCGGAGCCTGGTGACGATGACGGGTTGGGGAAGAAATGACGATGAAGCCGACATTGGAGCCTTTCGGAATGCCGATGGGGCTCCCTCGGTCACCTACGTCGGAAGGACCGCGCGGCCGTGAGATGGGAGCACCCGACCTGACACAGCGGTAATGGGTCTCACCTCCTCGATCACGTCCATTGCTGGAGGGCAACACTACCCGAGCCGCTCCCCGGCGCGAACACGTTTACGGCGAGCGCGTCCTCCGGGGGAGGACGGTGCCCGGCGGCACCCGTCCACGTCGGCTCGCCGTGTCGGCTCACCGCGTCCGCTCGCGAGGATCCACCCCCCGGGAGTCGCGGCTCAGGAGGGGGACTCGGGGGACCCGGGGGACTCCGCGCGAGGAGTCCGCCTCAGCAGGTAGGTGTCCATGATCCACCCCTTGCGCTCCCGGGCCTCGGCACGGACGTCGCGGATCCGGTCGGCGACCTCCGCGACCGGCCCGGCCACCAGGATCTCGTCGGGGGTGCCGAGGTAGGCGCCCCAGTAGATCTCGAAGCCGGTGGTGTCGGGCAGGGTGGCGAAGGCGTGGCGGGCGTCGAGCATGACGACGATGTCGTCGGACCCGCCGGGCCCCTCCTCGGACAGGCGGCGGCCCGTGGTGATGTGCAGGGGCCGTGCGACCTGGGTCAGGCTGGTACGGTGCCTGGCGGCCAGCGCGGAGACGCTGCTGATGCCGGGCACGACGTCGTACTCGAACCGGACCGTGCCCCGGTCGAGGACCTCCTCGACGATGGCCAGCGTGCTGTCGTAGAGGGAGGGGTCGCCCCAGACGAGGAACGCGCCGGTCTCGTCGTCGCCGAGCTCGTCGCGGACGAGCCGCTCGTAGATGTCGGCCCGGCGCGACCGCCAGTCCTCCACCGCGCCCGCGTACGCGGGGGTGGTCCGGTCGCGGTCGGGGTCGCGGGCCTCGACCAGCCGGTACGAGGGGCGGGCGTGCGCGTCGACGAGGTCCTGCCGGAGCTGGACGAGGTCGTGCTTGGCCTCCCCCTTGTCGAGGATGAAGAACACGTCGGCCGCGGCGATGGCCTTGACCGCCTGAAGGGTGAGGTGGTCGGGGTTTCCCGCGCCGATACCGATGATGAGGATTCGCTTCACGCGGGAAAGTCTGCCGCCTGCGCGAAGGGACCGCCGCGCCGGGCCGGGCCTTGACGCCGATCCCAGCCGATTCCCGGCCGATTCCCTGTGAGAGGGGTGAAAGCGTGAGGTAGGACCTCGTCCTGGTCTAGTCTCGCGGTCGTGACGATCAGGAACTCGCACTGCTCCTTCTGCGGTGAAGCCTTCGCCCCCGGCCGGCCCTGGCCCCGCACCTGCTCCTGTTGCGAGAACACCTCCTACCTCAATCCGCTGCCGGTCGCGGTGATGGTGCTGCCGGTGGACGACGGCCTGCTGGTGGTCCGCCGCGACGTCGAACCGCACCGGGGCGGGCTCGCCCTGCCCGGCGGCTTCGTCGACATGGGCGAGTCCTGGCAGCAGGCGGCCGTGCGGGAGCTCCGCGAGGAGACGGGCGTCGTCGTCGATCCGGAGGGGGTGCGGCTCCTCGACGTGCTCAGCGCTCCCGACGGCACCGTGCTGGTCTTCGCCCTGGGGCCGCGGACCGGCGAGGCGGACCTCCCGCCGGTCGTGCCGACGGCCGAGACGACGGAGTGGCTGCTGATCGACGGGCCGCGGGAGCTGGCCTTCCCGCTGCACACCCGGATCGTGGCGGAGTACTTCGCCGGGAAATGATTACGGTGAGTGTCGGTGGCCGCGATCTGCTCTCCGACCTCGGCGGGAGGCGCGAGGTGACCGTCGGGCGATCCCCCGGTACGGTTCCTCATTCCCCGCGGCCCGTTTAGCGCGGAGGCGATGGGTAGAAGGTGAGTGTCCTACCTTCGCTGACGAGGAGAAACGCCATGACGGAGAACGTGTGGAGCTACCGCCCCGAGGCCTACAGTGGCGAGCAGACGCTGGACCTCGTGGGGTTCGACGTGGAGGCCACCGACGGCAAGATCGGTTCGGTGGACGAGGAGAGCAACGCGGTGGGTGACAGCTACATCGTCGTCGACACCGGTTTCTGGATTTTCGGCAAGAAGGTCGTGCTGCCGGCCGGCACCGTGCACCAGATCGATCCGCAGGAGCGCAAGGTGTACGTCTCGCGCACCAAGCAGGAGATCAAGGATGCTCCGGAGTTCGACGAGGCGACCTACAAGGAGCCCGACTACCGCGACAAGCTGGGCGGCTACTACGGTCCCGGCACGCCGTAATCGTTGATCGTCGACGAGCCCCTCCCCTCCCGGGGAGGGGCTCGTTCGTCGTCTCCACCACGTTTCGCACCCCTCAGGCGGGCACCTGGGTCCGGCCCCGCTCCCTTCCGTCCCTGATCACCGTGAGCAGGACGGCGAGATGGCATGAGGTGAAAGGCGGGGGTGGGCGGACCGGATCCCGCGTCCCGGAACCTCGAAGCGGTCCCGGAACGCGGCGGGAGGTTCGGTCAGGGGTAGTTGACCCAGTTGGCCACGTTGGTGCTGGAGTTGGACGGTCCGCCCGTGGTGTTGATGATGTTGCGGATCGTGCCGACGCCGCCGAGCGAGACCGTCACCATGTTGTGGAAACGGACGCCCGGCGTGTTCGGCGCCTCGAACGCGCGGGCCGCCACGACCCCCGGGTTGACGTTGAAGTAGCAGTAGCTGCCCAGGCCCCACGCCTCGTGCGTGGTGACTGTGCTGGCCACCTTGTACGCGGTGTAGCCCTGCGTGCTCCCGTTCATCCAGGCGGCCTGGTTGGGCGGGTCGTAGGGCATCTCGTTCTGGTAGAAGTACGTCCGGCCGCCGTTGCCGTTCCAGACGGTCTGGTGCTGCTGGTAGTGCTCGACGAACAGTCCGTACATCGTGACGTCGTCACCGTTGACGGTGAGCCCGTTGGCCGCGGTGTTGCTGTTCCAGCCGATGCCGCTGCCGTGGTCGCCGCGCCAGATCCACAGGTGGTCGCCGATCACGTTGTCGCTGTTGACGACGAGGCTCTGGGTCGCCTTGCCGACGGCCGCGCCGCCGACCCGGAAGTACACGTCGTGCAGCGACGTCGGGTTGGCGGCGTGGCTCGCCGACGAACCCGTGGGACCGACCTGCATCAGCATGGCCGAGTTGGTCGTGCCCGCGTCGAACAGCACTCCGGCCACCTTGACGCCGTCCACGTCGGCGACGGTCATCGCGGTCACGCCGTTGTCGGGGATCAGCGTGGCCAGGCCCAGGCCGAGCACGACGGTGTTGGCGCGGGTCACCCTGATCGTGTCGTTGAGGTGGTAGACGGCCGGGGTGAACAGCAGGTTCAGCCCCTGCGCGAGCGCGGCGTTGATGTCCGCCGCGGTGTGGCCGGGCTTGACGACGAAGAACTGGCCGATCGGGATCGAGGTGCCCGCCGGGTTGCCGCCGGCCCACGTGGTGCCGACGGAGTTGGTCCGCAGCGCCGGCACGAACACCTGGTAGGCGCCGGCCTGGTCGACGTACAGGAACGGCTTCTCGCGCACGACCGGCGTGGTCGCCACCCTGGTGTACGGCGGGTTCGGGAAGTTGCCCGCGGGCGGGTTGTTGACGCCCACGAACACCATGTTCCAGTTGGAGCCGGTCCAGCTGCCCCACTCGGCGTTGCGCGACAGCCACTGCTGCTGCGAGCCCGACCTGACCTGGCCGTCGATCTTCGAGTCGGCGATGAAGCCGCCGCTCGACCAGCCGCCGTCGTCGAGCTGCAGGTTGCCGCGCAGGTGCATCCGCCGGTACGAGGCGGCCTGCGAGACCGCCCAGCGGTCGGTGCCCGACGGCGGGTTGACCGACAGGTTCTCGGCGCCGCGCCAGAAGTTGTGGGTCGCGTTGCCCTGGAACCAGTCGGCCTCGGCGTGCACGCCGCCGTTGATGGTGACGTTGTCGGGGGACAGGCCGAGACCGGCGACCTGCGTGTAGAAGCCGATGTTGGCGTCCACCGAGTACGAGCCTGGCTTGAACAGCAGGGCGAAGCGGTTGCCGCCGAACTGGTTGGTCTGCTGCTGGCCGAACACCGAGTTGAGCCTGGCCTGGATGGTCGCGGTGGGCGTCGACGGGTCGAAGATGCTCACGTTCGGGCCGAGGTCGGGGTTGTTCCCGGTCGGCGGCGGGCTGCCCAGGCTGAAGGACTGGGCGGTGGTGCCGTTGCACGTGTACTGCTGGAACTGCACGCTGTCCCCGATCGAGGCGCCCGGCACGTCGAGGCACTTGCCGCTGTGCCGGTTGACGAAGTGGTAGAAGCCGCCGGCCTCCTCCACGGCCTGCCACTGCTGGTTGTTGCCGCCGGAGTACGACCACAGCTGGACGAGGGCGCTGTCGGCGGTGGAGACGTTCGTGACGTCCCACGCCTGGGCGGCGTTGTTGCCGTTGTTGACCCGGTAGTACCCGCCGCTGGTCGGCTGGAACTGCCAGAGCTGGGCGGTCGAGCCGTTGCACGCGTACTGCTGGACGGCGGTGCCGTTGGCGGTCGCGGCGGCGCGGGCGTCCACGCACTTGCCGCTGTTGCGGCTGATCACGGTGGTGAGCCCGGTCGGCGGGGCGGCCTGCGCCGCGCCGGGCAGCACGACCAGGAACGCCGCGACCATGGCGAGCGCCATGAGGATGTGCCTCATCCGGTCCTCCTGGGATCCTGCCGCGACGCGGGTGAGGTGCGGGCTCGCCGGGGCGGTGCCCCGGCGGAAGCGGTGATGCCTGGGGCCGGCGCGGCGACCGCGCCCGGAGGCGGCGGTGGGGGGTGCTGCGGGGTCACGGTGGCTCTTCTCTGTGGGTTCTCTTCCTGTACCGCGGTGCGTGCGCCCCTGGCGCCGGGCATCGTCGGCTGGTACGGCGAGGTGGCGGATCCGGGACCCGTTCCAGCGGCCCGGGAGCCCCTCCGGTAACTTCACCATTTAAATTAACTCGGATCAAACACGCGGACAGGAGGCTTGTCAATAGGAAAGTTTCCAAATAGTAGTCAGGCGGGCGCCTCGGTGCGGGTTCGCACCGCGAGCTTTCCGGGGTGTGAGACGGGCGGTGGTCCCGGGGTGTGAGACGAGCTGCGGTTCCGGTGTCTCCTTCAGGAGGGGCCCGGTCCCTCCGGGGACGGCGTTCCGGCGGGCGCCGTCCCGGGGGAGTCCCGCCACGCGGCCCGGCGCAGGCGGGCGGTCAGCGTCCGCAGGTGCTCCACCAGCTCGGGCGGCTCGTGGACCTCGAACTCGAAGCCGAACGCGGCCACCCAGACCGCGAGGTGGTCGAGGCTGTCGGAGCCGATGCGCAGGACGCAGGTGTCGTCGTCCACGGGCTCCACCACGCCGAGGGTGGGGGGAACCTCGTCGGCCACCGCCCTGGCCGAGCCGTGCATGGTGAGCACCGCCCGATAGCGGTGGCGCTCCGTGGTCATGCCCAGGGCGAGGTATCCGGCCAGGTCGTCGGAGGGAAGCGGCCGGGGGACGAACCGGGGCCCGGTGGGGACGCGCGGGGACAGCCTGTCGACGCGGAACCTGCGCCAGTCCGACCTCTCGGTGTCCCAGGCGAAGAGGTACCAGCGCCGCCCGCCGTTGACCAGGCGGTAGGGCTCCACGTCCCGTACGCTCTCCGAGCCGTCGTGGGAGACGTAGTCGAACCGCAGCCGCCGGTGGTCGCGCACCGCCGAGGCGATCGCGGTCAGCGTCGAGGGATCGACGGTGGGACCGGACATCGGCATGGTCACCATGGCCGAGCTCAATGTGTTGACCCGGTAGCGCAGCCGCGGGGGCAGCACCTGGTCCAGCTTGGCCAGCGCCCGCACGGAGGTCTCGGCGATGCCGGTGACCGCGCCCGCGGCCGCCGTCCGCAGCCCGACCGCCACCGCGACCGCCTCCTCGTCGTCGAGCAGCAACGGGGGCAGCGAGGCGCCCGCGGCCAGCTGGTAGCCGCCGCCGACGCCACCGGTCGCGTTGATCGGGTACCCCAGGAGCCGCAGCTTGTCGACGTCGCGGCGCACGGTTCGCGGGCTCACCTCCAGCCTCCCGGCCAGCTCCGCGCCCGACCAGTCCCGATGGGCCTGCAGCAGCGCCAGCAGGCGGAGCAGCCGAGCCGAAGTTTCCAACATAAGACGATTTTTCCAGCTATCGCGGACAGGAGTTGACCGCGAATACTCCTAACGTCTGCCCCATGACCACAGAAAATCCGATGACCGTTCTCGTGACCGGTGCCACCGGCACCGTCGGCCGCCCCCTCGTCGAGCGGCTGCTGGCCGAAGGGCACCGGGTCCGCGCCCTCACCCGGAACCCGGCGAAGGCGAACCTCCCCGCGGGCGCCGAGGTGGTGGCGGGCAACCTGGCCGACACCGCGACCCTGCCCGCGGCCTTCTCCGGTGTCGGCGCCGCACACCTGATCGGCTTCAGCGGGGAGGACTTCTCACCCCTGACCAACGGTGAGGAGATCGTGGACCTGGCCAGGAAGGCGGGCGTACGCAAGGTGACGGTGCTCAAGGGGGACGTGACGAAGAGCCCGCTGGAGGAGGCCGTCGAGGCCGGTGGCCTGGAGTGGACCCACCTGTCGCCGGTGGAGTTCATGTCCAACGCCCTGGAGTGGGCGGAGTCCGTCCGGGACGAGGGGGTCGTCCGCGAGGCGTTCGCCGGCGCCAGGAGCGCGATGATCCACGAGGCGGACATCGCCGCGGTCGCCGCGACCGCGCTGACCACCGAGGGCCACGCGGGCCAGGAGTACTGGCTGACCGGGCCGCAGGCGCTCACCCCGCCGGAGAAGGTACGCGTGATCGGCACCGTCCTGGGCCGCGAGGTGCGCTACGTCGAACTCACCAAAGACGAGGTCGTCGCGGAGTGGCGCGGGAACGGCTACTCCGACGAGGACGTCGAGTTCTTCCTGACCATGCGGACCAACCCGCCCGAGGCGGGCTACACCGTGCTCCCCACCGTGGAGAAGGTCACCGGAAAACCGGCCAGGACCTTCGCGGAGTGGGTACGGGAGAACGCCGCCGCCTTCGGCGCCTGACGGCGGCACCGCCCGTACCGCCTGACACCGGCACGGACCGCCCGCCCTGACGGCGGCGGGGGCCACCCGCCCGCCGCCGTCCGCGGTACCCGCCAATAATCCGCGCTGCCCGCCGGTGCCCGCGCTGCCCGCCGGTGCCCGCGCTGCCCGCCGGTGCCCGCGCTGCCCGTACTGCCCGCGCCGCTCGTGTCGTGTGCCGTGGAGAGCATGGGCGGTGCGGGCACCCTCGAACGGCCGATCGTGAACAGCTGGAAGGACACCGTGGAAACCCTCACCCGACGAGCTCTCAACCGGGCGACCCTGGAGCGGCAACTGCTGCTGCGCCGGGCGGACCTGCCCGCGCTCACCGTGATCGAGCGCCTCGTCGGCCTGCAGGCCCAGGATCCCGACCCACCGTACGTCGGGCTGTGGAGCCGGATCGGCGCCTTCGGGATCGACGATCTGACCCGGTTGCTGTACCGGCGGGAGGTGGTGCGCGCGACGCTGTTCCGGGGGACCCAGCACCTGGTCACCGCCGAGGACTACCTGTGGCTCAGGCCGCTGCTGCAGCCGATGCTGGACCGCTGGCAGAAGGGCGGGTTCGGCAGGTTCACCGCCGGGCTCGACCTCGGGGAACTCGCCGCCGCCGCGCGGGCGATCCTCGGCGAGGACACGCTGACCAGGCCGGAACTCGGCAGGGCACTGGCCGAACGGTGGCCGGGACGCGACCCCGTCGCGCTGGCCAGGTCGGCGCAGGGCCTGTTGCCGGTGGTGCACCCGCCCCCCGACGGAACCTGGGGACGGCGAGGCACGACCCCTTTCACGCTCGCCGAGCACTGGCTCGGCCGGCCGCTCGCCGCCGGGCCCTCGGCGCGGGAACTGGTCGTACGCTACCTCGCCGCCTTCGGCCCGGCCACGGTCAGGGACATCCAGGCGTGGAGCGGCATGACCCGGCTGGGGGAGGTCGTCGAATCGCTCAGGCCCCGGTTGCGCGTGTTCGGGAACGAGGACGGGCGGGAGCTGTTCGACCTCCCCGAGGCGCCACGCCCGGACCCCGGCGTCCCGGCTCCCGTCCGCTTCCTGGCCGCGCTCGACAACGTGGTGCTCGCCCACGCCGACCGTACCCGCGTGGTGTCCGACGACCGGCGCGGGCACGTCGTCGTCGAGGCTGCGGTGACCGTCGACGGTTTCGTCCACGGGCTCTGGAACGTCAAACGGGACAGGGGCACGGCGACGCTGGTGGTGCGGCTATTCGAACCCCTGTCGGGGCGGGACGAGGCCGCCGTGGCCGAGGAGGGCGCCCGCCTGCTGCGCTTCGCGGCCCCGGACGCCGACGGCCACGACATCCGGTTCCACCCCGTCGGCGACACCCCCGGGCCCGGCGGGAGAACGTGAGACCCGCACACCGGCCTTCCGCACCGGCGAGTACGCCGAGTACGCCGAGTACGCCGAGTACGCCGAGGACGTCGACGACGCCCGGCGCGAACGAGGTCTTCTGGCCGGCAGGCCGGGGTAGGCGCGGGCCTCGGCGTGTTATCTTTCGCGGGTGAACAGGGCGATCATCCGCCCGGGGCGGTGACGGACCCCGACCCCGACCCCGCTGGAGCGTGAAGATGACCTTCGAGGGCCTCGACCCCCGCACGCCGGTGCTCGTGGGTGTCGGGCAGTCGTCCGAGCGGATCGGCGACCCCGGCTATCAGCGGCTGTCGCCCGTCGAGCTCGCGGCGGTCGCGGTCCGCGAGGCCGTCGCCGACACCGGCGCGGACGGCGCGGCGGTCGCCGCCGCCCTCGACACCGTGGCGGGGGTGCGCCAGTTCGAGATCTCCGCGCCCGGCGTCCCCGCGCCGCTGGGCCGTTCCACCAACTACCCCCGCTCCGTCGCCGCCCGGGTGGGGGCGGACCCCGGCCGGGCGATCCTGGAGGTGGCCGGCGGGCAGGCGCCCCAGCACCTGGTCAACGAGCTCGCCGCGACGATCGCGGCGGGATCCTCGCGGGTGGCCCTCGTCGTCGGGTCCGAGGCCATCTCGACGGTGCTGCACCTGGCCGGGGCCGAGGACAGGCCCGATTTCGGCGAGACGGCCGAAGGCGACCTGGAGGACCGGGGCTACGGGCTCGAAGGCATGGTCTCCCGGTTCCTGGCCGCGCACGGGCTGGCGGGCGCGCCGAGCCAGTACGCCCTGCTCGACAACGCGCGCCGGGCCCGCCTCGGGCAGACGAGGCAGGAGTACGCGGCCGGGATGGGGGCGCTGTTCGCCCCCTTCACCGAAGTCGCCGCCGCCAACCCGCACGCCGCGGCCCCCACCGAGCGCGGCCCCGAGGAGCTGGTCACCCCGGCCGAGGGCAACCGGTTCGTCGCCGAGCCCTACACCCGCTACCTCGTCGCGCGCGAGAAGGTCAACCAGGGGGCGGCCGTCCTGCTGATGTCCGTGGCCGAGGCGAGGCGCCTCGGCGTTCCCGGGGAGAAGTGGGTCTTCCTGCACGGCCACGCCGACCTGCGCGAGCGCGACCTGCTGGACCGGGCCGACCTCGGCGCGGGCCCGGCCTCCGTCATGGCCGCCGGGCACGCCCTGGACCTGGCCGGTATCGGGGTGGCGGACCTGCACGCCATCGACCTGTACAGCTGCTTCCCGATCGCCGTCTCCAACATCTGCGACGGCCTCGGCCTCGCCGCCGACGACCCGCGCGGGCTGACGGTCACCGGCGGCCTGCCCTTCTTCGGCGGGGCGGGCAACAACTACTCGACGCACGCGATAGCCGAGATCGTCCAGCGGCTCCGCGCCAGGCCCGGCTCGTACGGCATGGTGGGGGCCAACGGCGGGATGCTGAGCAAGTACTCGGTCGGCGTCTACTCGACCGCCCCCGCCGGGTGGCGCCGGGACCGCGGCGCCGCGCTGCAGGCCGAGATCGACGCCTGGCCCGCCGTCCGGCAGGCCGTCCGGGCCGACGGGTGGGGCACGATCGAGACCTACACCGTCAGGCACCGGAGGGCCGGCACCCGCTTCGGCATCGTGATCGGGCGGCTGGAGGCCGACGGCCGCCGCTTCCTGGCGACGACCGCCGAGGGGGACGAGGAGACGCTCGCCCTGCTCCGCGACGGCGAGCCCGTCGGCCGGCGCGTCCACGTCCGCTCCCTCGACACCGGCAACCGGGTGACCGCCGGTGCCACCGGGACGGACCGCTGACCCTTCGACCGACGCCGTCACGCTCCGGCCGGGGCGCGGGACGGGCTCACGGGACCGAGGGCGTCACGGTCTCCGGGCGGGGGCGCGTCATCCGGAGGTAAAAAACGCGGCATCGCACGATGGGGGTTCGCCGATCCGGGTGTGTCGGCGCGGGCGGGCGGTCATACCCCTCGTCGAGGGAGCCCGGCGCAACCCCCTGGCCGCCTCGTCCATGGGCCGCGTTCGTCGACATCGTCCATGGGCTTCGTTCATCGGTTTCGTCCGACGGGAGGGATCATGGCCCAGCCGGTACGCAACGGGGTCGAGACCGTGCCGCACCAGGTGAACCGCCTGGCCGTGCCCGTCGGCGCCCCGTTCGACGACTTCCGCGCCCGCTACGAACTCGCCGTCCCCATGTTCGACACCGAACGCTTCGAACGGCTCGTCAGGGGCGGCGTCGACTGGGACACCATCCTCCGGGCGACGGAGGAGAACGCTCCGCACGGCTTCATCATCTACTGGAGCGGGGACTTCAACGCGCTCCTGCGGCTGGCGGGGGAGCGGTTGCGCTGTGTCGAGTACCTGATGGGAAACCACACGATCGCCCAGCGGATGTACCACCACAACCCCGCCGTCCTGCTGTACGCCCCGCTCCGCACGGCGATCTACGAGGACGCGTCCGGCGAGACCTGGTTCACGGTGGAGCAGCCCACCACACAGTTCTCCAGCTTCGGCAATCCCGAGATCACCGACGTCAGCGGGGAGCTCGACCGGGAACTCGCCGCCCTGCTCGCGTACCTCGACGCGCCGGTGCCCGCCGTGCTCACCGCGAGCGGGGAGTGAGACTTCCGCTCCGCCCGCACTCAGCGCGCTCACCGTGAGCGGGGGTTGAGGCTTCCGCTCCGTCCGCGCCGGTGCTCACCGCGAGCGGCGGATGAGGTTTCCACCTCGCCCGCCCGGTGGTGCCGTGTTTCCGGAACCACGCCGCTGTCCCGTTCCCCGGGGCGCGGGTGCCGGAGAGTGATCGCGAGACGGCCGCGTTAGGCTGGGAGGCGTGGATCCCGCAGATGCGAGATCCCGCGGCGGTGGGGCCCGCCGCACCCGACCGCGGCACCCACTGCCGCCAACGGTCCCTGCCCGTGACAGGTCGTGCCCGCGCAGCCACGCCGGGCCTCCACCACGCGTAGGGAGAGGCATGCGTCCGAACCAGGCGAGGTCAACGGCGGCGACCGGGCCCACCGACCCCGACACCGATCCCTCCGGTACGCGCGGTGAGCCGGGCCGTTCCCGTCACGGTGTCCTGGCGGTGGTCGCCGCCGGTGGCGCGATCGGTACGGGGGCCCGCTACGGCGCTGCCCTGCTGTGGCCGACCGCGACCGGCTCCTTCCCGTGGACCACGCTGGTGGTCAACGTGACCGGTTGCCTGCTCATCGGTGTCCTCCTGGTCATGATCACCGAGGCGTGGATCGCGCCGGGCTGGGTGCGGCCGTTCCTGGCCACCGGCGTGCTGGGGGGTTTCACCACCTTCTCCACCTACTGCCTGGACATCGAGCGCCTGGTCTCCGCCGGCCGGACCGGCCTGGCGCTCGGCTATCTGGCGGCGACGGTCCTGGCGGCGCTGGCCGCGGTGGCGGCCGGCACGTGGACCACCCGCCGGCTCCTGGCGAGAACGGCGACGAGGGCGGCGAGGGTGACGAGGACGGCGAGGACGGCGAGGGCCGGAGCGAGGAGAACGACCAGGACGGCGAGAGCCAGAGCGGCGAGGGCGAGGAGGGGAACGCGATGATTCCAGCCGGACGGGCGCTGCGGTTGACGATCTTCGTCGACGACACCGACATCTGGCACCACAGGCCCCTGTACACCGAGATCGTGCACCGTGCCCACGCCGCCGGGCTGGCCGGGGCGTCGGTCTTCCACGGCCTTGAGGGTTTCGGCACCACCTCGATCGTGCACACCACCCGGCTGCTCTCGATGGCCGACGACCTGCCGGTGGCCATCACGATCGTCGACACCGAGGAGCGGATCCGCGGCTTCCTGCCACAGTTGGACGACCTTATCGCCGGAGGGCTCGCCATCCTGGACGAGGTCGAGGTCGTTCGCCCCCGGGGCGGGCGGGCGACGTGAGCGAGCCGCAGGACTGGCTTCCGGTGTTGCTCGGCGGTGCCGTCGGGGCTCCGCTGCGCTATCTGACCGACCGGGCCGTGCAGGCCCGCCACGACACGGTATTCCCCTGGGGGACCTTCACCGTCAACGTGATCGGCTCGCTGGTCCTGGGCCTCCTGACCGGGGCGGCGCTGTCCGGCGCGGTGGGCACCGACGTGCGACTGCTGCTCGGCACCGGGCTCTGCGGGGCGCTGACCACGTACTCGACCTTCTCCTACGAGACGCTGCGGCTGGTGGAGACCGGCGCGATCCTCTTCGCGGTGGCCAACGTCGCCGCCTCGGTCGTCGCCGGGCTGGGGGCGGTGTTCCTCGGCCTCGCCCTCGCCCAGGCGATCTTCGCGTGACCTCGTCCCGCCGGGATCCGGGAGACGCCCGTGACGCCCGTGACGCCCGTCCGGAAGACACCCGTGAAGACACCCGTCAGGGAGACGTACGGTCTCGGAAGGCGGGTCCGGGAGAACGCCCGGTCCCGGAGGGGGCCGTCGCGTCAGGCGTCCTGCCGAGTGGGCCTGTCGTCGTCAAAAGGCCGGTCGCCGCCGAGAGGCCGGTCGTCGAAGGGCCGGGCCATCTCGTCGAGGACGTCGTCCATGATCTCGTCCAGCGGGCGGGTCTCGTGCTCGTCGGTCCACAGGTGCGTGGCGATGCGTATCGCGACCAGGAAGGCCGCGGCCATCACCTGGGGGCGCGGGCCTGAGCCGCCGCCGTCGCGTTCGGCGATGACCTGGGCGAGCTCGCGTTCGAGGTTGGTCTGGTTGGCCAGCTGCCTGGCCAGGAGCGAGGGGTGACGCTTGGCGAGCCTGGCGCGGATCACCCACTGCCTGTCGGGGCCGCCCATCTGGCAGTAGGCGTCGTGGGCGGCCTGGTGCAGCGCCCGCCAGGCCGACTCCTCGGCGGGACGGGTGCGGATCCGCTCGACCAGGAGGCGGATACGCTGCTCGTCGCCGTAGAGGAGGGCGTCCTCCTTGCTGGCGAAGTAGTTGGAGAACGTCCGCCGGGAGATGTTGGCGGCGTCGGCGATGGCCTCGACGGTGACGTGCTCCAGGCCGTGCTCGACGGTGAGCCGCAGGGCGGCCTCGTGGACCGCCAGCCGCGTCTCGGCCTTCTTGCGCTCGCGCAATCCCGCTGTGATCTCCATGACGTGAACAGCCTACTGTCCGAATGAGTGTGCCCAGTGCGCAAACTTTCTCAATGGGCATGTATCTTGTCACGGTCTGTCCTAATTATCTGTATCGGAGGTCGTGCGTGAGCACGCAAGCGGTCGCGCCACCCGGCGCGGAACCGATGACCCATCGCGAGATCCTCGAAGCGCTGAGCGGTCTGCTCCTCGCCCTGTTCGTGGCGATGATCAGTGCCACGATCGTGTCGGTGGCGCTGCCGCAGATCATCGGCGCCCTCGACGGCACCCAGTCCCAGTACACGTGGGTGGTCACCGCGTCGCTGCTCGCCGCGACCGCGTCCACCCCGGTCTGGGGCAAGCTCGCCGACCTGTTCAGCAAGAAACTGCTCATCCAGATCTCCATCGTCATTTTCATGGTGAGCTCGCTGGCCTGCGGATTCGCGCAGAACACCGGCCAGCTCATCGCCTTCCGCGCAATCCAGGGCCTCGGCATGGGCGCCCTGCAGGTCCTGGTCCAGGTCATCATCGCCGCGATGATCAGCCCCAAGGAGCGCGGACGCTACAACGGCTATCTCGGCGCCGTGATGGCCGTGGCCACCGTGGCGGGCCCGCTCCTCGGCGGCCTGATCGCCGACACCTCGTGGCTGGGCTGGCGCTGGTGCTTCTTCATCGCCGTGCCGTTCACGATGATCGCCTTCGTCCTGCTGCACAAGACGCTCCACGTGGTCACGGTCCGGCGGCCGGACGCCAAGGTCGACTACGCGGGCGCCACGCTGATCGCCGCGGGGGTGAGCGTCCTGCTCGTCTGGATCACCTTCGTCGGCAACTCCTTCGACTGGATCTCCTGGCAGACCGCGGCCATGGCCGGTGGCGGAATCGTCATCCTGGGCATCGCCGTGCTGGTGGAGTCGCGGGTCAAGGAGCCGGTCGTGCCGCTGCACATCGTCCGCAGGCGTGACCCCGCCCTGGCCATCCTGGCCAGCCTCGCGGTCGGCATGGCGATGTTCGGCGGATCGGTCTTCCTGGGCCAGTACTTCCAGATCGGCCGCGGGTACGGCCCCACCGAGGCCGGCCTGCTGACCATCCCGCTGATGCTCGGCGTGCTGCTGTCCTCGACGGTCTCCGGGACGCTCGTGTCCAGGAGCGGCAAGGTCAAGCCGTACATCGTGGCCGGTGCCGTCGTGCTCACCGTCGGGTTCCTCGGCCTGTCCGTGATCGACCACGAGACCTCGCTGGTGCTCGTGTCGGCCGCGATGCTGCTGGTCGGCATCGGCGTCGGCATGTCCATGCAGAACCTGGTGCTGGTCATCCAGAACGTCGTCCCGCTGCGGGAACTGGGTGCCGCCAGCGGCGCCATCACCTTCTTCCGCTCGCTGGGCGGCACGATCGGGGTCTCGGTCCTGGGCGCGATCCTGGCCAACAGGGTGGCCACCGGCATCGCCGAGGGCTTCGCGAAGGCGGGCATCCGGCCGTCCGGCTCGGGCGGCGGCACCCTCAACCTCCAGGCGCTGCCCGAGGCCGCGAGGACCGTCGTGCGCGCGGCGTACGGCGACGCCACCGGGCACATCTTCCTGGTCTCCGCCGGGATCGCCGCGGTGGGCGTCGTCGCGGCGCTCTTCCTCAAGCCGACCAGGCTCCGCGACAGCCTGGACCTGCCGGACACGCGGGAAAAAGCCGCCCTGGCCGACTGACCCGGGGCTGCCGCCCCGGGCACGGGACGGCGCCGCGATCGCCGCACGGGCCCCCTCAGGTGGTCGAGAGCACCTGGTGGAGCCTGGCGGCGAACGCCTCGGGCTCGGAGCCGAAGCCCCCGTGGTCGCCGGGGAACGCCGTGGGCCGCGTGCCCAGCAGGTCCGCCGCGGCGACGGCGGCCCGGTACGGCGGCTCGCCCTCCGATTCCTCGCCCACCGCGGCCACGACGCGCACCGACGACGCCCCGAGCGCCGTGGCGTCAGGGGTGTACCGGGAGAACGGCGGCACCTCGTAGCCGATGAAGAACTCCATGTTCCTCTCGATCCGCGCCAGCATCTCCATCGTCTCCGGGTCGGGCTCGCCCTGCGGCGCCTGAGCGCCCCCCGGGATCCGCTCCGTCCCCTCGGCGGCCGGGTCGTCCCCCGCCCGCGCACCCCCCGCCCGCGCACCTTCCACCTGGGCGTCGTCTACCTGGGCGTCTTCCATCTGCCGGCCTTCCACCTGCCGGCCTTCCACCTGCCGGCCTTCCGTCCGCTCGCTCTCCGCCCGCGCAGCCCCCGCCCGCGCAGCCCCCGCCCGCTCGCTCGCGGCCCGCTCGCTCTCCGCCCGCTCGTGGCCGTCCGCCGCGAACGCGGCGGACAGGGCGCCCATGGCGGCCCCGGTCCCC
>NZ_JBPJSR010000033.1:0-71849 GCF_051390675.1 Streptosporangium heterodermiicola
TGCTCCGTCAGCTCCCGGTGCTCCGTCGGCGCCTGCGGGTCCTGCCGGTCCTTCAGGTCCTGCGGGTCCTTCCGGTCCGGGTGCTCCGTCGGCGCCTGCGGGTCCTGCGGGTCCTTCGGGTCCGGGTGCTCCGTCAGCTCCCGGTGCGCCGTCAGCGCCTGCCGGTCCTGCCGGTCCGGTTGGTCCTTCGGGTCCTGCCGGCCCCTCGGGTCCTTCAGGCCCGGGTGCGCCGTCGGCCCCAGCGGGTCCTGCAGGTCCTGCGGGTCCTGCGGGTCCGGGCACACCGTCAGTGCCTGCGGGTCCTTCCGGCCCTGCGGGTCCTGCGGGTCCGGGGAGTCCTGCCGGTCCCCTGGGTCCTGCCGGTCCTCTGGGTCCCTCGGGTCCGGGTGCGCCGTCGGTGCCATCGGCCCCGGCTGGGCCTACGGGACCTCGGGGGCCCACCGGGCCCACCGGCCCCCTGGGACCTGCAGGACCTGCCGGTCCCGCGGGGCCCGGAGGGCCCTGAATCCCGTCAGGGATCCGGCAGAGGAAGCTGGGCAGCCCCAGCCACCTGCACAACGGAAGGTAAATCGCATCATTTGCGGTCGGACGCAACCCGTGGTGGATGATGGTTCCGGTGGCTACGACGTCCCTGCTGCGGATCACCGTAGGCAGGGAAATGAAGTTCGTGCAAATGCTGGAAAGCACCGTAGGGCAGGGGTCGCCCTGGGTGCTTCCGATGGACCGGATCTCGTCGTGGCGAGCTTGTGCCGATATTTGAAGTTGCGAATCGGCCGAAACTGGGACAGGGGAGTGCAAAAGAAGGACGGCCCCGGCGAGCGCGCCGCCCGCAAGGGTCCGTTTCATGAAAGTAGACACGTGCGTTGTCTCTCCCCTCCTATTGAGAGAAAACGCTGTACGGCCATTCTTGGGGCGTCCGGGAGATAGGCGGGAGAAGTGTGCTCCGAATCCGGAATGGAAGCTTGATGGAGGGTGCGCGTTTCTTTGCATTCCGCAGATTTGGGTCTATGCATAAAATCTTAATGACGCCGTTTTCGTGATTAGTCGGATAAGTGAACCACGATAAGATAAAGGGTAAATTACGCTAACGGCTTGTTTCGCGCTGAAGTTCGGGGGCTGGATTCGCCCGCCCGGTCCGGTGCCCGGATCCGTGTGAGCTCTCGTGGCCGGACGGTGCCGGGGCGCGGAAGGCCCGCCGGTAGGCCGAGGGGGAGGTGCGCATCGCGCGGGTGAAGTGGTGGCGGAAGGTCGCCGCGCTGTCGAAGCCCACCGCGGACGCGATCTCCTCCACCGGCACGGAGGTGGACTCCAGCATCGCCAGACTGGCCGTGATCCGCTGGGAGATCACCCACCGCAGCGGGCTCGTTCCGGTCTGCCTCCCGAAGTGCCTGATGAACGTACGCCGGGACATGTGCGCGGCCTCGGCGAGGGCGGCGATCGTGATGGGTTCGGCGAGGTGTTCCAGCGCCCAGGTCATCGCGGCCGCCATGGCGACACCGTCCTCCACCGGGGTGACCGCGGCCTGGACGAACTGCGCCTGCCCCCCGTCCCGGTGCGGGGGGATGACGAGTCTTCGCGCGACCTCGTTGGCCACGCCCGGCCCGTGGTCCTTGCGCACCAGATGGATCAGCAGATCCAGCCCCGCCGCGCTGCCCGCGCTGGTCAGCACGTCCTCACCGTCCACGTAGAGCACGTCCGGATCGACTTTGACCCGCGGGAACCTCCGCTGGAGCAGGTCGGCGTACCTCCAGTGCGTCGTCGCCTCCCTGTCGTCCAGCAGTCCCGCGGCGGCCAGCGCGAACGCTCCCGAGCAGATGGACACGATCCGCGACCCCCGGTCGCGGGCCAGCCGCAGTGCCGTGACCACCTCGCGGGACACCTCTCCGTGGACGTCCGCCACCCCGGGCACGATCACCGTGTCCGCGGCCGTCAGCACGTCGAGACCGTGCTCCGCCCGCATCGTGAACCCTCCCGTGACCCGCAGGTCGGCGGGGCTCTCGGCGCAGACCGACAACTCGTACCAGGGGACCTCCAGTTCGGGGCGGGCGATGCCGAAGATCTCGACCACGCAGCCCAGCTCGAAGGGGGACATGCCGTCGAAGGCGAGCACGGAGACGGTGGGGCGCGTGGTGCGGGGCACCGGCGGCGGGACGAACATGGCACGATATTAACGATAAGCGGCATTCGTGCCACTATCGGGCCTGGCATCGCGACCGGCACCATTGCCCATGTCGGGCATCGCGACCGGCCACAACAACCCTGGAGGGCACATCGCGACCGGCCCTGGCACTCGTGGAAGGCGCGTCGCGACCGGCCGCAGCACCCGTGGAGGGCGCGTCGTGACCAGCGCCGTCACTCGTGTCGGGCATCGTGACCGGTTCCGTTACCCGTATCGGGTATCGCCACCGGCACCGTCCGCCCGTGTGGGGCGTCGCGGCCGGCGTCGGCGCTCGGTCCGGGCGTCGCGGCGGCACCGTCGCCCCCCACGGCCCTCGCCACCGCTACCTGAAAGGCCACACATGTCTGTCAACACTTGTTCCTCCTACGCCGTCACCGCGGTACCGGCGGCGGGCAACGCCGACGCGCTGGCGCACTTCGCCGCGAGGCTGGCGTTCGAGACCGACGTGTCCGACGTCGCCGCCGACCTGGCCGCCGGGGCCACGGACATCGTCGTGGTCGACTCCCGTAGCCGGGAGAGCTGGGACCAGGGCCACGTCCGGGGAGCCGTCCACCTGCCCACCGCGCTGATCGCCGCCCGCGCCCGCTCGGTCGTCCCCGCGGGGGTGACCGTGGTGACCTACTGCTGGGGACCGGGGTGCAACGGCGCCACCCGGGCCGCGCTGGAGTTCGCCCGGCTCGGTCACCCGGTCAAGGAGATGCTCGGCGGCTTCGAGTACTGGGCCAGGGAGGGCTTCCCCGTCGAGACCGACGCGGGCGTGTCCCGCCGTCCCGTCGACGCCCTGACCGCGCCGGTCTCCGGCATCGCCTGCGCCTGCTGACGTCACCCCGCCAGGCGGCGGGCGTACGCGGTGGGGGACATGCCGATCACGGCGGTGAAGTCGCGGGTGAAGTGGGACTGGTCGCTGTAGCCGAGATCGACGGCCAGCCGCGACCAGTCGGTGGCGGGCCCGGCCCGTTCGGCGGCCTCGTGGATGCGGTAGCGGCGGATCACCCACTTGGGGGAGACGCCGACATAGTCGCTGAACAGCCGCTGCAGGTGCCTCACGCTCAGCCCGTGCAGGGCGGCCAGGTCGTCGACACGGACGACGGCCGGGTCGGCGAGCACGCTCGCGACGAGGTCCGCCGCCCGCTCGGCGACGGGATCGCGGGCGGGGAGCCGCGCGAGCAGGAACTCCTCCAGCACCCGCAGGGCCTCCTTGTCGGAGGCGGAGGAGGCGGCCAGTACGGCAGCGGCCACCGCGTCGGCCTCCGGGCCGAAGATCTGGGAAACCGGGGTGAGGAGGTCGGTGATCGTGGAGAGCGGGGCGCCGAGGAAGGGACGGAAACCGGCGGGCCGGAAGCGGGTGCCGATCACGACCCCGGTGCCGGTCAGGACCTCCAGGTAGTCGCCGGTGATGACCCCGGCCACGCGGGAACCGTGCTCGTGGAAGACCAGGTTCACCGACGGGTGGGACACGATCCGCTGCTCGTACGGTTCGGCCAGCTCCCATCGGACGATCCAGTGGTGCTCGACGAAGGGGGCGAGGGCCGGGTGGCACGCGTGGCGCCCGTAGCGGAATCTGGCGGCCCCGAAGTTCAGGATGCCCCGGGTGTCGTCGGCGGGCACCCCCGTCCCGCCAAAGGAGGACCCCGCCTCACCGAGGGAGACCCCCGCCTCGCCAAAGGAGGACCCCGTCTTACCGAAGGAGGACCCCGTCTTACCGAAGGAGACCCCTGTCCCATCGACGGAGCCTCCCGTCCTGGTGCGGAAGGTCTCCGCCCCGCCAGAGGCACCCACCCCGCCGAGGGAGGCCCTCGCTCCGGGGCCGGACGGGCGGCTCACGACGGGATGGGGATGTGGACCCTCGGCAGGCCCTGAGGCTCCTTGCCCGGATAGTCGCCGCCCAGCATGGTGGCCACGGTGCAGAGGTGCCAGGCCTGGTTGGGCTTCTTCAGGACGGGCTCGGCGAACAGCCTGCGTACCTCGTCGGGCCTGACGATGGGCGCCAGCAGGTCCAGGCGGCCGAGGACGTGGTCGCGGATCAGGCCGGTCAGTTCCTCGCCGGGGCTGGTCCGCCAGTTCCAGCCACCCCCGCCGGTCTTCGGCGCGGTCAGCACCCGCGGCCTGCGCTGCCAGGGGTAGTAGCGCCTCCCGACGCTGAACCGCCACGGCTTGCCCTCGACCGGGATGTCCCTGAGCGAGGGGGCCAGGACTCCGAGCAGCTCGTAGATGACCTCCTCCGACAGCCGCCAGGTCTGGTCGAGGCCCAGCGCGGCGCGGACCACCCGGTTGTCGAGGAACGGCCAGATCTGGTCGCCCCTGCGCAGCGCGCCCGCTCGTGCCCCCGCGTGCCAGCGGCCGACCTTGTAGGAGACGTACATGTGGTCGAGCGCCTCCAGCGGAGCCCGCTCCCGCCAGGGCCTTGCCAGCTCGCGGGCGTGCTCGTCGGCCTCCTCGGTGAACAGCCCCGGGTCCCGCAGGAAGGTCACTTCCACCCGGCGGCGCAGCGCCTTCTCCGTCAGGTCGGTCTGGAGCAGCAGCAGGCCCCCGGCCCGCAGGATCTCCCCGCTCTGTCCGGACATGGTGGGTTTGGCGCTGTAGGGGAGGTAGCCGACGATCGACTCGTACGCCGACGTCATGCCCTCGCAGGCGCGCAGCGTCTCGTAGGCCCGCGCGAGGGGGTGCTCGACGACGATCGAGTCCTTCTTCCCGGCGTTCCCGATGTTCCCGATGTTCCCGGCGTTCCCGGCGTTCCCGGCGCGTGCCGGGGGGATGACGGTGTGCTCGACGCGGAGCGCGCGGGCGACCCGCCCGGCGATGATCACGTCGGGGTGGGTGTCGAGGCCGTTGGTGGTCGCGCGCAGCGGGACACCGGCCGCGTGCAGCGTCGCGGCGATCAGGCGGCTGTCCCTGCCGCCGGTGAGGGCCAGGTTCACCGGCTCCCCGGCCGCGCGCAGCGGCTCCACCGTCGCCAGCAGCGCGCTCGCCAGCTCGCCGACCAGCTCCTTCCTCCCCCTGCGCGACGTGGGCGCGGGCACGGCGGAGGGGAGCGGGGTCGTGGTGACCGTACGCCGGCCGCCCCTGACGGTCACCGACGAGGACGGCGGCAGCGCGGTCACCCCGCGGTAGGGCGTCTCGTCCGACAGGAAGTATCCCTGCCTGACCATCGACTGCAGCGCGAGCACGTCCCACTCGACCCGGTCGCCGCCGCCCGCGAGGTGGACCAGCAGCGCCCGGCTGCCGATCACGTGCACGTCGGGGGTCTCGGCGTAGTAGACCGGGCAGACCCTGTGGATCGCGGTGGCGGCCGACAGCTCGTCCTCGGTCGCCCGGAACGCGGAGAAGCACCCGCCGACCGCCTCGATGTCCAGGGCGGGCATGGCCGCGAGCCGGTTCACGTCGTCCGGCGCGGCCAGGTAGCCGTTCACCCCGGTCACCCGGTCGTGCCCGGTCTCCAGCAGGGGAGGCCGCCGCGAGTCGTCCGGCTCGTTGGTCCAGGCGAACACGGAGACGCCGGGACGGTGCCACTCCCGGGACCTGATGACCTCGGGCGGTACGGGGAACGCGCTGTCGATCGCGCCCCTGACGGTGTGCGGCATCGCCCCCGGTATTCCGGCTCCCGGACGTTTGGCCGCGAGGCCGAGGTACACGCACATGGTGCAGGATCCTATGTCGCGTTTTTTCAAGACAGCTGTGAGTCCGGCCGACAGCATGGCCGTCATGAACGAGATGTTGTCACGCGCCGTCACCGGCACGGCGGCCGTCGTCCGCGGCGTCCGCGACGACCAGCTGGGCCTGCCCACCCCCTGCGACGGCTTCGACGTACGGGAGCTGCTCGGCCATCTGGCCTGGACGGCCGCGATGTTCGAGGCGCTGGCCCGCCGCGAGCAGCCGCCGCCGCAGGACGCCGACCACGCCCCCTTCGCGGAGCGGGCCGACGCGGTGCTCGCCGCCTGGTCCGCGCCCGGGGTGACCGAGGGGACCAGCCCCACGCTGGGGATGCCCATGGCCATGGTGCGGCAGCTGGTGCTGGGCGACATGGTGATCCACGGCTGGGACCTGGCCAGGGCCACCGGCCAGGACTACACGGTGGACGCCGAGACCGGCGAGGCCGTGGCCGCCTTCGTCGCGGGGATGGCGTCGCAGGGACGGCGGATGGGGGTCTTCGGGGAGGAGGTGCCCGTGGCGGAGGACGCCTCGCCGTTCGAGCGGGCGCTCGGGCTGAGCGGGCGGGACCCGGCGTGGAAACGCTGAAACCCTGATCACGCGTCGAACACGGTTTGCGCTCGCTTGGGTCAAGCTCCCGGCGGACCGGCGGGAGGAGTCGTCGTAGGGGATGACCCGCATCCCAGGAGGCGACATGAAGTCACGTCCGCTCGCCATTGCCCTCGCCGTGCTCGCCCTGTTCGCCCTGATGTTCGCCGCCGCCTGCGGCGGTTCGGAGGGCGGCGCGCCCGCCAGCCAGCCGATGCCCGAATCCGGGAAGGCGGTCCCGTCCATGCCCCCGGACGGCCGCCCGCCCGAGGCCGGGGACGACACCGCCAAGACCGGGAACGAGGCCGGGAACGAGAGCAAGGCCCGGGCCACCCCCGGGAGCGAGGAGTCTCAGGCAGAGGCCACCCGGCGGCGCGACACCTCCGCCGAGCAGATCTCCACCTTCGCCCTCGACGTGGACACCGCCTCGTACGGCTACAGCAAACGGATCCTCGACGAGGGCGGGCTGCCGGAGGCGGGCCAGGTCAGGCCGGAGGAGTTCGTCAACTCCTTCAAGCAGGACTACGCGGAGCCCGATGACGACGGTTTCACCGTGCACATGGACGGCGCCCGTACGCCGGGGAACGGCACCGCGCTGCTCCGCGTCGGCCTGCAGACCCGGAGGGCGAGCGCGGAGGCCCGGCGCCCGGCGAACCTCACCTTCGTGGTGGACGTGTCCGGCTCGATGAGCGAGGCCGGCAGGCTCGACCTGGTCAGGGAGGCCCTGCACAAGCTCGTCGACCAGCTCGGGCCCGGCGACCACGTCTCCCTCGTGGCCTTCAGCGACGAGGCGGACGTCGTCCTCTCCATGACCCCGGCGACCGACAGGGACAGGCTGCACGCCGCCGTCGAACGCCTCGCCACCCAGCAGTCGACGAACCTGGAGGCGGGGCTGACCAGCGGCTACGCCGAGGCCGCGGCCGCCTTCCGGCCGGTGGCCGTCAACCGCGTCATCCTGCTCTCCGACGGCCTGGCCAACACCGGCGACATCACCTGGCAGGGCATCCTCGACCGGGTCGCGGACGCCGCGGGCAAGAAGATCACCCTGCTGTGTGTCGGCGTCGGCCGCGACTACGGCGACCAGCTGATGGAGCAGCTCGCCGACAACGGCGACGGCGCCGCCGTCTACGTCAGCTCCGTCGACGACGCGCGCAAGGTCTTCGTCGAGCAGCTCGCCACCAACCTCGACCTGCGCGCCCGCGACGCCAAGGCGCAGGTCGTGTTCAACCCCTCGGTGGTGGAGTCCTACCGCCTGATCGGCTACGAGAACCGGCAGATCGCGACCGAGGACTTCCGGGACGACGGCAAGGACGGCGGCGAGATCGGCCCCGGCCACTCGGTGACGGCGCTGTACGAGGTCAGGCTGCGCGGCGGGGTGTCGGGACAGCTGGCCACCGCCACCGTGCGCTGGCAGGATCCCGACACCCGCGACCCCGCGGAGGCCGCCCGTTCCCTGGAGGCGGGCGACCTGGCGGACTCACCGTGGGAGGGGACCACGCCGAGGTTCCAGGTCGACGTGGTGGCCGCGGGCTTCGCGGAGTTCCTCCGTACCGGGGAGCGGGTGGCCGGAGCCGCGCCCGGCGACCTCGCCTCCCACGCCACCCGCCTGGCCGCGTCCACCGAGGATCCGGCGGTGACCGAGCTCGCCGGGTTGATCGAGAAGGCCGCGTCGCTCAGGTAGGTGCCCGTACACGCCGTGGCCGGGTGGGCCGGTTTCCGCGGACCGGCCCCGTGGGCGGCCCCCGCCGCGGGTCCGGTCCGGTTGCCGGATCTTGGGCGCGAGGCGGCGGGGCGGGCCGGGAAGCCGCGCCGAGCCTTCTGTTCCGTCCGGTTGCCGGATCTTGGTCGGCGTCGCGGCGGTTACAGGGTACGGGGTGATTTCCTATACACTGGCGTGGTCGCCGGGCCCGCCCGGGGGCATCGGTTACACCCGAGGGGCTATGGCGCAGCTGGTAGCGCGCCTCCATGGCATGGAGGAGGTCTGGGGTTCGAATCCCCATAGCTCCACAACGGAAGGCTTGTTCGAACCCCAGACGGGGGCAGAGCCGTTGGCCGGGCCGACATCGTCGGCCCGGCCGTTTTTCATTTCGGCATCCGTACCGGGTGGCGCCGGACGCGCCGCGCCTTCCACCCCGGGGCGGCGGCCTTTCCCTCCCGGGGCCGCGCCTTCCACTCCGGGACGGCGTTCAGGGCCGTGACGCGGGCGCAAGAACCGTCAAGCGGTGGTGCCACCTGATTGGTACCTTCCGACTGTGTCTTTGCGAACCCGCGAGCTGCTCCGGCTCCTCGCCGTCGTCAATTCCCGGCTGAGTGAGGACGTCTCGCTGACAGCCCTGGCGGGATGGGCGCACCGGTCGCGTTTTGACCTGCACCGCCGGCTCCGGCGGCTGACAGGCCAGACGCCGAAGGCGTACACGACGCGGGTCCGGCTGGCTCGTGCCGTGGGCGAACTGGTGGCCGGCGACCGTCGGGTGTCGGCGATCGCGTTCGACCACGGATTCGGCAGTCATGAGGTCTTCACCCGGACCTTCACCCGCCACCTCGGCCGCAGCCCGCAGAGCTACCGCGCCCGCGGGTTGCACGTGGCCGGCAGGCGCGTCGCCGCCGTGCACGCCTCGACGGTGAGTTCGGCGGCACCTTGCATCAGCCTCTACCGCATCAGCATCACCGAGAGGAAACCCGCTGTGCCCCTGGACATCTCGGTTCGAGACCTGCCCACCATCCATGCCCTCGTGATGCGCCGCCGGGTCACCCGCGACGAGATCGCGACCGCGCTCGCCGAGAGTCTGCCCGCGGTGTTCGACTACGTCCAGCGGCACGGACTGGCCGTCGCCGGGCCGCCGTTCGCCCGCTATCCGGAGGTCGGGATGGGATCGCTCGTCGTCGAGGGTGGCATAACCGTCGCCGGACCCCCGTCGACGGCACCCACCGACGGGATCGAGGCGCTCGTCATCCCGCCGGGGCGAGCTGTGACGACCATCCATCGCGGACCCTACGACAGCCTGCCCGAGTCCTACCAGGAGATCGAGAGGTGGATGCGTGACCAGGGACTGTCCGCGGCGGGAGCGCCTTGGGAGACGTATCTGACCGATCCGGGGGAGCGTCCGGACCCGGCGACGTGGGAGACGGAGATCGTCCAGCCCGTGAGGTGACGCCCGCAGGCGGCCGGCCTGACGGCCGCCTCCGCTCCGAGGACGCTCCCGCCGCCCTGCGCGAGCTTCTCGGGGCCGGGGGGACCCTCACCCGAGGCCGCCCGTCGTCCGCGCGGGGAGCGTGGCGCCCGGTGGGATCCACCGGGTACGACGAGACCGGCCATGAGCGTGCTCCCCAGATGTTTCCCGGGGAGCACGCCGCATGGCCGGTCGTTTCTCAGGCTCCGGTCACCTCTGATGAGGGGTGACCGGAAGGATCACTGGCCGGTGATCACGAAGCTCGTTCCCGGCTGCCGCACGATGTTGCCGTCGGCCGAGTTCGTGATGGTCACGTTCGACAGGATCGCGTTGCCGCGGGCGCCGCTCATGGCCAGGATGCCGGCTCCGTTGTTGGACTTGTCGATCTTGACGTTGGTGATCGCGACGTTCGGCATGTTGCCGCCGCCCGTCTTGAACTGGATGCCGTCGTAGGTCGAGTCGGAGATGTCGGTGTCACGGATGGTGACTCCGGGGATGTCGCTGGCCTGCGGGAACAACGTGATCGCCCCGAACTCCTGGTCCTCGTTCCAGAAGGCGCCACCCGTGCGGTACAGCCCGTTGTTGGCGAGCACCGTGGTCCCCGAGAAGGGCAGGGGGCTGTGGTCGGTCGCCAGCATGATGCCCGGGTAGTTCATGGTGTCGTAGATCAGGTTGTTCTCGGCGGAGTTGTCGTAACCGCCGTAGATCGCGATGCCGTTCGCCCGCCAGGGCAGCTGGATGGTGTTGTTGACGAAGTGGTTGTCGTGCGTGTTGTCGACGACCCGGTCCTTCACCGCCTGGTTGGCCCAGATGGCGAGGGCGTCGTCACCGGTGTTGCGGAACGAGGAGTTGAACACCCGCGAGTTCCGCGTGCCGTTGGTGAAGTTGATGCCGTCGGCGTAGGTGTTGCGGATGCGCATGCCGCTGAACAGCAGGTTGTCGCCGGGGCCCCACAGGGCCGGGATGTTGTCGTAGTCGCGGCCGACCCAGGCACCCACGTTGGCGTGCTCGATCCACACGTTGGTGATCTTGGTGTTCAGGCCGAACCGGCCGTTCAGGCCCACGCCGCCCTCGTCGTTGCCGTCTCCGCCGCGGATGCGGCCCGAGCCGAAGATGGCGATGTCGGAGATCTGGGTGTTGCTGTCGATGTCGAAGCCGAAGTTGCCCTCGTGCGGGTGGTTGATGCCGCCCACCACGTCCTGCGGCTCGGTCAGGGTGTACAGCTGGGAGTGCCACATGCCCGCGCCGCGGATCGTGACGTTGCTGATGCCCACCTGGTTGAACTGCCCCCGGTTCAGCGGGTCGTCGGTGAGGATCTTCTGCTCCTGACGCCACTGGCCCGCCGGGATCCACACGCAGCTGATGACGCCGTTCTGGTCGTCCGTCACCGCCCGCTGGATGGCGGCCGTGTCGTCGAGACCGTCGTTGGGCACCGCGCCGTAGTTCGTGATCGAGGTGCAACCGGCCGGCTGGCTCGCCGCCGGCGCCACCTGCTCCAGGTCGATCAGGTCGATGACGTAGAACGAGGCCGTGTCGCCCGCGTCACGCTGCAGCTTGAACTTGGTGCCGGCCGGGTAGCTCTGCGAGAGCAGCGCGTTCGACTCGTCGAACAACCGCCGGGCGTCGCCCTGGGGGGTGTTCGACAGCGCCTCGGGGCCGTCGGTGTTCCCGTACAGCCAGCTGTGGCGCGACGAGAGGGTCAGCTTCCTGGAGAAGGTGCCGTTGATGTAGAGGCTGATGGTGGCCTCGATGCCGCCGCCGCCCGCCGCGTCGGGGATGGAGTTGCGGACCACGATCGAGTTGGCGGCGCTGGTCGAGGTGAACTCGACGAACTGCCCGGTGCTGTTCAGCCGCACCGACTTGCGGCCCGAGGACTCGGTGGCGAAGTTGGTGTGCCCGAAGGTGCGCAGCGGGTCGGTCTCCAGCAGGGTGCCCTGGTAGCTGGCGGACTCGGCCTCGTACTCGACGTACGGGACGGCCGCGCCGCGCCCGACCACGATCGACTGCGAGAACGTGTTGTTGTTCTCGTTGGTCTCGGTGACGGTGTTGGTCGCGTCGGCGGTGGCGGTGATGGTGGCGCCGCCGCTGGTGGCGGTCCAGCTGCCGCTGACGGCCACGTTGGCCGTCGCGCCCGCCGCGATCGACGCGGTGTTGCCGTTGAGCGTGGTGCCGCCCACCACCACGCGGGTGACCGTGGTCGCGCCCGACGCGGCGGTTCCCCGGTTCTTCACCGCGACGGTGAACGTGACCGGCGCGCCGACGGCCGGGTTCTGCGGGTTGGAGGTGACGCCGAGGACCTGCAGGTCCGGTCCGGGGGCCTGGGCGACCACCAGCGGGGACGACGCGGTGAGGGTGTTGTTGCCCTCGTTCTGCTCGAAGACCGAGTTGTCCGCGTCCACCCTGGCGCTGACCGTGTAGCTGCCCTCGCCGCGGGTGCCGATGTTGTGGGTCACCGTGGCCGTGGCGTTGGCGGCCAGGGCGGGGATGGCGACGGTGCCGACGACGGTGCCGTCGAGGTTGAGGTTGACGCTGTCCGCGGGGGCGGCGGCGTTGCCCGCGTTCCTGACCGTGGCCGACAGCGTGATGGCGCTGGCCTCGCTCGGGGACGCCGGGGTCCACGAGAGGTTCGTGACCGTGAGGTCGGGGTTCGGCGCGGGGACGCCGAAGACCTGGAACTCGGCGACCTGGCCGCCGGGCGCGCCGCTGTTGCTGGTGAACCTCAGCTGCACGTCGGCGACGGTGGCGCCGAAGGTGATCGTCGCCGAGTTGCCGCCGGAGGCCGGGTTGAACGTGTAGTTCTGCGCCGACACCAGGTTGGTGTAGCCGGTGGCGTTCTGCTCACGGCCCAGGACCTGGATGTTCTGCGTACGGGTGCCCCACGCGGAGTCGGGGTTGAGCTTCACCACGACCGAGCTGACGGCGGCGTTGGCGCCGAGCTTGGCGGTCAGCGTGTTCGGGAACGCGCCGGAGTTGGCCTCCCAGTAGGTGGCCAGGTTGTTGTCGTTCGCGTTCGCGGCGACGAACGAGTGCACGTGACCCGACGCGACGATCTCCTTGCCGATCGCCAGGTTGGAACCGGGGTCGCCGGTGCCGGTGCGGGTCACGGAGTTGCTGTTGGCCGACTGGTTGCCCGCCGCGTCCTTGGCCCGCACGAAGTATGTCACGGTCGCCGACGCGGGCTGGTTGTCGGTGTAGGTCAGCACGTTGCCGACGCTGCCCCGCAGCTGGTTGTTGGCGTAGATGTCGTACCCGGTGACGCCCACGTTGTCCGTGGAGGCGTTCCAGGCCAGCCTGATCTGGCCGGTGGCCGGCTGGGTGTAGGAGAGGCCGCCGGGGGCCGACGGGTTCTGGGTGTCACCGCCGGTGCCGGAGCCGTAGATCTCGAACTCGGAGATCTGCGCGGCGGGCCAGCCGGTGTTGGCGGTGATGTTCACTCGCCAGTAGCGGTGGGTCGCGGCGCCGAAGTCGATCGTGACCGTGTTGCCGGTCGCCGGGTTGAACGTGTAGCTGGCCGATGCCACGACCGTGCTGAAGGTGTTGCCGTCGGCGCCGCCCTGGACCGAGAGCGTCTGGGTGCGGGTCTCCCAGACGGTCGGCGGGGGCAGCTTCAGGACGATCTGGTTGACGCTCGTGGCGGTGCCGAGGTCGATCCGCGCCCACTGCGGGAAGCTGTTGTTGGCGCTCTCCCAGTAGGTGGACTGGTTTCCGTCGTTGATGGCGGACACCGCCTGCCCGCCCGTGGAGCTGCTGGCCAGGGTCGCCTTGCCGGGCGACAGGTTGGGTCCGGCTGCGGCGGAGGCCGGGACGACCGACCCCACGATGAGGAGTAAGCCGGTAGCGACCATGGTCGCCACCAGCCGTAACGGTCTGTACAGCATTCTCATTCGCGCTCTTCTTCTCTCGTCAGGCACGGCAGGGCCGAGGCGTGAAGGCTGCGCCTTCACCGCACACGTAATTGGGGGGCAGGTGCACGACGCAGTGCATCCCTGGAGAGTTGCGAGGAATAGCAAGAAACTGAACAAGGGATTGCAATATTCTTGCATGACGTTGGCCAAATGTTACATACGTGCTACAGGCGCGTCAACGGCTGGGAAGCAGCTTTCTCAACTGGCTCGACGCGAGATGTGACAAGAGGTCAGAACGCCGGTGAAAGCCGGGCCGCGGACGCCGGGCCGTGAGTGTCGCGAGTGCTGGGCCATGAGTGTCGTGAATGCCGGGCCATGAGCGCCGGGCCCGGACGCCGGGGGTGGACACCGGTCTGGTGGGCGCGAGGGCGCGAGGGCGCGGATGCCACGGGGGCGTCGGTCCGCGGGGGGCGGGGTAAGGGGGTGCGTACCGGGTTGTGGACACCGGTCTCGGATGCCGGACGGACGGGTAGGCGGTTGGTGGGCGGTTGGAGGACCGGCTCGGGGATGAGAGGCGGTCGCCCCGCGCGTCGCCTGCCGGCGTCGGCGCGGGGCGGTCGTCGGCGAGGGGCGGTCCCCAGTGCGGGGCGGTCCCTGACGAGCGAGGCGGTCCCCAGGGCGGGGCGATCCCCGACGAGCGGGGCGGTCCTCGGCGCGGGACTGTCCTCGGTACGGGGTGGTCCTCAGTCCAGTTCGTAGTCGAGGTGGAAGGAGTGGGCGCCGTCGTCGTTGACGATCTGGCCGCCGCCCCGGATGCCCAGCAGCTCGCCGGTGCCGGAGTCGGGAAGGATCGTCCAGCTCAGCGCCGACCCGTCGGCGTCGCTCGTGGCCGAGTGGTGCAGCACGAAGGTGCCCTTGCGGCCGTGCGCGGTGCCGGTGAAGCGCTCGAAGCCCACGTAGGCCGCCGACGTCTCGACCCGGGCGATCGCCGTGATGATGTCGGTGGCGCTGGTCCCGGCCAGGTCGCCGTCGAAGGTCTTGGTGATGTGGACGCGGGAGAGCGTGGCCCCCTCGGCCTCGTCGTAGGGCTGCGGGTCCCAGCTGTCGATGGTGAAGGTTCCGGTGGCGCGAGGCATATTGGCTCCCTTGAGGAATTCCGGGGTCTCGCGCCCATCCTGGCGACCGTACCTGTCACCTGATGTCAGATACGGAACCCGCTACGAGAGGCTCCATTTGTCCATGTTCCAGGTGATGGTCGACTGCGCGGGGTTGGGGACGACGTTCTGGAGCGTCTCGTCCCACGCGCTGAGGCCCGGGTGCTGGAACAGCGGGATGGTGGCCAGGTCGTTCCAGAGCCGCTTCTCGATCGCGCCGATGATCGGGTTCTGAGCCGCCAGGTCCACCGTCGAGTTCAGCTTCGCGATGAGGCGGTCGACCTGCCGGTTGGAGTAGCAGCCGTTGTTGTTGCCCTTGTTCTGGGCGTCGCACTTTCCCGGTGAGATGAAGTTGGAGGCCCAGTTGCTGACCAGGGCGGATCCCGACCAGGCGAACAGGGCCACGTCGTAGCCGTTCGTCGGCATCACGGTGCCGAGGAAGTCCTCGGAGCCCTTGTCGACGACCTTGAAACCGGCCTTGTTGCAGGCGTCGATGATGAGCTGCACCGCCGCGGTACGGCGCGGGTTCGGGGTCTGGTAGCCGATGTTGATCTCCAGGCCCGTCTTGCCCGCCCTCCGCAGCAGCGCCCTGGCACCCGCGATGTCCTGCCGCGCGTACACGCCCGCGCTGCCGCTGGCCGCGACGACCGCCGCGCTGTTGGCCTGGAACGGGGCCACGGTGCGCACCTCCAGGGGTTTGGCGGCGGGCGAGACGGGCCCGATCAGGGTGTCGACGATGAGCTGCCTGGGCACACATCTGGCGAACGCCTCGCGCAGCCTCCTGTCCCTGAACGGGCTGGAGTCGAAGTTGAAGTCCAGGTGCTCGTAGGTGTACTTCTCGAAGAGGCCGACCTCCACGCCCCGCAGCGACTGCAGCTGCCTGAGCACGTCGGGCCCCGGCTGCGGCTCGACGATCTGGACCTCGCGGTTCTGCAGCGCCTGGGCCTGCTCGTCGAGGGTGATGAAGCGCTCGACGATCGTCGGGGTCGCGGCCGGGGTGCCCCACCACCTGTCGTTGGCGACCAGGGTGAGCCGCTGCCCGGCGTCCAGCTTGGAGAGCTTGTACGGCCCCGACGACGGGATCAGCTCGGCGTCGGGCAGCCTGCCCTCGGAGACCCAGCCGTCGTTGAAGAACTTGACGCCCTTCTCGATCCGCCCGGAGTCGCCCCTCCTGACCGCCGCGATGAACTCCTCCTCCGACAGGCCGTCCTGCCTGGCGATCACGTGGGCGGGCATCATCTCGGTCGCCCCCGGCCCCCCGGCCACCCAGTCCGCGAACGGCTTGTCGTAGACCAGGGTGAACCTCCTGCCGCCCTTCTCGCAGTCGGGGACCCTGGTGTCCCGCAGGCCGGTGGTGTCGGCGGAGGCGAAGCCCCTGACCTTGCCGGACCGGAAGGCCCACCACAGCATGACGTCGTCGCAGTCGATCGGGGTGCCGTCCGACCAGACCGCCTTGTCGCTGATGGTGTACTCGACGCTCAGCGGGTCGTCGGAGACCTTCTCGTACGTCCCGAAGTCCTTGTCGGGGGTGATCGCGCCCTTGTCGCCGTAGAACCAGAAGCCCGTCAGCACCCGCTGCAGGGGGGCGGCGTTGCGCGTGGCGTTCTCGGCGGTGGTGTTGTTGTTGTAGGAGTGGAACTCCTGCTCGTACGCGTAGGTGATGGTCTCGCTCGGCAGGGCCGGCCCCGAGCCGGAGGCGGAGGGGTCGTCCGCAGGGCCGGTGTCCGCGCAGGCGCCCAGCAGGAGCGCGCCACCCGCGAGCAGTGCCAGGAACCTTCCCGGCCTTCGTGCGTGGAACACGGCACCACCCCTTCGATCACCCGGTCCCCGGTCTGTCCCCGTACCGGTCGAGCATCGTCACTTCTCGCGGCCGGGCGGGACCCGGACGGGCATCGCGTCTCCCCGTGACCATGCCGGACGCAAGACCCTCAGATGAGGAGAATAGAAAAAACATAACCTTTGAGCGAATTCACCCAGTATGTGAGATGACGATCTCACGGGTGCGCGCCACGAACGCGGCCGTGGGAGGGGGTTCTGGCCTGATCCTTGCGGTTATTGGCGCTCGGGCCACTCGTGGGCCCGGCGGCCGCCCCCCGATTATGGAGCGCATGACAACGACCCCTCGGGCGCCCGGACGAACGCCGCACCGCGCCTGGATCGTGGCGGGAGTCGCGTTCGTCGCCATCCTCGGCGCGGCGGGGTTCCGGGCGACGCCCGGCGTGCTGATCACACCGCTCCAGGAGGAGTTCGGCTGGTCCCGGGGCACGATCTCGCTCGCCGTCTCGGTCAACCTCATGCTGTACGGGCTGACCGCGCCCTTCGCCGCCGCGCTGATGGACCGCTTCGGCATGCGCAGGGTGGTGACGTACGCCCTGCTGCTGGTCGCCGCGGGCAGCGGGCTCACCATCCTGATGAACGCCCCCTGGCAGCTCATCCTCTGCTGGGGCGTGCTGGTCGGTCTCGGTACCGGCTCGATGGCCCTGGTCTTCGCCGCCACCCTCACCGAACGCTGGTTCGTCCGCCACCGGGGCCTCGTCACCGGCGTGCTCACGGCGGGCGGCGCCACCGGGCAGCTCGTCTTCCTGCCCGTCCTCGCCCACCTGGCGGCCGACCAGGGCTGGCGGTCGGCCGCCGTCACGGTCGCCGTCGCCGCCCTCGTCGTGGTCCCCCTGGTCTGGTTCCTGCTGCGCGACCGGCCCGAGGACGTGGGCACCACCGCCCTGGGCGCCGATCCCGCCGCGCCCCCCGCCGCCCGTCCGGTACGGGCCGGGGGCGCCGCCTCACGCGCCCTCGGCGTGTTGTGGAGCGCGGCGCGTACGCGTCCCTTCTGGCTGCTCGCCGGAGGGTTCGCGATCTGCGGGATGAGCACCAACGGCCTGGTGGGCACCCACTTCATCCCCGCGGCCCACGACCACGGCATGGCCGAGCCGGTCGCCGCGGGGCTGCTCGCCCTGGTCGGGATCTTCGACGTGGTCGGCACCGTCGCGTCCGGCTGGCTGAGTGACAGGGTCGACTCGCGCGTCCTCCTCGGCGCCTACTACGCGCTGCGCGGTCTGTCCCTGATGGCGCTGCCCGGCCTGTTCGGGGCGACCGCCGAGCCCAGCATGCTCGTCTTCGTCATCTTCTACGGCCTCGACTGGGTGGCCACGGTCCCGCCGACCGTCGCCCTGTGCCGCCAGATCTACGGTCCGGACGGGGCCGTGGTGTTCGGCTGGGTCTTCGCCTCCCACCAGGTCGGCGCCGCGATCGCCGCGGTCGCCGCGGGAGTCACCCGCGACCACTTCGGCGCCTACGACCTGGCCTGGTACGCCGCGGGCTTCCTCTGCCTCGCCGCCGCCGTCATGTCGATCGCCATCACCAGGAGGCCCGTCGCGGGGAGGGCCGGTGACGGGAAGCCCGGCCCCGGGGAGTCCACCGCGGGGGAGCAGGCATCCTTGAAGGCGTGAGAGAACGAGGCGGGCGAGCCGCGGGACACGGAAGCACCGGATCGGACGCGCGGCGGCCGGGGACGACACGACGGGCCCGACGGGCATGACAGACGAGGCAGGGGCGGAGCACGGGACGGCGGGCGCCGCCGCCGAGCGGCCGGGCGCGGTACCCGGGAGCGGGACGGCGGCGACGGGCGTGACGGGCGGCGAGGTCGGCAAGGTCGGCGGGGTCGGCGGGGACGGCGGGGACGGCGGGGACGGCGGAAACAGGGACCGGGAGCGGGACAGGCGGGTCCTCCCGCTCGTGGTGCGGATCGAGCGCTCCGCGCCGCCCGAGCGGACCGACGCCCTGGAGGCGGCGGCCCTGGCCGTGCTGGCCCTGCTCGACGACCCGCGCGCCCTCGACGGCGGCGAGTGGGCCGAGGCCGTGGGGGCCTGGGACGGCAGCCGGTTCAGGAAGGTCGTCCGGCGGGCGCGCGGGGCGGAGTGGCGCCGGGTGCTCGACCTGCCCGGTGTCACGGTCACCTCGGGCACCGCCGAGGTCCGCGTCCACCCGCCGGTACCGCTGGACGGCTGGCCCAAGGACCTCTCCAGGCTCCAGGTGTCCGGCACCGAACTCGCCGACTCCGCCGAGCCGGGGCCGCCGGGGGACGTGGTGCTGTGGCTCAACCCCGGGCTGACGATGTCGGCGGGCAAGGCCATGGCCCAGGCCGGGCACGCCGTCCAGCTCGCCTGGCACGCGAGCGGGGACGACGCCAGGCGGGCGTGGCGGGACAAGGGCCTCGCGGTCTCGGTGCGGACCGCCGATCCCGCCGCGTGGGCCGCGCTGGTCGCCTCCGGCCTGCCGGTGGTCAGGGACGCCGGGTTCACCGAGATCGAGCCCGGCTCCCGCACGGTCGTCGCGGACGTCCCGTGGCTGCGCGGGAGCGGCCGATGATCACCGTTCCCTTCTGAACGGAGACGCCGGGGCTCAGGAGGGAATGGCCGACGGTCGAGCGGTCAACGCGGCATCCTGCGTAAGGGTGTCGGCGTTCGCGGGGGACGGCCGGGTCCCGGGGGCGGGTGGTCGGCGAGACATCCTGAACGAGGACGTCGGCGTTCGCGGGGGAGCAGGCGGGTTCCGGGGCCGGGTGGTCAGGGGGACATCCTGACGATGTCGGCGAGCACGCCGCCCTCCGAGGTGAGCCGTGCCTCCGACGGGCTGTCGTGGACCACCAGGAGGCGTTCGCCGTCGAGCACGGTGATCCCCTCCGGGTGGTCGTTCCCGTTCCCGTGCGGCAGGTCGCCGACGAGGTCGAGCTCGTGCCGTACCGACGGCTCGTTCTCCGGCTCCCAGCGCAGCACCCGGACCGGGCCGTCCAGGCTCATCGTCGGCCCGGCGAGGATCAGCATCCCGTCCCGGTGCGGGCACATGTCGCGGACGCCGAGCCCGCCGAGGTTCAGGAAGTGCGTCCGGTACGGCCTGCCGTCGATGGGGGCGAGCCTCAGGTTGCCGGGACGCCGGGGATCGCTCTCCGGCCGGATCTCCAGCATCGCGGCCCAGCCGCGCAGCACCGGGCCGCGCAGGCCGACGAACAGGCGGTCGCCGAGCATGGCGATGCCCTCGATGTCCAGCCCGTTGTCCTTGCTGGGGATCGATACGAAGGGGGCGAGGTGCGGATCGTCCGCCAGCAGGTCGGCCAGGTTCCGGCCGGGACCCGACAGGATCTCCGCCCGGCGGGAGCCGTCCTCGCGGACCGGGGTGGCGCCGACGAGCGGCAGCCGTACGAGGATGTAGCGGTTCTCCTCGCGCACCACGCTGCCGAGGCGGCGGCGGGCCTTGTGCGCCGAGTGTCCCTTCTTGACCCGCCTGCGCTTGAGGCTGTGCGACCCGATCGCCCAGAGCCAGCCGTCCGCCCGGCCCAGGCCCTCGATGTCGGCCTCCTCGTCGCGCCCGGCGGGCAGGTCCACGAAATCGGCGAGGTGGAAGGTGCGCTGGTCGTCGAAGCGCCCGGCGCGGAACGCCAGATGCTCGACGGTGGCGGTCTCGTCACCGGCCAGCCAGAGTCCCAGGGCGTCGGTGCGTACGGCCGACAGATTGGTGTGCGTCCTCGCCTCGCGTGATGAGACGTCGAACCTGAGCTCCACCTGGCGTTCCACGAACATCCTGGAATCATCGCAGGGTGCATCGCGGGATGTTTCGTACAAGGGTGAGGAAGGTACTCGTTCCCGAAGTGTGATGGGGATCCCGCACGGGAAAACCGGATTTGTCGTACGCTCCCGATCGTGCTCGATGGGTTGGGTGGGACTCAGGGGACCCGGGAGACGGGTCCCGCGCCGACATACGTGACCGCGGAGGCGGCCACGTCGGAGATGCCGAGAGTCGTGGCGGAGAGCCCCCCGAAGCTACCGGATTCCCCCGTGAAGCGGTCCCGTATCGGCGACCTGCCGATGCGTGTCATCTACCGCTTCCTGGCCGTGGGCCTCGCGGTGGTCCTGGCCGCGGTCGCGGCGGTGGTCGGCTTCGTCTCCTCGGGCTCCCCAGATCAACCGGGCGAGGGAAAGACGGGGCAGATCGCCGCGCCATCTGCCGCGCCACCCTCGCCCGGTTCGGGATCGGCGGAGCCGTCCGTCCCGGCGACCTCGGCCACTTCGGCGGAGCCGTCCGCCTCCACGCCGGCGCAGGCGTCCCCCTCGGGGACCCCCTCCGCGTCGGCGTCCCCCTCGGAGAGCTCCACCGAGACGACCGCTCCCTCCTCGGCGCCCGACGGCTCGGAGCCGGCGCCCGACCGCAGCGCCGTCATCGCGGCCCTCGTCGACCCCCGGGTGCCCGACCTGCCGCGTGACAAGCGGCTCGGCCGCCTCTCCGGCAAGGCGGACAAGAGCAAGCGCCGGGTCCGGGACGGCAAGTCCGGCGTCTCGCTGGTCCGCCTGGGCAAGCCCTGGAAGGTCTTCGGCGCGTCGCCGTTCTCCACCAAGCAGGTGCTGCCGAAGGCGAAGGGCGCCGCTCACCGGGCGATGCTCGTGAGCTGCCCGGTGCCGATCCTGGTGCAGAAGGAGGCCAAGGACACCGCGCTGCTGGCCGCCAGGTGGACGCTCAACCACCACCCCAAGGGCGGCAAGATCACCTGGACCGCCTCGCAGCCGATCAAGAACGGCTGGCTGCTCGCCTACCGGGTCAAGTACAAGGTGAAGGGCAAGGCGCGCTTCTCCATGGCCGCCGTCGCCGTGACCGAGATCTCCGGTGCCAAGCCCGCGATGCTCTTCGCGACGATCCCCGACGCGCAGAGCAAGTACTGGCGCGCCATCAACACCGCGGTCTCCTCCCTCAAATTGAGGTGACCTCGGATTGAGGTGACCTCGGATCGACGGGGTCTCGGATTGAACTGAGTCTCACCTGGGCAGGAATCGCCTTGTCCGTGTGACCTGGTGAAACTCGGGGGAATTTCACGGCCGGACGCTTCGCCGCCGCACGCGCGACGACCTTCCGCCCGCTCGTCGGGCGCGGGGTTCGGCTCTCCTGCGGAGGCGGCCCCGGTTCGAGGGCCCGGACTGAGTCGGGCGTCCCGGACGCGCCTCCGGGACGCCCGCCCAGACTCCCCCGAGCCGTCGAGGGGGAAGTCCGTGAACCGACCGGCGTCTCAGGAACGCAAGGGGAGCGGCCCCGACACGCCCGACCAGGGGAGCGGGCCCAAGCCCTGGCGGTCCGAGGGCCTGCCCGAGGGCGGCGGGTCACCCGCTCCGCAGCGCCCGAGGTTCAACTGGGTGCGCTTCCTGATGACCATGGTCATCGTCTACGCGGGCTTCTTCATCGTCTCCTCGTTCTTCGCGGAGCCCACCGAGCCGATCTCCTACACCCAGTTCACCCAGCAGGTCCGTGCGGGGAACGTCAAGGAGGTCTACGCCACGGGTACGGCGATCGAGGGCACT
The DNA here is from genome assembly GCF_051390675.1 of Streptosporangium heterodermiicola. NCBI lineage: Bacteria > Bacillati > Actinomycetota > Actinomycetes > Streptosporangiales > Streptosporangiaceae > Streptosporangium > Streptosporangium heterodermiicola. Next base: position 21,922 of record NZ_JBPJSR010000033.1, read on the forward strand.
CTCAGGAAGGCGGCCCGCGACCCCGACAGCGACAACGTCACGTACGACAAGTTCTCCACCGAGCTGCCGGTCTTCGCCGACCGGGCCGGGCTCTACCAGCAGCTCCTCGCGACGAAGGTGAACATCAGGGCCGAGCCCGTCGGCGGGAGCCTCCTGTCGAACCTCCTGCTCTCCCTGGTCCCGGTCCTGCTGCTGGCCGGCCTGTGGATCTGGTTCGTCCGGCGCGCGGCGTCCGGCGCGATGGGCGGCGGCGGGATGGGCGGCCTCGGGGGTCTCGGCGGCCTCGGCAGGTCCAGGGCGGCCAAACCGGTGGAACCGGCCAAGGTCCGGGTCGACTTCGACGACGTCGCGGGCATCGACGAGGTCGAGAACGAGGTCGCCGAGGTGGTCGACTATCTCAAGGACCCCGACAAGTACCGGCGTCTGGGGGCGAAACTGCCCAAGGGCGTGCTGCTCGCCGGGCCGCCAGGCACCGGCAAGACCCTCCTCGCCCGCGCGGTGGCGGGGGAGGCCGACGTGCCCTTCTTCTCGGCGAGCGCGTCGGAGTTCATCGAGATGATCGTGGGGGTCGGGGCCTCGCGGGTGCGCGAGCTGTTCGACGAGGCCCGCAAGGTCGCGCCGTCGATCATCTTCATCGACGAGATCGACGCGATCGGCAGGGTGCGGGGCGGCAGCACCATCGGCGGCCACGACGAGCGCGAGCAGACCCTGAACCAGATCCTCACCGAGATGGACGGCTTCACCGGCTCCGAGGGGGTCATCGTGATCGCCGCCTCGAACCGGGCGGAGGTCCTCGACCCGGCGCTGCTGCGGCCCGGCCGCTTCGACCGTACCGTCGTGGTGTCCGCGCCGGACGCCGAGGGGCGGCTGGCGATCCTGCGCGTGCACAGCCGGGGCGTGCCGCTCGCCGACGACGTGGACCTGGAACGGCTCGCCAGGACCACCCCCGGCATGACGGGCGCTGATCTGGCCAACCTGGTCAACGAGGCCGCGCTGCTCGCCGCCAAGCGGGGCAACGACAGGGTCCACACCCCCGACTTCGCCGACGCGCTGGAGAAGATCCTGCTCGGCGCGGCCCGCGCCGTCGTGATCCCGCAGGACGAGCGGAGGCGCACCGCGTACCACGAGGCGGGCCACGCGCTGCTCGGCATGCTCCAGCCGGGCGCCGACCCGGTGCGGAAGGTCTCGATCATCCCGCGCGGGCGGGCGCTCGGCGTCACGCTCTCCACGCCCGACACCGACCGGTACGCCTACGACGAGAAGTACCTGCGCGACCGCATCGTCGGGGCCCTCGGCGGCATGGCGGCCGAGCAGGTCGTCTACGGCGTGGTCACCACCGGCTCGGAGAACGACCTGGAACAGGTCACCGTGATCGCCCGCGGCATGGTCGGCCGCTGGGGCATGTCCGCCAGGATCGGCCCGCTGACCGTCCTGCCCGCCGCCGCCTCCGACGGCCAGCCCGCCGCCGCCCCGGACACCCTCGCCGCGGTGGACCAGGAGGTACGGCGCATCGTGGACGAGTGCTACGAGGTCGCCCTGGCCGTCCTGGCGGAGAACCGGAGCCGCCTGGACGGCATCGCCGCGGCCCTGCTGGAGAACGAGACCCTGGCCGAGGCCGAGGCCTACGCCGCCGCCGGGCTCCCGGTGAACACCGCTCCCGGGCTCCCCTCCCCGGAGCTCCCCTCCCCGGAACCGCCTCCGCAGCTCCCGCCCCCACCGCACGCCTGACCTCCGACCGCGCCCGCCGCGGACCGGTATCTGTCGTGGGCGGGGGGCTGTCGTGGGCCGGGCACCCGCTGTGGGGCGTGCTGTGGGCTGTGCTGTGGGCCGCGCGGGCCGGGGAGCCTGGCGGGGATCGGAGGCGCGCTAGGCTCGGTGCCCGTGACCCAGATCGTCCTCGCCTCCGCCTCTCCCGCCCGCCTCGCCCTGCTCCGCAGCGCCGGACTCGATCCCAAGGTGATCGTGAGCGGGGTGGACGAGGATGCCATCACCGCCGACAGCCCGAGCGAGCTCTGCCTCGCGCTGGCCCGCGCGAAGGCGACCGTGGTCGCCGGTGGGCTGACCGACGGGCTGGTCATCGGCTGCGACTCGATGCTCGAACTCGACGGCAGGGCCTACGGCAAGCCGTCCTCACCCGAGGAGGCCGTCGCCCGCTGGCGGGGCATGCGCGGGCGCGAGGGCCGCCTGCTCACCGGCCACTGCGTCATCGACGTCGCGAACGGGCGCGAGGTGGCCGAGGTGGGCGCGACCGTCGTGCGCTTCGGCACCCCCGGAGACGACGAGATCGCCGCGTACGTCGCCACCGGCGAGCCCCTCCACGTCGCGGGGGCCTTCACACTGGACGGTCGCGGCGGCTGGTTCGTCGACGGCATCGACGGCGACCACGGCAACGTCCTGGGCATCTCCCTGCCCCTGCTCCGCCGCCTCTTCGCCACCCTCGGGGTCTCCGTCCCCAGCCTCTGGCCGCGTCCCTGACGCCCTGCCGTTCCGTATGTCCGTCATCGGATTCGCGCCGTGCCAGGCATGCGGGGGAGGACGGCCGGGGGGCCGGGGAGGGCGGCCGGGGGCAGCAGGGGAGGACGGCCGGGGGTCGGCCGGGAGAGGACGGTCTCCGCCCACGTCCGACGTCGCCCCCGTCCCGGGCCCGGCGGAAGCGCGGCCTCCGGCACCTGCCCGGCTCGCATGTACGACAGTGGGACCGGGGTCGTCCCGTACGCGCTCTCCCGGGTGACGTCCGATCCCGATAATCTTCCGGCATGGGTCATTTCCGCTCCTTTCTGGACGGCATCGGGTTCTTCTTCCAAGGGCTGCGCTGGGTCGCGCGATACCCGCGCTGGTGGCTGTTCGGGTTGATCCCGGCCCTGATCGCGTTCGCCCTCTACGCGGCCGGCCTCTACTTCCTCGGTACGAACGCGCTGGACATCGCCGCGTGGGGCACGCCGTTCGCCGACGGATGGGGTGAGGCCGCGCGGACCGCGCTGCGGGCGGTGGTCGGGCTGGCGCTCTTCGGCGCGGCGCTGATCCTGTCGGTGGTGACCTTCACCGCGATCACCCTCATCCTGGGCGACCCCTTCTACGAGAAGCTCTCCGAGAAGGTGGAGGAGACCCACGGGGAGGTGCCGAGCGGCTACGACCTCCCGCTGTGGAAGTCGATCCCCCGATCCATCAGGGACAGCCTGATCACCCTCGGATGGCTGTTGCTGTTCACGATCCCGCTGTTCTTCCTCGGTTTCGTACCGGTGATCGGGCAGACGGTGGTGCCGGTGCTGGGCGCCCTGGTCTCGGGCTTCTTCCTCACGATCGAGCTGACCACGCTGGCCCTCGAACGCAGGGGACTGACGCGCAAGCGGCGTTTCGGCCTGCTCAGGGGGAACAAGGCCCCCGCGCTCGGCTTCGGGGTCCTGCTCTTCCTGCTCTTCCTCATCCCGTTCGTCGCGGTGATCGCGATGCCCGCCGCCGTGGCCGGTGCGGCCATCATGGTCCGCACCCGTTTGGCGCCGCCCGTCCTCCCGGTGGGCAGGACGGGCGAGAGCCCGCGCGTCGACAGGGGCGTCTGAGAGGTTTCCGCGGTTCCTCGGCGGTTCGGCCGTGGACAGCCGAAGGGGTTTTCCACAGAAGGGGGTTCGGCGCGGAGGCGGTGGCCCGGTTCCGGCGAGGCTTCGGGACATGACACCCGACACCCCGGCCTCGTCCGAGCCCTCTTCCCCTCCGTCTCCGGCCTCGTCCGAGCCCTCACCCCCGGTCTCACCTGAAGCGCCGTTCCCCCTGTCCCCGGTCCCGCCCGAGCCGCCGCGTCCACCCTCACCGCCCTCCCCACCCTCTCTGCCCGCCGCGCAGCCCCGGCTCCTGCTCGGCTCCACGGAAGACGTCCTGGGCGCCGTCCCCTATCTGCTGGGCTTCCATCCCGCCGACAGCCTCGTCGTCATCGGTCTCACCGGCAGTCTGTCCAGGGGCAGGTTGCACCTCACCGTCCGGTGGGACCTGCCGCTGGGGCCCGGTGGTCTCGGCCAGATCGTCCCGCTCTTCGGGAAGGAGGGCGTCACCCAGGTCGTCGTGGTCGGTTACGGTGCCGGCCCGCTGGTGACCCCGGCCGTCGACGAGGCCGTGGCGCTGTTCCGTCGCGGTGGGCTCACCGTCGTCGACGCGCTCCGGGTGGAAGACGGCCGCTACTGGTCGTACGGATGCTCGCGGACCGACTGCTGCTCGGCCGACGGCATGCCGTACGAACGATGGGCCGGTGCGGTCGCGGCGGAGGCGGTGCTGCACGGGCTGGTCGCCCTGCCGGACAGGCAGACCCTGGAGCGCTCGCTGGACCCGGTCACCGGAGCCGCGCGGGAGGCCATCCGTGAGGCGACGGGCCGCCTCACGGAGGAGATGCGCGGCAGGCTCGCCGGATGCCGCGACGCCGACGGGTTCGCGGCGGAGTTCGTCGCGGACGGCATGGCGAGGGTTCGCGAGGCGGTCGTCACCTACGCCTCGGGAGGGCGGCTCGACGAGGACCAGGCGGCCAGGCTGGGGCTCGACCTGGCGGTGATCAGGATCCGTGACGAGGCGTGGGCGCTGGTCACCGACGAGAGCCACGACGCGCATCTCAAGCTCTGGCACGACCTCACCCGGAGGCTGGAGCCGAGGTTCGTGCCTCCGGCTGCCTCGTTGCTCGGCCTGGTCGCCTGGCGACGGGGAGACTCCGCGCTGGCGGGCGTCGCCCTCACCCGGGCGCACGAGGCCGACCCCGGATACTCGATGGCCAACCTGCTCGCGCACGCGATCCGCCATCTGGTCCCGCCCCACGTGCTCAACGACAGGATGCCCAGCCCCGAGGAGCTCGACCAGGAGATGGGCAGTCCCCGGATGGCCTGGCTGCTCCCGATGGCCGCGCTGCTGGAAGAGCCCAGCGGCTCCGGCCCCAGCTCCGGCTCCGGCTCCGGCTCCGGTCCCGGTCCCGGCCTTGGCCCCGGTCCCGGCCGCGAGGCGGCGGCCGGTTCCTCGCGCCCCCGCGCCACCGGATGACCGGGGTCTCCCCGGCTCCGGTGACGAGAGGCTGCAGGGGCGGCAGGAGTGGCAGGGACGGCCGGGTCCGCCGGCCCGGCCTCCCACGAGACCGGAGAGCGAGCGGGTGTTCCCGGCAGGCGTACGAAAGCTCCGGGCAGGCGCGACCAGGCCGGGAAAACCTCAGGCCGCCGCGACGAGGGGCACGCCGGTGCGCGTCACTGGTTCTTCAGGCCACCGGTCTGGGGGACCCAGGTGGAGACCGGACGTCCTCGCTGCAGGACGCGCTGGAGCACGCCGACCCCCGCTCCCGTCGCCCCCACGAGGGTGACCAGAAGGTGGACGGCACTGAAGTAGAGGCCGAAGGGGAGGCCCCTGCGGGCGAACACCCGCCGGTAGGTGCTGCCGTCGAGGGCCACGGCGGCGGCGACGAGCAGCGGCGACACGAGGGCGCCAAGAGGGCCGACCAGCAGCGGCAGCAGGAGCGCCGGTACGGCGACGACCAGCAGGACACCGCCGAACGCGCGCGGCACGGAGTCGCCCGGCGTCTCGCCCCGGGTCCACTCCCGCGCGCTCACCCGAGCGCGCCTGAACACCTTGCTCAGGATCATCCGCATCGTGGAGTCGTGGTCGGCCCGGCCGCAGACGGCGGCCGTGATCCGCACCTCGTAGTCCTTCTGCATCAAACGGGAGCGATAGTCCGCGGACACCGTGTCGCTCAGGTGCGGGTTGAAGGGGCCGATCTCCTTGAACACCTCGGCCGACACGGCGAGCACGGCCGCGTGCAGTTCGAGGGTCGGGCGGTCGGTCGGCATCCACCAGTGATACATCTGCAGCGCGCGATACTGCGCGGGGAGGGTCTGGGCCGCCAGCGGCTCGGGGTGCAGGATGCCTCCCAGGGCACCCAGCCTGGGCTCGGCCTGCAGGATGTTCACCGCGTTCTCGACGGCGTCCGGGTCGAGGGCGATGTCGCCGTCCTGGAAGAGCAGGATCTCGCCGTGGGAGTGCTCCGCGCCGAGGTTGCGCGCGGTCGAGGCGCCGCTGTTCACCTCGGTGCGCAGCACGGTGACGCCCATCGACCTCGCCACCTCCGCCGCGTCCTCGGTGCCGCAGTCGTCCACCACGATGACCTCGATGGGGGAGTAGGTCTGCTTCTCCAGCGCGCGCAGGCACAGGCGTAACACGTGGGATCGGTTGAAGCTGGGGACGATGACCGAGACTAGCGGGCGTTCTCGACTCACAGGTGCTCCATTGGCTGAAGGCCGCTCTTTCCGAACCGCCGGGTGTTGGCCGATGATCAGGGCGGGCTGCCCAGGTGGGTCTTCGGTCAAGCGGCCGTGGCTCGTCGCCCGACCCCCGACCGCCTTGCTTCCCGCCCACGCTAGCCCCGACGGCTTGTCTCATTCTTGTCGTTCGGTCCGCCATGTCATACGGTTCCCATTCTGCGCGGCTTGTGTGGTCCGGGACTGAGGTTTGCGCGATCCGAAGGTGAGCCCTGCGCGGCCCGCGGCGCGGACGACAAGGAAGCGACAAGAACCGGTCAGTACGTTGAGGTCCGCTGGAAGTGATCGCGGATCGTCAATGGCTGTCGCCGGCCTGACCTACGTGCCGAGGTGGTGTGCTGATGGGCGACCGGGACATCATGACCGAGGATCAGCCGACGGATGTCCCTCCCGAGAAACCGATCGGCGGGCGAGCTCGCCTCGCCCGGTTCATCCGGCCGCGACGGCGGTGGTGCCTGGGCACCCGGCTGGTGGTGACCGCAACCACGGGGTGGCTGCTGTTCCTGGTCGCGCATCTGCTGGCGAGCGGCCGCACCTCGCTGTGGGCCCCGCTCGACCTGATGCCGCCGTTCATGTTCGTGGCGGTGCCGTTGCTGGTGCTGGTGGTCGCGCCGCTGGCGCGCCCGGTCCGCCGGCGGGTCATCCCGCTGCTGGTGCTCGCCGTGGCACTCGGCGCGGGACACAGCGGGATCAACGTGGCGACCCTCTGGTACACCCCGCCGCCCGCGCCGCCCGACGCCGTCAAGGTGGCGACCTGGAACACCGAGTTCTGGGACCAGGACTGGCGCACCTCCGACGGCAACAGCTACTCGCCCAACTTCTACGACTACCTGCGCGAGATGGACGCGGACGTCTACCTGCTCTCGGAGTATCTCTACGTCGACACCTCGGCGGGGGACATGATGGCGACGAAGTGGACCGCCGACATGGCGCTCCGCATCGACAAGACGGCGGAGCTGCGACGCGAGTTCCCGGGATACGAGGTCGCGACGTCCGGTGAGCTGATCACGCTCTCCCGGCTTCCCATCGTCGCGCAGCGCGGGCTCGACATGACCCGGTGGCTGCCCGAGGAGCAGAAGGCGATACCGGAGGTGATGCGGTCCTGGCCGGACTCCTACACGGTCGAGACGCTGCGCACCGACATCCGGGTGAACGGCGAGGTCGTCTCCTTCTACAACACGCAGATCAACCAGCCCCCGCTCGAATGGCGGCTGTACGACGGCGCGGCCCGCGACTCCAACCAGTACGCCCACGGCCGGCGCGAGGCGAGTTACCGGGCGCTTCGCGCCGACGTCGAGGCGAACGACAACCCGGTGGTGCTCGCCGGTGACCTCAACACCACCCCGGCGATGGGGATGCTCCGGCTGCTGCCGGAGAAGCTGGTCGACCACACCGAGGCGCTGCCGTCCCTCTATCCGGTCACCTACCTCGCCGGACCCCTTGAGTTCTGGCGGATCGACTGGGTGCTCACCACGCCGGACGTCGTCGTGCACAGCTACGAGATGCCCGGATCCGCCGGACTCTCCGACCACCGTCCTCAACAAACGGTTCTATCGGTTGGCCACTGAGCCGTGGAAGGAATCAGCATGACGGAACCGGCGACCGCGCGACCCGAGGATGTCGCGGTCATCGTGCCCAACTACAACAAGAAGAAGACTCTCCGGGCCTGCCTGGAGGCGGTGTACGCGCAGACGTACCCCCCGGCCGAGGTGATCGTGGTCGACGACCGCAGCACGGACGGCTCGCTGGACATCGCGCGGGAGTTCCCGTGCACGATCGTCGAGCTGCCGACCAACCAGGGGCCGTCGGGGGCCCGCAACACCGGGGTCGACTCCAGCGACTCGCCCCTGCTGTTCTTCGTCGACTCCGACACCGCGCTCGCCCCGGACGCCATCGAGAACGCGGTGCGGGCCTACCGGGAGACGCCCGACTGCGGCATGGTCCAGGGGATCTACGACAAGGAGCCGCTGTACGACGACGGCCTGGTGGAGAGATACCGCGTCTTCTCCGAGCACTTCGACCGCCAGCGGGCGGTGTCCACGTTCCTGTCCAACTCGCTGATCCCGCGCACGGTCTTCCGCGAGGCGGGCGGGCTGGACGAGCGGCTGCGCGACGGCGAGGACTTCGAGTTCGGCAACCGGGTGCCGTCCAAGTACCGGCTGGTGGTGACCGCGACCGTGGTCACCAGGGCGGACGACGTCGACCGGTTCTGGGAGTGCATGTGGGAGCGGTTCGTCAGGGCCAGCACCCTACCGGTGATCATGCTGAGGGCGCGGCGGCTGTACGACGACGACACGATCGGGTTCCGGCTGGACATGATCGGCCCGGATCCCCGCACCCGCCGCCTGCCGCCCCGGATCTCCTCCGTCTCCGCGGCGCTGAGCCTGTTCACGCTGCCGTTCGTCTTCCTCGTGCCGTGGCTGCTCGTAGTGCTCGCGCTGCTGCTGGCGGCGTTCGTGACGGTGAACCGTGACTTCCTCCGATACTCCCACCGCTACCGGGGCGCGGGCTTCGCGTTCCAGATGGCCGTGATGCAGTTCTGCTACCACACGGCGTTCTTCCTCGGGGCCGGCGCGGGGCTGCCCAGGCTCGTCTACGAGCTGCTCCGCCGCCAGGGGCACCCGGCCAAGACCGGCCTCACCCCGGTCTCCCCGGCCGGCGCGCCCGAGTGACCGAGAGCCGGCCGTGGCGCCTGCCGTCGTGGCGTCCGCCCCGCGCGCTGGTGCGCGTCCTGGTCGCGGCGTTCGCGCTGGTCCTGGTGGGCGCGGTGGCGGTGGCACTGGCCGGGCAGGACTGGAGCGTGGTCTCCGTCATGCTCGCCAGGAGCGACGGCGGGCGGATCGGCCTCCTGCTGGCCGGCGCGCTGCTGATCAGCATGGCCGGGCTGGGGTTCGGCTACCTGGCGTGGCGGGCGGTGCTGTTCGAGCTCGGCCCGCCGGTCGGCGAACCGCGGGTGGCGCGCGTCTTCTTCGTGACGTTCCTGAGCAAGTACGTGCCGGGGAAGGTGCCGGGCCTGATCGCCGCGACCAAGGTGGCCACGGCCAACGGTGTCGGTTTCGGGCGGTTGATGGGCACGGCGGCGCTGAGCATGAGCCTGGTCCTGCTGACCGGGCTCACGATCGGGCTGCTCGCGGGCGTGCACATGCTCGGCACCCAGGTGGCCTGGCTGGTGGCGGTGGCGGCGGTGCTGATCGTGGTCGTGCTGGTACGGCCGCAGCTGGTCAACCACGGCGCGCACCTGGTGCTGCGGGTGCTGCGCAGGCCGGACCCGGCCAGGTCGGCCTCGCCGCGCGGCATCCGGTTCGCGGTCGTCGCGCAGGGGGTGTCGTGGCTGGTCACCGGCCTGCACCTGTGGCTGCTCGCGATCGCGATGGGAGCGGACCCGTTGCCGTCCCTGGGACTGTGCGTGGGCGCGTTCACCCTGGCCACCACGGTCGGGATGCTGACGGTCGTGCTGCCCGACGGGATCGGCGTCCGCGAGGCGGTGCTGACCGCCGCCCTGACGGTGGTGCTGCCCGCGCCGGCGGCCGCGGTGGTGGCGGTGGCGAGCCGGCTGGTCTCCACGGTCGGCGAGGTGGCGCTGGGAGCGACGGCGCTGGCGGTGGCCGAGATCGTCATCCGGCGCGCCCCGGCCTCCGAACCGGCCCCCGAACCGGAGCGGGAGCCGGATCAGGTGTCCGCGGTGCCGGTGTCCACGACGGCGGCGGAACCCGCTCCGGCGGGAGACAAGTAGTCCTCACAAGCATCGGAACAGACCAACGCGTGCGAGCGTCCGCCGGGCGGGTCCCCTCCCGGCCGGTGGAGGCCCGCCAACCCGAAGGGGTCATCGACCATGGATGAGCAGCGGCCACTGGTCTCGGTCATCATTCCCAACTACAACTACGCCCGTACGCTGGACCTGTGCCTGAGCGCGCTGGAGCGGCAGGAATACCCGCACATCGAAGTGATCGTCGTCGACGACCGGAGCACCGACGACTCGGTGGAGATAGCCCACCGGCACGGGGTGCGGGTGCTGATCACCGACACCAACATCGGGGCACCGGCGGCGCGCAACCTCGGCGTCGAGCACGCGCGCGGTGAGGTGCTGTTCTTCCTCGACTCGGACGTGGCGCTCACCCCCGACACGGTCGGCAACGCGGTGGCGCTGCTCACCGCCGATCCCACGCTGGGGGTGGTGTGCGGCACGTACGAGCCGGAGCCGCTGATCCCCGACAGCCTCGTGGAGCGCTACCGCAGCCTCCAGCTGCACTACTGGATCTCCGGTGACGCGGGCGACATCACCACGATCTACTCCGCGATCTTCGCGATGTGGACCAGGGTCTTCCACGAGATCGGCCCGCTCAACCCGGCGTTGCGCCACAGCGAGAACGCCGACTACGGCCACCGGATCACCCAGCGCTACCGGATCGTGCTGGACACCGCGATCAGGGGCGCGCACGACCACGACGACAAGCTGAGCGTGGTGCTGTCGAAGTTCTTCCACCGCGCGCGCCTGCACATCCCGCTGTACCTGCGACGGCCGGACTTCAACGGCGGCCCGACCAACAGCAGCCGGGGCTGGGGGTCGCTCGCCGCCCTGTTCGCGATCGTCACCCTGGCGCTGCCGGTGCTGTTCGGCCCGCTCTGGCTGCTCGTGCCGCTCGTGCTGTTCGCCGGCTCCATCGCCTCCGACCTGGGGATGTACCGCTTCGTCTGGGGCTACGCCGGTGCGGCGTTCACCGTCTACTTCACCGCGATCCACTTCCTGGTGAACGTCACCGTCGCGCTGGCGGTGTTCGTCGGCGCCGCGCAGTGCGTGCTGTCCAGCAAGTTCCGGAACACCTACGACATGCCGGAAGCGTCCGCTCCGGCGATGGGGGCGTGAGCGATGGACGGCCCGCTGGTATCGGTGATCGTGCCCAACTACAACTACGCCGGCTCCCTGGAGCTATGCCTGCGCGCCCTGCAGGAGCAGACCTACCGGCCGATCGAGCTGATCATGGTGGACGACGGCAGCACCGACGACTCCGTCGCGGTCGCGGAGCGGCTCGGTGTCCGGGTCGTCCACACCGAGCACAACATGGGGGTGGCCGGCGCGCGCAACCTCGGCACCACCCACGCCCGTGGCGAGATCCTGGTGTTCGTCGACTCCGACGTGGCCGCCTACCCCGACTCCGTCGAGGTCGCGGTGGGCATGCTCGCGGCCGACCCGAAGCTCGGGGCGGTGTGCAGCATCCACGACCCGGAGCCGCTCATCCGCGACAGCCTCGTCGAGGAGTACCGCGCGCTGCAGTACTACTACTGGACGGCGAGCTCCGAGGGCCCCATCTCGTTCCTCTTCCCGGCGATGGTCGCGATGCCCCGCCACGTGTTCGACGAGGTCGGGCAGTTCAACACCCGGCTGCGCGAGACCGAGGAGGTCGACTACGGCCACCGCCTCACCCAGCGGTACGACATGGTGCTCACCTCGGCGGTGCGCTCCCGGCACGACCACGACGACGAGCTGTTCAAGCTGCTGCGCAAGCTGTTCAAGCGGGGCCGCGCCCGGGTGCCGCTGTACGCGCGGCGCAAGCGCTTCGCCCGCGGGTTCGAGACCTCGAACCGGGCCGGCGGCAGCCTCGCCGCGCTGGCCGCGGTGGCCACGCTGCCGGCGCTGGCGTTCGGCCCCCTCGGCGCCGTGCCGCCCGCCCTCGCCCTGGCCGTGTCGATCCTGGCGGACCTCGGCATGTACCGGTTCGTGCTGCGGCGAAGAGGCCCGCTCTTCCTGCTCTACTACGGTACGGTGCATTTCGTGGTGAACGTGACCATCGCCGCCGGGGTGGCGGCCGGTGTCCTGCAGTGGTTCCTCTCCGCCAGGTTCCGCAGGCTCTACGATTCCGATCTGCTCGTGCGGCCCTCGGCCGCCGGGGAGGCGGCGACGTGACGGTCCGTCCGCGCCCGCCCGCACCAGGCTCGCCCTTCGAGACGACGGTCCTTCCGCGCCTGTCCGCGCCACGCCTACGCCCCGGATCCGGCCGCCGTCGATGACCGACACGCGGGTGGTGACCGCGACCGCCGGGCCGGAGCCCGTCCGGCGGTCGCACTGGTGGACCTGGCCGCTGCTGTCCGCGCCGGTCGCCTGGCTGGTGTTCGTGGCGGTCCATCGCCTGCTGTCCGGCCGGGTGTGGTGGTGGCAGGCCCCGGAGCTCGCGCCGCCGCTCGTCTTCGCGGTCCTCCCGGTCCTGCTGCTCGCGGTGGCCCTCACCGCGCGCCGGGCCCGGGGATGGGTCGCGGCGGTGACGCTCGCCTCCCTGGTGCTCGGCGCGGGCCTGAGCGGGCTCAACCCCGCCGCCCTGTGGCACCGCCCCCCGCCCGCCCCGCCGGGCGCGATCACGGTGTTCTCCTGGAACACGCTGTACTGGGACATGGTGACGGGCGGCGAGACGATGCCGCCGCCCACCGGCGCGCCGTCGCGCGACATCGACGACTTCTACCGGTACCTGCACGCCCAGAAGGCGGACGTGTACCTCCTGCAGGAGTACGTCTACTTCGGCCCGGACTCGAAGGCGGTCCGGGTGGACGACCTGGCCAGGCTGCGCACGGAGTTCCCCGGCTACCACATCGCCGCGGCGAGCGAGCTGGTGACGGTCTCCCGGTTCCCGATCGTCCTGCAGCAGGGGCTCGACCTCCGCCCGTGGGTGGCGGAGAGACGCGACGCGATCCTGCCCCCCGACCCGGGCCTGCCCGACTTCTCCGCGGTGAAGACGCTGCGCACGGACGTACGCGTCGGTGGGGAGAGCGGGAGCGGCGGGGACGGCGGGAAGATCGTCTCGCTCTACAACACGCACATCAACTCCCCGGTCCACGCGTTCCCGAAGGGCATGGACCCCCGCCGCCTCAACCGGACCCAGCACGAGCGGCGGCGGGCCAACCTCCGCGCGCTCGCCGCCGACGTGGAGAGGAATCCGCACCCGGTCGTGCTGGCCGGTGACTTCAACGCCTCACCCGCGATGGGCATCCTGGACCTGCTGCCGGACCGGCTGGTCGACGCCACCCCGGTGCTCGGGTCGCTCTACCCCACCTCCTGGGACGACCGGTGGCCGCTGTGGCGGATCGACTGGGCGTTCACCACGCCGGACGTCACCGTGCACCGGTACGGGCTGGTGCGGTCGGAGGGGCTTTCCGACCACAGCGGGCAGCACCTGGTCGTCTCGACGAGAGGGTGACGACCGGGGGAACGGTCAGGGCCTGGACAGCACCCGGCCGGGCATATGGGCCGCGGGACGGGTCCAGCTCGCCGGTTCGGCGAGCGGCGGCCAGCCGGTGACGGTGTGGTGGGCGCCGGCCAGGACCACCCCCTCGGCCGCCCAGGCCGGTGGGTCGTGGTCGCCGCGCAGGATCTCCTGGTGCAGCGCGCGCAGCTCGGGTCCCGGCTCGATGCCCAGGTGGTCGGCCAGATACCCGCGCAGGCGCGCGTACTGGGCCACCGCCTCCGCGGTGCGTCCCAGTGCGCAGAGCGCGCGCATCAGCATGCTCGCGAGCGGCTCCACCAGCGGGTAGCGGGGGACGAGCGGGGTGAGCTCGGTGACCACCGCGTCGGGCCGTCCCAGCCGCAGGTGCGCCTGCGCCCAGGTGACGATGGCGCCGACGAACTGCTGCTCGATGCTGTAGCGCATCCGGGAGGCCCAGTCCCCCGAGATGTCGGTCAGCGGCGAGCCGCGCCACAGCTCCATCGCCTCGGCCAGCAGCGCGGCCCGGGAGGAGTCGTCGCCGGCGTGGGTCTGCGCCTGTTTCGCCAGCCGGTGGAACCGGTGGGCGTCCACCCGGTCGGGGTCGGCCTCCAGCACGTAGCCGCCACCGCGGCGCTCGATGGCGACCGCGGTTCCCGTCAGTGCCTGCCGCAGGCGCGCGATGTGGGCGTACAGCGAATCCGTCGCCCGGTCCGGTGGGAGGTTCCAGACCCGGTCGATCAACGTCTGGAGGGGCACGGGATGGTTGACGTCGACCGCGAGGGCGGCCAGCACCGCACGTCGTTGCGGCGGTCCCAGCGGGACGCGCCGTCCGTCGACGATCACCTCGACCGGGCCCAGTATGCGGACTTCCATTCTTTCCTTCCGGGTCGCTCTCACAACGGGACCGGCTGGTGGGCGAGCACGAGCGTCACACCCAGGGTGGCCGCCCACAACATCGAGTTGGCGACCATGACCCGGTCCCGCAGCAGGATCCGGACCGGGTCACCACCGCCTTCGTCCATCAGCTGGATCTGCAGGTAGCGGAAGAGGGCGAAGAGCGCGAAGGGCGTGGACAGCAGCATCGCCGTCTGCCCGTACTGGGGGCCGAACGGGCCCTCGTCGCGCAGGTACATGAGGCCGGAGACGAGGGCGAGCACGGAGGCGATCTGCAGCAGCCAGTTGGTCAGCTCCAGCGAGTAGCCGTGGAGCGCGGGCCGGTGCGCGGCGCCGGACTTCAGCTCCTGGCGCCGCTTGCCGATGAGGAGCAGCAGGGACATCGAGAACACCGCGACCAGCAGCCAGGTGGCCGCCCGCCCCCCGGCCACCTCGTACCCCTGGATGACCCGGAGGACGAAGCAGACCGCCACCGTGCCCACGTCGACGAGCGGGATGTGCTTGAGATAGCGGCTGTACGCGATGTTGATCAGGAGGTACACCACGATGGGCCAGTACGGCCCCGGGGTGAGGAGGATGACGGCACAGAGCAGCGCGAGCAGGCTGGCGCAGTAGGCGTACGCGACCCTGATGCCCACGCGGCCGGCGGCGACGGGACGGTGACGTTTGACGGGATGGTGCACGTCACGGTGCCGGTCGGCGATGTCGTTGCCGACGTAGACGGCGGAGGAGGCCAGGATGAACGCGACCGTGGCCAGGAGGACCTCGACCACGGTGGCGAGGTTCCACAGGGAGGTGTCGATGAGCGCGAGCGGCACCAGGAGGATCGCCTTGGCCGCGTGCGAGGGCCGTATCAGCCTGAAGAGGTCCGTGACCAGGCGTGGCGGCCGGGCTTCCGTTTTCCGGTCCGAGGCCTGTCCCCTGGGCCGCGGGAGTTCTGGAAGGTCTGCCGGTTCGACGACGTACATGCTTTCCCCGTCACTTCAGAAGAAGACTTTCGCCAGTGACAGCGCGCCCTGCCGCCACGCGTCACGGCTGGTCTGGCCGGCACCCCGCTGTGAGCCGGCGGTGCGATTCTCCCGCCACCAGGCGTACGTGCTGAGGATCGCGTCCTGATTGGACAGCTTGGGCCGGAAGCCGAGCCGGTCCCTGGCCTTGTCGGTGCTGACGTAGGAGTCGGCGAGCAGCTTGTGCACCAGCCGCCCGTACACCGGCGACAGCCGGGTCCGCTCCAGCAGCCGGAGCCCGGCCAGGGCCGGGCGCACGGGCAGCGACACGACGCGCTTGCCGTGGCCCGCCGTGTCGAGCACCGCCTGGAAGTCCTCCCGCAGCGTGCCGAACTCCGCGGCCGCGAGGTTGTAGGTGTCGTTCGCGACGTCCGCCGGTGCCGTCAGGACCCCTGCCACGGCGTCCACCAGGTCCTCGATGGCGAGCATCTGGATGCGCACGTCCCCGCGGCCGAGGACCGGGAAGTTCCGGCCCTCCTCGGCCCACTCGAAGAGCATCGCGAACAGGCCCATCCGGCCGGGACCAAGGAAGGTCTTGGGGCGCAGGATCGGCACGCACATCCCGCCGGCCCGGTACTTGTCGGCCAGCTCCTCCGCCTCGGTCTTCGCCCTGGTGTAGGGGTCGACCGGCTCGCGCGGATGCTCCTCCGGGGTGGGCACCAGCTTCGGGAGCCCGTACACGGCTGTGGAGGAGATGTGGACCGTCCGCTCCACCCCCGCCCGGCGCGCGGCCTCCAGCACGCTGTGGGTGCCCCCGACGATCAGGCTCTGGATCTGCTCCGCCGGGTAGCTCGGCAGCGCGCCCGCGCAGTGCACGACCGCGTCCGCCCCGGCCATCGCCTCGGCCATCAGCGCGACGTCGCGCACGTCGCCGACCCGGTGGCTCCATCCCGGGTCCGGGTCGGACGGCGGGCGCAGGTCCACGCCGATCACCTCGTGGCCCTCGGTCACGAGCCGCCGGACCAGGTTGCCGCCCAGCATCCCGGCGCTGCCGGTCACTACGACCCGAGAGGCCACCGCGATCCCACCTTCTCCCGTACGAACCGGGCGAGCAGCCGGGGCAGGCCCTTGGACAGGGTCTTGTCGAGGCTCTGCACGAAGTACTCGACGTCGTCGGGCTCGATGGCGAGGGTCGGCGCGACGACGAGGGGGTTCTCGACGTTCGGGCTGTAGTACGACACGATGTCGTGCTCGCTGTAGAGATCGGCGATCACCGAGAGGGTGATCAGCTTGGTCCGGAAGTGCGGGTCGCTGGAGAAGCCGGGCACCAGCTTTCCCGCCAGGTCGAGCACCTTGGGCCCGCCGGTCAGGAACACCCCCCAGAGCGCCCCCGTCCCGGTCACCTGGCCGACCACGTCCGGGTAGCGCTTCTGGATGTTCTCCAGGCCCGGCTTCAGGATGCGCTCGATCTGCCGCGCCCGCGCGGGATAGTCGTCCTCGACGATCACGTTGATCGCCTCGATCGCGGTGACGGTCTCCTCGCCGAACCCGTAGTAGGTCGTGCTGTGCAGGATGACGTCGGAGAGCCGGTCGTACGCCTTGCGGAAGATGGGCTCCCGGGCGGTGTACCCGGCGATCGACGCCTTCCCGCCGCCCAGCGACTTCGAGTAGACGAGGATGTCGGGCAGCAGGTCCGGGTAGCGCATGAAGTAGAAGAGGCTGCCGGTCTTGCCCCAGCCGGTGTAGACCTCGTCGAAGATCATGATGATGTCGCGCTCGTCGCAGAGCCGCCGCAGCTCGCGCAGGTCCGACTCCGACCAGCTGCGCATGCTCGACGCGCTGAACGGCTCGACCATGATCGCGTATACGTCGCACTTCCCGTCGGGGGTGCGCGCGGCGTCGACCGCCGCCCGCACGGCCTCCAGGTCGCCGTACGGGTGGACGACGATGTTCGGCAGCCCCGGGAAGCGGAACGAGTTCTCCGACGACCCGGTCAGACTCCCCGCCCCGAGGGTCTTGCCGTGGAAGCTGATGTCGGACCGCAGGATGGTGTTGCGCCGCCCGCCGTGATACTTGTACGCCATCTTGATGGCGCCCTCGTTGGCCTCGGCTCCCGAGTTCGGGAAGTAGGAGATGTTCAGGTCGCCGGGCAGCAGGCTGGCCACGTTGTGGCTCAGCGCGGCCACGTACGGCGAGAAGAACGCCTTGTGGACCTCCATGCGCCTGGCCTCGGCGAAGCGGCGCCTGGCCGCCAGGATGCGCGGGTGGTTGTGGCCGTGGTTGAGGACGCCGACCCCGCCGGTGACGTCGAGGATCCGGCGGCCGTCACGGGTCCAGATCCAGGCGCCCTCGGCGCGCTCGGCGAGCTCGCGGCCGAAGCCGAACGAGGTCATGAGGTTGACCTGACTGCGGCTGACATACTTTCCGTATAGGTTTTGAACCTGCTTTACGGTAAGATTTTCGCACTCATCGATGCCGATTAGCTCCGACACGTTCGACCTTTCCTGGCGTTTTTCCGCGAGTTTGCAGCTTGTGGCGTCACAGGTGAGTTTTGGTCCGAGGGTCGCAATCGTCGCGACATGGGTGCCCGCAGGGCTCCTGCGGCAGTACCGCCGCTGTCACCGGTCAACCCTTGGGTCTTCCTGCGCAAGGTGCCGGCCTTCTCTCTAGAGGTGTGAGAAGACAAGAGACGTCTCGCCAATGGTGTTAAATGCGGCTATACCTCGGACCACACAAGTCTGTATAGGTCGACGCCGCCGACGCGATGAAACATGGACGAAAAAGAGCGGCGCGACGCGCGAACTCGGGATTTCGTCTTTACCGGATCCCGCGGCCGTCGCGGTCACGTGTGACGATGATTTCGGGCATACCGGATACCGCGATTACGGCAGGCATACACGAGAAT
Organism: Streptosporangium heterodermiicola; assembly: GCF_051390675.1. NCBI lineage: Bacteria > Bacillati > Actinomycetota > Actinomycetes > Streptosporangiales > Streptosporangiaceae > Streptosporangium > Streptosporangium heterodermiicola. The sequence goes on from NZ_JBPJSR010000033.1 coordinate 40,130, forward strand.
ATTTCAAGCGTGTAAATTCCCGTGATTACGGCTGCCTCGCGCGAGGATTATTTCCAGCGGGCCGACGCCGATCGCTCATTTATCGTCGCCGTCGATCGAATGGAGCGTTCCCATTCCGCGGGCCGCGACATCCGGTGCGGGCGGGGCGGCCGGTGCGGGCGGTACGGGCGTGTGGCCGGTTCGGGCGGGGCGGGCGGTGTGGCAGGGGCGGGCGTGTGGCGGGTGCGGGGGGCGGGCGGTGTGGCCACCTCGTCCCCCGCGCTCACCCGGGCACTCCGCCGCCGGGACCGGCGACCCTCCGAGGGAGTCTCGGTGTCCCTAGCGGCCCCACCCGTACGACGGCTGGTACCTGACGACGCCGCGGGCGACCGGGAGACCGATGCCGTCCCCCGCCGCGCCGCGCCCCTGGCGCGCGTTGGAGAGCAGGTCGGCCATCTTGGCGTTGAGCCATCGGGGGTCGGCCGTGCAGCCGTCGGGCGGCAGGCCGAAGCGGCCGAGCGCGAGGTGCCCGAACTTGGCGTCCCGCCGGGGTCGCCGGTTGCACACGTCACCGAGAGTGCAGGCGATGACGAGGGAGCTGTGCAGCGCCCGCCGTACGGCCTGCACCTGTTCCTCCTCGGTCTCCTCCTGCCGGGTCCGCTCGCGGGCGAACAGGCAGAGCAGGTCGTGCATGCGGTACCGGTCCGCGTCGCGGACCTCCAGGAGCTGGACGTCCGCGAGGTGGTCCAGGAGATCGGCGGTCTGTTCCTCCGAGCGGTCGGCCAGCGCCGCGGCGACCGCGACGCTGATGTCGGACCCGCCGAGCAGGCTCAGCAGCCGGAACATGCGGGAGTGCTCGGGCTTCAGGCTGCGGTAGCTCACCATGAAGCAGGCCCGGACCGCCCGGTCGTCGGCCTGCAGCTCGGACAGGCGGTGATCCTCCACCGCGAGGCGGTCGGCGAGGACCCGCAGTGTCAGGCCCGGCCGGGCGATCAGCCGGGCGGCGGCGATCCTGATCGCCAGCGGCAGGCCGCCGCAGAGCCGCACGATGGCGCTCGCCGCCCACGGGTCGGCGGCGACGCGCTCCTCGCCGATCAGGCGGCTGAGCAGGGTGGTCATCTCGTCCTCCGCCATGACGTCGAGGCGGAGATGCGTGACGGCGTCCAGGGAGGTCAGCATCCTCCGGGAGGTGATCAGCACGCAGCAGGTGGGGCTCGCGGGCAGTAGCGGCCGTACCTGCGCCGCGTCCCTGGCGTTGTCGAACAGGAACAGCAGGCGCTTGCCGTCGGTCAGCGAACGGAACCGCGCGGCGGCCTCGTCCACCTCGGTCGGCACGGCCGCGTCGTCGCCGCCGAGGGAACGTAACAGGCGGGCGAGGACCTCGGCCGGGTCCAGCGGTTTGACGTTGGGGGTGGAGCCGTGCAGGTTCACGTAGAGCTGCCCGTCGGGGAACCGGTCCGCGATCTGGTGGGCGACGTGCACGGCGAACGCCGACTTGCCGATCCCGGCCGCTCCGGCGATCGCGGAGACGACGACCTGGCCGGGGCTCGCGGAGACCAGCGCCGTCCGCAGCCGCGAGACCTCGGCGGCCCGCCCGGTGAACGCGGCCGAGTCGATCGGGAGCTCGGCCGGGGCGAAGACCCTGCGGGCGATCACCGACGGTGACGGCGCCGCCAGTACGGAGTCGTCGGCGAGGATCTGCCGGTGCATGCGGATCAGATCCGGGCCGGGGTCGACGCCGAGCTCCGCGGCGAGCATCTCCCGCGCGCGCTGGTACACCGCGAGCGCGTCGGCCCGGCGGCCGGAGCGGTACAGGGCGAGCATGAGCTGTGCCCGGAGCCGTTCGTTCAGCGGGTCCCTGCGCGTCAGCGCCTCCAGGTCGGGAAGCAGCTCGCCGTGCTGGCCCAGCGCCAGGCGGGCCTCCAGCGCGGCGTCCACGACGGTCGTCCTCAGCCGCTCCAGCCGGGCCGCCTCGCCGCGCAACGGCTCGGGCAGGGGCAGTCCCTCCAGAACCGCCTCGGCGCGCCAGAGGCCCAGGGCCCGGGTGCAGCGTTCGAGCGCGACGTCATTTCGTCCTTCGGATAACATCAGACGCCCTTGAGAGGCGAGTTCTTCGAACAATCTCACGTCTATTTCGCCGGGAGCGGCCCGGAGCACGTAGCCGTTGGAGCCCGCCTCGATCCGGGAAGGCGAACCGAGCACCCTGCGCAGCGCGGAGATATACGTGTAGAGGTTCGACTCGGCGTTGACGGGGGCCTGTTCGCCCCACAACCAGTCGAGCATCCGATGGGTGGGGATCGCCTTACCGGCATTGAGCAGCAGGGCGGCGAGCAACACCCGCTGTTTGCGTCGCCCGAGGGCGATCGGCTGCCCATTGGACGTGCGAACTTCGATCGGTCCAAGAATCTTGAAATCCATCGGCATCACTCTTCAGCGCATACCACGCACCAACATGAAACGTACAAATACGCATAAATCCTGTTTTACATAGCGACTCATGATCGCGGGCTTCAACCTTCTGACGGTACTCACCTGAAGGGAAGAAAAAGATTACGCGGGAGACACCCCCGAACGCGCGCACCCCGGTACGACGTTCCGCGACGTGTATCGTGATTGCCGCCGTTCGGCCGCTCCAACCAGGGAAGTCTCGCATCGTGGAATGGCCGTGCCCCCGGGACCCCGCGCGCCCCGGTCGGCGCCGCCCATGTGACCGGCGCCGACCGGCGCCGGCACCGGCGAGCACGATGATCTTCCCGACGCCGTCCGCGCGCCCGGTCGCCTCGCGGGCGGCCGGGCGTGTCGCCGGACGGGCCCGGCGGCGCCGGCCGCCGGTTCCCCGCGTTCCCGTGTCACCGGACGGCCGGGGTCTCCCCGGCCCGGTGACGAGGGGGCCGGATCTCCCGGCTCAGCCCTCCGCGCGCTTCTGGCGCTCGTTGTAGGCCCTCATCCGAGGGGGATAGCCGGTCAGCTGCACGTCGTAGACCGGCAGGGCCAGGTCGCGGGCCACCTTGCGGATCACCGCGGGAGAGCCGACCCGGCGCCGGGTCCACTCACCGTCGTCGGCGACGGCCACCGCCGTGGTGTTCGTCGCGAAGGTCTCGGGCTCGACGTAGAACTCGACGCCCCGGCGCGACTTCGCGAAGGCGATGAGCGCCTCGATGTCGGCGTCGGTCGTGGCGCGGTCGTACTTGGCGATCCTCGGCCCGCGCAGGCGCCTCAACCCATAGCGATCTCGCCATCTCATATTTCCTTGTATACCTCTCCTGCTCGTTCCATGGCGGAAGGCCAGGGATGGGTCTCAGGGGCTTATGGGGGTTCATCCTGATATACGGGGCCGACAATCTGGACGAGCATTGAGGCCGAAGCGGCGACGAAAGGGTATCGGTCTCATGGCAGGCACAGCGACACCAGCGGGCCCGGGGTACGGGGGAGTGCCGGCGACAGGTCCCCGGCCCGGCCACGCGGGGCTTCGGGTCAGCAACCAGGATCGTGAGCGGGTGGTCGAGCACGTCCAGGCCGCCTACGCGGAGGGAAGGCTCGACGAGGCCGAGTTCGACGACAGGCTGGAGCGGGCGATGACGGCCCGCGTCCACGGCGACCTCACCCCGATCATGAACGAGCTGTACGGCACGCATCCGGCCCGTCTCGCGTCCTACCCGCCCGTCATGGGTCAGGGTCATCACGTCCGCCCCGCCGGGCGGGGTGACACCGGAGCCGAGCGGCTGGGCGCGATGGCGTCCCACCTGCTCCCGCTGGTCGGCCTCCCCGTCATCGGCCCGGTGGTCATGATGCTCACCGCGGGCAGGACCTCGTCCTACGTCCGGGCTCACTCGGTGGAGGCGCTCAACTTCCAGCTGACGATGCTCGCGGCCACCATCGTGCTGGCGATCACGTTCATCGGCTTCGTCCTGACGCCCCTGCTCTGGATCGGCGGCGTGGTCCTGTCCGTGGTCGGCGCCGTGGCCGCGGCGGGCGACGGCGACTTCCGGTATCCCCTCACCCTGCGTCTCGTGAAATGACATCCGTGGCGTCCCGGGAGGGAACCGGCGGCCGGGGCGTCAGAGCATGAGGGAGCGGACCATGTCGACGGTGTCGGCCTGGTCCGCCGTCTTGTCGGTGCGGTAGCGGATGACCCTGGCGAAGCGCAGCGCCATGCCGCCGGGATAGCGGCTCGACTGCTGCACGCCGTCGAAGGCGATCTCGACGACCGTCTCGGGGCGGACGGTGACCGTCCAGCCGTCGGTGGGGCCCTCGGCGATGCCGAGGAAGCGTTCGGTCTGCCAGGCGAGCAGCTCGTCGGTGAGGCCCTTGAAGGTCTTGCCGAGCATGACGAACCCGCCGGTCAGCGGGTCGCGGGCGCCCAGGTGCAGGTTGGAGAGCCTGCCCTCGCGGCGGCCGCTTCCCCATTCGGCGGCCAGGACGACGAGGTCGAGCGTGTGCCGGGGCTTCACCTTGATCCAGCCGGCGCCGCGCCGCCCGGCCGCGTAGGGCGTCAGGAGTGACTTGACCACCACGCCCTCGTGACCGCTCCTGATCACGTCCTTGAAGAACGCCTCGCCGTCCGCGACGTCGCCGGTGACGAGGCGGGGGGTGACCAGCTCCGAGGGTACGGCGGCGGCCAGGGCCGCGTGGCGCGCCTCGCCCGGCAGGTCGAGCAGGTCGGCGCCGTCGACCCGCAGCGCGTCGAAGAAGAAGACGCTCAGCGGCGTCCTCTCCCTCGCGCGCGGCACGTCGGTGCGGCTGGACACGCGGCCCGAGGTGACCTGGAAGGGCTCGGGACGGCCGTCGGCGCGCAGCGCGATGACCTCGCCGTCGAGGACCAGGTCGCGGGAGGGCAGGGCGCTCACCGCCTCGACCAGCTCGGGCACCTGCGCGGTGATGTCCTCCAGGGCGCGGGTGAAGACGGTGACCCGGTCGCCCGAGCGGTGCGCCTGGACCCTGACGCCGTCGAGCTTCCACTCGACGGCGACCGGCCCGCCGAGCTTGCCGAACGCGGCGGCCATGGAGGTGGCGCTCTGGGCGAGCATCGGCGACACCGGGTGGCCCACCTCCAGGTGGAAGGCGCGCAGCGCCTCGACCCCGCCCCCCAGGGCGGCGGCGCCGACGGCGGGAAGCCAGCCGCGCAGCGTCAGCGCCCGCCTGACCTCGGCGGCCGGCACCCCGGCGGCCTTCGCCACGGCCTCGATCATCACTCCCTCCAGCGCGCCCTGGCGCAGCTCGCCCCGGAGCAGCCGCGACAGGAAGACCTGTTCCTGGCGGGTGAGGGCGCCGAACAGCTCGGCGACCAGCGCCTTGCGCGCGGCCTGCGAACCGGGGCCGGCCAGGGCCTTGATCCGGTCGAGGAGGTCGTGGACCCCGCGCAGGGTGGCGGTGGCGGCGAGCCGGGGCTCCGGCGGATCCTTCAGGCTCGTCCAGCCCACGCCGACGTTGCGCTGCGGCAGCTCCCCGGAGAGGTAGGCGATGGCGATCTCCGCCTCGTCCGGCTCGATCCTGCCGAGCAGCTCCGCGAGGTGGGCGGTCTTCGCCAGCCGGGCGGAGCTGGCGGTCACGGCCGCCGAGGTGCGCGCGAGGTCGATCAACAACACAATGGCCAGCTTAAGAGCTGCACGCGGCATTTCGGTGAGGTGAGGCGCCGCTTTTCGGAGTCGTCGCGTTTCCGGGGAGGCGAGAACCCGCCTGAACGCGAGATGAACGCCCGCTTGAGGCCGGTTGGGACACGCGGAGGACATCGCCGGATATAGGGGATGTGACGGGACATGCCGGGCGGGCCACCCGTCGCCGGTAAGGCCCGCCCGCCCGTGCCGTCTCACCCCGGGGCGTCAGCTCACGCCGAGCAGGTCCGGCGTGAGCTCACGCCGAGCAGGCCGCGTCAGCTCACGCCGAGCAGGTCGCGTCAGCTCACGCCGAGCAGGTCCACGACGAAGATGAGCGTCTCGCCCGGCTTGATGCGGGCGCCCGCGCCGGCGCTGCCGTAGCCGAGGTGCGGCGGGATGGTGAGACGGCGGCGGCCGCCGACCTTCATGCCCGCGACGCCCTGGTCCCAGCCCGCGATGACCCGGCCCCCGCCCAGCGGGAACTGGAAGGTGTCGCCGCGGTTCCACGACGCGTCGAACTCCTCGCCCGTCGAGAAGGCCACGCCGACGTAGTGCACGGTGACCTGGTGCCCCGCCTTGGCCTCCGGGCCATCCCCTACGACGACGTCGACGATCTCCAGCTCCGAGGGCGGGGCGCCTTCCGGAAAGTCGATCTCCGGCTTCTCCAGTGCCACGTGGTTCTCCTTGGTTGGATACGCGCCGGCCGATTTCCGACCGGCCGGACGACTCTACGGGTTCCGGCGCCGCCACGAGAGCCATGGGGGCGGGGGCGGCCTCCGCGTCGTCCTTCGGAGGCGGGCCGTACTTCCCGGGAACTTCCCGAGAGGAGCTTCCCGGGGGCCTCGCGTACGGGGGCGGCGAGACGCGTCACCCGGGATCACGCCGCGCGGGGGCGGCGGTCATCGGCGCCGCGGGTGCCGGCGGCGCGGGGAGGCATGCGGAGAGTCGCTGGGGAGCGCTCTCTGAGAAAGAGGGTGACCCGCCCCGCGGGGAGTGTCAAGAGCTCGGCGCGGCGCCATGGAACATGACGGAAACGCGACCTTAATGTGACCTTTCGTCGTGGGAACGCTCCATTCACCAGAAAATTTAACCTCAAAACCTCTGTGACCTGCGGAGATGCTCAAAGAGTCGGGAGAGCGCTCTCCGTGAAAAGCTGATCGCCGGGCTCCGATCGGCGCGGGGGAGACCGTTGACACGTAACCCGCTTGGCATCAATCTGCTCAGGGAGCGCTCTCTCCATGATCACTTATGAGGACCCTAGGAGGGTTCCATGCGTAAGTTACGCCAGCGGTTCCTCGCCCCGATGGTCGCCGTTTCCGCCCTGGCCCTGGGCCTGACCGCCTGCGGCGGCGGTGACGCCGAGACCACCGGGACCGGCGGAGCGGCCTCCGCGCCGGCCGAGAAGATCAAGCTGACCGTCGGGCTGTTCAGCGACTTCCACTACGCGCCGCTGTACGAGGAGTTCAAGAAGACCCACCCCAACGTGGAGATCGTGGAGCGCCGCGCGCAGTTCAACGACCACCACACCAACCTCATCACGCAGCTGACCACCGGCGCGGGCGCCGCGGACGTGGTCGCCGTGGAGGGCGGTTACATCGGCGCCTTCACCCCGGTGCCGGACAAGTTCTACAACCTCAAGGAATACGGCCTCGACAAGCGCGAGAGCGAGTACCTCGACTGGAAGTGGAAGCTGGGCGTCTCCAACGACGGCTCCTCGCTCCTGGGCCTGGGCACCGACGTCGGCGGCCTGGCCATGTGCTACCGACCCGACCTGTTCAAGAAGGCCGGCCTGCCCACCAACCGCGACGAGGTCGGGGCCCTCTGGCCGACGTGGGACGCCTACATCGAGACGGGCAAGAAGTTCGTCGCGGGCAAGGTGGAGGGCGCCAAGTTCACCGACGGCCCCGGCGAGCACTTCCGCGCCATGGTCGAGCAGGCCCCCATCGGCTTCTACGACGCCCAGTACAACATCGTCGCCGCCACCAACCCCGACGTGCGCAAGGCGTTCGACACCGGCGTGCAGATGATCAACGACGGTCTCTCGGCCAACCTCGCGGCCTTCTCGCCGCCGTGGAACACCGGCATCGCCAAGGGCACCTTCGCCACCATGGTCTGCCCCGCGTGGAAGACCGGCACGATCAAGGACCAGAAGCCCGGCGAGGGCACCTGGGACATCGCGGCGGTGCCCGGCGGCGGCGGCAACCAGGGCGGTACCCACCTGATGCTGCCCAAGCAGGGCAAGCACCCCAAGGAGGCCGCGGCGCTGATCGACCTGCTGACCAGCAAGGAGAGCCAGATCAAGCTCTTCACGGAGGCCAGCGCGCTGCCCTCGCTGCCCGCCCTGTACGACGACCCGGCGGTGAAGGACTACGTCAACCCGTACTTCGGCAACGCGCCGATCGGCAAGATCTTCACCGACGCCGCCAAGGCGCTCAAGCCGCAGCCCGTGGGTCCCAAGGCCGGTGACGTCCTGCAGGCGATCGGCAACGGTCTCCAGCGGGTCGACCAGGGCAAGCAGAACGCCGAGGAGGCCTGGGCGCAGGCGCTCAAGGACGTCAGCAGGATCAAGTAGTCGCCCCCGGCCGGCTGGTCTCGCACCGGTCGGCCACCTGCCCGTGCCTCCCGCCGTCCCGCGAGGGGCACGCCCCCCGTCCCCGCGAGGGCCCGCCCCGGGTCCCCGCGAACGGCACGCCCCCCGTGCCGGCGAGCCGTGCGGTTCCCGGCGCGACGGGCCGGGTGCCTCCCGCGACGGGCCGCACGCCTCCCGCCGTCCAACGAATCGCCGAAAGGAGCTGCCATGGCCACCCGCGCGCCCGATCGCCTGGCGGCGGTCCCACCGAACAGGCCGAAGCGACCTCCCCGCCTCCGCCGCCACCTGATCCACCAACTCGACGTCAAGGGCTCGCCGTACGCCTACGTGGCCCCGTTCTTCCTGCTGTTCTCCGCGTTCGGGCTGTTCCCCCTCGCGTACACCGCCTGGGTGAGCCTGCACGAGTGGACGCTGCTCCAGGACGAGCAGACCTTCGTCGGCCTGGAGAACTTCAGGACGCTGCTCGCCGACGACTACTTCTGGAACGCCACCTTCAACACCCTGTCCATCGGGGTGCTGTCGACCGCGCCGCAGCTGCTGCTCGCCATCTGGCTCGCCCACCTGCTCAACCGGCCGCTGCGGGCGCAGACCTTCTTCCGCATCACGCTGCTGCTGCCCAACGTGACCAGCGTGGTCGCGGTGGTGGTCATCTTCAGCCAGCTGTTCGGCCGCGACTTCGGCATGATCAACTGGGTGTTCTCGCTGGTCGGCGTGGACGGCGTCGCCTGGAACGAGGGGGTGCTCAGCTCCCACTTCGCCATCTCCACCATGATCATGTGGAGGTGGACGGGCTACAACGCCCTGATCTTCCTCGCGGCGATGCAGGCCGTACCGCGCGAGCTGTACGAGGCGGCCACCATCGACGGCGCGAGCGGGATGACCCAGCTCCGCAGGATCACCATCCCGATGATCAAGCCCACGATCATCTTCGTCGTCATCACCTCGACGATCGGCGCGATGCAGATCCTCGCCGAGCCGCTGCTGTTCAGCTCCTACATCATCACCGGCGGGGTGGACCGGCAGTACCAGACGCTCTCACTGTTCATCTACGAGAACTTCACCAAGCTTGACTTCGGCTACGCCTCGGCCATCTCCTGGATGATGTTCGTCTTCATCGTGGTGGTCGCGGGCATCAACTATCTGCTCACCCGTCGCGGGAAGGGAGGGCTGACGTGAGCGCTCACACCACCGTCTCCGCGGTCCGGCGGCGCTCCGGCGGCGCCGCCCGCAGGCTCACCTACCTCACGCTGATCGCGGTGGCGTTCTTCTCCATGCTGCCGCTCTACTACAGCGTCGTGGTCGCCTCCCGCGACAACGCGGCCCTGGCCGACGTGCCGCCGCCGCTCATCCCCGGCGGCAACTTCTTCGCCAACGTCGCCCGCGTCTTCGACACGGTCCCCTTCGCGCTGGCGATGCTCAACTCCGTCATCGTCTCCGGCTCCGTCGCGCTCGCGGTGATGTTCTTCTCCACGCTGGCCGGGTTCGCCTTCGCCAAGCTGCGCTTCCGCGGCCGCAACGCCCTGCTCCTGCTCACCGTGGCGACGATGATGGTGCCGACCCAGCTCGGCATCATCCCGCTGTACATGCTGATGGTGAAGCTGGAGTGGACCGGCACCATGTACGCGCTGATCGTGCCCGCGCTCGTCAACGCGTTCGGCGTGTTCTTCATGACGCAGTACCTCTCCCGGGCGCTGCCGACCGAGCTGCTCGAAGCCGGGCGGGTCGACGGCTGCACCACCTGGGGCCTGTTCTGGCATGTCGTGCTCCCGGCCGCCCGCCCGGCGGCGGCCGTGCTCGGCATGCTCACCTTCATGTCGGTCTGGAACGACTACTTCTGGCCGCTGGTCGTCCTGACCCCGGAGGATCCGACGGTCCAGGTCGCCCTGTCCACACTGGCCAGCGGATACGTCAACGACTACGTGCTCGGCCTGGCGGGTACCACGCTCGGCACGCTGCCACTGGTCATCGTGTTCGCTCTACTCGGCAAACAGATCATCGGAGGAATCATGCAGGGAGCGGTGAAGGGATGACCGTCGTCGGCACTCGGGGGGCCACCCTTACGGAAGGGCGTGCGGACTTCCCCACCGGTTTCGTCTGGGGCGCGGCCACCGCGTCCTACCAGATCGAGGGAGCCGTGAAGGAGGACGGCCGCGAGCCCTCGATCTGGGACACCTTCTCTCGCACACCGGGAAAGGTCGTCGGGGGTGACACCGGCGACGTGGCGTGCGACCACTACTTCCGCCACGCCGACGACATCCGGCTGATGACCGAGCTGAACCTGGCCGCCTACCGCTTCTCGGTGGCCTGGCCCCGGGTCCAGCCGTACGGCAAGGGACCCGTCAACACGCGCGGCCTCGACTTCTACAGCCGCCTGGTGGACCGGCTGCTGGAGGCGGGCATCACGCCGTACGCCACCCTCTACCACTGGGACCTCCCGCAGACGCTGGAGGACGCGGGCGGCTGGCCCGAGCGCGACACCGCCCACCGCTTCGAGGAGTACGCGGCGGCCGTGCACGCGCGGCTGGGTGACCGGGTCCGCAACTGGGCGACCCTCAACGAGCCGTGGGTGGCGGCCTTCCTCGGCTACGGCAACGGGGTGCACGCGCCCGGCAGGACCGACGCGGCGGCGGCCTTCCGCGCGGCCCACCACCTGTTGCTGGGGCACGGGATGGCGGCGCGCGCGCTCCGCGAGGGCGGAGCGGAGGAGATCTCGCTGGTCCTGAACCTGTCACCGGTGATCACCCCCGCGCAGGTGGACGACCCCGGGGCCGAGATCTCGGAGGCGGACGCGGAGGCGGTCAACCGGGTCGACACCCTGCTGGTCAGGCAGTTCGTCGAACCGGCGCTGCGCGGGGAGTACCCCGCGGAGTTCCTCGACATCGTCGGGCGCAACGGCGGCGTCGACCACATCTGGGACGGCGACCTGGCGACCATCAACCAGCCGATCGACCTGGTGGGCATCAACTACTACAACCCGTGCGTCGTGGAGGCGGGTCCCGGCGAGGCGGCCGACGCGGCGTGGCCGGGCACCGAGGACATCCGGTTCTGCCCCGCGGACGGCGTGCCCGCCACCGCGATGGGCTGGCCGATCGTGCCGAACGGGCTCTCCCGGCTGCTGGTGCGGCTCTCCGACGACTATCCGGAGGTCGGCCTGATCATCACCGAGAACGGCGCGGCCTTCGACGACGTCGTGGAGGACGGCCGCGTCCACGACGTCCGCAGGACCGAGTATCTGGACGGTCACCTGCGCGCCGTGCACGCCGCGATCGCCGACGGGGCCGACGTGCGTGGTTACCTGGTCTGGTCGCTGCTGGATAATTTCGAGTGGGCCGAAGGGTACCGGCGCAGGTTCGGGATCGTGCACGTCGACTTCGCCACCCAGCGGCGCCTGCTCAAGGACAGCGCGCTGTGGTACCGCGATGTCATCACACGCAACGGACTGTAACCGACCATAGGGGAAGAACACCATGAGACGACCCACCCTGGAGGCGGTCGCCGCCCGTGCCGGGGTCTCCCGGTCGACCGTCTCCCGGGTGGTGAACGGTCAGACCACGGTCACCGCCGACATCCGGGACCTGGTCATGCGCGCGGTGAACGAGCTCGGCTACGTCCCCAACGGGGCGGCGAGGAACCTGGTGACCCAGACGACCAACTCGGTCGCCCTGGTCGTCTCCGAGTCGCCGAACCGGGTGTTCTCCGACGACCCGATGTTCTCCACCGTCATCCGCTCGGCCAGCCTGGAGCTGGAGGCCGTCAACAAGCAGGTCGTGCTGCTGCTGGCCGGGTCGCCGGAGAGCCACGCCCGCGTGGAGCACTACATCGCCGGCGGCCACGTCGACGGCGTCATGCTGGTGTCCAGCCACGGCGCCGACCCGCTGCCGGTCGCGCTCACCCGGCTGCGCGTCCCGGTCGTCTCCTACGGCAGGCCCGCCGTGCCGGTCGCGATGCCGTACGTCGACAACGACAACGTCGACGGCGCCGCCGCGGCCGTGCGGCACCTGCTGGAGCGGGGCAGGCGGCGCATCGCCACCATCGCCGGGCCGCTGGACATGATCGGCGGGCAGGACCGGCTGGCCGGGTACCGCGAGGTGCTCCGCGACTCCGACCGCCGCTCGATCATCGCGGTCGGCGACTTCACCCGAGAGTCGGGGGCGATCGCGATGCGGCAGCTGCTCGCCGACGACCCGGAGATCGACGCGGTCTTCGCCGCGAACGACCTGATGGCGATCGGCGCGATGCACGCGCTCCGCCAGGCGGGCCGGCGGATCCCCGAGGAGGTCGCCATCGTGGGCTACGACGACATAGAGGCCGCCCGCTACACCGACCCGCCGCTGACGACCATCCACACGCCGCACGCCGAGCAGGCCGCGGCGATGGTCCGCCTGCTGCTCTCCCTCTTCGAGGGTGGCCTCGCCGAACCGGTGATCGTCTCCACGGAACTGGTCGTCAGGGCGTCCTCGTAGCCTCCCGGCCGGGTCCCGCCGGTGTTCAGGACCCGGTCGACCCCCGGACGACCAGCTCGGTGGGGAGCATCACCTGTGACTTCTCCTCCAGGTCGAGGACCATGCGGGCGAGCCTCCGCCCCATCTCGACGGTCGGCTGCCTGACCGTGCTCAGCGGGGGCTCGGTGTAGGACGCGGCCGGGATGTCGTCGAAGCCGACCACCGCGACGTCGTCGGGAACCCGGCGGCCCGCCTGGCGCAGGGCCGGCAGCGCGCCCAGCGCCATCATGTCGTTCGCCACGAACACCGCGTCGATCTCCGGGTCGTCGGCGAGCAGCTGCCGCATCGCCGACGTCCCCGACTCGCGGGTGAAGTCGCCGACCGCCACGATGGAGCGGCGGTCGGAGTCGCGCAGCACGGCGCGATAGCCGTTGAGCCGGTCGATCCCGGCGATCATGTCCTGCGGTCCCGCGATGGTGGCGATGCGCCGCCTGCCCCGTTCCATCAGGTGCCGCACCGCGCGCTCGGCGCCGCCCGCGTTGTCCATGTCCACGTACGGCAGGCTGCTGGGCACGGTCGGCCGGCCGCTGCACACCACCGGAACCCCGCGCCTGGCGAGGATGCCCGGCAGCGGGTCGGTGCCGTGCATGGACGCGATGACCACGCCGTCGACGTGGCCGTTGGTGGCGTAGCGCTCGACCCGCTGGTAGCCGCCCGTCATGCCGGTGAGCATCAGCACGAGCTGCTTGTCGGCCTCCTCGATCTCCATGCTGACCCCGCGGATGATCCCGGCGAAGGTGGGGTCGTCGGAGAAGACGCGGGTCGCCGGTTCGGGGAAGACGAGTGCTATGGAGTCGGCCCGCTGGGTGACCAGGCTCCGCGCGGCCTGGTTGGGCACGTAGCCCAGCTCCTCCACGGCGCGGTTGACCGCGTCGCGGATTTGCGGTGCCACGCGCGTGGAGCCGTTGACCACGCGCGAGGCGGTCGCCCGGGACACACCGGCCCGGGCGGCCACCTTCTCCAGGGTTGGCCGGGCCCTCACAGCCCGTTCCGGCGTACGACCTCGCTGTACCACAGCGCGCTGTCCTTGGGAGTGCGGCGTTGTGTCGCGTAATCGACATGTACGACACCGAACCGCTTGCGGTACCCTTCGGCCCACTCGAAGTTGTCCAGGAGTGACCAGACGAGGTAACCGCGCAGGTCGGCGCCGCCCTCGATGGCCGCGTGCGCCGCGCGCAGGTGCCCGTCGAGGTAGGAGAGACGGCCGGTGTCGTGCACCTCGCCGTCCTCGACGACGTCGTCGAAGGCGGCGCCGTTCTCGGTGATGATCAGTGGGGTGCCCGGATAGTCGCGCGAGAGCCGCAGGAGCAGGTCGGTCAGGCCGAACGGCTGGATCGGCCATCCCATCGCGGTCTGCGGCGCGTCGGCCCCGCCGAAGGCGATGCCCTCGCTGCCCGGGTAGACCGGGTTGGCGGGCTCGCCGGCGCGGGCGGTCACGGTCTGCGGGTGGTAGTAGTTCACGCCCAGCAGGTCGATCGGCTCGCTGATGATCTCCAGGTCCCCGTCGTGGACGAAGGACCAGTCGGTGAAGCGGCGGGCCCGCTCGACGACGTCGGCGGGATACTCCCCGCGCAGCAGCGGGTCCAGGAAGATCCGGTTCTGCAGGCCGTCGACGAGCTCGGCGGCCGGGGTGTCGTCGCCGATCACGGGGGAGAGGTTGAGCGTGACGCCGACCGTGGCGGCGCCGGAGGCGCGCAGCGCCTGGACGGCGAGGCCGTGGCCGAGCAGCAGGTGGTGGGCGGCGGCGAAGCCCAGCGCGGGATCGGCGAGCCCGGGGGCGTGGATGCCCGACGCGTAGCCGAGGAAGGCCGAGCACCAGGGCTCGTTCAGGGTGGTCCACGTCTCGACGCGGTCGCCCAGCCTGCCGTGCGTGATCGCGGCGTAGTCGGCGAAGTGCGCCGCGACCTCCCGGTTGGTCCAGCCGCCGCGGTCCTCCAGGGTCTGCGGCAGGTCCCAGTGGTAGAGCGTCACGATGGGCGTGATGCCGTTTCCGAGGAGCTCGTCGACGAGGCGGTCGTAGAAGTCGAGGCCGCGCGGGTTGACCGGGCCGGACCCGTCGGGCTGCACGCGCGGCCAGGAGACGGAGAAGCGGTAGGAGTGCAGGCCGAGGTCGCGCATGACCGCGACGTCCTCGGGATAGCGGTGGTAGTGGTCGCACGCGACGTCTCCGGTGTGGCCCGCGTGGACCTTGCCGGGGGTCCGGGAGAAGGTGTCCCATATGGAAGGGCCCCTGCCGTCATCCCGGGCGGCGCCCTCGATCTGGTAGGCCGCGGTGGCGGCGCCCCAGACGAAGCCCTCGGGAAACCTCAGCACGCCGGAGTCCTGAAGGTCGTAGGACTTTTCGGCGGACATGGTCATGTCCTCACCGCCCCATTCTGTTCGGCTGTCACGTGAGAGCGCTCTCTGGAGCATCACGGTATCGCACAGATTGTGTCAAGAAAATTGAGACCGTAACCGTAATATCACAGTTCTTGACATCGCGTTGTGGGCAGACAATTCTTCCAGAGAGCGCTCTCACACTCCCCGGCAATTGTGTATATGGAGGAAGGTTCCATGTCGCTCCTCTCTCGGCCTCGGCGCACCGCCCTCGCGGCGGGCACCATCGGGCTGGCGTTGGTCGTCACCGCCTGTGGATCATCGGACCCCGCGCCGTCGGCGGGCGGCGGTGCCAGCGCCGCTCCCGAATGCGCCGCCTTCAGCCAGTACGGCAAGCACGAGGGCAAGACCGTAAGCATCTACTCGCCGATCCGTGACACGGAGGCCGACCTCTTCGAGCAGGCGTGGAAGCCCTTCGCCGACTGCGTCGGAATGAAGATCACCTACGAGGGCACCGGCGAGTTCGAGGCCCAGATCCAGGTCCGCGCGGACGGCGGCAACCCCCCCGACATCGCCTTCTTCCCCCAGCCGGGCCTCCTGGAGCGCTTCGCCAAGGCGGGCAAGCTCAAGCCGGCCTCCGAGGAGGTCAAGAAGCTCACCGGCGAGGGCTGGTCGGAGGACTGGGCCAAGTACTCCACCGTCGACGGCGTCTTCTACGGCGCCCCGCTGGGCGCCAGCGTGAAGTCCTTCGTCTGGTACTCCCCGAAGATGTTCACCGAGAAGGGCTGGGCAATCCCCAAGACCTGGGACGAGCTCATGACGCTCACCAACACGATCGCCGGCAGCGGCGTCAAGCCGTGGTGCGCGGGCATCGAGTCCGGTGACGCGACCGGCTGGCCGGCCACCGACTGGATCGAGGACCTCATGCTCAGGGAGGCCGGTCCCGAGGGATACGACGACTGGGTGAGCCACAAGACCCCGTTCAACGACCCCAAGGTCACCGCGGCGGTCGACAAGGTCGGCGCGATCCTGAAGAACGAGAAGTTCGTCAACGGCGGCTACGGCCCGGTCAAGTCGATCGCCAGCACCGCCTTCCAGGAGGGCGGCGTCCCGATCACCGAGGGCAAGTGCGCCCTGCACCGCCAGGCTTCGTTCTACGCCAACTTCTGGCCCGAGGGCACCAAGGTGGCCGAGGACGGCGACGTGTTCGCCTTCTACCTGCCGGGCAACGACCCGGCCAAGAAGCCGGTGCTCGGCGCGGGCGAGTTCGTGGCGGCCTTCACCGACCGTCCCGAGGTCCAGGCCGTCCAGGCCTACCTCGCCGGCGCGGAGTTCCCCGCCACCCGCATGAAGCTCGCGACCTACGTCACCGCGCGCAAGGGCGTCGACCCGGCCAACGCCCAGAACCCGATCGACAAGCTCTCCATGGAGATGCTCCAGGACCCGAGCACGGTCTTCCGCTTCGACGGCTCCGACCTGATGCCGGCCGCGGTCGGCGCGGGCACGTTCTGGAAGGGCATGACCGACTGGATCAACGGCAAGGACACCAAGACGGTCCTCGACTACATCGAAGCCTCCTGGCCCAAGTCCTGACCTGAACCGGTGGGTCCGGCCCCGCGGTGACGCGGGGCCGGACCGTCGCCCGCCCGGCCCGATCCTTCCGGGAGATCCTCCGATGGACTTCGACTTCGCCGCCGAACTGCCGAAAATCGTCCAGCTGCTGATCGGCGTCGCCGCGTTCCTCGTGGTGGTCGCGGTGGTCCTGCTGCTGGTCGACCGCGCTCCGATGCGGCGGCGCGCGTGGACCCACGCCACGATCCTGCTGCTGCCCGCCCTCCTGCTCCTCGCCATCGGCCTGGTCGTGCCGGCCGTGCGGACCACCCTGCTGTCGTTCATGAGCGGTGACGGCCGGCAGTGGGTCGGCCTGGACAACTACGCCTGGATGTTCACCCAGCCGGAGGCGGTGACCGTTCTCCGCAACACCCTCGTCTGGGTGCTGCTCGTGCCGCTGCTGGTGACCGCGATCGGGCTGGTCTACGCCGTCCTGGTCGACCGCACCCGCTTCGAGTCGCTCGCCAAGTCGCTGGTCTTCCTGCCGATGGCGATCTCCTTCGTCGGCGCGGGCATCATCTGGCGCTTCGTCTACGCCTACCGCTCCGAGGAGCAGGACCAGATCGGCCTGCTCAACCAGATCACGGTCGCCTTCGGCGGCGAACCGCAGCAGTGGCTCCAGGACGCGCCGCTCAACACGCTGTTCCTGATCGTGGTCATGGTCTGGATCCAGGCGGGGTTCGCCACCGTGGTGCTCTCCGCCGCCATCAAGGGAATCCCCGCCGAGATCGTCGAGGCCGCCAAGCTGGACGGGGCGACCCCGCTGCAGATGTTCTTCCAGGTGACGCTGCCGTCGATCCGCCCGGCCGTGATCGTGGTGCTGGTCACGCAGTCGATCGGCACGCTCAAGCTATTCGACATCGTCCGCACCATGACCGGCGGCCAGTTCGACACCAGCGTCATCGCCAACGAGATGTACAACCAGGCGTTCCGGTACGGCGAGACGGGCAAGGGCGCGGCCCTCGCGGTCTTCCTGTTCGTCCTGGTGACCCCGATCGTGATCTACCAGATCCGCCAGCGCAGAGAGGCCGTCAGGTGACCGGGCGAGCAGGCCCGCACGGCGCCGTGAGCGCGCGGCGGGCGAAGGAGTCCACATGGCCACGTTGACCCAGACCGTGGTGCGGCCCGAGACGACGACCGCGCCGCAGCGTGTACGGCGGAGGCTGAGCGGCCGGGTCGCCAGCGCCGTCGCGATCGTCATCGCCGTCCTGTGGACCACACCGACCTTCGGCCTGCTGCTCTCCTCGCTGCGCCCGGAGGACCAGATCAAGACCACCGGCTGGTGGACGTTCTTCTCCAGCCCGGAGCTCACGCTGGAGAACTACCAGGAGGTCCTGTTCGGCACCTCCTCGTCCTCCGGCCAGATGATGAGCTTCCTGATCAACTCGATCGTCATCACGATCCCGTCGGTGCTCTTCCCGCTCGCCCTGGCCACCTTCGCCGCGTACGCGCTGGCCTGGCTGCCGTTCCGCGGGCGGGAGTGGATCTACATCGGCATCTTCGCGCTGCAGATCGTGCCGCTGCAGATGGCCCTCGTGCCGCTGCTGTCGTTCTTCTCCGAGGGCGTGTCCGTCTTCGGCCTCCAGCTGATGCCCGCCTGGGACCTGGAGGGCCCGGCCCGGTTCATCCAGGTCTGGTTCGCGCACACCTGCTTCGCGCTGCCGCTGGGCGTCTTCCTGCTGCACAACTTCATGTCCGAGCTTCCCGGCGAGCTGATGGAGGCGGCGAGGGTCGACGGGGCCAGCCACGGGAAGGTCCTGCGCACGATCGTCCTCCCCCTGGTCGGACCCGCGCTCGCCACCTTCGCGATCTTCCAGTTCCTCTGGGTCTGGAACGACCTGCTGGTGGCCCTGATCTTCGCCGGAGGCACCCCGGAGAGCGCCCCGATGACGGTACGGCTGGCGCAGATGGCCGGAACCAAGGGTAACGAGTGGCAACGCCTGACCTCGGGAGCGTTCGTCTCGCTGGTCATCCCGCTGATCGTCTTCCTGTCGATGCAGCGCTACTTCGTCCGGGGTTTGCTGGCCGGCAGCGTCAAGGGCTGACCGTTCCTCGACCGCGACCCGGCGGGCGCCCCCTGACCTGGGGGCGTCCGCCGGGTTTTTCCGCTGCTTCAGGAACCGGGCCGCTCCTTGGCGGCCGAGGCGGTGGAGCGGTCGGGAGAGACCGGCTGAACGGGGATCTGGTGCTCGGCGGTGCCGGGCCGCGCCGGGACGGGGCTCTCCTCGGTGTCCCGCGAGACGCTCGGCGAGGTGCCCGATGACCCCGATGACCCCGGTGACCCCGACGACACGGCCGGGGCCGGAGTGTCCTCGGTGACGTGCCCGGCCGGGGCGTCCGTGTGCGCGGGAAGGCCGGAGGCGGCCGGTCGCGGGGTGAGATCCGGGGTGACCGGCTGCGGGGGAAGGTCGGAGGTGACCGGACGGCCCGAGATGTCGGGGGCGGTCGGCTGCGGGGGGACGTCGGTGGCGAGCGTCTGGGAGGGGACGGGGTTGCGGGGGGCGGTGGCACCCGCGGCGGCCGGGTCGTAGAGGCCGGCGGACGGGGGAACCTCGACCACCATGGTGTCTGCCGGGCCGGGGGTCGACTCCAGGACGGCCCGCGCGTGGTCCATGTGCGAGGCCGCGACCAGCACGTCATAGCGGCCGGCGACGATCGCGCTGCGCGAGGCGAAGTCCCGCTTGCCGCCGGTGAACACGTGGTTGATGAACCCGAACGCGGCGCCCATCACGGCACCCCACAGGGCCGCCCAGAGCACGAGCACGAAGAACGACATCGTGGTCGAGGTGAACAGGCCGAGGAACATGCCCACCACGACGCCGAAGGCCGCGCCGCTCCCGGCTCCGGTGAGCGCGGCCCGCCCGTTGGTCATCCTGCCGGTGACGGTCTCCTCAAGTCTCAGGTCACTGCCGACGATCGCCACGTTCTCGACGGGAAATCCCGCGTCGGAGAGCCCGTCCACGGTTCGCTGCGCCGCGAGGTAGTTGTCGTAGCCTGCCAGGACCCTCCGGTCCACGACGACCTGCGTGTCCAGGCCGGTGGGCGTTCCATTCATTTCCGCTCGCCTTTCGGGGGTGGGAGATGGCTCGACGGGCCGACTACCCCGTGGGCGTAGGAGGATGCGCGTCCTCGCGGGGGATCTCGCCGCGGGTGACGACCGGGGAACCGCAAACGGCCAACGCCATGAATTGGGAAAGAAACCCGGACAATTTGGACATCGGTAAGGGCTTACCGTTAGGGTTCCTGGGAGATGTGGGTGAAGGGAGGTACTGGTGCCAAGGTCACGAAGGAACCGGAAATGATCGCGTGCATCGTGATGGTGGAGGTACTGCTGGTGCTCGCGGCCTTCGCCGCGGTGTACGGCCTCACCCGCTACCGGAGCAGGCCGCTGTGGCTGGAGGAGCGCCGCACGTCCGGCACCCGCGCCGACCCCGACGACCGGAGGCCGCGGACCTTCGGGCGGTGACCGGCGAGAGCGGGCGCCACGCGCACGGCGGCGCCGCGCTCCCACGGGTGGATCACCAGCTCTGGTGGAGCGGCATCCCCTCGGTGTAGCCGGACGTGCTCTGCACGCCGACCACCGCGCGCTCGTGGAACTCCTCCAGGGTGGCGGCGCCCGCGTAGGTGCAGGAGGAGCGCAGACCGGCCACGATGGCGTCGATCTGGTCCTCGACGCTGGGCATGACCGGATCGAGGTACATCCTGGAGGTGGAGATCCCCTCCTCGAACAACGCCTTGCGCGCCCGGTCGAAGGGGGAGTCCTCGGCCGTGCGCAGCCGTACCGCGCGGGCCGAGGCCATGCCGAAGTTCTCCTTGTACTTGCGCCCGTCGGCGGAGGTGCGGGTGTCGCCGGGCGACTCGTAGGTGCCCGCGAACCACGAGCCGATCATCACGTTGGACGCGCCCGCGGCCAGGGCCAGGGCCACGTCGCGGGGATGGCGGACACCGCCGTCGGCCCACACGTGGCGGCCCAGCCTGCGGGCCTCGGCGGAGCACTCCAGCACGGCGGAGAACTGCGGGCGGCCCACGCCGGTCATCATCCGGGTGGTGCACATGGCCCCGGGGCCGACGCCGACCTTCAGGATGTCCGCCCCCGCCTCGACGAGGTCCCGCACGCCCTCGGCGGTGACGACGTTGCCCGCCGCGACGGGCACGTCCGGGCCGAGCGCGCGGACCGCCCGCAGGGCGCTGATCATCTTCTCCTGGTGGCCGTGGGCGGTGTCGACGACCAGGCAGTCCACCCCGGCGTCGAGGATCTCCTTGGCCTTGGCGGCCACGTCGCCGTTGACCCCGACGGCCGCCGCGACGCGGAGCCTGCCCGAGTCGTCGACGGCGGGCCGGTACAGGGTGGCGCGCAGCGCGCCCGTCCTGGTCAGGATGCCGACCAGCCGTCCGTCCGCGTCCACGACGGGGGCGAGCCGGTGGCGGCCCCCGTGGAGGCGGTCGAAGGCCTCGCGCGGGTCGAGCCCGGCGGGCAGCGTGAGCAGGTGGTCGGACATCACCTGGGAGAGCTGGGTGTACATGTCCACGCCGGAGCAGTCGCTCTCGGTGACCACGCCGGTCGGGCGGTTGTCCCAGTCGACGATGATGATCGCGCCGTGGGCCCGCTTGGGCAGCAGGTTGAGCGCCTCGCCGACGGTGTCGTGCGGGGTGAGCGTGAGCGGCGTGTCGTGGACCAGGTCGCGTTTCTTGACCCAGTCGACGACGTCGGCGACCACGTCGATCGGGATGTCCTGCGGGATCACGGTGATCCCGCCCCGCCGCGCGACCGTCTCGGCCATCCGCCGTCCCGCCACCGCCGTCATGTTGGCGACCACGACGGGGATGGTGGTTCCGGTGCCGTCCCGGCTGGAGAGGTCGACGGCGAGTCGCGAGCCGACGGAGGAGAGCGACGGGACCATGAAAACGTCGCTGTAGGTCAGGTCGTAGGCCGGTGCCATCTCATTAAGAAATTTCACATTGATCCACCTTATCCCGTGAATTGCCAGAGATGAGCGTTCCCCTTTTCCCGGTCTTCGAAGAGGACCGGGCAGGTCGGGCCGGAGGCTAAGATCCGGTTTGCGCGAATAAGTGGATGGCCATGAGGAGGCATTGTGATCGTGGTTGATCGGCCCGAGATGCTTGTCGTAGGCCATGCCGTACGGACGTCGAACGCCGACGAGATGGAGCCGGGCCGGGGAAGGCTCGGCGCGCTCTGGGCGCGGGCGGGATCCCCCGGGGCCTTCGCCCATGTGCCGGGACGGGTCGACGAGAACATCTACGCGGTGCTCACCGACTACGAGAGCGACCACCACGGCGCCTACACCCAGATCGTCGGGGTCGCCGTGCGCAGCGCCGCGGCGCTGCCCGAGGGCATGGTGGCGGTACGGGTGCCCGGCGTGAAGTCGTTGAAGGTCGAGGCCCGCGGGCCGATGCCGGGCGTCCTGCTGGAGGCGTGGCAGCAGCTGTGGAAGCACACCGAGTCGGGAGGCACCCCGCCGAGGTCCTTCACCACCGACCTGGAGGTGCACCACCCGGGGGGCGCCGACGTCTACGCGGCGGTGTTCTCCTCGATGGGCTGAGCGGGACCGTTCCCGGCGCGCCGGGCGGGACCGCCCGGTGGCCCGGTACGGCCCCCGTGGCCGTACCGGACCTCCCGCCGCTGAGGGAGCCGCTCCCGGCCAGGCCGCCCACGGGGGCGGGCTCAGGCGTCGTCACCGGGCGGGTCGGCCAGCCGCCAGCCGGAGACGACCAGCGGAAGCACGAAGTGCGTCAGGCCCAGGGCGAGTATCAGGGCGAGGAACGCGTCCCCCGGCACGGAGTAGTCGCGGCCCTGTGACATGCCCAGCACGATGGCCGTTACGAAGACGGCGACCAGGATGCCCAGCGTGACCCGGTGGGCGATGGCGACGGCCCGCAAGCGCTCGCCCACCTGGCGCTCGTCCAGGTCGCGCTCGGCCAGTTCGACGACGCCGCGGGTCGCGACGTTGAGCAGTGAGACGGCGGGAAAGTAGATGACCATGCTGAGCGCCAGGAGCGTGAAGTCGGTCAGGTCGGCGCCGTCACCCGGCACGCCGTTCCAGGAGACGGCGACGTCCGCCCACAGGAGCGCCAGCGAGACGACCACCGCCGAGGCGATCAGCCGCCTGCGGCCCCGGGTGGCGTACCAGCCGGGCAGATAGTCGCGCTGCATGGCCTCCACACGGGTCTGACGCCAGCCTTCCTTCCACGTGTTCATCGAATACCTCCGGGGGGAGAACCCGGCCTCACGGCCGGGGAGGGGGTCAACTGGCCCGGCCGCTGCCGAGCCGGGGGAACGGTTCGAGGGAGAACACGACCTCCAGCGGCACCTCGAAGTGCTCGGCGATCCGCATGGCGAGGAACAGGCTCGGGCTGTACTCGCCGCGCTCCAGATAGCCGATCGTCTGGTAGTGGACCCCCAGCGCGGCGGCCAGGTCCTTGCGCGAGATCCCGCGCTCGGCTCTCAGCACCGAGATCCGGTTGTAGACGTCCTCCGCTGACATTTCGGCGACCCTCCCCGCTCAGGAGAGCCACGTGGCCGATGGCGGGGATGGGATACGAATGCGTGATGCAGTACTCATGTGAATAAATGTAGTACATCTACTACATATGAATCAACACCTACAACGAACAGAGGTACGGCTATGGCAGGGCCGGTGTCCCGGAGAAGGTGGTCAACGCTCAGAGGCGGCTGTCCCCCGAACTTCGGGGGACAGCCGCCTCTGAGCGTGGGAGGGAAAGGCGCTGGGGCTCAGCCCTCCTGCTTCCACAGGGGCTCGGGAACCTCGAAGCCCACGTCCTGACCCCACCGGTTGCGGTAGCTCACCTCGTGCGCCGGGCGGCGGGGCGCGACGCCCCAGCGGCCGGTCGGGTAGCCGAAGGTGACCGCGCAGGCCAGGGTCCAGCCCTTGCCCTCGGGCACGCCGAGGACCCGCAGCGTCTCCTCGGCGTGGAAGATGCCGAGCACGCTGGTCAGCGCGCTGCCCACCCCGTGGGCGCGGGCGGCCAGCTGCGCGCTCCACACCGACGGGAAGATCGAGCCGCCGGACGGGTCGTTGCGGACGAACGCGAACAGCAGCAGCGGATACCCCTCGAAGTGGTCGGCCAGGTGCTTGGCCGACTTCAGGACGTTGAGCGTCCGGGTGTCGCCCTCCGCCTCGGCCTTCTCCCGCATCGGCTTGTAGTGGCCCTCGAAGAGCCGCCCGAGCGCGTCCCGGTAGAGGGGGCCGAGCTTCTCCTTCACCGCGAGGTCGTCGACCAGCAGGAAACGCCAGCTCTGCACGTTGCCGCCGCTGGGCGCGCGGACCGCGGCGTCCAGGATGCTCCGCTGGACCTCCTCGGGGATCGGGTCCGGCTTGACCCTGCGCATCGCCCTGGTCGTGTAGAGGGCCTCGAAGACGTCCATTCCCGCCGGTCCGCCCTCGATCCCGTTTTCCGAACCTGCCATGCCTTCCGTGCCCTCCTTCGTCTCGGTGTTCGCGGGACCTTCGCCCGCGGTGTCCCCGCCCATCAGGCCAGCACCCCGGCCTCGCGCAGCCGCGTCGCGGCCTCGTCGGGCAGTCCCCAGGAGGACAGGTCCGCCAGCCGGGTGGACGGGGAGAGGTCCTGTTCGGGCACGCCGAGCAGGCGCGGCGCGGGCGCGGGCTGCCTGACCCCGCCGACCTCGACGAACAGGCCCCTGGCCTTGTTGTGCGGGTGGTCCGCGGCCTCGCCGCCCTCCAGCACGGGGGAGACGCAGGCGTCGGAGCCGTCGAACACCGCCTCCCACTCCGCGCGGGTCCTGGACCGGAACACCTCGGCGAGCCGCTCGCGGAGGGCGGGCCACTGTGACCTGTCGTCGCGGTCGGGCAGGTCCTCCAGGCCCATCAGGGTGGTCATCTCCGCCCAGAACCGCGGTTCCAGCGCCCCGACGGCCACGTACCGGCCGTCGGCTGTCTCGTAGGTGTCGTACATCGGCGCGCCGGTGTCGAGCAGGTTCGTGCCGCGCGGGCCCCAGCCGCCGGTCTGCACGCCGTGGTGGAACATCGCGAACAGCGTCGCCGCGCCGTCCACCATGGCGGCGTCGATCACCCGGCCCTCGCCGGTCCGCTCCCGCTCGATCAGCGCCAGCAGCACGCCGTACGCGAGCATGAGGCCACCCCCGGCGAAGTCGCCGAGGATGTTGATCGGCGGGGTGGGGCGCTCGCCCTCGCGGCCCAGCATCGACAGCACGCCGGAGACGGCGATGTAGTCGATGTCGTGCCCGGCGGTCGGCGCGAGCGGGCCGTCCTGGCCCCAGCCGGTCATCCGCCCGTAGATCAGGCGCGGGTTGACCGCGTGCAGGTCGGCCGGGCCGATGCCGAGGCGCTCGGCGACCCCGGGCCGGAAGACCTCGACGACCACGTCGGCGTGGCGGGCCAGCTCCTTGAACGCGGCCACCCCCTCGGGGGACTTCAGGTCCAGGCCGACCGTCCGTTTGCCCCGGTCCATCACGTCGGGGCGCGGCCTGTCCCCGGCCCTTGCCACGACGCTCGCGCGCTCGACGCGCAGCACCTCGGCGCCGTGGTCGGCCAGCATCATCCCGGCGAACGGCCCGGGGGCCAGCCCCGCCAGTTCGAGCACGCGGACTCCGGCCAGCGGGCCCCTCCTGGTCACGTGCTCCATCGGCATTCTCCTCGGGTGCGGTCCAGGTCTCGTCGAGTACGGCGTGCCCGGACGATCATCCGGTCGCGGGCCCCGCCGTACTCCCGCCCAAGTAGAACAACATTCGGCTTTCCATGGCAAGACACATCGCGAGGAGTCGCGTGGCGCCCGCGCGTGTATGGGAAACTTGCGCCCTCTCCGAATGGGACCTAGGGGTTTTGCGATGACATATCCGCACAGTGAACGGGTGGTCGCTGGGCGCTATCGATTGCTGCGAGAGCTCGGCAGGGGCGGGATGGGCGTCGTGTGGGAGGGCTACGACACCCTCCTCAACCGCTCGGTCGCCGTGAAGGAGGTGCTCCTGCCGCCCAACCTCTCCCCGGCCGAGTACCAGGTCCAGCTGACCCGCACCTCCCGCGAGGCCAGGACGGCGGCGCGGCTCAACCACCGCGGCATCGTGGCGATCTACGACGTGGCGGAGCAGGACGGCCGCCCCTGGATCGTCATGGAGCTGGTCAGGGCCCGGGGGCTCGACGAACTCGGCCTGCTGCCGGTGCGCCAGGTCGCCGACATCGGCCGCCAGGTCCTGTCGGCCCTGCGCGCGGCCCACGAGGCCGGGATCCTGCACCGCGACGTCAAGCCGAGCAACATCCTGCTGGACGCCGAGGGCCGCGCCGTGCTCTCCGACTTCGGCATCGCCGTCATCGAGGGCGACACCTCGCTCACCCAGACCGGCATGGTGACGGGCTCGCCGAGCTTCCTGCCGCCCGAGCGCGCCACCGGCACCGACGCCGGACCCTGGTCCGACCTGTGGGCACTCGGCGCCACCCTCTACGCGGCCCTGGTCGGCCAGGGGCCGTTCGAGCGCCGCGACGCCATCTCCACCCTCGGCGCGCTCCTCACCGAGGAGCCCGACCTCGGGGTGGTGCCCCTGGAGATGCGAGCCGTGCTCACCGGCATGCTCCAGCGGGAGCCCGCCCACCGGCTCACCGCCCAGCAGGCCGACGCCATGCTGGCCGAGGTCATCAACGACCCGTCGGCCGCGGCCCGCCGTACCGGGGAGACCGCCGTCCGCCACGCGGCGGGGGCCGGCGGACACCGTACGGGAGGAACCGGGGGCCACCGTACGGGAGGGGCCGGGCACCGCACGGGAGGGGTCCCGAACGGTACGCAGGAGAACTTCAGCCGCATCGGCAAGACCTCCCACCGCACCGGGGAGCCGGACCGGCACGACACCAGGAACTCGGCCGTGTTCGGCGGCCGCGGGGGAGGGCGGCTCCCGCTGATCGTGGGGGCCGTCGTGCTCCTGGCGGCCGGGGGCGCCGCGGCGGCCGTGGCGATGTCGCAGCCCGAGCGGCGGCCGGTGGCGCGCTCCGTGCCCACCGTGGCCGAGACCGCGCCGGAGCCGGTGGAGGAGACCGCGTCGGAGACCCCCACCCCGAGCCCCACCCCCAAGCCCGCCAGGACCAGGACGGCGGCGCCCGCCGGAGGGCTGAAGCAGTGGCGGGCCCGCCCCCCGGAGAACTGGTCCATCAGCTATCCGGCCGGATGGACCGGCGACTGGGCGGCCGAGACGGGCTACACCCAGTGGCTGCGCCGCGACGGTGCCGCCCACCTGTCGGTGGAGCCGCTGGAGGGGGCGGTCGACGGCCTGGAGCCGCTCCAGGAGACCGTCAGGGAGAGCGTGGCCCAGTGGAGCGACATCCAGTCCGAGGACACGGCCAAGATCCCCCTCGCCTACGGCGCCGGGCTCAAGTGGGAGTTCACCTGGACCATGAAGGACAACGGGGGAGCCCCCTGGGCCACCGCCGGGGTGACCTACCACGAGGTGCGGCGGTTCGTCGAGGTGGGCGACTCGGTCATGGTGCTCAGCTGGACCACCCACGACGCCGACTGGGTCGCCCAGCAGGCCCTCATGACCCGCGTGTTCGACAGCTTCCACCCCCGCGGCGGCGAGTGACCCGCCCCGGACGGCGCTCGGACCGCGCGTCCGAGGGCCTCCTCCTCCCCGCGGAGGACGTCCGGGCCGCGCGCCCGGCGGCCTTCCTCCCCCGAGCTCCCGTTCCTTCCCCTGGAGGCGAGTGACATGACCCGAAGGAGTCCGGGCCCCGGCGGCCTCCGCCCCGAGGCGGCGGGCGACGCGCCCTGGAGGGTGCTCGCGCTGCCGCCGCTCCCCGAGGACGCGGTGCGCAACCTGCTCGGCTCGCTCGGCGACCGGGTCGCCGTGTCGGTTCCCGCGGCCCGCGACCGGGAGTCGCTGCTCGCCGCCCTCGGCGACGCCGAGATCGTGGTCGGCGACTGGAGCGGCGGGCTCGCCCTGGACGCCGAGGCCGTCCGGGCCGCGCCGGACCTGGCGTTCGTGCAGCAGCCCTCCGTGGGCGTGGACGGACACGATCTCGCGGCGCTCGCCGGGGCGGGCGTGCCGCTGGCCAACACCGCCGGGGTGAGCGCGATCGGGGTGGCCGAGTGGTGTCTCGCCGCCGCGCTCGCGCTGTCGCGGCGGCTGCTCGACGCCGACGCCGCGGTCCGCGCGGGCCACTGGCCGCAGCTCGACCTCGGGCCCGCCGAGCTGTACGGCTCGCGCGTCGGCATCGTCGGGTTCGGCCCGATCGGCGAGGCCGCCGCCCGGATGTTCGCCGCCCACGGATGCGAGGTCTCCTACTGGACCCGCACGCCCCGCGAGGTGCCCTACGCCTACCGTGAGCTCGGCGAGCTGGTCGCGGGCTCCCACGTGCTCGTCCTGGTCGTCCCGCTGACGGAGGAGACCAGGAGGATGATCGACCCCTCCCTGATGCCCGCGGGCTCGCTGCTCGTCAACGCGGCGCGGGGGCAGGTGGTCGACTCGGCGGCGCTGCTGTCCGCCCTGGAGGCGGGGCACCTGGGCGGCGCCGCGCTCGACGTCTTCGACACCGAGCCGCTGCCGCCGGACGACCCGCTGCGCGACAGCCCGAGGGTCCTGCTCTCGCCCCACGTGGCCGGGGTGACCCCCCAGTCGACCGGCCGTCTGATCAGGTGCGTACTGGACAATCTGGAGGCCGCGATCGACGGCCGGCCCGTGGTCAACGTGGTGAACGGCGTTGACGCGGTGGTCGGTCGAAGATCGCCGGAAGGACGGTCGTAGAGTTTTCCCGTGTTTAACGCGCCCTGCCTGGCTCCGGAGACATCCGAGATATAACGTGCCTAGGGGCGATCTTTCCAACGAGGTCATGGGGGTGATTACCGTGCGGCAGATGACGGGGATGTCGGCGCACCGTCAAGCGGTGGAGCAGATCAGGGAGTCCTACGCCGCCATTCCGGGGGACGCGGTGCCCCGGCTCTCCAAGGCCACCACCAACCTGTTCCGCTTCAGGGACGGCGCCCGGTCGGCGAAGCTCTCGGCCAGGGACCTGGACCAGGTGATCGAGGTCGACCCGGTGGCGATGACCGCCGAGGTCCAGGGGATGACGACCTACGAGAACCTGGTGGACGCCACGCTCGCCCACGGGTTCATGCCGTACGTGGTCCCGCAGCTGAAGACGATCACGCTGGGCGGGGCGGTGACGGGGCTCGGCATCGAGTCCACCAGCTTCAGGGACGGCCTGCCGCACGAGTCGGTGGAGGAGCTGGAGATCCTCACCGGCGACGGCAGGATCGTGGTGGCCCGCGACGACAACGAGCACCGCGACCTGTTCCGCGCGTTCCCCAACTCCTACGGCACGCTCGGCTACGCCCTGCGGATCCGGATCAAGCTCAAGCCGGTCCAGCCGTACGTCAGGCTCACCCACATCCCGTTCGGCGACGCCGACAAGTGCATGCTCGCGATGCGCGAGATCTGCGAGCGCGGCGAGTACGAGGGCGAGCGCGTCGACTTCGTCGACGGCACGTTCTTCGGCCCCGGGGAGCTCTACATCACGGTGGGCCGCTTCGCCGACCGCGCCCCGTATCTCTCCGACTACACCGGGATGCGCATCTACTACCGGTCCATCCAGACCAGGACCCGCGACTGGCTCACCGTCCGCGACTACCTGTGGCGCTGGGACACCGACTGGTTCTGGTGCTCGCGCGCCTTCGGCGTGCAGACCGCGCTGGTGCGGTCCCTGATGCCGCGCAAGTGGATGCGCTCGGACGTCTACCGCAGGCTCGTCGGCCTCGACCGCAAGTACGGGGTGATCGCCAGGGTCGACCGCTGGCGCGACCTGCCTGTGCAGGAGTCGGTCATCCAGGACATCGAGGTGCCCGTCGAGCGCGGCGCCGAGTTCCTGGAGTTCTTCCACGACAAGGTCGGGATGGCGCCGGTCTGGATGTGCCCGCTGAGGTCCACCGGCGAGTGGCCCCTCTACCCGCTGGAGCCGGGACGGCTCTACGTCAACTTCGGCTTCTGGGGAACGGTCCCCCTCCCCAGGGGGCAGTTCGACGGTTACCACAACCGTTTGATCGAGAACCGGGTCCACGAGCTGGAGGGGCATAAATCGCTGTACTCCACTTCGTTCTACCCGGAGGATGAATTCTGGCGGTTTTATAACGGAACTGCCTACTGGCCGGTCAAGCGGGCATACGACGGGGGTGGCCGGTTGCTCGACCTCTACGACAAGTGTGTTCGGGGGCGTTAAGAGAGGCTGATTCTGTGTTGCTCGCAGAGATCTTCGAGAAGGTCATGGGGCCCGAGGCGGACGTGCGCTTCGTCGCCTACGACGGAAGCAAGGCCGGTCCGTCCGGCGCCGACATCAGTGTCGAGGTGAAGACCCCGGCGGCCGTCGCGTACCTGGCACAGGCCCCCGGAGAGCTGGGTCTGGCCAGGGCGTACGTGTCCGGCCACCTCGACGTCGACGGCGACATGTACACCCTGCTGTCCCGCATGTGGTCGCTCACGGTCAACGACATCCCGGTCGGGCAGAAGCTCGCGGCCATCCGAGCCCTCGGGGTCCGCCCGCTGCTCACCCGGATGCCGCCGCCACCGCAGGAGGTGCGGCGCAGCGTGCTCGCCCGGATGGGCAGCAGGCACGCCAAGCAGCGCGACGCCGAGGCCATCCACCACCACTACGACGTTTCCAACAGGTTCTACTCGTGGGTGCTCGGCCCCTCCATGGCCTACACCTGCGCGGTCTTCCCCGAGCGGGAGTCCACGCTGGAGGAGGCGCAGCTCACCAAGTTCGAGCTCGTCGCCCGCAAGCTGGACCTCAAACCAGGCATGAAGCTGCTCGACGTCGGCTGCGGCTGGGGCGGCATGGTCATCCACGCCGCCCGCGAGTACGGCGTGAAGGCGCTGGGGGTCACCCTCTCGCGCCAGCAGGCCGAGTGGGCGCAGAAGGCCATCGCGGAGGCCGGTCTGGGCGAGCTCGCCGAGGTCCGTCACATGGACTACCGCGACGTGCCGGAGACCGGCTTCGACGCCGTCAGCTCGATCGGCCTGACCGAGCACATCGGCAAGGACCAGCTGCCCTTCTACTTCCGCTTCCTGTACGACAAGCTCGTCCCCGGCGGGCGGCTGCTCAACCACTGCATCACCCGCCCGACGGGCACGGAGAAGACCCTCAACGCCGGGGGCTTCATCAACCGCTACGTCTTCCCCGACGGTGAGCTGGAGTCGGTCGGCTACCTGGCCCGCCAGATCGAGGACACCGGTTTCGAGATCCGCCACGAGGAGAACCTGCGCGAGCACTACGCGCAGACCCTCCGCTTCTGGTGCGCGAACCTCGACGACCACTGGGACGAGGCGGTCAAGGAGGTCGGCGAGGGCACGGCGCGGGTCTGGCGCCTCTACATGGCGGCCTGCGTGGTCGGCTTCGAGCGCAACAAGATCCAGCTCCACCAGGTCCTCGGGGTGAAGCTCGGCACCGACGGCGCGGCCGGCCTCCCGCTCCGCCCCTCGCTCGACTGGCCCTGACACCCGAGACCAGACGGCCGGGACCCGGCCCTCGGAACCTGACACCCGGCACCTGAACATCCGGTACCTGACATCCGGCATCCGAACATCCGGGACACGGTTCACGCGGGAAGCCCCCGCGCGGGAGACGCTCGTACGGGATGTTCCTCTACGAGAATCCGCGCGGGCGCTCACGTGAGCGCTCACACCGGACCGGACGGCCCCCGCCTCGGACACCCCGAGGCGGGGGCCGTCCGGCTTCGAAGCCCCCCCGCGCCGGGACCTCCCCGCGCCGGGTTCTTCCCCGTGCCGGGGGCCTTTCTCCGCACCGGGACCTTCCCCGTGCCGGGACCTTCCCCGCGCCGGAGCCTGGATGGGCCGTGTCCTGGAACGGTCCGGACGCAAGCGCGAACGCAAATTCTTGCACGCGAATGACGGTAGATTTCATCGACATTTCTGACTATTGCGTTTGCGTATCGAGTCCTGTCAGGATGACGCAGGCAGCCCGCTGTCGCGCCGGGGACGACGCGTGCCGCCCCCGTGCCCGTGGCGTGCGGTTTTCTCCTGGCCGGAACACGTTCCAGCCGCCCGCGCGGGCCCCACCGGCACGGCACCCCCCGCCCCCCGGATGGAGCGGCGAAGCACGGATGGCCGCTCCGGACGA
>NZ_JBPJSR010000034.1:0-69477 GCF_051390675.1 Streptosporangium heterodermiicola
GTTGAAGAAAACCGTTTCCGGCGCTGTGACCACCCGTTGCGTGTCGAAGAACGTACCGCCCCAGTAATCACGTGAATCGGCGGGCAGCAGCAGGAATCCGAGGACCACCGTGCCGAGAAAACCAAGGCCGACCATCAGGGCCGCCCGGAAACGACGCGTGATGAGAAGATAGGGGATGAATATCAGCGGGGTGAGCTTGATGCCCGCGGCGATGCCCGTTAATATCCCACGCCACTTTTCTTTGCCGTGCGTCAGGTCCACAACTGTCGCCAGCAGCAGAATAATACCTATCTGCCCGTTCCACAGCGTTATCACTACCGGATACAAGGGGAGTGCCGCGATGACGGCCAGCAACGTGTGAGTCGCCCGGCGACTGCGGCCCCTCACCGCGGTACGGCCGACGAGAATCCATATCACCACCTCAAGGGCGAGTATGGAGATCAGCACCCAGAGGGCGACGGCGACCTCCATGTCGACCAGGGCGAGAGGCGCGAACAGCATCGCCGCGAACGGCGAATAGGTGAACTGCAGCCAATACTTGCCCACGCTCAGGTCGTAGAGGGAATCACGCCGCAGTACCGCCGCGCCGCCTTCCCGGTAAACCTCCAGATCGACCCAGCCCTCCGCGTGGACCGCGTTGAAGGCGAGGGCTGTCAGCGCGCCACCCAACGCGATCAGCAATCCGCACGCTATTTGGAAAGAGCCGCCATCTCTCCTGCCCGGACGAATGCGCGGACCGGCTGACACCGAAGAAGACAATGCGGCTCCCGAGTTGGCTACGGTGCACGCTAGCCACGCCGGCTTGTCCAAAGCTTGTCGTGCCTCATCCGTGCCGATACCCGTGCCAACACCCATGCAGACACCCGTTCGCCGCTCGCCGGTCAGGGCTCCGGTGCGATCCGGCGGAGCGTCCCCTTCCCGGTGGCGGGCGGGGAGCATGCGTGTCGATCGTCTGTCAGCAGGTGTGCTCGGTGTCAGCCGGGGTGGCATGGCGGGCGTGCGTGCCCCTGCCGTCAGGACCAGGTCTGGCCCTCCGGGGTGTCGACGACCTTCACGCCGAGGGCGGCCAGCTCGTCGCGGAGGCTGTCGGAGGCGGCCCAGTCCCTGGCGTCGCGGGCCCGCGAGCGCCGCTCCAGCAGCTCGGCGGCCCCCTCGGGCAGGGGCTTCGGCCTGACCGTCCTGCCGATGTCGAGGGAGAGGTCCAGGGCGAGGATCTGGTCGAGGTGCAGGAACGCCTCGAAGCGGGAACCGGGGGAGATCGAGCCGTCGCGCTCCAGCTCGCGCAGGAGCCGCAGCGCCAGCGGGGTGTCGAGGTCGTCGTCGAAGGCGGCCTCGATCCGGGAGACCCGGTCGGCGGGCATCGGGCCGCTCGGCGACTCCGACCACTCGGCCACCTGGCCGCGCCAGCGCCGCAAGGTCTTGTCGGCGGCCCGCAGGGTGTCCCAGGTGAGGTTCATCTGCTGGCGGTGGCGGTGCTCCAGCAGCGCCAGCCGCACGGCCAGCGGGTCGAGGCCCGCGTCCGCCACGTCCTTGAGCAGGACCACGTTGCCGGTGGACTTCGACATCTTGCGCCCGTCGAAGAGCAGGTGCTCGCCGTGGACCCAGTGCCGTACCACCTCGTGCCCGGCGGTGGCGTCGGACTGGGCGCGCTCGTCCTCGTGGTGCGGGAAGCGCAGGTCGATCCCGCCGGTGTGCAGGTCGATGCGCTCGCCGAGGAACCGCAGCGACATGGCCGAGCACTCGATGTGCCAGCCGGGGAAGCCGCGGCCCCACGGAGTCTCCCAGGTCAGCCCCTGGTCGGAGGGCTTCCACAGCGCCCAGTCGGCGTGGAACCGCTTGCGCGGGTCGACGGCCTCGATCCGGTGGCCCGGCCTCAGCTGGTCGAGCCGGTTGCCGGAGATCTCCCCGTACGACGGGAAGGAGGCGGCGTCGAAGAAGACCGACCCGTCGGGCACCGCGTACGCGTGCCCCTTCTCGATCAGCTTGGCGATCATCTCGACCATCAGGTCGATCGTCTCGCTCGCCCGGGGCGAGTGCTCGGGCGGGCGGATGTTCAGCGCGGTCGTGTCCGCCACGAAGGCGTCCTCGTAGAACCGCGCGACCTCCAGGACGCCCCGCCCCTCGGCCCTGGCCTGGGCGAGCACCTTGTCCTCGCCCGAGGCGTCGATCTCGGTGTCGTCCACCAGGTGCCCGACGTCGGTGATGTTGCGGCAGGCCACCACCCGGACCCGCTGCCGCTCGCTGACCCGCCTGATCAGGTCCGCCAGCAGGTACGACCGCATGTTGCCCACGTGGGCCGACCTGTAGACGGTCGGGCCGCAGGTGTACATCCGCAGGGAGCGGCTCCCCTCGGGCACGATCCGCTCAACCCGGCGATTTCGCGTGTCATACAGGCTCAGCATGTGTTGAGCCTACGCAATGCCGTCGGGTCCCACAGCGTAAGAGTCCACACAAGCGGATTCACGCGGGTGGGCCGGCCGCTGGGCGGCACCGGCGCGATCCCGGCGACCGGGCAGGAGTCCTCGCGGGCGCGCCCCGGGCCCCGGGTGCGTGTCCGGACCCGGGGCCCGACCCCCGGTCTTCAGGAATCTCCGGGGGATCAGCCTTCGAGGAAGGCGAGGATCTCGCGGTCGCCCCGGTCGCGCAGGCGGGCGATCACCTCCTCGCGGGTACACCCCTCCGACAGGCCGATGCGGGCGCCGATCAGGCGGACGCCCTCGGCCTCCGACGCCACCGGCGCCGTGTAGCCGATCAGGTGCAGCGCCCGGTTCAGCGCGGGCAGTCCCGGCGAGGCCGCGGGCAGGTAGCGGGTGAGCAGCTCGCCGCCGTCGGAGACCGTGAGGAAGACGTGGTCGCCCTCGGAGGCGTTGGCGGCGATCAGGACGGGACGGATGGACCCCATGGTCGGCTGGTTGTGCCAGCTGATCACCACGTCACCCGAGGGGGTGGAGGCGGTCAGCTGGCCGCCGGGGGCCATGCCCAGGTGCGCGGCGAAGCCGGTCGGCAGCGGGGAACCCGAGCCGCGCAGGTGCTCGGCGTTGACGTCCACCCGGTGCCACCAGCGCCCGTCGCGGCTGCGGAAGCAGCGCCGGGTCTCCGAGACGTCCCGGCGCGGCTGGTAGTCGGCCTGCTCGGCCCCGGCCACCCTGATCCACCCGCGCTGCGTGCGCTCGAACCCGGGCCCGCCCGCGTACGCGCGGACCGAGCTCTCGCTCACGTCGTAGCGCCCGGTGAGGTTGGTGACGATCGTGTTGACCGACGCCTCGCCGTTGGACCGCTCGATCTCCCTGACGATCATCTCCCGGATGCCCAGGTACTGCTCGCCGCCCCAGCGCGAGAGCCCGTACTTGTTCCGGTCGACCCGCAGGAAGCGGTCGTCGGCGGTGAGCTGGTTGCGGATGCCGACGAGGCTGTAGTCCTCGCCGATGCGTTCCTGGATCTCCTCGGGGGTGAGCGGGCCGCCCGCCACCGCGAGGACGGCCTCGGCCTTGTCGTTGACGCTGCGCGGCCACGGGACCACGTGGTTCTCCAGCACCCGCAGCTGGGGCACCGCGATGAGCCAGCGCTCGGCCACGTCCTCGCGGATGCCGAGCTGGCTGGCCAGCGTCACGGCCTCGTCCAGCGGGCGCGGCCCGTCGGTGAACAGCTGCCGCGTCTTCTCCCTGAGCTCGTCGGCCCCCCCGGCGACCAGCCAGCCGTCCACCTGCTCGTAGCCGGTCAGCAGGGTCCGTACGAACCGCCAGGAGGGGATGCCCAGCGTGGCCAGGTCGGTGCGGTGCCAGGGCACGGCGGCGGCCAGGTCGTCGGCGGGCACGGCGGAGCCCAGCCGGCCCCGCAGCCACGACACGTGGGCGATCAGCGGCGCCGCGTCGTCCTTGGCGAGCCAGGCCTCGACGTGGTCGCGCAGGTCGCGCTCGATCTGCCGGATGCGCTCCCTGGTGACCGAGAACCGCTGGGCGAGATCGTCGAGCGTGGCCCGCTGGGAGGCGTACAGCCGGTCCCTGGCGATGGCCCGCTGCCGCTCGTCCAGCGTGGCGAAGACCTCGTCGATCAGCTCGGGCAGCGGCCGGTCGGGCCTGGAGGGGCGGATCCTGGCGACGCTCTCCTCGGTGACCGGTTCGAGGAGCCGCTCCAGCACCCCGGTGAACAGCTTGTGCACCACCTCGCGGCCGAGCCCCTCGGGCGTGCGGACGCTCGCGGCGGGGTCGGCGAACCTGAGCAGGGGGAGAACGTCACCGAGCATCAGGTGACCCCAGCACGCCAGGGCGAGGTCGGTCAGGCGACCGGCGACCTCGGACGTCCCGATGGTCGAGCAGGCGGTGTCGAGCGGAAGCGCCTGCCACCACGCCTCGGGGAGGCGGGGGTCGGTCGCGATCGGCGCTACCTGGCCAGGAGAGGTCCAGCGCAAGGGTGGCGCGATGTCGCTCAGGCTGAGGTTCATTGAGGTCCAACCGGCAAAGGGGAATATATCCGCAGTTCAGACTATGTGGTCAGGTAGGAAGGAAGGGACTTGCCCGTCCGTAATGAGAAACGTAGAGGAGTTCCCTCGCCCGGGTGCAGGCCACGTAGAGGAGGCCGCGCTCCCGCTGGAGATCATGTGCCCTGGCCGCGAGGTCCTCGCCGACCGGGGTGAGGGAGTCGGGGTCCGGCACGATCCCGTCGGCCACGCCGATCACCGCGACCCGCCGGAACTCCAGCCCCTTCATACCGTGCAGCGTCGTCACCCGTACCCCCAGATCACGCAGAGCGGCCCGTGCGTCACGCACGAGGCCGGCGGTCCTGGCGGCCACCGCTATCTCCTCGGGCGTCACACCCTCATTCACCCACTGTCCCACCTGTGCCACCAGACCCGTCAGCTCATCCTGCGGTGAATCGTAGGCGCGGACCATCGGCCGGAGCCCGTGCCGGGTGCCCCTGAAGCCGTAAAGCTCCTGCACACCCTTGACGAGCCCGTCGGCGGGACCGCCCCCGCGTAACCGGACCCCCCAGGAAAGGATCTCCCGGGGGAGCCGGTACGACACCCGCAGGCGCTGCTGGATCGCGTCGATCCCCACGGCGCCTAGCGTCACCCGCGTGTCGAAGATGCGCTGGTGCGGGTCGCCCACGACGAACATGTCGTCGCGGGCGTGCGGCACCGCCGCCCGCAGCAGCCGCCACTGCGCCGGGTGCAGGTCCTGCGCCTCGTCCACCACGATGTGCCGGTACGGCTCCCGCGCCGGCTCCGTCTCCTCCAGCAGGTCCCCGGTCGTCTGGCCGAGCAGCGTCGACGCCTCGGAGGCGAGCTGCAGCAGGGTCCGCTTGCCGCGTTCCCGCAGCTGCCCGGTGACGTGCTCGACGGCCTTCCACACGCAGGTGCGGTCCTCGGCCGCCAGCTCGACGCTGCGGCCGGGCCGGGGGGCCTCCAGGTACTCGTCCAGGGTCTGTAAATTCTGCGCCAGGATCACCTGTTCCCACTCGCGCAGCAGGAACGCCGGGCTGTGACCGGTCTCGGTCTCCTCCCAGAGCGCGGTCAGCTCGGCGGCGCCGACCAGGGCGGGCGGGCGGCCCTCGGCCTCGGCGACGATGCGGTGGGCCAGCCGGTCCACGTTGCCGACCTCGATCCGCTTGCGGATCACCTCGTCCTCGACCAGCTGGTCGAGCCTGGCCGCGAGCTCGGCGCTCAGCCCCTGGGAGAAGGTGACGAGCAGGATCTGCCCGCTCGCGCGCCCGGCCAGGTAGGCGGCCCTGTGCAGCGCGACGAGCGTCTTGCCGGTGCCCGCGCCGCCGGTGACCAGCGTCGGCTGCTGATAGGACTCCCAGTACGCCAGCCGGTGCTGCGGCGGGTACAGGAACACGCACCAGCCCGGCGCGTCGAGCACGCGGTTCAGCTCGCGCGGATCCTCGGTGAAGACGGCGCGGTCCGGGCTGCGCAGGAGCGCGGCGCCGAAGTCCTCGGGATTGACCGGCTCGGGGTCCGCGGCGACGGAGCGGCAGTTCTCCAGCTCCCGCCAGGCCCCGGCCATCGACTCGCCCCTGGCGAGCGCCGCCAGCGGCTCGTACTGCGTGGGGGGCAGCAGCGGTTCGAGGGCCTCCAGGGTGAGCTGGTCGGTGATCTGCCTGACCAGCGGCAGGAACCGGCCGTCGACCCCCAGCTCGGCCAGGTCGCTGTCGCAGAAGTCGGAGAACAGCCGCGTCGCGGACGCCTCGGCGGCCCTGCGCACCGCGGGCCGCACCTTGTCCAGCGCCTCGGCGTCCCACATCTCGACCACGCCCAGCGCCGTGTTGACGCCGAACCGGTAGCGCTGCGCGTACGCCCAGGCCTCCGCGTCCGGCAGCACGGTCAGCAGCCAGTAGACGTCCCGCTGCTTGACCACGACGCCCCGGTGCCGGTCGGCCAGCCTCAGGGTCGCCACCCGCGGGTCCCGCGCCCCCCTGACCCGCTCGGGGTGCGGGGCGCCCGCCACGTTCTGCAGGAACCTGAGCGCCGAGACCACGACGTCGCGGCGCACCGGCTGGGCCAGGGCGCCGAGTTCGACGGGGAAGTCCGGGGAGATGGCGAGGCGGGGCATGGGTCAGGCCAACAGTGACAGGAGATCGCGGTCCCCGCGTTCTCGCAGCCGGGTGAGGAGCTCGGGGGCGGCCACGGGGCCCGTCATGCCGACCCGGGTGGCGATGACCCGCCCGGCCTGCTCGGGGGTGCCGCCCGTCGCGGTGTAGCCGACGAGCCGCAGTGCCCGCGCCGTCGCCTCCACCTCCTCGCCCGCGGCCGGCAGGTGCCTGGCCCGCAGCACCCCCTCGTCCGACAGGGTGAGGAACAGGTGGCTGCCCTCCTTGGCGCCCACGTCCTCCAGGAGCGTCATGAGCGACTCCAGCACGGGCCTGTCCTGCCAGCTGAGGACGAGCTCCCCGACCGCGCTGCTGACCGTGCGGCCGTCACCGGGCGACATCCCGAGGTAGGCGGCGAACCCGCTGGGCAGCGGGCACTCGGCGCCCCCGAGGTGTTCCTGGGTGACGTCGATCCTCAGCCACCAGCGGCCGTCGGGCTGCCGGAAGCAGCGCCTGGTCAGCGAGACGTCCTTCAGCGGGCGGAACGGGGCCTTCCTCGGCTCCTGGCCGGGCTCACCGCCGTTTCCGTCGTGGGGTTTCTCCGCGGTCAGGGAGGGGGCGCCGTTCGAGCGCTGGGGAGGCCGCTCGCCCGCGCCGAGGATCCGGAGCTGCGGGACGTTCTCCAGCCACTCCTTGGACACCTCGGGGTGGATGCCCAGCGAGGAGACCATGTCGAGGGCCTTGTTGATGGTGAGCGGCGGCTTGGCGCCGCTGATCATGTCGCGGGTGCGGTGGCGCAGCTCGGTGATGTCGCCCTCCACCAGCCACTCGTCGACCAGGTGGTAATCAGGCAGGCCGGCGAGCACGAACTGCCAGGCAGGCACGTCGAGGGAGTGCAGCTCCAGGGTGTGCCAGGGGGTCGCGTTGATCAGCCGCTCCCTGGGCGCGGCCTTGCCGAGGATGCCCTTCACCTCCTCCAGGTGCTCCCGGTACGGGGTGGCCTCGTCGGAGGCGGTCCACTCGGCGAGCTCCCGGCGCAGGTCGGTCTCGATGTCGCCGATGACCTCCGGGGGCACCGCGAAGAGCTTGGCCAGCGCCTCCACGGTCGCCGGGGCGTCGCTGAACAGCCTGTTCTGCGCCACCGCCCAGCGTTTGTCCTCCACGTTGGCGAAGACGCCGTCGACCAGCGCGTGCAGGCTCTTCCGCACCGGCGGGCGTAC
The DNA here is from genome assembly GCF_051390675.1 of Streptosporangium heterodermiicola. Taxonomy (NCBI): domain Bacteria; kingdom Bacillati; phylum Actinomycetota; class Actinomycetes; order Streptosporangiales; family Streptosporangiaceae; genus Streptosporangium; species Streptosporangium heterodermiicola. Next base: position 7,746 of record NZ_JBPJSR010000034.1, read on the forward strand.
GGCCCTGTCGGCTCCGGCGTCCTCGTCGCTCTCGTCGCTCTCGTGGTCCTCGTCGCTTTCCGCCGCGGCCGGTACGGGGTCGCTCGCCAGGTCGTCCTCGCGGTCGTCCTCGTGGCCGCCGCTCTCGTGGTCGTCGCCGGATTCGTCCTCGGTCTCGTGGACGGGGCCGGTCCCGGCGGGCGCGGCGACGGCCTCCGGCTCCCTGAGGGCGGTCTCAGACTCCCCGGACGGGACCTCCGGCTCCCCGGGGGCGGCCTCGGCGGCGAACTCCGCCCCGGCGGCCTCCCCGTCCTCGGGGGCGGTCGCGAACCGCTCCTCCCACGCGGGGGTGCTCGCCGACCGGTTCTTCCTCGTGGCGGCGGGCTGGAAGAGCGACCCGGGGGCCTCCTCGGGCCCGGCGCCCGGCTGGCGGGCCTCTGGCACCGGCAGGGCGCCGCGCTCCCGGGGGGGCTTGCGCTTCGGCAGGACTATCGGCTCGGCGAGGACCTCAGGCTCCGGCGCGTTCCCGGCGTGGTCCGGTGTGTCCTCGGCGCGGTCCGGGGCCTTTTCGAGGTGGTCCGGCGCGCTCCCGGGGTGGGAGGGCGGCGCTTCCTGAGCCGGGAGGCCCGCCGCGACGGGCGGAGCCTCCTGGGCCGGGAGGTCCCCGGCGGCGGGCTCGCTCGCGGCGGGCGCGGGGGAGGCCGTCGGCTCGGGAGAGGACTCGGGGACCGCGGAGACCTCGGGAGCCCTGGAGACCTCGGAAGATCCGGAGATCTCAGGGACCTCGGCAGCCTCGGGGACCTCAGGGGATTCAGGGGCCTCGGAGGGCTCGGGGGAGGAGACGGGCGTCTGGGACGCGGGCGCCCCGGCCGCGTGCGCCACCGGGCCAGAGGCCGCGCCAGGGACCGCGTGGGAGGGGGCCGCCAGGCGCGTGAAGACCGCCGTGAAGAGGGCCTGCAGCAGCGGGACCGGCTGGATGAACGGCTGGTCGCGCAGGTCGTGGCCGGTCAGCGAGAGAAGGCCGGGCCAGGACCCGGCCCGGTCGAGGGCGATGGCCGTGCAGGGCTCGTCCGCGTCGTCCGGGTCCAGCACGTGCAGGGCGGGGAGCACGTCACCCACGGCGGCGGCCGGCCAGTGGTTCAGGGCGACCGAGGCGAGGACGTCGGCCAGCCTCTCCGGGCCCAGCACGGCGAGCACGCGGGCCATCGGCAGGCTCCGCCACCAAGCGTCCGGTAGGTCGGGCTGTTCGCGCAGAAGTGGGATCGTGGCCGCGTCGCTCCAGCGCAGCGGCGGCACGAGGTCACTCAGACAGAAGTTCATCCGTTCCCTTCACCAGCCCCTCAAGCCGCCCGAGTCACTCCATGTGGCCGGGGAACGAGACTCATGGAACAGACCATAGTCTGGCAAATCACCGCGGCGCATCGGGTCGGTTCAGCGGCGTACGGCCGCGAAACGCAGTCGGACGTAGTCGGCCATCCAACCGCTCTCCCGCCGCAGGGCGGGGGCGGCCAGCTCGTTCACCCGGCGGAGCAGCGGGTCGACCATCTCCGCGGGCACCTTATTGAGCAGCGAACCCGCGAACATCCGGACCCAGTCGGCCGCCCCGCCGGGGCACTCGTCGAGCGGGGTCGGCCGGTCGAAGTATTCCAGCAGGCGGACGGTGAAGCCGCCCTTCTCCAGCCGCGTGGCGTATTCGGCGGGAGTGGGGAAGTACCACGGCAGGTCGGGCTCGCGCAGCCCGTACTCCCGCCAGGCGGTGGACAGCGCCGCCGTCAGCGCGGCGCAGTTGCCCGCGCCGCCCATCTCGGCCACGAACCGCCCGCCGGGGGTGAGGGCCTCGCGGACGCTGGTGATCACCGCGTCCGGCTCCCGGCCCATCCAGTGCAGGGCGGCGTTGGAGAAGACCGCGTCGTACGGCTGGGCCACCGTGAAGTTACGGCCGTCGCCGACGATGAAGTCGAGTCCCGGATGCTGGGCCAGGGCCTTCTCGATCATCGCCTGCGAGCCGTCGATCCCCAGGACGCGGGCACCCCGGGAGGTGATCTCGGCCGTCAGCACCCCCGTGCCGCAGCCGAGATCCACGATGCGCTCCCCCGGTTGCGGGTCGAGGAGCTCGACCAGGGGGGCGCCGTGCGCCGAGACGTACCCGAAGCTGCTGTCATACGCGCGAGCGTTCCACCTCATCGAGCTCGGGGTGTCGTATCGCAAGACGATCAGCTCACATTCTGAGACGCGAGGCCTCTGTCGGCCTCACCAGACACTTTAGAGCCTCTGGGAAGTCACGACATATCAGTCTCAGCAGCCTCAGGGTCATCTCACCTTCCTGGTCCACTCGCGCTGGAGGTAGGACCTCGCCCTGTCGATCTCCGGGACGGTGAGGATCACGGGCTTCGCGCTGGTCGCGGGCAGTTTCGCGGCCAGCTCGTGGTCAAGGGTGCCGCGCATCTGCAGGGCCTCCATCCTGACCGGGCGGGCGTAACCCTTCAGAAACAGGTTCTGGCCCTTGTCGGAGAACAGGAACTCCTGCCAGAGCCGGGCCGCGGCCGGGTGCGGGGCCTGCTTGTTGATGGCCTGGACGTAGTACGAGCCGAGCACGGCGTCACCGGGGATCGCGACCTTCCACGCCTTGTCGGCGGCGGCCCGCTCGGCGTTGTGGTAGTCCCAGTCGACGAGCACCGAGGCCGCCTTGGGGGTGGCCGCGAGGTTGCCCTCGCCCTTGAGGCGGTGGAAGAACTCCACGCCCCGCTCGGCCCTCGCCTCGCCTCCCCTGAGGGAGACGGCCATCACCCCGTTGAAGGCCGCGGCCACCTCCAGGGGATCCCCGGGCAGCGCGACGCTGTGTCCCGGCTTGAGCAGGTCCGAGAAGGACGCGGGGGCCGCGACCTTGCTCGGGTCGTAGCCGATGGACATGTAGCCGCCGTACCCGGCGTACCAGAGGCCCCTGTGGTCCTTCAGGCGGTCGGGGATGTCCTGCCAGCCCTGGACCCGGTACGGGGCGAAGAGGGCGGCCCTGGCCGCCGCGACGTCCATGCTCAGGTCGAACACGTCCGGCTTCAGCTCGGCGGCCGCCGCGATCTCCCTGGCGCTGCTGGCGTCGGGCTCCAGCTGGTGGACCTTGATCCCGTACTCCTCGGAGAAGGTGTCGATGATCTCGCCGTAGTTCACCCAGTCGCGCGGCAGCGCGATCACCGTGAGGGCCCCCTCCTTCCTGGCCGCTTCGGCGAGGCGCTCCATCGTCGAGAACCCCTCCTTCAAGGAGGCGCCCTGCACGTTGAGAGGTGGGAATTGGACGTTCTGAGGAGCCGGGGCGCCACATCCGGCGATCGTGGCCGTGAGGATCACGGCGGCTGCGGCGCTGGTACGTACGGTCACGAACGGCATACTCTCCGCTGCGATTCGCCTGGTCGAGCAGGCGCGACCCTTATTGGCGAACGGCTTACACGTGTCTTGGCGAGTGGCTTACCCGGCGAGGCCCGGCCGCCGTCCGCGCACGTCGCGCGGGTACGGGATTCCGGAGACCGCGGGTACGGGATTCCCGAGACGCGGGTGCGGGATTCCGGAGACCTACGCGCGCGGCCGCGGGGATTCCGGGACGACCTTCGCCGCGGCGAGCGTCTCCTCGTCGATTTCCACCAGGGTGCCGTTCCGCCTGCGTACGCCGAGCACGCCGTCGCGCCAGAACTCCAGCTCACCCACCGCGTCGCGGAACCCTTCCGGGACCCGTCTCCGAGTGGTGACTCTTTTGCCCACGTCGGCAGGGGTTAGGGTGATGTTCAGGCGAGCGCTGAAACCAAGGGCCATCGGCTTTTGCCCCCTCCCGTTTCAGACACATGGCAGGCACGGCAATACTAGGGCTTAGCAACTCGCGGTCGAAGTCGTGCCTAGGTGCGTAAAGAAGAAGGAGCCCGAGGTGACCTACGTCATCGCGCAGCCTTGCGTGGACGTCCTGGACAAGGCGTGCATCGAGGAGTGCCCCGTCGATTGCATCTACGAGGGTGAGCGGATGCTCTACATCCACCCCGACGAATGCGTCGACTGCGGCGCGTGCGAACCCGTCTGTCCGGTGGAGGCCATCTTCTACGAGGACGACCTGCCCGAGCAGTGGAAGGACTTCTACAAGGCGAACGTGGAGTTCTTCGATGACATGGGGTCGCCCGGTGGCGCCTCCAAGGTCGGCAAGATCGAGAAGGACCACTCGGTCGTCGCGGCCCTGCCCCCGCAGGCCGAGAGTCACTAGGAGCGGGTGCCGGAGGGGACGGCCGTCGTGGCCGTCCCCTCCGGCGACCGCCTCAGGCAGACCCGCCCCAGCGAAGGACGACGGCTGATCACCATGAACGCCATTCCCGACCGGTCAGAGGCCACGAGCGTCCCGGCGAGGCTCCGATGAACGGCCTGCCGGACTTTCCGTGGGACAGGCTCACGCCGCTGAAGGAACTCGCGGCGTCGCACCCCGACGGGATCGTCGATCTGTCGGTGGGCACCCCCGTCGACCCGGTGCCCGCCGTCGTGCGGCAGGCTCTCGCGGACGCCTCCGACAGCCCCGGATACCCCCTGACGTACGGCACCGAGCGTCTCCGCTCGGCCGCCGCAGGGTGGTTGCGGCGCAGGCACGGCGTGATCCTCGACCAGGCGGACGTGCTGCCGCTGATCGGTTCCAAGGAGTTCGTGGCCTGGCTGCCGACGCTGCTCGGCCTCGGCCCCGGGCAGCGGGTGATCCTCCCCGAGCTCGCCTACCCCACCTACGACGTGGGGGCGCGCCTCGCGGGCGCCGAGCCGTACGCCACCGACGGGCTGCTCACGCTCGGGCCCGAGCGGGTGCCGCTGGTCTGGGTGAACTCCCCGTCCAACCCGACAGGCAGGGTCCTGCCCGCCGAGCACCTGCGCAAGGTCGTCTCGTGGGCGCGCGAGCACGGCGCGGTCGTGGCCTCCGACGAGTGCTACATCGAGCTGGGCTGGGAGGAGCGGCCGGTCTCGATCCTGCACCCGGACGTCTGCGGCGGCTCCCACGAGGGCCTGCTCGCGGTGCACTCGCTGTCCAAGCGCTCCAACCTGGCCGGTTACCGGGCCGGGTTCGTCGCGGGCGACCCCGCGCTGGTCAAGCGGCTGCTGGAGATACGCAAGCACGCGGGCATGATCATGCCCGCGCCGGTCCAGGCGGCGATGGCCGTGGCGCTGGACGACGACGAGCACGCCGAGGAGCAGCGGGCCCGCTACGCCGCCCGCCGCGCGGCGCTGCGTCCCGCGCTGGAGACGGCCGGCTGGAAGATCGAGCACTCCACCGCGGGCCTGTATTTGTGGGCGTCCGACGGGACGGGCTGCTGGGACCAGGTCCGCGCGCTGGCCGACAAGGGAATCCTCGTCGCGCCCGGCGACTTCTACGGCACCGCGGGCGAACGGCACATCAGGATCGCCGTGACGGCCGGTGACGAACGCATCAGTGCGGCGGTGCGCCGCCTCCAGTAGGATCGCGCGGCATGACCCCCGAGGTCGCCGTGATACTCGGATTGAGTGTGGCCACGCTCGTTCTGTTGCTCGGCGCGTTCTTCGCGACGACGCGCCAGGACAGGAGGGCCGGCGATTCCGAGCGTTCCGGCGAGACCCCCCTCTTCTCGGTTGAGGCCGCGCAGCCGCAGGCCCAACCGTCCACGGGCCGTGTCGGAATCGACTACCCCGACCCCCGCACGATCAAGGTCGGTGACACGATCGAGTGCCAGGGGGTGCGCAGCCGCGTCCTCGGCGCCCTGTACCTGTCGTGGCAGGGCACCCAGTGGACCGAGTACCTCCTCGACGACGGCACCCGGCGCTACCAGTGGCTGTCGATCCAGATGCGCGCCGGCCTGACGGCCGCCGACCCGCCGCACCTGGAGGTGCTGCTGTGGACGCCGGTGCCCACCGAGGGCATGATCCCCGCCAAGGCCACGCTGAGCGTCGAGGGGGTCGACTTCTTCCCCGTCGACCGGGGCACCGCGGCCTTCCGCGGTGAGGGCGTCACCTCGATGCCCGAGCGGGGCCTGCTCGACTTCGCCGACTACCGGGCCGCCGACGGCCGCCTGCTCAGCTTCGAACGCCTCCAGGGCAAGCGCTGGAGCTCCTCCCACGCCCAGCCCCTCCCCCCCGGCACGATCAGGATCGAGAAGAAGCAGGGCGGCTAGAAAAAGCTCGACGCGAAAGCTCGACGCTACGAAAGCTCGACCTTTTTGGCGGTGGAGCCGGAGTCGGCCTTCCAGCCGTCGTGGCTCCTCGCGGAGACCCACGACTGGCCGTCGTAGCGGATCCTGGACAGCCCGAACGTCTTGGCGTGGGCGATCGACCAGGCGGCCACCAGCCAGCCGCGCCTGCGCGAGGGGGCCTCGAAGGCGTTCCCCGGCCCCAGGGCCCTGGCGAGCCCGCGCCCGGCCCCCCGCTCGTCGGGGAGGGGGGTCTTGCCCGTCGGGGCGGGGTACCAGCAGTGCACGGCCCTGGGCACGCGCCCGGTGAACCCCGCGGCGAGGATCCTCCCGTCGTCCTCGTGCTGGGCGTACGCCGTCCCGTCGGCCGAGCGCTGCACCTCCTGGGCCGCCTCGTGGAGCGGCAGTTTGCGGTAGTTCCGTACCTTCACCAGCGCGGCGAAGAACTTCCCCGAGGCGTAGACGGGGTCGACGAGCTGCTTGGGAGTGCCCCACCCCTGGGAGGGGCGCTGCTGGAACACGCCGACCGAGTCGCGGTCGCCGCCCGTCAGGTTCTCCAGCTTGGACTCCTGCATGGCGGTGGCGTAGGCGATCACCACGGCCCGCTCGGGCAGCTTCCTGCGGGCCGCCACGGCCGCGATCACCGCCGCCACCTTGGCCTGTTCGAGGTCCAGCTCCAGAGAGCCCTCCGGTGTCGTGATCCTGCAGCCCTCGCCGAGGTCGACGAGCGGTGTCACCCGCCTGAGCAAGGTGAGGAGACCCACGGTGATGGCCACCGCGAGCACGGTCACGATCACGATGATCGCGATGACCCCTTTTGAGAAGCGCCGTCGCACGGTCAAGAACCTACAGGTCCCCAGCGATTGCGCGGTCTGCCCGAACCTCGCGAACATAGGCTCCGGCCCATGAGCCAGAGCGATGCCAGCCCGTTGCCCGCGGCCGTCGACGAGCTGTGGTGGCGCAGGGCCGAGCTGAGTCCCGCCGACGCCGAGGCCCGCGCCGTCGTGGTGGGCGCGGTGGACATGCTCGACAGCGGCAAGGCCAGGGTGGCCGAGGTCTCCCGCACCGGCGAGGTGGTCGTGGACGAGCGCGCCCGGCGGGCCGTCATGCTCGCGTTCCGGGTGCTCGGCATGGCGAGGTCACAGGTGGGCGACTTCCACCACCACGACCGCGTCCCGCTGAAGACCTCCGTGGAGGGGGTGCGCGTCGTGCCGGGGGCGATCGCCCGCTGGGGCTCCTACCTGGCGCCCGGCGTCGTGCTGATGCCCTCGTTCGTCGACATCGGCGCCCACGTGGACGAGGGCAGCACGGTGGGCACCTGGGTATCGATCGGCGCGGGCGCCCAGATCGGCAGGAACGTCCGGCTGTCCGGGGGAGCCGGTGTCGGTGAGACCGGTGGCCAGGACGGCGCGGAGGACCCCCTCGGCGGCGGGGAGCCGTCGAGGACGGTGCCCGTGGTCGTCGAGGACGGCGCGCTGATCGGCGGCCGGGCCGTGATCGTCGACGGGGCCAGGGTGGGCCGGGGCGCCGTGGTCGGCGCCGGGACGGTCCTGTCGGGCTCGACCCCGGTCGTCGACGTGCGGACGGGCGAGGAACTGGGCCGCGGGCACGTCCCCGACTGGTGCGTGGCGACCGGGGGCACCCGGTGGCACGACTTTCCCGGCGGGGGCTTCGGCCTGCCCTGCGTCCTGGTGCTCGACCGCCTGGCGGAGGGCCACCGGCCCGGCCGGGCCGAACTCGACCGCCTCCTGCACGGATAGCCCGTACGGGTCCTCGCGGGGGAAGGCACGGGCGCGAAGGATCTCCCGCGGAGCCGGGCTCGGCCGGATCCCGTACGAGTACTAGGGTCGCGGGCATGAGTACGCGTCTGGACCTCACGCAGGATGCCGGGGAGCTCACCGCCGCGATCGTGGACGTCGAGTCGGTCAGCGGCGGCGAGAAGGCCCTGGCCGACGCCGTGGAAGAGGCCCTGCGGCCGCTCCGGCACCTGACCGTCGAGCGCGACGGCGAGTCGATCGTGGCCCGCACCCACCTGGGCCGCGGCGAGCGGGTGGTGATCGCGGGACACCTCGACACCGTCCCCGTCGTCGGCAACCTGCCCAGCCGGGTCGAGGGCGACCGGCTGTACGGCTGCGGCACCTCGGACATGAAGGCAGGCGTCGCGGTCGCCCTGAGGCTCGCGGCGGCCCTCCCCGAGCCCGGCAGGGACGTGACCTACGTCTTCTACGACTGCGAGGAGATCGAGTCCGAGCGCAACGGCCTGCTCCGGCTCAGCCGCGCACACCCCGACTGGCTCGCGGGTGACTTCGCCGTGCTGATGGAGCCCACCGACGGCGTGATCGAGGGCGGTTGCCAGGGCACGCTCAGGGCCCAGATCGTCACTCGGGGCAAGCGGTCGCACAGCGCCAGGTCCTGGCTCGGGGTCAACGCCGTCCACGCGGCCGAGCCGGTGCTCGCGATCCTGAACGCCTACGAGGCCAGGCTTCCCGTCGTGGACGGGCTGGAGTACCACGAGGGCCTGAACGCGGTGGGCATCGGCGGCGGCGTCGCGGGCAACGTGATCCCCGACGAGTGCGTGGTGACGGTGAACTACCGCTTCGCCCCCGACCTGTCGCTGGACGACGCGCGCGCCCACGTGAACGAGGTGTTCGAGGGCTACGAGGTCCGCTTCACCGACGCCGCCGCCGCCGCGCGGCCCGGCCTGACCCATCCGGTGGCGGCGGCCTTCGTCGACGCCGTCGGCGGCACGCCGCGGGCCAAGCTCGGCTGGACCGACGTCTCGCTCTTCTCCGGCCTCGGCGTGCCCGCGGTCAACTACGGCCCGGGAGACCCGAATCTGGCGCACCAGAAGGACGAGTTCGTCTCGTTGCGTAAGATCGCCGGCTGCGAACGCGGAATGCTCGGCTGGCTGTCCCGATAGGCCGGGCCCATCGGGGCCGGCGCGTTGTCCGCGGGATCCTCGGCGCGCGTGACCTGGGAGGGGCCGGTACAAATGAAAGTGGCTTTCCCCGCCGGCCATTTGGCGGGGAAAGCCACTTTCAGTCCCGAGCAGCACCCTCGGCAGTTAGACGCACCCTGTTCAAAATCCGGTTCCATGTTTTCATGGAGATTTTTCAAGATTTTTCTGGGACGGCGCTACGGTGACCCGCATGAAGAAAAAACGTCCGGAACGTCGCCAGGGAGCCGCGGTGGTTCGTGGTGATCTCGTCTCCGACTCCACCCACGACCAGCGGCTTCTTGATCGGAGAGGGCCGGCCGACTGGCTGCACATGGATCCGTGGCGGGTGCTGCGCATCCAGGCCGAGTTCGTGGAGGGCTTCGGCCAGCTCGCCGAGCTGCCCCAGGCGGTCACCGTCTTCGGGTCCGCGCGCACCCCCGTGGACAGCCCCGAGTACGAGATGGGGATCCAGCTGGGCCGCAAGCTGTCCGAGGCGGGCTACGCCGTGATCACCGGTGGCGGTCCCGGCTGCATGGAGGCCGCCAACAAGGGCGCCGTGGAGGCGGAGGGCGTCTCCGTGGGCCTGGGCATCGAGCTGCCCTTCGAGCAGAGCATGAACGAGTACGTCGACCTCGGCATCGAGTTCCGCTACTTCTTCGTCCGCAAGACCATGTTCGTGAAGTACTCCTGCGGATTCGTCACGCTGCCCGGCGGTTTCGGCACCATGGACGAGCTTTTCGAGGCGCTCACCCTGGTCCAGACCCAGAAGGTCACCTCCTTCCCGGTGGTGCTCATGGGAACGGAGTTCTGGGGTGGCCTGATCGACTGGATCAAGAACACCCTCGTGGGAACGGGCAAGATCTCCCCGGCGGACGTGGATCTCATCCACGTCACCGACGACGTGGACGAGGCGGTCCGGATCATCGTGGAGGCCGACAACAACAGGGGCGGGCGGCTGGAGGACGAGCGGAAGTCGGCCATGACCACGGTCGGCGACGCCGAATAAGGTCGGCACGTGTTCATTTGTGTATTCCTCGCATCGAGTCAGAAGATCGACAAGAAGTATCTGGAGCTGGCGGAGCAGGTCGGCTCCGAGCTCGCGAGCCGGGGGCACGCCCTGGTGAGCGGCGGGGCCAGGGTCTCCTGCATGGGAGCCGTGGCCCGCGCGGCCCGCGCGGGCGGCGCCCGCACCATCGGCGTGATCCCCCAGTCGCTGGTGGACATCGAGCTCGCGGACGAGGGGGCCGACGAGCTGGTGGTCACCACCGACATGCGCGAGCGCAAGGGGGTCATGGACGCCCGCTCCGACGCCTTCCTGGTGCTGCCCGGCGGCATCGGGACGCTGGAGGAGCTGTTCGAGATCTGGACGTCCCGCACGCTCGGCCTGCACGACAAGCCGCTGGTGATCCTCGACCCCTGGGGGATCTACGCGCCGCTGCGGCAACTGGTCGAGGGCATGGACGAGGCGGGCTTCACCCGCCCGAACGTCTTCGACGCCATCTCCTGGACCACCACGGTCGACGAGGCGTTCCGGCTGCTGGAGAAGTCGACCACGCACCTGGAGCCGAGCCCGGAGGAGCTAGGCGAGGCCACGGCGGGTTAGCGCGGGCGGGCGTCGCCCGGCGAGGGAGTCGGTCATCTCGACCGCGAGCCGCACCCGCTCGACGCGGTCCGTACGGAAGACGCGGGCGCCCGCCCAGGCGCAGATCGAGGCCGCGGTGAGCTCCGCGGCCTCGGCGTCCCGCTCCCTCGCGGCGGCGTCCCCGGCGTCCCCGCCGTCCTCTGTGTTCTCGCTGCCCTCGCGGTCCTCGGTGTTCTCGCTGCCCTCGGCGGGTTCGACGGAGGCGGCGGCCAGCCGGGCCGGGGTGACGACCACGGTGTGCCCGGCACGGGCGAGGTCCTCGACCTCGCCGACCGAACGGGCCTCGACCCAACCGGGTTCGGCCCGGTCACCGGGCCCGAGCACGACGAACGTCATGATCCGATCCTAGGCCAGCGGAGATGTGGCACGATTCGTATGTGCTGGTCGTATTAGCTTTCGCTGCCGTAGCCGTCATCGCCGGTGTCACGGTGGTCGCCATGGGCCGGGGAGGCGAGCTGAGCGAGTTCGCCCCCGACGTGCCCCCCCTGAACCTGCCGCAGGCGGGTCAGCTCGGCGCGGTCGACTTCATGGCCCTCCAGCTCCCGGTGAGCCTCGTCGGATACAACACGCAGAGCGTGGACGAGACCCTGAACCGGGTCGCCGGAGCCCTGAGCGAGCGTGACACCAGGATCGCCGTGCTTGAGCAGCGGGTCTCGGAGCTGCTCGCGGGCAGGCTCCAGGCCCGCCACGAGCTCAACCCCGGCTCCCCGTCCCCTCAGCGCGGGCTGGAGGCGCCGTACGAGCTTCTCGGCGGGGGCGGTTTCGGGGCGTCCGAGGAGCTGTCCAACGGGTCACCGGCCTTCTCGCACGCCGAGCGCGAGAAGGCGCTGCCCGGCCTTTCCGGGGAGAGCGGCTCCGGGGCGTCCGAGGAGCTCTCCGGCGGGTCGGCGGCCGGGCGCGAGCCCGAGGTGCCCGGCGAGCCCTCCGGGCCGGAGAAGCCCTCCAAGGCCGCTGAGGCCGCTGAGGCCACCGGGACGGCCGAGGCCGCCACGCCGTCCGGTGTGTCACCGTTCGCCAGGCCGTCAGAGCCGTCTGCATTGTCAGAGCCGTCCGCATCGTCCGAGTCCTCAAAGCCGTCCGAAGCGTCGGAGGCTTCCTCGGTGCCGGATTCGCCGTCGTCGTCCTCCCCCGCCAGGACTCCGGGCTCGAAGGGCCTGAAAGACCTGAAGGATCCGAAGGACTCGAAGGCGTCGGAGGCGTCTCCCGGTTCCGTCGGTCTCCGTACCGGGGAGCGGCAGGAGACGGAGGGCTCCCGGTGACCGACGTCTCGCAGACTGTGACTCCTGCGACTTCTGTGACCCCTGTGACCCCTGTGGCCCCAGTGGAGTCCGCCGAGCTGGTGCGCTGCGGCTGGGCGACCTCCGCCCCCGACTACGTCGCCTACCACGACGAGGAGTGGGGGCGTCCGGTCACCGGCGACGACCGGGTGTTCGAGCGGATCGCGCTGGAGTCGTTTCAGTCCGGCCTGTCGTGGATCACCATCCTGCGCAAGCGGGAGAACTTCCGGATGGCCTTCGAGGGGTTCTCCATCCCGGCCGTGGCCGCGTTCGGCGACGAGGACGTCGCCCGCCTGCTCGGCGACGCGGGCATCGTCAGGAACCGGGCCAAGATCGAGGCGACGATCGCCAACGCGCGGGCCGCGCTCGGCGTCGGCCTGTCCGACCTCGTCTGGAGGCACGCCGACCCCGCCGCGCCCGTCCCGAGGACCCCGGCGGAGGTGCCCGCCCAGACCGCCGGTTCCAAGGCCCTGGCCAAGGACCTCAAGGCCAACGGCTTCCGTTTCGTCGGCCCGACCACCGCCTACGCGCTGATGCAGGCCATCGGCCTGGTCAACGACCACCTGGCCGACTGCTGGACGCGCCGGGCCTGACGCCCCGCCTCGCTCCCTGGGAACGGGTCAGTGTCCCTCGAAGACGGGGCGCTCCTTGGCGAGGAACGCGCGGGTCGCGTTCAGGTGGTCCTTGGTCCTGACGCAGGCGTCCTGGAGGTCGGCCTCCAGCTCCAGGGCCTCGGCGGGCGAGCTGGTCGCGGCGAACCGCAGGGCGCGTTTGGTCGCCGCGTAGGCGCTCGTGGGGCCCTGCGCCAGCCGTACGGCCAGGGCGCGGGCCTCGGCGTCCAGGTCGCCGGCCGGGACGACCCGCGAGACGATCCCGAGGTCCAGCGCCCGGTCCGCGCCGAAGGGCTCGCCGAGCAGCAGGAGCTCGGCCGCGCGGGCCGTGCCGACCAGGCGCTGGAGGGTCCAGGAGGCGCCCGAGTCGGGGGCCAGGGCGATCCCGGAGAAGGCCGTCGCGAACCTGGCCCTCTCCGAGGCGATCCGCAGGTCGCACGCGAAGGCGAGGGAGGCGCCCGCGCCCGCGGCGACGCCGTTCACCGCCGCGACGACCGGCTTGTCCATCTCGATGATCGTCCGGACGATCGGGTTGTAGTGCGCGCGCACGGTCCCGTCCAGCCCGCGGCCCGCCTCCAGGTTCGCGGCGTGTTCCGTCAGGTCCTGGCCGGCGCAGAACGCCCGTCCCGACCCGGTCAGCAACACCGCCCGCACCGAGGGCGCCTGCGCCGAGGACAGCGCCTCCAGCAGGGCGGTCTTCGCCCGGACCGTCAGCGCGTTCATCGCCTCGGGCCTGTTGAGGACGATGGTGGCGACGGCGTCGTCGACGGAGTAGAGAACGTCGTTCAACGGATGCTCCTTCCGGACGTCCCGGTTTCGCCCGAGAGGCTCACCGGGCCCTGTTCGTACGGCTGTTCTACGGTGTTCCACGGCTCTGACGATGGATTCCAGGCCTCGCGCCGCCCCCGGACGTTCGCCGCGTACCGGGAGAACGCCCGCTACGCCGCGCCGAGGTTGCGGTCGACGAAGGCGGCGGCGGCCGGGAGCAGCCGACCGGCCTCGCGCTCGAAGTAGATCCTGGCCTTCTCCCCCGGCCAGCCCCGGGGCAGGAGCTCGGCGGGCAGCCCGGGGTCGCGGAACAGGAAGTTGCGCCACCCGTGCAGCAGCCTGCTCCGGGTGGCGAACACCCGGTCGTCGCCCGCGCCGTCGGGCAGCCCGCCGACCAGGTCCATCGCCTGGGCCGTCCACTCCTCGTAGGCGGCCCCGATGCCGTCCAGGTCCCAGGTCCTGGCGACCAGCGCCGCGGGGTCGCCGTCGAGCACCGCGTCGAACCGGTCGGCGGAGAGGCCCTCGCCGTCGAGGATCGCGTCCAGCCCGGGGGCGGGGCGCGGCCCTATCCAGGTCGTCTCCGACATCGGGGCGTACCCGATGAAGGCCAGGTCGGAGCGCAGGCGCTCGCGCCTGGACCGCTCGCGTACGGGTTCCACCACGAGGATGTGCCACCGGCCGTTCCATGTGATCGTCCCGACTCGGTAAATTCTCAGCGCGGCCTCGTCGAGGCGGTGCACGCATTTGGGGGTGACCTCGTAACCGGGGCCCCTGGGCAGCCTGGCGGGCGCGAGCCAGCCCTGCCGCACCATCCGCGAGACGGCGGTGCGCACGGCGGGAGCCGCGATGTCCAGCGGGGCGAGCAGACGGACGAGGGCGGCCACGGACGCGCGACCGCCTCGGGACCTGAGGTGGTCCCCGTACAGATCGAAGAGAGCGGCGCGGGCGTTCACGAGGACAAGTTTGGTCGTCTGAGGGGTCTCGGACAACGGTCTTGATCGCCGGATGAGCCGACGCTGAGACTGATCGTTCCCATTCTCCGTGCGGAGGCGGGATAATAGGACATCACAGAAGACGTGAATGCGTCGGCCACCCTCGGGTCAGTCGGAGATCCGGAGCCCGAAGCAGGAAGGGATACACGCATGGCGGCTATGAAGCCGAGGACCGGTGATGGTCCGCTGGAGGTCGTCAAGGAAGGCAGGGGGATCGTCATGCGGGTTCCTCTGGAGGGTGGCGGCCGCCTTGTCGTCGAGCTTTCGGCGGACGAGGCAAGTGCCCTCGGTGAGGAACTGAAGAAAATAGTCGGTTGATCCCGATCTAAGACAGAAGTGGTGGAGCCGGGCCCTATTTGAGCTTGCTCGGGGAGCATGACACCTGCGATGGCCCGCGCGACCGACGACGAACACGGCCCTGGCCGCCGGACCGCCTCACGGCGGCTCGCGCCAGGGCCGCGGTGTTCTCCCCGGCGTTCTCCTCGGTGTCCTCCCCGGTGTTCTCCACCACGCCGGGCCTGATGACTGGAGTTACCCCTATGCCCATCTCCCCCCACCTGCTCCTGCCTCGCGTTCCGTACGCGCTGGGGCTCTCCGCCGCGTCCCCCGGGGGCGCGGAGCCCGTCACCGGGGAGGAATCCGGGACCGCGCCCCCCGGTGACGCCGAGCTGCTGGCCGTCCCCTTCGCCGAGGACCTCGCGCCCGAGATCGAGCTGCCGGTGCCCGCGGCGGCGCTGCTCGCCCACCACAAGGCCAAGGGCGAGGCGGGTGAGATCGTCGAGGTCCCCGTCGCGAACGGCGACGCCGTCGGCCGGGTGCTCCTCTACGGGATCGGCGACGGTTCGGCGACCGCCCTGCGCAAGGCGGGCGCGGCGGTGGCGCGGCGCGGCAAGGGCAGGGACGCCATCAGGATCGTGCTCCCCGGCGGGCCGGTGGCCGCGTTCGCGGAGGGCGCGCTGCTGGCCACGTACTCCTTCAGGGCCGGTGAGGCGAAGTCCGCCCCGGTGACGCTGGAGTTCGTCGGCGAGGGGGCCGAGGCGGAGATCGCCGAGGCCGGGGTGATCGCCGGGGCCGTGGCGCTCGCCAGGGACCTGGCCAACACGCCCTCCTCGGTGAAGTCCCCCGCCTGGCTCGCCGAGCGCGCCGCCGAGCAGGGGGTCGCGGTGCGGGTGTGGGACGAGCGGGAGCTGCGCTCCGGCGGGTTCGGCGGCATCCTCGCGGTCGGGCAGGGCTCGGTGAGCCCGCCCCGGCTGATCCAGCTCTCCTACGAGCCCGAGGACGCGACCGGCCACGTGGTCCTGGTCGGCAAGGGCATCACGTACGACACCGGCGGCATCTCGCTCAAGCCGACGAGCAACATGGTGTTCATGAAGACCGACATGGCGGGCGGAGCCGTCGTCATCGCGGTCCTGGGCGCGCTGGCCGCGCTCGGCGTGCGGGTGCGGGTCACCGGCCTCGTCGCCGCCGCCGAGAACGCCTTCTCCGGCACCGCCCAGCGCCCCTCCGACGTGATCACGCAGTACGGCGGCCGGACCGTGGAGGTGCTCAACACCGACGCCGAGGGGCGCCTGGTCCTGGCCGACGCGCTGGCCTACGCCGACGCGGAGCTGGACCCGGACGTCATGGTCGACATCGCCACGCTGACCGGGGCGATCGGCGTCGCCCTGGGCAAGGACCTCGGCGCGGTCTTCGCCTCCGACGACGAGCTGGCCGGGGCGCTGGCCGTGGCGGGGCAGAGCAGCGGGGAGCGGCTCTGGCGGATGCCGCTGATCGAGGACTACGTTCCCGCGCTCGACTCGTCCGTGGCCGACCTGGCCAACATCGAGGTCGGATCGACCTACGGGGCCGGTTCCATCACCGCGGCGCTGTTCCTGCGCGAGTTCACCGGCGGACGGCCGTGGGCGCACCTGGACATCGCGGGTGTCGGCCGCAGCGGCGCGGACGACGGCGTTCTCAGCAAGGGGGCCACCGGGTTCGGTGTGCGCCTGCTGCTCGAATGGCTGTCGGGGTTCCAGGACGGTGACCGGGAGGCGTCGGCGGCCGGAAGGCAGTGACCGGGCGGGACGGAGGGCGGTCATCGGGGAGGCGGTGACCGGCGCCAGGCCCGCGAGCCTGGCGCCCGCCCGGCGCTTCGCCGGCTGCTCGCTACCTGCTCGCCTCGGAGAGGTTGACGATGGCCTCCGCGGCCCGGAAGTGCTTGTTGCGGCCGAGGTCGCCGATGGTCTTGATACCGAACGCCTTGGCCAGATCCTTGGCGTCGCTCTCGCTGACGCCGGAGAGCGCGCTGACCGGGGCGTTGGGAAGCGTGTTGAAATCGGCCCCCTCGTACTCCTTGTCGAGCAGTTTGTCCAGCTTGGCGGCAACCGTCATGGTGCACCCCTGTGTATCGATGATCGTGGAAAAGGCCCGCGTTATGGCCTTACCGGCATCGTTTCCGGCCGACAGGGGATCGACCCGCCTCTTTCAGGATCTTGGTGATCACTTGACGGACCCGTATGAACGGGATTGCCCGGCCCCGGGGCGTGTCGCGGACGGTGTCAGTCGGCGAGCTTGACGGCGGCCAGGATGCCGTCACCCAGGGGCATCATCAGCGGGCGGAGCCGCTCGTCGGAGCGGACCAGCTTGCCCAGCTCCCTGATGGCGACCGTGTCGGGGTCCCGCTGCACGGGGTCGGCCACCCTGTTGCCCCAGAGGGCGTTGTCGAAGACGACGATGCCGCCGACCCGCAGCAGCCGGACGGACTCGGCCAGATAGTCGGCGTACTCGTGCATGGCGCCGTCGCAGAAGACGAGGTCGTAGCCGCCGTCGGAGAGGCGGGGGAGCACGTCGAGGGCGCGGCCGGTGATCAGGCGGATCCGGCCGCCGGAGAACCCGGCCTGGGCGAAGCTCTGCCTGGCCAGCCGCTGGTGCTCGGGCTCCACGTCCACGCTGGTGAGCGTGCCGTCCTGGCGCATGCCGCGGAGCAGCCACAGCCCCGAGACGCCGCAGCCGGTGCCGATCTCCACGACGGCGCGGGCGTTGATGGCGGTGGCGAGGAAGCAGAGGGCGGCGCCGCCACCGGGCAGGATCGGGGGCGCTCCCACCTCCGCGCCGCGCATGCGCGCGGCCCGCAGGATGTCGTCCTCCCGGTGGAACTCGTCGGCATAGGCCAGAGTGGCCTCCAACGGACTTGTCGGCGTCTCTGCCATCGGCCTCTCCTCCCGCTTTCTCCGTACACAGTCATATAGGCGCTGGGTCGCAGCCTAAGGGAGGCAGGCCCGATCGGGAACTCATGTCACCCCCGGTGCGTTGCACGGTTTAAGCGGCCTTTGCCGGTCCTGAAGGTAGTCAGTGCGCACGAAGGGACGAAACCAGGCACTATGGCGATAGCGGTGGTCCCGGAGAGAGGAGTGCTGGTGGAGGAGTCCGACCACCAGGCCGAAGCTCCCGTGTCCGATTGGACACCTCCTACATGGGAGGAGGTGGTCCGGACGCACTCGGCGCGCGTCTACCGGCTGGCCTATCGGCTGACCGGCAACGTGCACGATGCGGAGGACCTCACACAGGAGGTCTTCGTCCGGGTCTTCAGGTCATTGTCGAACTACACGCCAGGCACTTTCGAGGGCTGGCTGCACCGCATCACCACCAACCTGTTCCTCGACATGGCGCGGCGCAAGCAGCGCATCAGGTTCGAGGGGCTCGCCGACGACGCCGCCGAGCGGCTGCGCGGGCGCGAGCCCTCTCCCGCACAGGTGTACGACGACAGCCATCTGGAGCCCGACATCCAGGCGGCACTCGACGCGCTCGCGCCCGAGTTCCGCGCGGCCGTCGTTCTGTGTGACATCGAGGGGCTGTCCTACGAGGAGATCGCGGCGACGCTGGGCGTGAAGCTCGGCACGGTACGAAGCCGGATCCATCGTGGGCGGGCGCAGCTGCGTGAGGCGCTGGAGCATCGCGCGCCGCGGAACGATCAACTCCCCCCGAGCGTTACTCACGGGGAGGAATTCGCATGAGAAACCACAGTCATGACGAATGTCACGACGAGCCACTTGGCAAGGAGTGCGCATGAGTCACCTTGGAGAACGCGTTTCCGCGCTGGTCGACGGTGAGCTGAACCACCACGAGCGCGACCGTGCCCTGTCGCATCTGACCTTCTGCGCCCCCTGCAGGGCCGAGGTCGACGCCATGCGGGCGCTGAAGAGCCGGTTGCGCTCCCTCGACGGTCCCGCGATGCCGACGGACCTGACGATGTCCCTGCTGCGGATGGCGGAGCCCGGCGGCCCGCTGCCCCCGCGTGAGCGCCCCTTTCCGGCCTCACGCACCTTCGGCGGCGCGCCCATTCCGAGCATGCACAGCGTCGCTCCCCCCGACAACCGGCCCCGGGGCCGTGCCGGGGGACCTCGCCGCGCCCGGAGGGCGGGATACGTCGCGGTGGGCGTCGCCTCGGCGGCCGTGGCGATCGGGACCCTGTTCGTGGTAGGCGGGACCGACCCCAACCCCCGTGTCGTGCCACCGGTCGACATGTTCGCCAACCAGCACAGGAACACCGTGCCCTACGGCGGTTCGGCGACGCCGATTCTCTCCCCCTCTCCGTGATCCGGCTGCCCGCCACGGTCATCCTGGCCGCCATGTTGCTGCTGGGACTGGTGGCGGGCGGTCCGGCGTACGCCGTCCGGTCCCCGCACGCCGCGCCGCCGGACGACGTCGAGAGCGAGGACACCGGCCTGCACCTGCTCCGCGAGGCGGCGGTGGCGGGCCGGTCCCGTGGATACTCCGGCACCCAGTACGTCACCGCCTGGGGCGCCTCCGGCGCCACCTCCGCGGTGCTGGAGGTGCGCAACGTCCCGGGGAAGGGGCTGACGGTCCGCGCCGAGCCCTCCGGTTCCGTACGGACCGCCGATCCGGGCACCCCGGCCGGGGGCATGTCCAGCCCGTCCGAGGTGATGCTGGAGGTCCTGGCCCGCAACTACCGGGTCGTGGCCGCGGGGGAGGGCTTCACCTGCGGGCGCCCCGCCCGCCTCGTGGACGTCCTGCGGGCCGACGGCACGACCGCCGCCCGATACTGGCTCGACGAGTCCGGGGGCCCGGTGCTGCGCCGCGAGCTCATGGACGCGGAGGGCCGGGTGGTCAGCGCCGGGGCCTTCGTCGACCTGACGCTCGACCCGGTGGCGAGGGGGACGGCGGTGTCCGTGATGGCCGCCGGTGGCCTGGACCTGGCCGAACTTCCCCGGCTCGAAAGCGAGGGGCGGCGGTTCCCCCGCGCCCTGCCGGGGCGCCTGGAGCTGTTCGCCGCCCACGACACCCCTCCCGGATACGTGTACCTGGGCTACTCGGATGGCCTGTCGGTTGTGTCAGTTTTTATCCAGTCTGGGATGCTTGACGAAGAACGTCTCCGTGGTTGGCATGCGGAGCAGCGCGAGGGGCATACGATCTGGGTTCGAGACCCAGCTGGGCAGGAGACGATCTGGGCGAGTGGGGGTCATGTCTACACCGTCTTTGCCGACGCGCCGGCCGACATGGTCGACGCCGCTGTCGCGGCGTTGCCGCACGAGCCCGTTCCCGATGATCTCTGGACGCGGCTCGGCCGAGGCGCGAGCCGCCTGCTCTCCTGGGTCAATCCCTTCGGATAACGCGTGCTTTACACATCTCGTATGCCGCTCGGGGGAAGATTGCCGGGTTGACTCGGTGAGCGGCCGCCTGCGAGGCAAGGAGTAGTGAGTATTCGATGACCGACGATGCCCGTACTTCCCATGAGGCGCACGATGCTGAGGGGCGTACACCGTCGGACTTCACCGACGGCGGACACGGCACTCCTGAGTCCCGACGCGCCGACTCCTCGGGCCCCGAGTTCTCCCGTCCGGACGGCCCCGAGTTCTCCCGCCCCGAGTTCCTGCCCGCCGGGGAGGGGCCCTTCCAGGCCGAGCGGCCCCGCGACGACGGCTGGAGCCAGCTGGGCGCCCAGCCCGACCGCGCCCGGTGGGGCGGCGGGCGGCAGGACCAGCCCGAGCTGCTCCGCCACGACGGGTACGACAGGCACGACGACGGGTACGGCGACCGGCGCGACGACCGGGACGTGCCGCCCGGCGAGGGGGGCCGGGACCCCGGTTTCACGGGGGAGCACTGGGGTGACCCCTCGGGCAGGCCCAGGCACGACACGGCGGTCTTCGCCTCCCAGCCCGCTCCGCCCCCGCCGCCCGCCCAGGCGTTCGGCATGGGGCAGGGCTGGGCGCCGCCTCCGGGGAACCCCGGCGGTCCCGGGGGCTTCGGCGGCCCGCCGCCCGCCTCCGCGCCCGTCCGGCGCGGGCCGCGCACCGCCACGCTGGTGGTCCTCGCCCTGATGATCGCGCTGCTCGCCTCCACGCTGGGCAGCGTCGGCACCTACCTCCTCACCAAGCCCTCCGGCTCGGGACGCGACCCCTCCTTCAGCCTGGGAGGGGCGCCGACGGGTTCCAACACCCGGGCCCCCGACTCCGTCGCGGGCGTCGCCTCGAAGGTCCTGCCCAGCGTGGTGTCGCTCGCCGTCGAGGGCGGGGCGAGCTCCAGCACCGGCTCCGGCTTCCTGATCAAGGGCGGCTACGTGGTGACCAACAACCACGTGGTGGCCAACGCCGGGACGACCGGCCAGATCCAGATCCAGTTCAACAACCGCAAGTCCACCTCCGCCGTCGTCGTGGGCACCGACCCCGAGTCGGACCTGGCCGTGGTCAAGCCCGCGGAGACCTTCGGCGCCCCCGAGATCACCCTCGGCAACTCCGACAACGTGGTCGTGGGCGATCCGGTCATCGCCATCGGGTCCCCGCTGGGCCTGACCGGCACCGTCACCTCCGGCATCGTCAGCTCGCTCAACCGTCCCGTCCAGGCGGGCGAGGAGAACAGCTCCGAGGCGACCTGGCTCAGCGCCGTGCAGACCGACGCCGCCATCAACCCCGGAAACTCGGGGGGCCCGCTGGTCAACGTCAACGGCGAGGTCATCGGCGTCAACTCGGCGATCGCCACGCTCGGCAGGTCGGTCGGCGGCCAGAGCGGCAGCATCGGCCTCGGCTTCGCCATCCCGGTGAACCACGCCCGGCGGGTCGCCCAGGAGCTGATCACCACGGGCAAGGCCAAGAAGTCGCGGATCGGCGTCGCCATCGACCCGACGTACCAGGGTGTCGGGGTGCGCATCGCCACCGAGTCCAGGCAGGGCACCCAGCCGGTCGAGCCGAACGGTCCCGCCGCCCAGGCGGGTCTCAAGCCCGGCGACGTCATCCTTGAGGTCGAGGGCGTCGTGCTCCAGGACGGCAACGAGCTGATCGCCATGATCCGCAACCGGGCTCCCGGCGAGAAGCTCTCGGTCAAGTACCAGCGGGGTGGCCAGGAGAGCACCGCGACGGTGACCGTCGGCGTCGCTCCCGAGCAGCCCTCTCCCAAACCCTCCTGAGCGTGAGGGCGGGGCGCGTGCTCGCGAGCCGGCGCGTTAGTGTGGAACCTCTCCGGCGTATGGCCGGAGAGGAGCTTCTGGCATCCTCCCGGTAGGAGATCACCGTGTTCGGACTCGGCTGGCCTGAGATCGTGGCGCTGGTGGTGATCGCCCTTCTCGTCTTCGGCCCGGAGAAGCTTCCCCAGGCGGCCTCGCAGGCGGGCAAGACGCTGCGCAACCTGCGCCGGATGGCCAACAACGCGAGAGACGACCTGCGCACGGGCCTCGGGCCCGAGTTCGCCGATTTCGACCCCGCCGACCTCAACCCCAAGAACTTCGTCCGCAAGCACCTCACCGCGGACCTGGAGGACGACTGGAACGGCACCTCGGCCACCACCGCCACCGCCGAACCGGCCGCCCACGCGATGAGCGGCGCCGACGAGCTGGGCTACGGCGAGATTCCCCCGTACGACTCCGACGCGACCTGATTATCGATTTTGCGTAGTTTTTGCGCTTCGTTCGGCTGACCTGTTTCGCTTACGGGCGGTACGCGGCGCGTACGGCTGACCCGTTCCACGAACGGCTTTCGCCCGCCTTCACACACGACGACGGCGGCGCCCCGGTGGAGGGGGCGCCGCCGTCGTCGTTTTCGGGGCCGTGTCCGCGGCCGGGAGGCTGGTCCGGTCTCAGCGCCGGGTGGGCGAGATGCCGAGCTGGAGGCCCTTGATGCTGCCCGACTTCTTGCTCAGGGAGGCGGCGATGCGGCTCAGCTCGGTCGCCGCGGGGGCGTCCGGGTCGGTCAGCACGAGCGGTTTGCCCTCGTCGCCGCCCTCGCGCAGGCGCATGTCGATGGGCACCTGGCCCAGGAGCGGCACGCGGGCGCCGAGGGTGCGGGTCAGCGCGTCGGCCACGGTCTGGCCGCCGCCCTCGCCGAAGACCGAGATCCGCTCGTCGCAGTGCGGGCAGGGCAGCCACGACATGTTCTCGATCACACCGGCGATCTGCTGGTGGGTCTGGACGGCGATCGATCCGGCGCGCTCGGCGACCTCGGCGGCGGCCTGCTGCGGGGTGGTCACCACCAGGAGCTCCGCCGACGGCATCCGCTGCGCCACGGAGATCGCGATGTCGCCGGTCCCCGGGGGCAGGTCCATCAGCAGCACGTCCAGGTCGCCCCAGTAGACGTCGGCGAGGAACTGGTGCAGGGCCCGGTCGAGCATCGGGCCGCGCCACACGACCGGGGTGTTGCCCTCCGGCTTGAACATGCCGACCGAGATGACCTTGATGTCATGCGCCACCGGCGGCATGATCATGTCCTCGACCTTGGTGGGCCGCTCGGAGACACCGAGCATCCGGGGAACGCTGTGCCCGTAGATGTCGGCGTCGACGACGCCGACCTTCAGGCCGCTCGCGGCCATCGCGGCGGCGAGGTTGACGGTGACGGACGACTTGCCGACGCCGCCCTTGCCGGAGGCGACCGCGAAGACGCGGGTGAGCGAGCCGGGCTGGGCGAAGGGGATCTCCTTCTCGGGCCCCTTGTTGCCGCGCAGCTTGGTCTGCAGCGTCTTGCGCTGCTCGGTGCTCATGACGTCCATCTCGACGGAGACGCCGGTCACTCCGTCGATCTTGGAGACCGCGCCGGTGACGTCCCGGGTGATGGTGTCCTTCATGGGACAACCGGAGACGGTCAGGAAGATCGCGACACGTACGGCTCCCTCGGGGGAGATGTCGACGCTCTTGACCATGTCGAGTTCGGTGATCGGCCGACGGATCTCAGGGTCGTTGACGGTCGCGAGGGCGGCCATCACGAGTTCCGGGGTAGGTGCCATCGAAGTGTCGGCAATCACGCCACCCTGGGGCGACGGGGGATGCCGTCCCTCCTTGTCTGTTATCGATGAGGCGTCTCACGGGCGGGATGCGCCCGTCGTGGCGCCCGTATGGCTTTGCGGGAGGCCGATCCCCTCGGGGAACGGCCGGCGTCGTGAGCCCATGGTATGAACCCGAGGACACCGGGAGGAATTCCGAATCCAGCGATGATCACTGAATTCGGACAATTCGCTGTGTAGGTGCGCGCGCAACGTTCTAAGGTTACTCCGTGACCCTCACGGCGGGCGAGTCAAGAGAGAGCGTCGGCTCGGCGGAGCTGGTGGTCTGGCGCACGCTCCAGCGGGCCCAGGTGCGCATCACCCGGGCGCTGGAGGCCGACATGCTGGACGAGCACGACCTGGCCCTGCCCTCGTACGAGGTCCTGTCGCAGCTGTCCGAGGCGCCCGAGCGGCGGCTGAGGATGAACGACCTGGCCGACCGGGTGCTGCTCTCGCGCAGCGGCCTGACCCGGCTCATCGACCGCCTCCAGCGCGACGGCCTGGTCGAGCGGGAGGCCTGCCCCAGCGACGCGCGCGGCCTGTTCGCGGTCCTGACGGACGCGGGCGCCGCGCGGCTGGCCGAGGCCGGTCCCACCTACCTGCGCGGGGTCCGTGCCCAGTTCCTGGACATGCTCGACGCCGACGAGCTGCGGCAGTGCGCGGCCATGCTGAACAAGCTCTTCCCCGACCCCCAGGCCGACACCGGCCCGTATTAGGCCCCGGCCCCTTCCCCGCCGCCTGGAGGGTTTTCCGCCTGTCGCGGCCTGGCTCTGCCGTTCTGACCTCTCTTCGGACAAGACTGTTGGGCGCCATGTCACATGCCAGCCCCAGAGTGATGTCGAACGCATAAAGGATCTTGCCGGTCATACGGACACTCGTGGAGATTGCGGATATTCACGACTAATGCGGAGGCTCGATGCCAAAGTTACGAGCAGCCCTCACCGCCCTCATCGTGGTCGCGGCGGGTGTCACCCCGGCCCACGCGGCCGCCCAACCCTCTCTCACCGTCGAGCGGGGACGGACCCAGCCGGTCTTCTCGTACGCCGACGCCGTCCGCGAGCACGTCTACGTCGAGTCGAGCGTCGACAGCGACGCCGACGGAAGGCCGGACCGGGTCCGTGTCGACATCATCAGGCCGAAGGAGTCCGGTCCCGGGCTCAAGGTGCCGGTGATCATCGACGAGAGCCCGTACTACGACAACTCCGGCCGGGGCAACGAGGCCGAGCGGAAGGTCTACGACGCCGCCGGAAACGTCACGAAATTTCCCCTGTACTACGACAACTACTTCGTGCCGCGCGGGTACGCCGTCCTCAACGTCGACATGATCGGGACCACCAGGTCCGACGGCTGTCCCGACGTCGGCGGGAAGGCCGACGTGCTGGGCGGCAAAGCCGTCATCGACTGGCTGAACGGCCGCGCCACCGCCTACCGCGCCGACGGCACGCCCGCGGTCGCGGACTGGACCACCGGTAAGTCCGCGATGATCGGCAAGTCGTACGACGGCACGCTGGCCAACGCCGTGGCGGCGACCGGGGTGCGGGGGCTGGAGACGATCGTCCCGATCTCGGCGATCAGCTCCTGGTACAAGTACCAGCGCTCCAACGGGGTGATCTACAACTACGACTACATGTCGTGGCTGGGCGACTACGTCGACAGCGACCCCACGGCCAAGTGCGCGGCCACCTGGGCGCGCCTGGACGCCGAGGACGCCGACGACACCGGGAACTACAACGGCTTCTGGGCCGAGCGCGACTACATCGCGGGCTCGCTGGCCGACGTCTCCAAGGTGCGCGCCAGCGTCTTCGCCGTGCACACGGTCAACGACCTCAACGTCATGCCCGACAACTTCTCCAAGTGGTGGAAGGCCCTGGCCGACCGGAACGTGCCCCGCAAGATCTGGGTCGGGCAGTACCAGCACGTGGACCCCTTCGACTTCGAGGGGCGCCGTGACCTCTGGGTCGACACGCTGCACCGCTGGTTCGACTACTGGCTGCTCGGCGTGCGGAACGACATCATGCGCGAGCCCCGCGCCGACGTGCAGAGCAGCCTCGACCGCTGGACCACCCAGTACGACTGGCCCGCCCCGCTCGCCCTGAAGGTCCCCTTCCGCCCCGCGGCGGACGGCTCGTTCGGCCTCGTACCGGCGAAGAAGGGGCAGACCGCCACGTTCACCGACGTCCGCCAGTCCGAGGAGGCGATGGTCGCCGACGTCGGCACGGCGAAGCCGGGGCGGGTGGCCTTCACCACCGGTGAGCTGCCGCTGGACCTGCGCCTGTCCGGCACGCCCGTGGTGGACCTGCGCGTCGCGCTCGACAAGCCCACCTCGAACCTGACCGCCCTCCTCGTCGACTTCGGCGAGGACACCCGGATCGACTGGCGGCGCGGCCAGGGAATCACCACGGTCACCGAGGAGAGCTGCCACGGCGAGAGCACGGCCGCCGACGACGGCTGCTACAAGCAGGTCGTCACCAACCGGGCCACCCGCCCGCTGGAGATCGTCGCCCGGGGCTGGATCGACGTGCAGAACCGCGACTCGCTCAGCACGCCCTCGCCGCTGCCCGCGGGCACCTACGGCAGGGTGAGCTGGGAGACGCTGCCGCAGGACTACGTCTTCAAGAAGGGACACAGGCTGGCCCTCGTGATCGCGGGCACCGACTCGACCTACAACGACGAGAGGGCCACCGGCGCGAACGTCACCGTCGACCTGGCCGGGAGCAAGGTGCTCCTGCCGCTGGCGCTCAGCACCCTGCGGAGCACCGACGTGCCGAAGGACACGGCCAGGTGGACCGGCCCGCAGCTGCTGGACCTGCCGGAGCCGGAGAACCTGTTCTTCTGACCTTCGGGAGGTCCCCGAGGTCCTTGGAAGGCCTTCGGGCGGGGTGTGAGCGGGGCGGTACGCCCGGCTCACACCCCGTCTCCCGTCACCGGCGCGGCCGACCTCGGGCGCGAGGGCCCGCCGGTGGACACCGCGTGCGGTGCTCAGCTCGCGCGTCCGCCGGGCGGGAGGGGTGGAGCCGGGGAAACCCCGGCTCACGACTCCATGGATCCCTGGGGCTCCTGGAGGTCCTCCTGCAGGCGTTGCAGCTCCGAACGGATGTAGTCGCGCGTCGCCACCTCGCCGAGCGCCATCCGCAGGGCGGCGATCTCCCGGGTGAGGTAGTCCAGGTCGGCCTGGTTCCGCTCCGCGGCCCTGCGGTCGTGCTCGTTCTGGACCCGGTCGCGGTCGTCCTGCCGGTTCTGGGCGAGCAGGATCAGCGGCGCCGCGTACGAGGCCTGGAGCGACAGGATCAGCGTCAGGAAGATGAACGGGTACGGGTCGAACTTCAGCGACTGGGGGGCGAGGACGTTCCACAGGACCCAGACGGCGACGAAGCCCGTCATGTAGACCAGGAACCTGGCGGTGCCGAGGAAGCGGGCGATCCGCTCCGACAGCCGCCCGAACGCCTCGGGGTCGTAGTGGGGGCGCAACCGCGGGCCGGGCTGCCTGGGTTGGTCGAGGCGGTCAGGCATTCTCGCCCTCTCTCGGCGGGTGGTCGTCCCGCTCGCGCCAGTCGTCCGGCAGCAGGTGGTCGAGCACGTCGTCCACGGTGACGGCGCCGACCAGGCGGCCCGCCTCGTTCACGACGGGAGCCGCGACGAGATTGTAGTTGGCCAGGTAGGAGGTCACCTGGTTCAGGCTGAACCCCGGCCTGATCGGGTCCAGGGAGGTGTCCAGGATGCCGCCGAGCAGGGTCGAGGGCGGCTCGCGCAGCAGCCGCTGGAAGTGGGCGAGGCCGAGGAAGCGGCCGGTGGGCGTCTCGACGGGCGGCCGGGCCACGTAGACCTGCGCGGCCACCGCCGGGGTGAGGTCGCGCTGGCGGATGCTGGCCAGCGCCTCGGCGACCGTCGCGTTCGGCGGCAGGACCACCGGCTCGCTCGTCATCATCCCGCCCGCGGTGTTCTCTGGGTAGATCAGCAGCCGCCTGACCGGCGCGGCCTCCTCGGGCTCCATCAGCGCCATCAGCGCCTCCGCCTGCTCGGCGGGGAGGTCCTGGAGCAGGTCGGCCGCGTCGTCGGGGTTCATCTCCTCCAGCACGTCCGCGGCCCGCTCGGGGGCGAGCCTGCTCAGGATGCCGATCTGGTCCCGTTCGGGAAGCTCCTCCAGCACGTCCGCGAGCCGTACGTCGTCGAGGGCCGCCGCCACCTCGACCCGCCGCTTGTCGGGCAGCTCGTGCAGGGCCCCGGCCAGGTCGGCGGCGCGCATCGACTCGAAGGCGACCAGCAGGTTGGCCGCGCCCTGGTCCTTCTGGACGGCGCCGAAGCCGCGGACCTCGCCCCAGTCGACGATCTTGGTCGCGCCGCGCCGGCGCAGCCCTATGCCCGGGGCGCTCCCGACCACCGCCACCTTGGTGATCAGCCACTCGGAGCGCCGGTTCTCCTCCATGGCCAGGTCCAGGACCGTCATCCGCTCGCCGTCGACCTCCACGTGGAGGTCGAGCAGTTCGGCGATGGCCAGGGTCTCGGTCGCCCGCTGCTCGAACCTGCGCATGTTGAGCTGGCCGCTGAAGACGACGGCACCCGCCTTGGCGGACCGTATCCGGGTGATCGGCAGGAAGACCCTGCGCCGGGGTTGCACCTCGACGACCAGCCCGTGGACGTACGGCGGCGCGCTGCCGGCGATGGCCACCACCACGTCGCGGACCCGGCCGATCTGGTCCCCGGCGGGGTCGAAGACCGGGGTGCCGGCGAGACGCGCGATGAAGATCCTCACATCTGAAGCGTAGGCCGCATCTCGGGCCGGTCGGTCGCTGCCACGCTCCCCCGGCTCACGATCTGGAATCGGCTTGCTGTCCGATATACCGACATGACAGCATCAAACGTGCTTAACGGTAATTACGAAAATGGTGCGACATGAGACGTGCAGGACTGCTGATCGCGCTCGCGTCGTCCCTGTGCTTCGCCTTCTCGGGGCCCATGGCCAAATATCTGGGCGCGGCGGGGCTGGCCCCGCTGGAGGCGGTCTGGATCCGGATGGCGGGCGCCGGGCTGCTGCTCGTCGGCGTCCTCGCGGTCGCCCGGCCCTCGGCCCTGCGCATCCCCCGCTCACGGCTGCCTTTCCTCCTGGCGTACGCGGTGATCGCGGTCGCCGGTGTGCAGGCGCTGTTCTTCGCGGCGATCACCCGGCTGCCGGTCGGCGTCACCCTGCTGATCGAGTACACCTCGCCGGTGGTGGTGGTGCTCTGGGTGCGGTTCGTCCGGCGGGTACGGCTGCCCCGGGCGGCCTTCGCCGGTGCCGTCGTCGCCGTGGTCGGGCTCGGCATCGTGGTGGAGGTCTGGTCGGGCCTCGCCCTCGATCCGGTGGGCCTGCTGCTCGCCTTCGCCGCGATGACGGGCTGCGCCGGATACTTCCTGCTCAGCGACAGCTTCGGCGACGACGTCGACCCGCTCGGCCTGATCGCCTGGGGCCTGCTCGGCGCCGCCGCGGTGCTCCTGCCGATCTCCCGGCCGTGGAACATCCCCTGGGGCGCGATCAGCGGGACGGCCACCCCCGAGGGCGGCCTCACGCTGCCGGTCCTCGGGGCGCTGGTCTGGCTCATCGTGGTCGCCACGGCCGCCGCGTACATCCTCGGCGTCCTCGCGATCCGCCGCCTGTCGGCCGCCATCGGCGCCACGGTCGCCTCGCTTGAGGTCATCGCCGGGGCGGTGGTCGCCTGGATCCTGCTGGACGAGGCGCTCGGGCCCTTCCAGATCATCGGTGGCGTGATCGTCCTGACCGGCGCCTATCTGGCCCAGCGGGCCACGGCCGCGCTGCCCGCGCCCGTGGCCGCGCGTGAGACCGTGGAGCCCGCTCCCGTGAGGTGAGGCCGGGGTGGACGCCGCAGGACGGCCTCGGCGGTCCTGGCGGCGTCGGCGGCCTTCGGGCTCGTGGTCAGGCGGGCTCGCGTGGGACGAGCCGTATCACCTTGGAAGCCGCCGCCCAGCGCTCCAGCAGCCTCGTGCCGTCGGGGGCGTTGAGCCGCTCCTTGGCGAGCGCGGCGACCGCGTCGGGGGCGTTCGCCTGGTCAACCACCTCCACGGAGGCCTCGAAGGCCACCAGGCGCCCGCCGTTGTCCTTGCTGCGCAGCGTCACTCGCACCTCCCCGGCCTCTGCCAGCCCCGGCAGCGGCTGCTCGCCCCCGCCGGTGACCAGGTAGATCGCGCCGTCGTGCCAGGTGTGCCAGGCCAGCCGGGGCCGGTCCAGCGACAGCCACAGGACGCTCGACTTCTTCGCGCCCTCCTCGATCACGCCCATGAGACGAATGTACGGCCTGCGCCTCCCCGAATGGCGGTACGGGCCATACACGCCGCCAGGTCAGCGCCGCGAGAGTTTCCAGGCCGCCGGGAGCAGCCCGGCCGCGACGACGATCTTGAGGGCGTCGCCGAGCAGGAAGGGCAGCACGCCGAGGGAGAGGCCGGTGACGAGATCCACCTGGGCGACGGCGACGAGGACCGGCAGGCCGAAGGCGTAGATGACCAGGTTGCCGAGGACCATCGTGCCGATCGTGCGCGCGACGGTACGGTCGCCGCCGCGCTCGGCGAGCTTGCCGACGACGGCCGCCGCGGCGACGAAGCCGATGACGTACCCGAAGGACGCCCCGCCGAAGCCGGAGGCGCCGTCGGCGAACCACGGCACGCCCGCGACGCCGGCCAGCAGGTAGAGCGCCATGCTCAGCACCGCGCGGTTCATGCCCAGGGCGGCGCCGACCAGCACGACCGCGAAGGTCTGGCCGCTGACCGGCACCGGCGATCCGGGCAGCGGGAAGCTGAGCTGCGCCGCCAGGCCCGTCAGCGCGGCGCCGCCGACCACGAGCGCGACGTCGCGGACGCGAGAGGCGGGGATGAGGTCGGACAGTACGGCGGGCCTGGCCACCGAGGAGGCGTTTGCCATCGTGCTGGTCTCCTTCGACAGATTCTTGATGTCCATTCTTCTGACATCTCCGGCAAGGGTCCTACGAGATCACCGCCAAGAACACGGCGGGGTCTTTGTGTGGACGCCATAACGTCCGCGACGTCCGTCCGGCCTGTCGTCCGTCCCCGCGCGGGCGTTAGCGTGTTCCCCATGCGTTCCCGACGATCGTGCCTCGCGGTGCCCGGCAGCAACCCCAGATTCCTGGAGAAGGCACAGGGGCTCCCCGCGGACGAGGTCTTCCTCGACCTGGAGGACTCCGTCGCGCCGCTCGCCAAGGAGGGCGCGCGCAAGAACATCGTGGCCGCCCTGCGCGAGGGCGACTGGTCGGGCAGGACGAGGGTCGTCCGGGTCAACGACCTCGGCACCCGGTGGACCTACCGGGACGTCATCGAGGTCGTGGAGGGCGCGGGGGAGTTCGTCGACTGCCTGATGCTGCCCAAGGTGGAGGACGCGGCCCAGGTGATGTGGCTCGACACGCTGCTCACCCAGATCGAGAGGGCGAACGGCCTCCCGGTCGGCCGGATCGGCATCGAGGCCCAGATCGAGAACGCCAGGGGCCTGGTCAACGTGGACGCCATCGGCGGCGCGTCCCCCCGGCTGGAGACGCTCGTGTTCGGCCCGGCCGACTTCATGGCCTCGATCAACATGCGGACCCTGGTGGTCGGCGAGCAGCCGCCCGGCTACACCGAGGGCGACGCCTACCACTACATCCTGATGCGGATCCTGATGG
Source organism: Streptosporangium heterodermiicola (assembly GCF_051390675.1). NCBI lineage: Bacteria > Bacillati > Actinomycetota > Actinomycetes > Streptosporangiales > Streptosporangiaceae > Streptosporangium > Streptosporangium heterodermiicola. Next base: position 39,018 of record NZ_JBPJSR010000034.1, read on the forward strand.
CCGCCAGGACACACGACCTGCAGGCCGTCGACGGCCCGTACCTGGCGATCAGGGACCTCGACGGGTTCCGCCGGGTGGCGGGGCGGGCCGCGGCGCTCGGGTTCGACGGCAAGTGGGTGCTGCACCCCTCCCAGATCGAGGCCGCGAACGAGGTGTTCTCGCCGCCGCAGGAGGACTATGACCACGCCGAGCTGATCCTCGACGCGTACGAGTACTACACGACGGTCGAGAGGCGCGGCGCGGTCATGCTCGGCGACGAGATGATCGACGAGGCGTCCAGGAAGATGGCGCTGGTGGTCGCGGCGAAGGGCAGGGCCGCCGGTCTGCGGCGGACCACGGCCTTCACCCCTCCTACAGCTTGATCCCGATGGTGGTGAAGAACCAGAACGACGAGGTCAGCCAGAGGCCGGTCAGGGCGACGAAGGTCAGCCCGCCGAGGACCGGGAGGGTCCAGCCGGGCAGGCCCCGCTTGGGCAGCGACAGCATCTTCGCGGTGAAGACACCGTAGAAGAAGCAGCCGAGCAGCGAGTGGATCATCACGCGCGGCACGTCGAACTGGGTGCCGAGCGCGTACAGGCAGTGGAGTGCCACCGGGATAGTCAGGATGAACGCCACCCGCCCCGACCAGCGGTGCAGGGCCCCGATCCACGACACGTCCAGCTTGATCCGGCCCCACATGACCAGCGCCGAGAAGAGCTGGACCAGCGCGAGCAGGAACGCGCCGGTGGTGAGCCAGGCCTTCATGGCCAGCGCCCCGGAGAACCCGGCCAGGCCGATCGCGTACCCGGTGGGCGCGTGGACCCGTCCGTAGACGCCCAGCCCGACCGCGACCAGCCCGCCGACGACGAGCGGGACGAGGAGCGGCGCGACGTTGTTCGGCTGCCGGTGCTGAACCGGCGTGACCTGCGTGTCACTCATCAGAACCCCTCGATGAACTCGTCGACGTCCTGCGGGTCCACTTCCACGCCGTTCACGACGGCGTTCTCGCCCGGCTCGGGGATCGGCACGTCGGCGATCTCGTCGCCCACGAGCGTGATGCCGACCCTGGTGCCGTCGTCGAGGTAGATCCATCCGGCGCGGACGTTCGCGCCGCGCACGAGCGCGGTCGCCCGGTAGAGGCCGGAGGGCTTCTTCACGGTCGGAGCCTTGAAGGTCCACTTCCTGCCGTCGAAACCGAGGTTTCCGGTGGCCCTGCCGCCGGCGAGCTGTGCGGTGAGTGAGGCGCCGTGGCGGCCGGACAGGGTGACCTTGCCGTCGGCGGCCTTGCCCTTCATCCAGGCCTCGATCTTGCCGTCGCAGAAGTAGCCGACCGCCTTGCCGTTCCTGATGGAGATCGCGATCAGCCCGCCGTTGCCGGTGACCCGCCCGGCGTAGTCGGCCTTGACGGGGGTGGGCTTGGCCGTCTTGACGGCCTCCGGCTCAGGCTCGGGCGTGGCCTCCGTGGTGGCCTGGGCCGCCGGGGCGGCCACGTCGTCCTGCGCGTTGACGGTCTGTGTGGTCGGTGAGGTGGTGGCGCTGGCCACGCCGAGGGCGACGGCCATCACCGCTCCTGCCGCCAGTGTGTATACGGGCCCCAGCCGTGTCATATCCGCTCCCTGGGGTGGTGGGTTGTGAAGTCAGGTGTACATGCCGTCGTGCCGGGAGTCTGTGAACTAATCCGCACACGGGCGGACGAAGCCGGATTCCTGCCGGAGGTTGCCGGAGGCTTCTTGCCGGAGGTGGGCCGCTGCTGACCGTGATGCCTCGCGACTCTAGGCGGAGGGCGGTGCCGTTTAACGGGGTTTCACGGGAAAAACCGTGATTGATGGCCGGGGGCGTCATGTCCCGCGATACCAGGGGACGTCGCTCCCGTGCCCGGTCCCTTCGACCGCTCCCCGCGACGGGTCCTCGTGACAGGTCCTCGCGACGGGGGTTTCAGAGGGATCTTCCAGTGGCTGATGTTTTTGAAATTTAAAGGATAAAACCTGACAATTCCGGCGCTCGGTTGATAAATCTGACTAGAGAGGTCTCGTCATCGCGGCCAGGACGTGTTGCTCTTGACTGTGTACGGACGGCGGCCGGGTATCCGGCCGTGGGAGGTGATCGTTTCCGGAGAACGGGGTAGTAGTAGGGTCGCGTGCGATTTGCCGCATCCGTAGGGGTTGCGGCCTGCTGTTACGGAGACGACTGGAACGGTCCGGGGTGGTGACCCCTGGCTGGAACGGGCTTCCTGCGAGGAGGTGCTGAGCGTGGCCTCGGGCCCCCACGACCCGCGCTCGCGAGAGTGGCCGGTGGACGACGACGGCGTTCACGACGATGCTGTACACGAAGGCGGGTCCCAGGAGTCCCACCCGTCCCCCCCGACGATCCAGCACTCCCCGCCGGGCCCCTCCGACGACGGGGCGCGAGGGGTCCCCATGGCCTCCCCGTGGATGCTCCCGCCGTTCGCGGCGCCCACCCCGGACGACGGCGAGCCGCCCCAGGCCCGTCCCGAGGGCCTCGGCGGCGAGCGTCGCCGCCCGTACGCCCGCCCCTACGGCCCCGCCCCCCAGCCTCCCGTACCCCCTCCTCCCGCGCGCCGGCCCGCCGGGCCGCCCCCGCAGGAGCCTCCCGCCGGTCCTGTCGCCGACTCCCCGCCCTCGGAGGAGAGGCCCGCCGGGCCGGGACGCCACGCCACGCCCGAGCGGGGGCGTCCGCGCCTGGTGGACCGTCCGGACCTCCTGGTCGCCTCCGGGCCGGCCCCCGAGCGCAGGGGCAGGAGAAGGGCGGAGCGGCCCGACCTCCTGGTCGCCTCGGCGCCACCCGGGGAGACGGGAACGGACCGGACGGAGCCCCCGCCCGCGGACCGCATCAGGGTCGAGCCGAGCATCGCGGCGACGCCGGAACCGGCCCCGGAACCGGAATCCGGGCCCGATCCCAGACAGGAACCCGGAGCGCGGACCAGACCGGACCCCAGACCGGAACCCGGCTCGGCACCCGGTTCCGCCCCCGAACGACCCGTCGAACCCGGACGGCCCGCCGAACCCGAGCGGCCCGTCGAGTACGAACGCCCCGCCGACTACGAGCGGTCCCCCGACTACGAGCGATCCCCCGTGCCGGTCGAGGACGACTTCGACTTCGAGCCCGTACGCAGGGTCGGCCGCCCGCCCGGTGGCAGGCCCGCCAGGCCCGACCTGCTCGTCGCGCAGGGCCCGCCGGGCAGGCGGGGGCCGAACGGCGGGCGGCACCACCGCCCGGCCACCGCGCCCTCCGCCGTACGCCGTTCCACCCCGACCAGGCGCAGGCGCGGCCGGGGGCTGGTGATCCCCTTCCTGATGGTCCTGGTCCTCACCGTCGCGGTCGGCGGCGGCCTGGTCCTGTGGGGCTGGGTGAGCAGCCCGTTCGCCACCGGCCTCCGGCTGGTCGGCGACGAGGTGAGCTCGGGCGACGACAACTTCGTGCCGCTGGCCGGTGTCGGCGGCAACGGGTCCAACCAGGTGCTCAACGCGGTGGCCTCGGTGGGCTCCGTCATGGTCGCGGTCGGCAGCGACACCACCAGCCCGGTCCCCAGGCCGCTGTTCCTGGTCTCTCCCGACGGCGGCACGACCTGGCAGCTGGGCAAGGTGACCGGCCCGGCGGGGCAGGAGACGGGGCCGACCACGGTGGGCCGGGTGGCGGGCGGCGACGGCCTCTGGCTGGCCGCCGGTAACGACCCCCTCGGCTCCGGGCACGGCCTGTGGACCAGCTCCGACGGCTACGGCTGGACCGCGGCCGACCCCGGCGAGCTGGGCGCCTTCGCGCGCGGGGACAAGATCATGGATCTGGCCAGGACCGACTCCGGCTTCGTCGCGGTCGGCGCCGCCGTACTGGACGACGGCACCACCGGGGCCGTCGCCTGGGTCTCCCCGGACGGGCGCGCCTGGGACCGGGTGGAGACCCGGGAGATCGGCATGCCGGACAAGGTGCGCGGCATCAAGGCGGTCGTCGCCAAGGGGGACGCCGTCGTCGCGCTGGCGGACCCGGCCCAGGGCCAGTCCACCTCGGTCATCCTGCGCTCGTCCGACGGGGGCGGGAGCTGGCAGCGGACCGGTGCCGCGCTCAACGACGTCGTCCCGGAGCCGGGCGCGCTCGCCGTGGCCGGCGGCGGGTTCGTGCTCGTACCGACCCAGCAGCGCAGCGACAAGGGCGAGGTCCGCGTCTACTGCTCGCCCGAGGGCGCCGAATGGAAGGCCTGCGGCGCCATCACCGGCCTGGGGCCCGAGGGCACGGGTGTCAAGCGCCTCGCCTCCTCCTCGGCGGGCGTGGCCGCGGTCGTCGAGTCGGGCTTCGAGCGCTACACCGTCCACACCAGCGAGGACGGCCGCGACTGGAACAGGACCACCGACCTCGGCGAGGTGCCGGGCTCGCTGCGGGCGCTCGCGATGTCCGACAACGGCACGCTCGTCGTCGGCGGCGACGAGCGCGCCGCCGACGTGGACAACCGGGTGGTCCTCATCACCGCGCCCAAGGGCGGCGAGCCTACGCCGGTGTCCCTGGGCGGGATCCAGGGCCTCGCCAGGGCCGCCCGCGAGACGGCCAGGGTGGCCGCGGGGGACGGCAGGTTCGTCGCGGTGGGCGCCGTCTCCGGCGACGCCGGGATCTGGAGCAGCGCGAGCGGTGAGAACTGGAAGGCCGGCGGCCCGGCGCAGCTCCTCGGCGGCCCCAGGCGGCAGGCGCTCGCCGACGTCGCGCACGGCAGGCGGGGCTGGCTGACCGTCGGCAGCACGATGACCGACGCCTCCTCCACCGAGCCGCTGATGCTCACCTCCTCCGACGGCCAGAGCTGGCGCAGGGTGCCGGTGCTGGGCCCCCTCGCCCCGACGAACGACCACGACTTCCTCGCCCCGCACGCGGTGGCCGCGGGGCCGTCCGGCTACGTCATGGCGGGCGAGGACCGCGGGCCCGCCGCCACCGTGCCCGTCCTGTGGTTCTCCGCCGACCTCAAGCGCTTCGCCAGGGCCTCCAAGCTTCCCGCGGGCGGTACGGGGGTGCGGCTGCACGACGTCTCGGCGACCTCGTCCGGGTACGTGGCGGTCGGCGGCACCGGCACGGCCGAGCGCGAGACCGGGGTGGTCTGGGTGTCGGCCGACGGGGTCAACTGGACCGCGCGCAAGCCGGTCCTGCCCCCGGGGGCGACGTCCGCGGGCCTGCGGCACGTGGTCCTGCACGGCGGGTACGTCGTCGCGGCGGGCACGGCCAGGACCGAGGACGGCACGAGGGCCTTCGGCGCGGTGTCGGACGACAACGGGGCGAGCTGGGAGTTCTCCTGGTTCCCCGCCGACCGGGCGTCCGCCGTCCAGGACCTCGCCGCGACGCCGGAGGGCGTGGTGGCCGTCGGCTGGCACGGGGCGCCGGGGGCCGGCGACAGCGCGGCCTGGACCTCCGAGGACGGGCTGAAGTGGCAGCGCCACACCCCGAGCCAGGGCGGCCTGGACGGCGACGGCGCCCAGTGGCTCGGCGCGGTGGCGGTCTCCGGCGGCCAGGTCGTGGCCCTGGGCCGCTCCACCACCTACAGCGCGGACCACCTCACCCTGTGGCGCTCCACGCTCACCTCGTCGCGATGACCGGGGAGCGCGCCCCGGTCTCGCGGCCGAGAGCCGTGCCCCGGTCTCGTGGCCGAGAGCCGCGCTCCGGTCCTGAGGCCGGGATCCCGCGACGCTCGCGGCGGGCCCGTAACGGGCCTCGCGGGCTCACCCGGGCTCGATGACCGCCCACTCGACCAGCGCGTCCAGCAGGCCGGGGGTGAGGGGGAGGCGCGGGAGCTCCTCGGGGGCGAACCAGCGGGCGTCCGCGGCGTCGTCCCCGGCGGCGAGCGTGCCCCCGGAGACCTCGGCGAGATAGTCGCGGATCTCGTAGACGGCGCCGCCGGGACCCGGGCGGTCGACGGTCCCGGCCAGGGGCCCGGGAACGACCGTGAGCCCGGTCTCCTCAAGGACCTCCCTGGCGACCGCCTCGGGGTCGGACTCCCCGGGCCCGACCCGCCCGCCGGGGACGGACCACAGGCCCTCACCGGGGGGTCTGCCACGGCGGACCAGCAGCATCCGCCCCGAGCCGTCAAGGATGATCGCTCCGACACAATTTACGCGCACGTGAACAATATTACGTTGTGATAACGACCGAGCCTCTTGACGGATGGCCCGCGGAAGAAGCAGCGTGGGTAGGCGTGAAAGCCGCCCCTACGTGCCCACGGTGTTTCGGCCCGCTTCGTCCGCCGGGTGCTTGGTCGAGCTCCTGGAGATGCGGTCCCCACGGCGATGTCCTGCCGTTCCAGCCACCCAGACCTCCGTCCTCCGCCGCCGTGGAGGCCGTCACCCGAGGTTCCCGCGTACCCGCCTGGGTTCCCTGGCCGCTGCCCACGGGGTGGCTGGTCACGGGGTTCGGCGAGGTGGGCGACGAGCGCAGCGACGTACGGGCCACCGTGGTCGCGGTCTCCGGTCCCTCGCTGACCCACGGCCCCGCCGACCTGCTGATCATCGCCGAGGAGCCCGGAGTGGGGCTCGGCGCGGCGTTCGCCGGGTTGGAGGCCACCGATCCGGGGACCGGGTTCGACAAGGGCCCGCCGCACGCCAAGATCGACGTCAGGGGCCATCCGGCCGCCCTGTGGTGCGTCACCGCCGCCCCCGACCGGGCCGTCTACGCGGGCGAGGCGCTGGGAAACTGGCTCTGGGCGGTCGTGTGGCCCGCCGAGGCCGGTTACCTGATCACCCTGGCCGAGCTGTCCCTGCGCGACCTGCGCGACCAGGACCAGACCCTCGACCTGCCCTTCGGGGCGTTCTCCCCGCGTCTGGACTTCCTGGCCCCCTGACACCGCCGGGCCACCCTCGCCCTTCCCACCCTCTCCTTCTCCGGAGACTTGACCCTTCTGTCCGAACCGGGGGGCGGGGGGAGGCAGTAAAGTTCGGAAGCGTGACAGCGCGTATCGAGCGAGTGGTGACCGAGGGCGTCGTCGATGTCGACGGCGTCGAGCACAAGGTCGAGAACAACACGTGGATCCTGGGTGACGACGAGGATGTCATCGTCATCGACGCCGCGCGCGACGCGGAGAGGATCCTTGAGAAGGTCGGCGAGCGGGAGGTGCTGGCGATCATCTGCACCCACGGCCTGCCCGACCACGTGGGCGCGGCCATCGAGGTCGCGGCCAGAGACGAGGCGGTGGTCGCACTCCACCCGAAGGACCGGCCCCTGTGGCGGCTGACCTGGCCCGACACCTGGCCGGACATCGACATGGAGGACGACGGCCTGTTCGAGGTCGGCGGCGTCCAGCTGGAGGTCATGTCCACCCCGGGCATCTCCCACGGCGGCGTCTCGCTGTACTGCGAGGCCCTGGACGCGGTCTTCACCGGCAAGACCCTCCAGGCCGACGGCCCCGGCAAGATCGGCGGTGAGTACCCCGCGCTGGCCGACCAGCTGACCGCCATCGGCGGGCGGCTGTTCACCCTGCCGCACCGCACCCGGGTGCTGCCCGCGCACGGCGAGGAGACGACCATCGGCGATCTGGAGCCCCAGTTCGACGCCTGGCTCTCCGGCTCGCTCACCCGCGACGCCGACGCGCCGGAGGAAGAGGAGGGGCCGCTGCCCGACGGCACCCGCGTGTCGGGAATCCGGCTGAACCCCCGGAACGATCTGCTCTAGATGGATCAGCTTCCCCTGGAGGGCATGCCGCGGCGGCTCTACGCCTGCACGCCGTCGCGGCTGAACAACTGGCTCGACTGCCCCCGCCGCTACCGGTTCACCTACATGGACCGGCCCACGCCGCAGAAGGGCCCGCCGTGGGCGCACAACAGCGTGGGCGCCAGCGTGCACAACGCCCTGGCCGCCTGGTGGCGCGAGCCGTACGAGCGGCGCACGCCCGAGGTCGCGGCGAGTCTTCTCACCAAGGGATGGATCAACGAGGGGTTCCGCGACGCCGAGCAGTCGCGGACCTGGCGGGACCGGGCCGGGGAGATGGTCTCCGGATACGTCGCGAGCCTCGACCCGTCCGCCGAACCGGTCGGCGTCGAGCGTACGGTCGCCACACGCACCTCCGTCGTGGCGCTCTCCGGCCGGGTGGACCGGCTCGACCGGCGCGGCGAGGAGCTGGTCGTGGTCGACTACAAGACCGGCCGCCGCCCGCTGAACACCGACGACGCCCGTTCCTCGCTCGCGCTCGCGGTCTACGCCATCGCCTCCTCCCGGATGATGCACACCCCCTGTCACCGGGTCGAGCTGCACCACCTGCCGACCGCCTCGATCGTGGAGTGGGAGCACACCGACGAGTCGCTCGCCCGCCACCTGGGCCACGCCGAGGAGATCGCCGTCGAGGCCTCCGAGGCCGACGAGCGCTACAAGGAGTGGTCGGCCACCACCCGGCCCAAGGGGACCGCCCCGCCCAAGGCGCGCGGCGGCGGCGACCGCGCCGCGCCCGCGGTGCCCCCCGAGATCGACGCGGTCTTCCCGCCCCGTACGGGCCCGCTGTGCTCGTGGTGCGACTTCCGCCGCCACTGCCCCGAGGGCCAGGCCACGGGCGACGACCGCGAGCCCTGGGCCGCCCTCGCCGACTGACCGTGTTCGCGGGCTTCCCGGTCCGCCCCCCGCCCCCGTCCCCCGCCGGCCGTCTCTGGCCGCGAAGGCCCGCCCAACCGTGCCCCGGGCTCGGGCGAGCCTCGAAACACTGTGCCTGCCTGCCTGCCTGCCTGCCTGCCTGACGGGCCGGCCGCCGGATCACGCGGCCGGGACCGCGTTCGCGAGAGCGTGCCGCCGGATCGCCAGAGGAGGCGGAGTCCGTCAGGAGGGGCGGGACGGCCAGCGGCGCGGGTCGGTCAGCCCCCTGAGCCCCCCGGTCATGTCGTAGCCCGCCGCGCCGAGCCGCTCGCGCGAGGCGGCGAGCATCTCCCGGGTGGCGGCCATGAACGCCCGGTCGTGGACGGGTTCGGGAAGCGTGTCCATGACCAGCCGGAACGCCCTCAGCGCCGCGGTCACCGCACCCGGCGGCACCTCGGGCAGCACGCCGTACATCCGCCTGGCCCAGCCGGGCAGCGCGTAGTAGCAGAGCGCCCCGAAGGGGAAGTAGGCGGGTTTGCCGGGGGTGAGGGCGCGCAGCCCGGCGGGCAGGCGCGGCCACATCAGGAAGCGGACCGTGGACACGGCCTCGGGGGTGGCCCTCAGCAGCGGGCGCGTCGCGGCGAAGTAGTCGTCCAGCTCCGCCACGGAGCCGGGCACGTCCTCGGCGTGCAGGCCGACGTAGGTGGCGCTGCGGCGCTGCTCGGCCAGGTAGCGGTCGGCCTGGCGGTCGTCGAGCCCCAGGCCGGAGCGCCGCGCCACGGACAGGTAGGAGGAGACCTCCGCGCAGTGCACCCAGAGCAGCAGCTCCGGGTCGTCCACCCGGCGGATCCGGCCGGTGCCGGGGTCGTCGAAGCGCAGCCGCCGGTGGATCCCCCGGACGCGCCGGCCGACCTCGTCGGCCTCCGCGGGACTGCCGAAGGTGACCCTGCCCACGAAGTCCGCCGTACGGCGGAGCCGCCCGAACGGGTCCCGCCGGAAGTCGGAGTTCTGCCAGACCCCGCGCATCGCGAGCGGGTGCAGGGCCTGGAGCATGAGGCCGCCGACCCCGCCGATCCACATGGAGCGGTCGATGTGCACCAGCCATGTCGCGGTGTGCGGGGGCTGGACGACGATCTTCTCGATGTCCTCGATGCTCGCCATGGTCGGCACATGGTGACACGACGCCCGGCGAACCGTCCAACGGGCCCGCCCCCGCCCGTCAGCTTCTCAGACGGCTCTCGGCGGCGTTCCAGAAGCGGATGAGGGCGGCGGCCGTGGTCTCCGGGGCCTCCACCGCCGGGGAGTGCGCCGAGCCGGGGACGACCACGCAGTCGGCGTCCAGGCGGCGGGCCATCTCCGACTGCATGCGGGGCGGCCAGCCGTCGTCGTGCTCGCCGTACAGGACCAGGGTGTCGATCCCGACCTGGGTGAGCTCGTCGCACCGGTCGGGCGCGGAGAGCACCTCCTCGGTCATCGTGAGCATGCCGACGGGCGAGTTGGCGAACAGCCGCTTGCGCAGGAAGGCGATGATCTCGTCGGACACCCCCGAGGCGAGGGCCTCGGGCTCCATCCGGGTATGCCACAGGTGCTCCAGGCCGACGCCGGGCAGCTCGGCGACCATGAAGCGGCCCGCGCGCTCGCGGGGGCCGACGATCGCGGCGGGCCCGGAGCTCATGAGCGTGTAGGACACGAACCGGGTACGGCCGTCGATGACCGCCTCCCGGGTGACCAGGCCGCCGAACGAGTGGCCGACCAGGTGGATCGGGCCGCCGTGGCCGATCACCTGGGCCAGGACGTCGACGTCGTTGCCGAGCGCCGCGCAGGTGTAGGCGCTCCTGTCGTCAGGGCCGTTCGTCTCGAACTGGCCGCGCATGTCGATCGCGACGACCTGACGGCCCGACTGCGCGAGCGTCTGCAGGACCGCGATGAAGTCCTCCTTGCTGCCGGTCAGGCCGGGAACCAGCAGGGCGGGCCACCGCTCGGGGATGCCGCTGACGGGCAGGGCCTCCAGTACGGCGAAGGCGCCCACCGCCGTCTCGATCTGACGAGAGCGGACGCCAGGAGGCAGGGTCAGAAAACGCGGCGTACTCACGTGGCCCCACGATACCTCTCTTGGTGACATCGCTCCGTGCGTCCGGAAGGGGCCGGGAGCGTGAAAAGGGGCGCCACCGACAAGGTCGCGCCCCTTCACATGGTGACTTCTAGTTAGGGCGACGCGTTCCTCGCTGCTGCTGCTGGCCGCTGCGCGCCGGGGGGCGGCGACGGCTCTGCACGCGTTCCGAGGCCGCCGAGGGGGCGATCTCGTCGTCCTCCGACGCCAGGTCCGGTGACTTGAAGATCACCGAGAACGGGCTCGGGGGAATGATCTTCTCGGGCTGCGGCCGGGGCCTGGGGGCCTCCGCCACGGGCTCGTCGTCCCAGCGCTCCGCCATGGTGTCGTCGTCCTCTCCGGGATCCGTGAACTCCGCCACCCGCTCCTCGGCCCACGACGGAGCCGAAGGTGCCTCCTGGACCGCCGGGGTCGCCGGGGTCACCGCGACGTCCGCCGCCTGCTCGCGCCTGCCGCGGCGCTGCCGGCGGACCGGCTCCTCCGCCGCGGGCTCGGCGTGCGCCGGTACCGCCGGGGCCGCCGGGGCCGCCGGGGACTCTGCCGTGCCGACGAGGCTCACGTCGGGGTTCAGACCGGCCTTGCGAGCCCGGCCCCTGCGGGACGCGGTCTCGGCGGGCTGCTCGTCACGGACGTCCCTGCGGGCTGCCATGTCGGGCTCCACCTCGGCGATCTCGACGACAGGGGGCTGGACCTCCTCGGCCACGACCGGCGCGGGGGTCTCCTCGCCGGTACGGCCTCCGCGGGTGCGGCGGCGCTCGCGGGACGCGCGCGCGGGGCGCTCGCGGCGCTCCTCGCGATCGTCGTCGCGTCCCCTGCGGGAGTCGTCCTCGCGCCCCTTGCGGGGGGAGCGGGACCGGATGCGGCCCGTCTCGCCGAGATCCTCGACCTCCTCGGCGGCCAGGCCCGCCCGGGAGCGGTTGGCGCGCGGCAGCACGCCCTTGGTGCCCTCGGGGATGCCCAGGTCGCTGAAGACGTGCGGGGAGGTCGAGTAGGTCTCGACCGGCTCGGGGAAGGGGAGCGAGAGCGCGTTGTTGATGACCTTCCAGCGAGTGAGGTCCTCCCACTCGACGAAGGTCACCGCGACGCCCGTCTTGCCGGCCCGGCCGGTGCGGCCGATCCGGTGGACGTACGCCTTCTCGTCCTGCGGGCAGTCGTAGTTGACGACGTGGGTGACGTCGTCGACGTCGATGCCGCGTGCCGCGACGTCGGTCGCGACCAGCACGTCGATCTTGCCGTTGCGGAAGGCCCGCAGGGCCTGCTCGCGCTGGCCCTGGCCGAGGTCGCCGTGCACGGCCGCGGCGGCGAAGCCGCGCTCCTTGAGCTGCTCGACGACCATGTCGCAGGCGCGCTTGGTCTCACAGAAGATCATCGTGAGCCCGCGGCCCTCGCACTGCAGCAGGCGGCCGACGATCTCGATCTTGTCCATCCGGTGCGTGCGCCAGACGAACTGCGTCGTCTGCGGGGTCGCCTCGGCCTCGACGTCGTTGTTCTCGGCCCGCACGTGGGTGGGGCGGGTGAGGTAACGCCTGGACAGGGCGACGATCTCGCCCGGCAGGGTCGCGGAGAACAGCATCGTCTGCCGCTCCGCGGGGATGAGCTTGATGATGCGCTCGATGTCGGGCAGGAAGCCCAGGTCGAGCATCCGGTCGGCCTCGTCCAGGACGAGCGTGCCGATCTGGCTGAGGTCGAGGTGCTTCTGCTTGACCAGGTCGAGCAGGCGGCCCGGGGTGCCGACGATGACGTCGACGCCCTGCTTGAGCGCCTCGATCTGGGGTTCGTAGGCGCGCCCGCCGTACACGGTGAGGATCCGCGAGCCGAGCTTGCCGGCCGCCGTCACGAGGTCCTCGGTGACCTGGACGGCGAGCTCGCGGGTCGGTACGACGACCAGCCCGCGGGGCTTCTTGCGGTTCTTCCTCGGCTTGCCGACACGTTGCAGCATCGCCACGCCGAAGGCGTAGGTCTTGCCGGTGCCGGTGCGCGCCTGGCCGATGATGTCCTGGCCGTTGAGGGCCAGGGGGAGTGCCATTTCCTGGATCGGGAACGGCGCGATGATGCCCTCGGTCTCAAGGGCATCGGCGATCTCTGGGGTGACTCCGAGGTCTCGGAACGTCGTCAGCTTGGCCTGCCTAAATCTCCGTTGAAGGCAGGCCTGCCGGGACCACGGGCAGAAAACGTGTTCCCCGTGCCGGGTCCTCGCGGAAGGTCCAGCCCTCTCATGTCATCAGCGACCGCTGCGGCGTCACGCCGACTTTTGGGGGCGTCCGGGAGTGGATATCCCGGATTAACACGGTGCGGTCGCACTTTCACAGAGCAGTGTACTCGATACCACAACGGAGAACCGATTTCTTCGTATTCCCGGTGAATCGCGAGGTCGCTCAGCTCGTAGGCTGCCTCCATGAGCGATTCCCCTCCCGGTGTCTCCGACCTGCTCGGCGTCCTCGCCTACGCCGAGCTGACCGCGTTCCTCAGACTCGCCGAGGACGCCACCCGGTACGCCCCCTCACTGACCGATCAGGCGGCCCTCGGCGGCCTCGCGGCGGCCGAGTACGCGCACTTCGAGTTGCTCCGCGACCGGCTCGCCTCCCTCGGGGCGGATCCCGAGAAGGCGATGGAGCCGTTCACCGGGCCGCTGGACGACTGGCACGCCCTCACCTTCCCCGGAGACTGGCTGGAGGCTCTGGTCAAGGCGTACGTGGGCACGGGGATCGCCCTCGACTTCTACCGCGAGGCGGCCATCGGCGTGGACGACGAGACGCGGAACCTCGTCGACGAGGTCCTCGCGGACGAGGGACGGTCGCAGTTCGCCGTCGAGAGGGTCCGCGCGGCGCTCCAGGCGGACCCCAGGCAGGCCGGGCGGCTCGCGCTGTGGGCCAGGCGCCTGGTGGGGGAGGCGCTGAGCCAGGGACAGCACGTGGCCGCCGCCAGGCCCGACCTCGCGGCCCTGCTGGTGGAGGCGGCCGGGGAGGACATCGGCCGGATGTTCGCCCGGCTGACCGAGAAGCACGGCCATCGGATGGCCGCCCTCGGGCTGACCCCGGGCCCCTAGCGGGGTGAGCCGTGACCTCCAGCGGCCCCCGGTCTTCCGGGTCCCCGGTTTTCTGGTTCTTCGGTCTTACGGTTCCCCGGTCTTCCGGCTTTCCGGTCCTCACGGACTTCGTTCCCGGCCCGGTGGCATCGGACGTCTCACCCGGTGGTGCCGGACGCGAGGGGCGCGCCGGGCGCCGGTCCGCCGTGGTGGCGAACCGGCGCTTTCCGCCCCGCCACGTGGGGGAGGCCGCTTCACCTTTGGCGTGAACGCCGGAGCACTGCGGACGAATCAGGTAGCGTGCGGGACATGAGGGCCTCGCGCCGCTATGGCAGTTCCTTGACGAGATGTGGGCCGAACCGCTGGACTTCGCGTCCCGTGCTGCGCAGGGGAGGCGCGGGCTGCCCGGCGATCAGCCGGGGGCGGGAGCATCTCCGCCGCGTCAGACGCCCGCGCTGCTGCGGGCTCGGCGAGCGGGACGAGTGCTCGGGCAACTGAGAGACGGACCTTTCCGGAGCGGGAATTCCCGCTCGGGTGTTCCTGCCGGGTGTCCGTGAGCCCGGTGCCCACGAGCCCGGTGCCCGTGAGTCCGCCGTTCCCGAGTCGGCCGCTCCTACCGGCCGGTCTCGGGCCCGCCGCCTCTCTTGGCCGTTCCGGAGCCGGCCGCTTCTCCCCGGCCGATCCGGAGTCGGGGGTTTCCTTCGCCGATCGTTCCCGAGCCGGTGCTCCTCACGGCCGGCCGGGCGCGGTGAGACGGGGAGGCAGGGAACCCGAGGGGCGCGCTCGCACCGGATCCGCGGACCGCGCCATGCCGCGAAGGACGACCTGGCGCGAGCCCGGAATCCGTCAGAGCGTGCCGCCGAAGCCGACGGGACGCGCCTCCTCCTCGCCGATCTCGATGAAGCCGAGTGAGGCGACCGGGACGATGATCTTCCGGCCGTTGACGTCGGTGATGGTGAAGACACCGCTGCCGGACGCGAGGGCGGCGCCGATCTCGCCTTCGAGCTGCTCGGCCGTGAGGTCGGTCTCCACTACGAGTTCACGGTGTACGGAACGTACGCCGATCTTGATTTCCATTGTGCTCCCTTTCGATGAGGGTTGCTCGTCCCATGGTCGCCCCATCGGAGATCCGACGCGCCGGTTGATCGCGGCAAGCGAACAGGTGATCGCGGTCGGCGAACAGCCGGACGGAAGGCCGGAGGATTCCCCGGTGACGGCGACGCCGGGAGAGGGAAAACGGTGAGAGGGAAGGACGGGGGAGGGGAACCGGCCCGAGGCCGGTGCCGGGAGCGCGGGCGGACGCCCGGGGGCCTCAGTGGTCGGCGACGGTGCGGGGGAAGCCGGAGATGCCACGCCACGACAGGCGGGCGATGAGCTGGGTGGCCGCGTCCTTGGGGATGGAGCCGTTGCTGCTGATCCAGTAACGGGCGCTGACCTCGGCCATGCCGACGAGCCCGACGCCGAGCAGGCGCGCCTCGTCACTGGAGCAGCCGGTGTCCTCCTGGATGACCTGGCTGATCATCTCGGCGCTCTCGCGGAGGTTGCGCTCCATGCGCTGGCGGACCGGGGCGACGTTGCGGAGATCCGACTCGAACACCAGCCGGAACGCCTCACCCTGGCTGGAGACGAAGTCGAAGAAGGCGCCGATCGCGGCCTGGACGCGCTGCTTGTTGTCCGTGGTGGAGGCGAGGGCGTCGCGACAGCGGGTGATCATGTCGTCCACGTGCAGGTCGAGCAGGGCGAGATAGAGCTCCTGCTTGCCGGGGAAGTGCTGGTAGAGGACCGGCTTGCTGACCCCTGCCCGCTCGGCGATCTCGTCCATCGCGGCCGCGTGGTAGCCGTTCTCCACGAACACCTCCTGCGCCGCGCTGAGCAGCTGGCGGCGTCGGGCCGTCCGGGGCAGCCGGGTGCCCCGGGGCTTGGCGTCCGGGGTAGCGGTCACGTGGTCTCCTCGTGTCAAGCTCCTGGCGTCTGCGGCCATCCTACGCGTGGGTAACCCGGGTCAGCGATAATCGTCCTCGTCGAGCTCGACGGTGCGCCGCTGCTCGAAGGTGTCCGCGGGATCCGCCTCCAGGGGGATGGAGTCGGGCCACTCCGACCCCTCCTCGCGCGCCACGCGGCTCTGCTCGGCGGCGTCGGCGGGGTCGACCTCGATGGGGAGGTCGACGGGCGCGTCGGAGCCGTTCTCGCGCACCGGCCGGTGTTGCTCGGCGGCGTCGGCCTCGGGCGTCTCGACGGAGAGCTCCTCGGGAAGGTCGTCGACCGCTTCCCCGTACGATCTGTCGCCGCGCGCGTTCATATGTCTGACATCCCCTGTCGTCATCCGGGCTTCTGCACGTTCCCTCTCCTCACCCGGTTCCTGCAAACGTCGGACATCGCCCAGCGTACGACCTCGGGTGCCGCGCGCCGAGAAAGACGCGGCATCGGATTGCCCATGGCGGCACCTGCCGCGTTGACGGCCTTTCACCGCTGTCCGGCCGTATTTACGAACTTGAGTGCGATGTACGAGGTTGAGTGCTCGGCGGGGAGGGGCGTGCGGAGAAGCGGGTGGGGTGTGCCGGGAAGATCAGGGTGGGGTGTGCCGGGAAGACCAAAGGTGTGCCGCGCTGTCCGGGGCGCGAGGAAGTCGGGGGCGCGAGGGAGGCGAGGGGCACAAGGGAGGCGATGGGCCCGAGGGAATCGGAGGCGGCGGGGGGTTTCCGTGCCGGGCGTCGGATCTTCCGGATATGACAGAGCGGGGGCCCGCGGTCGGAAAACCGCGGAGCCCCCGCCTGCGATTCATGAGAAATGAGAACTCGCACTTCATCGAGATTCGGAATCCCGGGAAATATCTTCCCGGCCTTCCGTGCTCACCGTCCGGATCGGCGTTCGTCCGTAGAAGAACGCGACCCTGGTGAATACGGGATCCCTACCTCTCCGTCACGGTTCCGGAGCCGCTTTTGAAAGCGGTTCCAGCCGTTTTCGGCCTCGTGTTCCGATCCCGTGTCAAGCGTGGATCAGGACGACGTGGTGGCGGTGCCCGGAATGACCGGAGGCAGCGGAGGCGGAGTGGTGTCCCCGAGCGGCACGAGGCGCTCGGAACGGGTCCTGTTGTCCAGGCGGTTGCGGTTGCAGTTGTCCTGGTTGAGCGTCAGCCTGAAGCGGTGGTGACTACGACGGTAGTGGCGGTCACGGCCGCAGCAGCCGCCGCCGCCCCAGGTCGTGAAGGTGCCGGCGGTGACCGCGGTGGTCATCGCGTTGGCGCTCGTGATGGTGGTCGCCGCGCCCATGGCGACGACTCCGCCGGCCAGTGCCGTGCTGATCGCGAGCCCTGCGAGAACACTCTTGAACTCGGGCATTGCGTTTCCCCCTTGAAAGGATCGATTTACCAATTTTTGGCATTTCCCGTATGAGTCGGAAATTGCCAGAGATGGCTAGAGATGGCCGGTGATGAGCCATCCCTGGTTGTCATAGTTTCCTCGTATGTCTGCCGACAAACAGAGATCGAAGGCTTTTACCCTACTCTTAGCTATTTATCGTCGACGTTGGATGCTTATTGATAGCTTTAAAGTGAAATGTATTTAATGTCGCATTTGTTCTTCGAGGGCTTGGGAGAGCCGTGGGCGCCGAGGGGTGGGCCGCTCCCACTCCCGCGTCCCATTCCCGCACTCCCCCCGCGGCCGCTCGGTGTCGCCGCGAGGTCTCGGCTCCGGGGGTGCGGCCCCGGGCTTCCCCGGAGGGGGCGCCCCTCCCCGGGGGTCGATCCGCTGCCGCACTTCGGCCTTGAGGCCGTACTTCGGCCTTGAGGCGACGGAGGTGGATCACTCTTAGGGTGGCGGAAATGGGAGATGACAGACGAAGGCCCCGCGGTTCGGAAACCGCGGGGCCTCGCCTGTGAATTCGTGAAATGAACAACTCGCACTGTGGTGAGGGTCAGGGTTCCGAGGATCTCTCCTCAGGTTCCCGTTGTCGCCGTTCGACCGGTGTTTCCGAACGGGAAGCCCGGCCGTGGTGGATGCGGGGATCCTGTCCCTCCGTCACGGTTTCGAAGCCGCGGGCAATCGCGGATCCGGCCGTGAATGATCTTGTCCTCTTGGCCGTGCCGCACCCCGCTCGGGGTGTGCGGCCTCGGTCCGCTGACTAACCGGCGGCGCCGACTCCGCCGAAGAGCGGCACGATGCGGTCGCTACGGCTGTCGTTGATCAGCTCGTTGTCGTTGTTGTTGTGGTTGTTGATGATCAGCCTGAAGCGCTTGCGGCTGTGGTAGCGGTGGCAGCTGCCCCCGCCGCAGCAGCAGCGACGCCCGCCGTAGCCACCGCCACCGCAGGTCTGGAAGGCGGCGGCGGTGACCGTGGTGGTCATCGCGTTGGCGCTCATGACAGTGGTCGCCGCGCCCATGGTGACGACTCCGCCGGCCAGTGCCGTGCTGATCGCGAGCCCTGCGAGGACACTCTTGAACTTGGGCATTGCGTTTCCCCCTTGAAAGGACTAATTATCCCTGTTTTCGACATTTTCCGTGTAAAACGGAAATCGTCAGAGATAGCCGGTGATGAGCCATCCCTGGTTGTCATAGTTTCCTCACATGTCTGCTGACAAACGGACATCGAAGGCTTTTGCACTCCTCTTAGCTATTTATCGTCGATGTTGGATGCCTATTGGTCGCTTTGAAATGAAATGTATTTAATGTCGGATTTGTTCTTTGGGAACGGGAGGAGTGGGCGGGGTGCCGTCCGCCGGTGAGCCGGTGTGGCCCTCGCGTACCGGAGCCGAGGCGGCGGGGGGCGTGACGGGGAGGGGGGCGGAGCGCGGGGCGGTGGCGGGAAAGGCGGTGCGCGGGGAGCGGCGAGGACGCGCGAAGGCCCCGCGGTTCGGAAACCGCGGGGCCTCGCCTGTGACTTCGTGAAATGAGAACTCGCACTGTGTCGAGGGTCAGGGTCCTGGGGATCTCTCCTCAAGTTTCCGCTGTCGCTGTTTGACTGGTTTCTCTGGATGAGAAGCGCCTTCGTGGCGAATGCGGGAGTCCTGTCCCTCCGTCACGGGTTCGAGGCCGCTGAAATCGGCGGATCGAGCCGTGAGTGGTCCCGTCCTCTGACGGTGCCGCGCCTCCGAGGGGACGCGCGGCCCCGGACCCGGCGGCTACTCGTCGTCGTCGCCGCCGAGAGTCAGGGGCCGGAGACGGTCGCTGCGGTTGTCGTTGCGCAGGAAGTTGTCGTTGTTGTTGTGGTTGTTGATGATCAGCCTGAAGCGGTGGTGGCTACGGCGGTGGTGACGGTGGCCGCAACCGCAGCCGCAGCCGCAGCCACGGCGCCAGCCGCAGCCGCCGCCGCCGCAGGTCGGGAAGGCGGCGGCGGTGACCGTGGTGGTCATCGCGCTGGCGCTCGTGACGGTGGTCGCCGCGCCCATGGCGACGGCTCCGCCCGTCAGGGCCGTGCTGATCGCGAGCCCTGCGATGACACTCTTGAACTTGGGCATGCGTTTCCCCTTTGAAGTGATCGGTTATCCCGATTTCCGACATATTCCTTATAAATCGGAATTGTCAGAGACGGCCGGTGATGAGCCATCCCTGCTTGTCATGATTTCCACCCATGTCTGGCGAGAAACGGAAATCAGGGGGTTTTGCTCTCTTCTTATCTATTTATGGCATGAGTTGAACTCTTATTAGTTGTTTTGAAATGAAATGTCTCTAATGTCGTATTTGTTCATCGAGAGTGAGAGGGGCCCGGCTGCCGGGCGGTGCCTGGCGGTCGCGGGCGGGCCTGGAACGTCGTCGAATCAATGACGATAAATCGTGTAATAAAAGACATCTGGCGAAAGGGGAATTATGTGCCTTTTGTGGTAACCGGAGGCTGTCGCCCGGCATGTCGCGAGCCGAACTATCGTGGAAGGGCAGCGGAACGACGGGAGGACGCGCGGTGAGCAACCCAATCCCCATCTGGCCGGGCGAGATGATCGACCTCGGCGAACAAAGGGTCCACGTGCGGTCGACGCCGCGAGGGCCCGCCGAGACCGCCGTCTACGTGCACGGCCTCGCGGGCTCCGCGACCAACTGGACCGACCTGATGGGCGAGCTGTCCGGAGTGGTGACCGGGCACGCCCTCGACCTGCCCGGCGCCGGATACTCGCCGGAGCCGCCCGGCGGCGACTACTCCGTCGACGCCCACGCCCGGACCGTCACAGCCCTGATCGAGCGGGTCTCCAGCGCCCCCGTACACCTGTTCGGCAACTCCCTGGGCGGCGCCGTCTCGGTGCGGGTCGCCGCCACCCGCCCCGACCTGGTCCGCTCGCTGACCCTGATCTCACCGGCCCTGCCCGACCTCCTGCCCCGGTACGGCCCGGCGCGGGTGGCGCTGTCCACCGTGCCCCACATCGGCGAGTGGGCCGCGAGCCGGCTCACCCTCGTGCCCGCCGAACGCAGGCTCGGCGCCACGATGGCCATGTGTTACGCCGACATCGGGCGGATCCACCCGCAACGGCTCAAGGAGGCGGCCGAGGAGCTGCGCCGCAGGGACGGCCTGCCGTACGCGGTGGGGGCTCTGATCAACTCGGCGCGCGGCATCGTCGCCGAGTACTTCAGGCGCGGGGAGACGAACCTGTGGCGGCAGGCGGCCACGGTCACCGCGCCCACGCTGGTCATCCACGGCCGCCACGACCGCCTCGTCAACCCCCGGATGGCCGCCCGCGCCGTCCGGACGTTCCCGCGCGTACGGCTGATGCTGCTGCCCGACGCCGGGCACGTGGCCCAGATGGAGTTCCCCGAGCGGGTGGCCCGCGAGGCGGGGCTCCTGATCGCCGAGACGGTCCTCGCGCCGGTTGGGGAATGACGGGGGCACCGGGTTAGGTTGTGAGTGGAGCGTGCTGCGCCAGCCGCATCAAGGACCCCTGAAACGGGAGCAGAACTGTGTCGTTGCCACCGCTGGTAGAGCCGGCAGCCGAGCTGACCGTCGACGAGGTGCGCCGTTACTCGCGCCACCTGATCATCCCGGACGTCGGCATGGCCGGGCAGAAGCGCCTGAAGAACGCCAAGGTGCTCTGTGTGGGCGCCGGAGGCCTGGGCTCCCCCGCGCTGCTCTATCTCGCGGCCGCGGGAGTGGGCACGCTCGGCGTCATCGACTTCGACGTGGTCGACGAGTCCAACCTGCAGCGGCAGGTCATCCATGGCCAGTCCGACGTCGGCCGCCCCAAGGCGGAGAGCGCCGCCGACAGCGTCAAGGAGATCAACCCGCTGGTCAAGGTGGTCGTCCACAACGAGGCGCTCACCACCGAGAACGTGATGGAGATCTTCGCCGCCTACGACCTGATCGTGGACGGCACCGACAACTTCGCCACCCGCTACATGGTCAACGACGCTGCCGTCCTGCTCGGCAAGCCGTACGTCTGGGGTTCGATCTACCGCTTCGACGGCCAGGCCAGCGTCTTCTGGGCCGAGCACGGCCCCTGCTACCGCTGCCTCTACCCCGAGCCCCCGCCGCCCGGCATGGTCCCCTCGTGCGCCGAGGGCGGCGTGCTCGGCGTGCTGTGCGCGTCGATCGGCTCCATCCAGGTCAACGAGGCCATCAAGCTCCTCGCGGGCATCGGCGAGCCGCTGGTCGGCCGGCTGATGATCTACGACGCCCTGGAGATGAACTACCGCTCGGTCAAGGTCCGCAGGGACCCCGAGTGCGTGCTCTGCGGCAAGAACCCCACGGTCACCCAGCTGCTCGACGACTACGAGGCGTTCTGCGGCGCGGTCTCCGAGGAGGCCCAGGAGGCCGCCTCCGGCTCCACGATCACCGCCGCCGAGCTCAAGTCCTGGCAGGACAAGGGCGAGAACATCTACGTGATCGACGTCCGCGAGCCGAACGAGTACGAGATCGTGTCCATCCCCGGCGCCGTGCTCATCCCCAAGGGCGAGTTCCTCAACGGCTCCGCGCTGGAGAGGCTCCCGCAGGACAAGAAGATCGTCCTGCACTGCAAGTCCGGTGCCCGTTCCGCCGAGGTCCTCGCGGTCGTCAAGAGCGCCGGCTTCTCCGACGCCGTCCACGTCGGCGGCGGCGTGCTCAGCTGGATCAAGACGGTCGACCCGAGCCTGCCCGCCTACTAGCCCGAGCCCGAAAGCCTGGAGGCCACGCGTGACCCGCGCCCCGTGGAGCACCCGCTCCGCGGGGTGCCAGCCGTACGGAAGGGTCCGCCGGGGTTCCGCCGAGGTCACCAAGTGCTCTCCACACTGACGGATCTGGACGGAACGGCGGATGACACCCGCCACACCGCATTAAGGTCGGGGGCGTGAATGAAGTCCCACGTCAGCGGCGGCGTTCATGGCCGACGCTGGTCGTGGCCTCCGCCCTGACGCTGCTCTGCGCGATCGTGGCCGGGGTGGCGAGCAGCGCCGCGGCGACGGAGCTCACCCGGGGACCGACCCAGGCGGAGCTCGACCGGGCCGCCCTCGACGAGGTGGCCAGGCGCTGGCGGGCCTGGCCCGCCGGGCGCGTCTTCCCCGAGACCGTCCTCTACGCCGCGGAGCAGGGCGGCGAGGAGAAGGCCCGCCGGGTGGGCATCTCGCCGGAGACCCGCTGTGACGGCGCGGTCGACGCCGGGCTGCGCAAGGCGCTGCGGAGGGCGGGCTGCCTGGGCGTCCTGCGGGCCACCTACATCGACGCGCTCCAGGGGATCGTGGTCACCGTCGGCGTCGCGGCCTTCGCGGACGAGCTCGGCGCCACCAGGGCGAGGGCGGCGCTGCCCAAGGGCGGCGGCCCCTCGCCCGGCCTGCGGGCGCTCGCCTTCCGCGGCACCGTCACCGACCGGTTCGTCTCCGCCGGGCGCCAGGCGGGCCTCGTCCGGCAGGCGGGCCCGTACGTGGTGATGGCCACGGCAGGCCAGACCGACGGGCGGCCCGCCAGGGCGGTCGGCGCGCAGCGGCCGACCCTGTTCGCGTTCACCGGCGACATCGCCGACCGCATCCTCGCCGACCTTTCCATGCCCGCGCGCCCCGACTGCGTCTCCACGGAGTGGCGATGCTGACCACGCCGGGGCGTCTCCCCGCGGGGGGCCGGGTGACGCTGAGGGCATTGTGGAACGTTACGAGACGGACGGTGCCGGTGGTGCTGGCGGCGGTGGCGGTGCCGGTGATCCTGGCCCCGGTCCCGGCCGCGCGAGCCGACGACGTCAGGGACAGCCAGCGGGAGGTGCTGCGGACCCTCGGCCTGCCCGCCGCCTGGCGGATCTCCGAGGGCCGGGGCGTGACCGTGGCCGTGCTCGACTCCGGGGTGGACCTCGACCACCGCGACCTGGCCGGCTCGGTGACCGAGGGCAGGGACTTCACGGCCGGGGCCAACCCGCCGGGGGTGAGCCCCCTGAGGCTGCACGGCACGTACATGGCGTCGCTGATCGCCGGGCACGGGCACGGTCCCGGCGGCGCCGACGGGGTGATCGGCGTCGCGCCGCGCGCGAGGGTGCTGTCGGTACGGGTCATCCTGGAGGACGAGGAGCCGGGTTTCCGGGAGTTCAACACCGCCGAGCGCTACGAGAACGTGGTGGCCAGGGGCATCAGGCACGCGGTGGACCGGGGTGCCGACGTGATCAACATGTCGATCTCCAAGGAGCTGGCGACCAGGGAGGAGCGGTCGGCGATCCGCTACGCGATCTCCAAGGGGGTGGTGCTCGTCGCGGCGGCGGGCAACGAGGGCGCCGAGGAGCCCGACTCCAGCGGCAACGCCCCCTACTCCTACCCGGCGGCCTTCCCGGGGGTGGTCTCGGTCGCCGCGACGGACCGCGGGCTGCGCCGGGCCTCGTTCTCCAACCGGAACCCCTCGGTCCTGGTGGCCGCGCCGGGGGTGGACATCCTCGGCGCCGGTCCGGGGGACGAGTACTGGGTCGGCCGGGGCACCTCGCAGGCGACCGCCCTGGTGTCGGGGGTCGCCGCCCTCATTAAGGCCAAATATCCGAAAATGTCGCCCGTGCTGGTCGTGCAGGCGATCACCGAGGGGGCCACCCGGCGGCCCACCGGCGGCTACGACACCGGTACGGGCTTCGGCGTCGTCAACGCCACCCGCGCCCTCACCGCCGCCGCGAGGATCTCCCGGCACACCCTCACCGCCAAGGGGGCCGGGGGCGCCGGAGGGCACGATCCCGCCCGCCCGCTGGGCCTCGCGGCCGAGCCGGTCCGGGTCGTCCACCGCGACCGGGACCGGATCACCCTGTACGGCGGCGTGGCCGTGGCCGCCGGGCTCGGCGCGGTCGTCTCCCTGATCGCGCTCGCCGTCCTCGTCGGCCGTACCCGCTCGTCGGGGACCTTCGAGGAGCCCGCCCCGGATCCGCTCACGACCCCCTGGCCGTGAGCGCCCGGCGTCGCCGGGAGGACCTTCCCGGGCGGCACCCGGAGACGGAGCCGGACTCGGCGCGGCGTCGCCTGACGGGCTCCCCTGAGCGGCACCCAGAAGTCGAGCCGGACCCGGGGCCCCCGGGCGGGCCTTCCCGGGCGGCACCCGGACCCGGCGTGGCGTCGCCGGGCGGGCTCCGCCGACGGGCGCTCTCCGGGGCCTGGCCATGGAGAGTGCCGCGAAAATACCCGCCGCCGATAGGGCGCGGGGGTCCTTCGACGTAGCATCGGAGTATGTCGCAGCAAGGGCGGTCCCAGGAGCCGGAGCGGCCTCTGGGAACCCCCGCCCCCCGCGCTCGCGGTGGCTGGCCGCCGTCAGGCTCCCGGGTGGGCGGCAGCGGCGGTGCCGGAGGCGGCCGGGCCCGCAGGGCGCCCGCGCCCGGCGCCTCCGCCAGGCGGTCCCGGGTGCGGGCCTGGCCCGCGGCGGGCCGCGACCGCGCGGCGGTCAGGCGCGCCGAGCTGCAGACCCTGGAGCAGGGCGTCCGCTTCCGTACGATCTTCCTGATCCTGATGGGCACGATCCTCGCCATCGCCGCCACCAACGTGCTGACCGGCACGGTCGGGCTGGTGCGCGAGACGAGTTCGCGCCCGCTGACCGCCGCCGAGCAGGACCGCTACATCCAGGACGACATCGCCAGGCGCTGGCACACCTGGACCGCCGACCTGATCTTCCCCGTCGAGCTGCAGTACATCGGTCTCGGCAGGGTCCAGCAGTACGCCCGCAGGGTCGGTCTCGCCCCCGAGGTGGCCTGCGCGGCGGGCACGGACGCGCCGGTGGGATCGGTGCTCTCCGAGTACGGCTGCCGCACCCTGCTGCGGGCCACCTACGTCGACCAGACGTCCTCGTTCGCCTTCACCGTGGGCATCGCCGTGCTCGACGACGAGGAGCGGCGGATCGCCGCCTCCGCGCAGCTGGCCGTGGACGACCGGGTGGGGGTGCGCCCCGTGGCCTTCCCCGGCACGGCGACCGAGCTCTTCGGGGCCGCGCAACGACAGCGCAACGCCTGGGTGGGCGTCGGCCCCTACATCGTCTTCTCCACCGCCGGCTACACCGACGGCCGCACCCGGCAGGCGGTCGCCCCCGAGGAGATCCTGCACAGCGAGCTGTGGCCCGCGGCCCAGGCGGTCGCGGGGCGCATCGCCCGCGCCCTCGGCGACGAGCCCAGCGCCGTGCCCCAGTGCACCCAGGGGAACGTGTGCTGAGGCGGCGCCTCTGGGCGGCGGGAGCCCTGGTCGCGTTCTCGGTGGCGGGTCCGGTCCCGGTCGCCGCCCCCGCGACGGCCACCTCGGCGCTCGCCGGAGTGACGTCGCCCGTGTCACCCGGGTGGTCCGTGCCGACAGCGTCGACGCCGTCTCCCGAGCCGGTGCCTTCGGAGTCCGCCCCGCCGGAGCCCGCCCCGCCCGAGTCGGCGCCGCCCGAGCCGGCACCGCCCCGGTCGCCGGAGGGGGCAGCGGACGTCCGCGAGGACCAGCGCTGGGTGCTGGAGATGCTCAACGCCGAGGAGGCGTGGAAGGTCACCAAGGGGTCGGGCGTCATCGTGGCGCTCGTCGACAGCGGGGTGGACGACCAGGTCGCCGAGCTGCGGGGGCGGGTGATCTCCGGGCCTGACATGGGGTCGATCAGGTTCGACAGGGACACGCCGGACGCCGGGCGGCACGGCACCGCGATGGCCTCGCTCATCGCCGGGGCGGGCAGGGGGGAGGAGGGCCTTCTCGGCGTCGCGCCCGAGGCCAGGATCCTCTCGCTGCCGCTGATCGTCGAGGAGCGGCCCGAGGACGGGACCGCCCTGCCCCAGGAGGACCTGCGCTCGCGCGACGACAGCCCCCTGGCCCGCGCGATCCGTTACGCCGCCGACCACGGGGCCAAGGTCGTCAGCATGTCGCTGGGCGCCTACGGGCCGCACCGGAGCGAGCGCGAGGCGGTCGCCTACGCGATCTCCAAGGGCGTGGTGCTCGTCGCCGCGGTGGGCAACGACGGCGACTCCCAGTACGCCATGGACAACGCCACCTCCTTCTGGAACTTCCCCGCCGGATACTCCGGGGTCATCGGGGTGGGCGCGGTGGACGACCTGGGCAAGCCCGCGGTGTTCAGCAGCGACAACCTGTCGGTCCTGGTCTCGGCGCCGGGCGTCGACGTGCCGGTGGTCGTTCCAGGCGGGAAGTACGGGTCCTCTGAGGGGACCAGCTCGGCGACCGCACTGGTGGC
Organism: Streptosporangium heterodermiicola; assembly: GCF_051390675.1. Classification (NCBI taxonomy): domain Bacteria; kingdom Bacillati; phylum Actinomycetota; class Actinomycetes; order Streptosporangiales; family Streptosporangiaceae; genus Streptosporangium; species Streptosporangium heterodermiicola. The sequence continues at coordinate 65,209 of NZ_JBPJSR010000034.1, forward strand.
CGGGGTTGTCGCCCTTATAAAAGCAAAATATCCGGATATTTCGCCTCAAATGGTGTCGCAGGCTCTCACCTCCACGGCGACGGCCGGTCCCGCCAACGGCTACGACGACCACATCGGGTTCGGCGTCGTCGACGCCGCGGCCGCCCTGGCCAAGGCGGGCCGGCTGATGGCCGGCACGGCGGTGGTCCCGGTGCCCGAGGGCAAGCGCTTCGGCGACGGCACCCTGCCCACCGAGCCCAGCAGGCCGGGCCCCGAGCCCGCGCGCCTCTGGCTGTACGGCGCGGGCCTCGCGGGCGGCCTGCTGGCGTTCGCGGCGGCCGTGGCGATGCTCAACCGGCACTCCGGCAGGGAAGGGCCGATGACGGCGGCCTTCGAACCGGTCCGGCGCGGCAGATCGCGAAGGTAACCGTAATTCGACTGCGATTCGAACGCGTTTTGGACACCGTTCGGATGCGGTAGCCCGGATGTCTGGATTCACGCTCCGGAAAACCTGGAACGTTCGCTAGTCTCGCGCGTTATGGGGTACGAGTTGCGCGTGGAGCGCCCTGCGCCTCTCGCCTTCGCGGAACTCGCGACTGTGCTGGGGCAGGCGGGGTTCGAGTTCAGGGGATCGCAGGAGTCGGGGGAGATCCTGGCCCGCCACAATGGCGCGGTCCATGCCATCGCGACATGGAACGGCAGCCTTTCCGGCGCCCCCGGATCCGACTGGCAGGTGGCCCAGCTGGCGCGCGTGTCCGCCCTGCTGGGGGCGCGGCTGGTGGGCGAGGACGGCGAGTCCTACGCGATCCGCGGCGGCCTTGTCGAGCAGCTGAACGGCTCGGCGGCCTACGAGTTCGGCAAACTCGACGAGATCCTCTCCGCCGGGCCGACCGTATGGAGTCAGTAGGCCACCCCACCCCGTACGCCGAGCGGGTGCTCGACCTGGTCGAGCGCATCCCGTCCGGGATGGTGATGTCCTACGGCGACATCGCCGAGTATCTCGGCGAGGGGGGTCCGCGCCAGGTCGGCCGCGTGATGTCCACCTGGGGCGGGGGCGTGCCCTGGTGGCGCGTCGTGCACGCCGACGGCACCCCGCCGCCCGGCCACGAGCAGCGGTGCCTGGCGAGCTGGCGTGAGGAGCGGACCCCGCTGAGGGGCGCCCGCGCCGACATGCGGGCGGCCAGATGGGACGGGAACCCGTAATCGTACGACGGGACGGGGCGGGAAACCCGGCTAGATTACAAATGCCTGTAAATCCCGCAAGGCCGTAAATCACGGCGTAACCGGCCCTGCTGTGGCGCACTAACATGGCCTAGGACAGCGCTCTGTCCGAAAGGCGGTGCTTTCCCCATGGCCACCGGTGCCACTCCCGCACGTTCCAGCGGCGACCCCGTCGCTGATCGTCTGCGGGCTGTCCAGGATCTCTGCGACCGGGGAGAACCCCTCGACTCGATCATGGCGACGGTGCTGGCCGACGGGCTGAAACCGGCTGAGCGCCGACGTTTCGACGCCGACGCGCTGGCCGGCCCCCTGGGGTCCCGGCTGGAGATCGCGGCCAAGCGCGGTGCCGCGAAACGCCGCGAGTTCGTCACGCTCCTGAAGCCGTACGTGACCGGTGTCGACGCGAAGGTCAAGCGCGACCTGCCGGTCGCCCGCAGGATCGCCTTCCACCTGATCGAGCATCGGGAGATCGACGACCTCGCCGAGAGCGACGCGCTGCGGAAGCTCGTGACCGCCGCGGCGGAGCCGTCCAGGCGGGTCCGCAAGAGCCTCCGCTGGTACGCGGACCTGCCGCTCCAGGACGAGCTGCCCGAGGCCCTGTACCGGCTGCGGGCGGCCGACCTCATCCCGGTGACCCAGATCGAGGACATCTCCTGGTCGGGCGGGCGGCTGCACGTCAGCGGCCACGCCTACCTGGCCGGGCTCTCCGTGCGCAGCCGCCGCTTCAACCGGGCGAGCGTGGTGCTGCGCGGCCCGCGCTGGCTGCCGCCCGTGCGGCTCCGCACCCGCAGGGTCTTCCACCCCGAGGCGACCCACGGCGCGGAGGAGGCGGGCTGCAACTACGACTGGTCCGGCTTCACCGCCGAGATGAGCCCGTGGCCGCTGCGCTGGCGCTCGGCCGTACGGGCCGTGGTGCGCGGGGGCAAGCGGCTGCTGCGCCGCCGCGCGACCGTGCAGGACACCACCACCTGGCGTACCGAGATCGTGATCTGGAGCCGGGGCGCCCGCGCCGGCGGTCTCCTGCGCGGTCCCTCCACCGGCCGCACCGAGCGCCCGGCGGGGCTGGACCTCGGCAAGGGCTGGTGGATCCGTCCCGTCTGGACCTCCGACCGCGCCCTCCAGATCGTGCTGCAGCCCACCCGCGCCGAGCTGGCCGGCGTGCGGCTCGACGGCGAGCGGCTGGAGGTCGAGGTCTTCCTGCCGGGCAAGGGCGTGAACAGGGGGCAGGCCCGCCTGGACGGCCACCGGATCGCCGCCGACTTCACCCCCGTCGAGGGCGGCACCACCGTCGTCGTGCCGCTCGCGACGGCGTCGCTGCTGCAGGAGCGCGACGGCGGCAGGCTCTGGATCGAGCCCAAGGGCGACCCCGCGGCCTCCGTCATGATCGGCAAGGCTCGGGAGAGCCGTACGGTCGTCGGAGACCGGGAGATCACCGTGCTGCGCGACCGGCGCGACCGCGTGAGCGTCTCCGCGCACCGGATCCGCCCGGTCGTCGACGTGGCGACCTGGGACGAGCGGGGCGTGCTCACCCTGGAGGGCTCCTACCCGGGCTCCGGCGAGGCCGCGCTCACCCTCAAGCACCGCGCCGGGCTGATCCACGCCGTCCCCCTGGAGCGCGACGGCTCCCGCTTCACGGTCAGGCTCGCGCCCGCCGCGATGCCCCGCTTCGGCGACACGGCCCCGCTGGGCAGCGGCACCTGGAGCATGGCGGTCCGCGACGCGGCCGGGCAGATCGTCCCGTTCCGCGTCGACCACGCCATCCTCGACGGGCTGGACGAGGACACGAAGATCCTCGACGGCCGCGAGTACCGCCTGATCTCCACCCGCTTCGACATCCCGGTGCTGTCCGTCGCCGAGCACCTCCCCGACGACGAGAAGGGCGCAGGCGGCCTGTTCGCCCTGCGCCGGCACTTCTACCCCGCCGAGCGGACCCGCGAGCTGAACGACGCGACCGTCTACGTCGCCTACGACGGGCGGCAGTACGAGGGCAGCGTCCGCGCGGTCTACGAGGAGCGGGTGCGGCGCGGCGACGACGGAGAGCACATCTGGATCGTCAAGGACGGCGCGTTCGTACCTCCGGGGCCGGAGAGGCTCGGGTTCGGCACGGGCGCCGGCCCGACCGTGGTGCGCGCGGGCAGCCGCGAGCACTACGCGGCGCTGGCCCGCTCGCGCTACGTGGTGACCAACGGCTTCCTGCCGCCGTGGTTCCGGTCCCGCGAGGACCAGGTCGTCGTGCAGACCTGGCACGGCACCCCGGTCAAGCGCCTGGGCAACGACCTGCCGCACATGACCCGCGACCCCAAGCCGCCGGCCTGGCACCGGCAGGCCGTCGAGGTGCGCGGCTGGGACCTGCTGGTCTCCCAGAGCCCCTGGGCGACCCGCGTGCTGCGCAAGGCGTTCGGCTACCAGGGCGAGGTCCTGGAGAGCGGGTACCCGCGCAACGACGTGCTCGTCGCCCCCGACCGCGACGAGCTGGCCGCGGCGGTACGCGCGCGGCTCGGCATCGCCGCGGACGCCAAGGTGGTGCTCTACGCGCCGACCTACCGCGACTACGACCGCAAGAACGCCTCGATCCGGCTGGACCTGGCCGAGGCGCACCGGGTGCTCGGTCCCGGCCACGAGTTCCTGATCAGGGGTCACTCGATGCAGGCGGCGCCGAACGTGCGGGCCGGGCTCGGGCGTGACGTCACGACATATCCGGATATCACGGATCTGCTGTTGATCACGGACGTGTTGATCACGGACTACTCGTCGGTCATGTTCGACTTCGCGGCGACCGGCAGGCCGATGCTCTTCTTCACCTACGACCTGCAGCGCTACTCGTCCAAGCGGGGCATCTACCTGGACCTGGCCGCCGAGGCCCCCGGCCCGCTGCTGTCCACCGGGGCCGAGGTCATCAAGGCCCTGCGGTCGATCGACGAGGTGGTCGCCGCCCACGCCGAGAAGTACGACCTCTTCCAGCGCACCTACGCGCCCCGCGACGACGGCAAGGCGACGGCGCGGCTCGTCGACCACGTCTTCCCGACCTGACCGTCCCACGCCGGTCCGGCCGATCCGGCCGGCTCCGGG
>NZ_JBPJSR010000035.1:0-60068 GCF_051390675.1 Streptosporangium heterodermiicola
GAACGCCAGCACGATCATGGTCAACATGCGCCAGGGCGACGACATCGTCAACAACGACACCGTCAACCGGTTCACCGAGATCTTCGGCTCGGCCGGCAACGACACCCTCTGGGGCGGCAGCGGCCGCGACGTCCTCGTCGGCGGCACCGGCGACGACTTCCTGCACGGCCGTGGCGGCAACGACACGACCGACGGCGGCGCCAACACCGACACCTGCACCGGCGAGACCGAGGAGAACTGCGAGATCTGAGCGACCGGCCCCGGGGGAGGGGCCGGTGGCGGGCCGGGCGTCCGATCGGGCGCCCGGCCCTTTCGCGTCCGGCCTCACCGGCAGCACAGCCGCCGGGCCGCGACGCTTGGTCGGTCCGTCCCCAAGGAGTGCCCGCCGCTGCCTTTGGATATCAGCTGAAGGCCCGGCGGTAGCTGTGCGGGCTGACACCGGTTGTCTTCTTGAAGCGGTCGCGGAAGGCGGTGGCCGAGCCGAAACCGACCTGGGCTCCGATGCGTTCGACGGTGTGGTGGGTGGACTCCAGGAGGTGCTGGGCTTGGCGGACGCGGGCGCGGTGGAGCCACTGGAGGGGGGTGGTGCCGGTCTGCTCGCGGAAGCGGCGAATCAGCGTCCGGGTGCTGGTTCCGGTATGAGCTGCGATGTCGGCAAGGGTGAGATCGGTGGCGAGGTTGTCCTGGAGCCAGGCGAGGAGGGGTTCGAGACTGCCGCCCCGAGGGGTGGGCGGGTAGCCGTGGACGATGAACTGCGCTTGCCCGCCTTCGCGTTCCAGGGGCATGACGGACAGCCGCGCGGCGTCGGCGGCGACGGCCGAACCGTAATCGGCGCGGATCATGTGCAGGCACAGATCCAGGCCGGCGGCGGCACCGGCCGAGGTGAGGATCTGGCCGTTGTCGACGTACAGGACATCCGGGTCGACCTGGATGCGCGGGTAAGCGGTGGCCAGGAGGTCGGCGGCGGCCCAGTGGGTGGTGGCTCGCAGGCCGTCCAGGAGTCCAGTGGCGGCCAGAGGGAAGGTGCCCGAGCAGATGGAGGCGATGCGCGTGCCGTTCCGGGCGGCGGCCCGGAGCGCGTCGACGACGGCGGACGTGGGCGGGACGGCGAGGTCGGCCGTGCCGGGCACGATGATCGTGTCCGCGCCCTTGAGCCCTTCCAGCCCCCAGGGCGCACGCAGGGAGAAGGCGCCCGCGTCGATCTCCGGCCGCTCGGCGCACACACGGATCTGATAGCCGGGGCGTCCGTCCGGGAGGCGGGTGCGGGTGAAGACCTCGATCGGGGTGGAGAGGTCGAACGGGATCACCTGGTCCAGCGCGAGGATGGCGACGGTGTGCATGACGAGAAAGTACCTCCCCGCCGGGCGGCGGTTCCGGCGCTCTGCCCCGGATAAGCCACTGTTTCTCCAGTTCGGATGACTGACACCGGTCATGGCATTTTTCCGCTGGTAGGTGTCGTCAATGCCACTGGGAAGCGAGGCGGCAGCCGGTTAGCGTCGCGACTGAAGCCGGCTCGGACCGGCCCGGCCAGACCTCAAGGACTCCTCCCATGCACGCCCAGATCATCTTGTTCGACGGTTTCGATCCCCTCGACGTCATCGCGCCCTACGAGGTGCTGTACTCCGGCGGCACCGCCTCCGGCGGCCTGGTGAGCGTGGAGCTCGTGTCCGCCGAAGGGCCACGCGAGGTGGTCAGCGGCACCGGGGCCCTGGCACTGCGGGCCACGGCCGCCCTCGACCCCGCACGAGCGGGCCTGATCCTGGTCCCCGGCGCCTCGGGCCGCGTCGGCGAACCCGGTGAGATCCCTGACCACGACGCGGGCGCCGGGCAGTGGCGGCAGGACGAGTTCATCCCGGTGCTGCTGGGCCGCACGCTGACCACCGAGCTGCCCGCCATGCTGAAGGCGGCGATGGACAACCCCGAGGTGACCGTCGGCGCGGTGTGCGGTGGCTCCCTTGTCCTGGCCATGGCCGGCCTCCTGGAAGGCCGCCACGCCACCACCCACCACATGGGCCTGGACCTGCTCGACGCCACCGGCGTCCACGCCGTGAGGGCGCGCGTCGTCGACGACGGTGACCTCGTCACCGGTGCCGGCGTCACCTCCGGGCTCGACCTGGCCCTCTACCTCCTGGAGCGGGAGGTGGGCCCGCGGATCGCCCACGCCGTCGAGGAGCTGTTCGCCCACGAGCGCCGCGGCACCGTCTGGCACGACCGGGGACCGGCCCCCGCCGCCTCGTGACCAGCGCCGCCCCCGCTCCGCACACACCGACCCCGGCGGGAGCGCGGTTGAACGCGCGCGTACCTGGTGACATGCGTCTCACCGGCACCCCGAACGGCGGAGGTACGAGACCGGTATCCGGCCGTGATCGGCCGAAGGTGTTGTTCCGCGCCGTCCAGCTGGGCTAGACAGGTCACATGACAGAGACGTCAGCAGCCGGACACCACCTTCCGCAGGTCGCCGATCGGCGGACCTGGCAGGCGAGGATCGACGAACTCCGGGTCAAGGAGAAGGCCCACACCAGGGCCGGGGACGCGCTGGCCGCCGAACGCCGCCGGCTGCCGATGGTCGAGGTCGATCCGCTGACCCCGCTGATCGGAGCCGGCGGCCCGGTGCCGTTGATCGACGTCTTCGGCGGCCGGTCCCAGTTGATCGCCTACTTCCAGATGTGGCACACCGGCAAGCCCGCGGCGGAGCAGTGCGAGGGCTGCACCTTCTCCACGGCCCACATCAACGAGCTGTCCTACCTGCACTCGCGGGACGTCGGCTACGCGACCTTCTGCCAGGGACCGTACGAGGAGAGCTCGCGCTACCGCGACTTCATGGGCTGGACGATTCCCTGGTACTCGGTGCCGGAGGACGCCGTGGACCGGCTGGTCGCGAACCGGCACTTCGGCATCCTGGTCGCCTACCTCCGCGACGACGACAAGGTCTACGAGACCTACTGGACCACCGGCCGGGGCAACGAGCCGATGGCGCCGTCGTACGGGCTGCTGGACCTGACCGTCCACGGCCGGCAGGAGTTCTGGGAGGACTCGCCGGAGGGCTGGCCGCAGCGTTGGGGTTCCCGAGGTGGCCAGTTCCGGCTGGACGGCCGCCCGACCGCCCAGTGGTCACGGATCGAGGCCGGGCGCGACGACGACCTCGGCCCCTCGTCCGACGATCGTTCTCAACCGCACTGCCACTGAGCGAGCGTCCGGGAACCCGGCAGGCGCATGGTCCACAGGGCTGGTTCGCAAGGCGAAGAAGCACGGCGGGCGGCGGACCGGCAGGAGGCGAGCCGTCGCCGCCCGCGCCGGGTCGCCGTAGCCCTTCCCACCCCCTCGGACCCCGCCGAGAGACCCGGTGAGGCGGCCTCCCCCCGCCAGGAGGCCGCCTCACGACGTGCGCCCGGTCAGGTGAGCAGCTTCGAGATCCTGGTCTCCGGTTCCAGCACCGCACGGGTGAGCAGCGCCGCCACCCGGCCCAGGCGTTCCTCGACCTCTTTCCGGTCCCACAGCTCGACGGCGTACTCCAGGTCCAGCACGACCCGCTCCCCCGCCATCCCGGCGTACATCTCCAGCTCATACCGGTTCGCCCTGGTGTGCACGTAGTCGAACCCGACCTCGCACCCGGCCAGCTCAGGGATCGCGGGCCCGGCGCCCGCCCAGTCGGACGTCACCTGGAACAGCGGCATCCGGCGCGGATCCGGGTGGATCCTCAACGCCCGCACCACCTCGTTGAACGGGGTGCTCTGGTGGGCGTACGCCTCCAGCACCGTCCTGCGGACCCGCCCGGCGAGCTCGGCGAAGGTGGGGTCGCCGCCGCAGTCGACGCGCAGCGCCACCATGTTGACGAAGCAGCCGACCACGCCCTCCAGGCCGGGCAGCGGCCGGTTGTCGGCGGTGGTGCCGATCACCACGTCGTCCTGGCCGCTCCACTGCGCCAGCATCGCCGCGAAAGCGGCCGTCACCAGCATGTAGGGCGTCGCCCTGCTCTGCCTGGCCAGCGCGAGCAGCCGCCGCGACTCCGCGTGCGGCAGGCGGTGGGCGATCATCTCGGTGTCGCGGCCCTCGCGGCGCCCGTCGCGCGTCCTGGGCAGGACCAGTTCGGGCGCCTCGCGCAGCCGCTCGCGCCAGAACCGTTCCGACGCGGCCGCCTCGGGTCCGCCGAGCCAGGCCTGCTCCCAGGCCACGTAGTCGGCGAAGCGCAGGTGCGGCGCGGCGGGCGCGGCGTCCCGCTCGGAGTACAGGCGGCCCAGCTCGCCCACGAGCAGCCCGATGGACACGCCGTCGGTGACCAGGTGGTGCTGGACGAGCGCGAGGACGTGGTCGTCCTCGCCGAGCCGGTAGAGGGTGGCCCGTACGAGCGGCGCGGTGGACAGGTCGAAGCCGTTGTCGGCGTCGAGCGCGGTGCGGCGGGCCGCCTCCCGCGCCCGTTCGTCCTCGGGCAGGCCGGTGAGGTCGTCGACCGGCAGCTCGACGCGTACGCCGGGGTCGAAGCGCAGCACCGGCACGTCGCCGACGAGCGCCACCCGGGCGCGCAGGTTCTCGTGCCGCGCGACCAGCGCGTCGAACGCGCCGCGCAGGGCGTCCACGTCGAGCGGGCCGCGCACCCGGTAGGTGACGGCGGCGATGAAGTCGCGGGCGTCGCCGCCCGCCAGCTGCTCGTTGATCCAGATCTGCAGCTGCGCGGTGGACAGCGCGCTGGTGTCGGGCTCCTCGCCGTCCCGCTCGATCTCCCCCAGGGGGGCGGTACGGCCCGCGCGACCGGCACGGCCCGCGTCGCCGAGCGTGTGCTCCAGCGCGGGGTGCTTGGCCGCCATGTAGTCGGCCAGGTCGGCCGGGGTGCAGTTCTCGAACAGGGCCATCAGCGGTACGCGCACGGCGAGCACGGAGGCGATCTCGCGCACCAGCCGGGCCGCCAGCATCGAGTGGCCGCCCAGGGCGAAGAAGTCGTCGTCGGGCTCCACCTCGTCGAGGTTCATGACGCGCGCCCAGATGACGCAGAGCGCCGCCTCCAGGGCGGGCAGCTCGGTCCGCTCGTCGCGCTCGCCCGCGTCGGGCAGCCGCCCGGCCTCGACGCGGCCGTCCTCGGTACGCGGGATGCGGTCCACCGGCACGACGACGGCGGGCACCATGTACTGCGGCAGCCGCTCGACGAGGGTGGCGCGCAGCGCGTCGGGGGGCGGCCCGGCGACGGTGTAGGCGACCAGCTCGCGGCCCGCGCCGCCCTCGACCGCGATGACGGCGGCGTCCCGTACGGAGGGATGGGCGCGCAGGACCTCCTCGACGTCCTCAAGCTGCACCTGGAACGGGCCGATACCGACCAGCCGGTCCTCGCGCCCGCGCTCGACCACCCGCCCGTCGGGCCTGCGGGTGGCGAGGCGGCCGGTGGGACCGGCCCCCGCGGAACGGTGGACCAGCTGGCCGACGGCCCCGGCGGGCAGCACGTTGCCGTCGTGGTCGAGCACGGTCACGTCGCCCTGGGTGAGGGTGACCCGCTCCTCCGGGGTGATCATCGGGATGTCCGCCAGGGTCTGGGCGGGGTCGTCGGCGACCGCCCGCAGCACCCGGTCGTAGTGGCGCATCACGCGGGCGATCGTGGCCTCGTCGAAGAGGGCGTCGTCGTACTCGACGAAGAGGTCGACCCGGTCGCCCCGGCGCACGGCCTCGACCGCGACGTCGAAGCGGGACCGGCCGCGCGTCACCTCGACCTCGGCCGCGGGCACGCCGCCGATGGAACGCTCGGCCGCCCCGGCGTCCCACATGGTGAAGACGACCTGCACGAGCGGGGTGTGCCCGGCGTCGCGCTCGGGCTGCAGGAACTCCACGAGCTTCTCGAAGGGCACGTACTGGTGGTCGAAGGCGTCGAAGGCGGCCTCGCTGACCGCGTCGGCCAGGTCGGTGAAGGGAAGCTCGCCCGCCGGGCGCAGCCGTACGGGCACGATGTTGGCGAAGAAGCCGAGCGCGCCGTCGAACTCGCGCCCGGGGCGGCCGGGGGCGCCGGTGCCGAGCACCATGTCGCCACGCCCGGTGTAGCGGTAGAGGGTGGCGGCGAAGGCGGCCAGCAGCACGGTGAAGACGGTGCCGCCGACCCGCTCGGCGACCTCGCCGAGCGGGCCCGTCAGGGCGGGGTCGAGCGGGAAGCGCTCGCGCCTGCCCGCGCTGGCCCGGCGGCGCGGCCGGAGCCGGTCGGCGGGCAGTTCCAGCACGGTGGGCGCGCCGTCGAGCTCGCGCCGCCAGTGGTCGACGTCGGCGGCCAGCCGGCCCCCGGCGAACTGCTCGCGCTGCCAGCGGGCGAAGTCGCCGTACTGGGCGGGCGGCTCGACCGACACCCCGATCGGCGCCTCAGGCGACCCACCCGGTGACCCACCGGCCGAGCCGGTCCGCGTCTCACCGGCTGATCCGGCCCGCGTCTCACCGGCTGACCCGCTCTGCGGCTCACCGGCCGAGCCGGTCCGCGTCTCACCGGAAGACCCGCTCCGCGTCTCGTCAGGTGGCTCGCTCTGCGGACCGCCGGGGAGTTCGCCCCGGTAGGCGGCGTCCAGCTCGTCCAGCAGCAGGTTCATCGAGAACCCGTCGCTGATGATGTGGTGGACCCCGAGCACGAGCGCCTGCCGGTCCGCGCCGAGCGTGACGAGCGAGGCGCGCAGCAGCGGTCCCGAGGCGAGGTCGTAGGGGGCCTCGGCGACCTCGCGGGCGTACTCCATGAGCGCCTGCTCGCCGCCGACGGCCGCCTCGCGCAGCACGGGACCCCGGTCCCAGACCGCCTGCACCGGTTCCGCGCCCTGGTAGACGAAGGTGGTGCGCAGCACGTCGTGCCGCGCGACCACCCGCTCCAGCGCCCGCCCGAGCCTGGCGGCGTCGAGCGTGCCGTCCAGGACGAGCACCTTCAGCTCGTTGTACGAGCCGTTGCCCGGATCGTCCTGTTCGACGAACCAGAGCTGCTCCTGGAGGTAGGACAGCGGTGCGGTGCGGACGGGCAGACCGGTCACGAGGGTCCCTCCGTCTTTCTCGCGATCACCCAGAGGAAGCGCGACTCCCCGAGCGGTGTCCGCTGTGCCACGACCTCCTCGCGCTCGGGGACCAGGCCCTTCTCGCGCAGCAGGCGCAGGTTCTCCTCGGTGGGGAAGCCGGAGAAGAACATCGTCGAGCCGAACCACTCCTCCACCGCGCCGGGGATGTCCTCGGTCATGAGCGTGGCCAGCAGCAGCCCGCCCGGCTTCAGCCAGCGGGCGATGTCCCTCAGCAGGCCGGGGAGCTCCTCCCTCGGCAGGTGGGTGAGGGTGTAGATGGACACGACGGCGTCGAAGGAGGCGTCTGGGAACTCCGCCTCGGCCATGTCGGCCTGGACGAGCGTCGCGCCCGGCAGGGTCTTCTCGGCGAGTTTGAGCTGCTCGGCGGAGATGTCCACGGCGGTGAGAGCGTGCGCCTCGGCCACGCGGCGCGACGACTCGTGGCCGCCGCCGACGCCCAGCTCCAGCACGGCCGCGCCCTCGCCGGGCAGCATGCCGAGCAGGTGGTCGGTCCAGGTCATGCGGGGGCCGTCGGAGAACTCCGACTGGAAGGCGGCGTAGCGGTCGGCGATGTCGTCCCAGCCCTCGCGGACGATGTCCTTGATGTCGGAGCGGACCTCGGAGTCGACGGCGTCGGCGACCCCGGCGATGGTGGGCCGGTCGAAGAACTCGACGACCGGCACCTCGATGCCGAAGATCGTGCGTACCCTGCCGAGGAGCTGGATGACCTGGATGCTGGTCCCGCCCAGCTCGAAGAAGTGGTCGTGCGGGCCGAGGGAGTCGACGCCGAGCAGTGGTTTCACGATCTCCTCGGCGACCCTGCGCCGGGTCGGCGTCCACTCACCGTCGTCACCGGCGTCGGTGGTGGTGGCTTCGACGCGCTCCCCCCTGGCCTCGGCCAGGGCGTCGCGGTCGACCTTGCCGGTCGGGGTGAGCGGGATCTCGGGCACGTGGACGAACTCGTTGGGCACCAGCGGCGCCGTCAGCCACCGGGCCGCGGTCTCGCGCAGCTCGCTCACGCCGGGCGGTTCCCCGGCGGTGGAGACGACGTAGGCGATCAGGCGGGCGTCGCCGTCGTCGCGCGCCTCCGCCTCGACCACGGCGTGCGCGATGTCGGGGTGCCTGCAGAGGGTCGCCTCGATCTCCTCCAGCTCGACGCGGACGCCGCGCACCTTGACCTGGCGGTCGGCCCGCCCGGCGAAGACCAGCTCGCCCTCGGGGGTCCAGCGCACCAGGTCGCCGGTGCGGTAGAGGCGCTCGCCGGGCGTGGTGGCGAACGGGTCGGGGACGAAGGAGGCCGCGCTCGTGCCGGGACGGCCCAGGTAGCCGCGCCCGAGGCCGGGGCCGCCGACGTACAGCTCGCCGACCGTGCCGATCGGCACGGGGCGCATCGCCTCGTCCAGCGCGTACGCCCGGTGGTTGGGCATGGCGCGGCCGATGGGCGGCGAGGTGTCCCAGTGTCCCTCGCACTCCTGGGTGATGACGCCGACGGTCGTCTCGGTGGGACCGTAGCTGTTGACGAACCTGCGCCCGGCCGCCCAGCGGGTGGTGAACTCGCCCGAGTAGCTCTCGCCGCCGACCGCGATGACCCGCAGGTCGGGGAAGTCGCCGGGCTCCAGCAGCCTCAGCACCCCGGGGGTGCCCATGTAGACGGAGATGCGGCGCTCGCGCAGCAGGTCGCGGAAGCGCTCGGAGGAGGTACGGGTCTCGGTGGAGGCGACGTGCAGGGCGGCTCCCGACAGCAGCGCCCCGAACGCGTCGAAGGTGGAGACGTCGAAGGCGATCGAGGAGAACTGCACGAAGCGGTCCCGCGGCGAGAGCCCGTACAGGTGCTGGGCGCCCCGGACGAACGCGGTGACCGCGCGGTGCTCGATGAGGACGCCCTTGGGCGCCCCCGTGCTGCCCGAGGTGTACATGACGTAGGCGAGGTTGGCCGGGTGCAGCGGCACATCGGGGTCGCTCTCGTCGCTTCCCGGGTGGTCGTCGACGTTCACCACGCACCACGGGCCCGGCGGCACCTCGGCCTCGGTGGTGGAGTCGGCGAGCACCACCGCGGTGCCTGCGTCGCGCAGGATCGCCTCGACCCGCTCGGGCGGGTTGCCCTCGTCGACCGGCACGTACGCGCCCCCGGCGGCCAGCGTCCCGAACATGGACACGACCGTGTTCACCGAACGGCGCTGGTAGATGGCGCAGCGGTCCTCGCGGCGCAGGCCGAGACCGAGCAGGTGCCCGGCCAGGCGGTTGGCGGCGCGGCGTACCTCGTCGTAGGTGAGGGTCGTGCCCTCCTCGTCCGTCAGCGCCGTGGCGTCGGGGGACCTGGCGACCTGGGCGGCGAACCGTTCGGCGACGGTCGCCGGCTCGTCGGCCAGCTCGGTGCGATTCCATTCCTCGACGACCAGGCGCGCGTCGTGCTCCTGGATCGTGTCCATCGGCTCCTCCTTAAGGGACCGTCCTCGGGGGCCGTTCTCCGGCGGGCCCGCGGGTCAGGATCGGGGACCGTTCATCGGCGGGGCCGCGGGTCAGGAGCGCTCGCCGTCGTCCATCCAGCGGCGCAGGCTCAGCGGGCGCATGTCCGTCCACACCTCCTCGATGTGGGCCAGACACTCCTCGCGGGTGCCACTGTGACCGGCGCTCCGCCAGCCCTCGGGAATGTCACGGTCGGACCACCATATGGAGTACTGCTCCTCGTGATTGAGCACGACGGTGTACTCGGCGGTCTCCACTGCCTCGGCCATTCGGCTCTCCTTCGCCTCATTCGTCATTCGACCCGACGTTGCAATCAAACAATGCCATGGTCAAGCAGAAGCGATTTAACGTACTTTCCGCGAAATGTTAAGGTGTTTAAGGGGAGCTATGTGTGGAATAGCCGGCGTATCTGTTCTCGACGGGACCGCCGGGCAGCCGGCCTTCGACGGGCTCGTCACCCTGCAGCACCGCGGCCAGGAGTCGTGGGGCATCGCGGTGGCCGGGCCGGACGGCGTGGAGGTCAGGCGGTCGCTGGGGTTCGCCTCGCGCTCGGACCGCGGTGACTCCGCCAACGGCGACCGGCCGGCCGGAAGGCTCGCGGTCGCCCACACCCGGTACTCGACCACGGGCGCCACGCTGCTGGAGAACTCCCAGCCCTTCGTCCACGAGGCGCGGCGCATAGCGCTGGCGCACAACGGGGACCTCACCAACGCCGCCGAGCTGCGCGCCCGGCTCGGCCGGGAGGGCTACGGGTTCCGCTCGACCAGCGACTCCGAGGTCATCCTCGCCCTCCTCGCCGACGCCCTGGACACCCCCGATCCCCAGGCCGGAGACCCGGTCGTGGCGGCGGTCGCGCGGGCCGTACGGGTGCTGAGCGGCGCGTACTCGGTGGTGTGCGCCGTCGGCGACCTGCTCGTGGCCTTCAGGGACCCGCACGGCCTGCGTCCCCTGGTCGTGGGGTTCGCCGAGGGCAGGGCGGTCGTCGCCTCGGAGACCTGCACGCTCGACGCGCTCGGCTGCCCGGACCAGCGGGAGGTGGAGCCGGGTGAGCTGCTGGTCCTGCGCGACGGCCGCCTGATCGGGGCGCACCGCGTCGCCGACCCCGCTCCGCGCAGCTTCTGCGTGTTCGAGCACCTCTACCTGACCAGGCAGGACTCCAGGATCGACGGCGCCAGGACCGGCGCGACGCGGATGGCGTTCGGCGAACGGCTCGCGCTGGAGTCCCCGGCGGACGCCGACCTGGTGGTGGCCGTTCCCGCCTCCGGCGTGCCCGCCGCCCGGGGGTACGCGCGGGCGGCGGGCCTCCCGCTCGCCGGGGCGCTGGTCCGCGACGAGCAGGTGGGCAGGACGTTCATCGAGCCCGACCAGCGGCGGCGCGAGCGCAAGCTGCGGCGCAAGTTCTCCATCGGCGCGCCGGTGGACGGGGCGAGGGTCGTGGTGGTCGACGACTCGATCGTGCGCGGGTCCACCATGCGGCGCATCGTCACGCTGCTGCGCGAGTCGGGGGCGAGCGAGGTGCACGTGCGGATCGCCGCGCCCGCGCTGATCGCGCCCTGCCACTACGGGGTGGACATCGTCGACACCGGCGAGCTGGTGGCGACCGGCCGCGAGGCCGAGGAGGTGTGCCGGATCATCGGCGCGACGAGCCTGGCGTACCTGTCGGTGGAGGGCATGCGCCACACGGTCGGGAGCGCGGCGGGCGAGGGGTTGTGCGAGGGCTGTCTCACCGGCGAGTACCCCACCCCGGTGAGTCCCGGGCGCGACAAGTTGAAGCTCGTGCCCGCACAGGCCCCACGGCACGCGGCGCCCCGGACGGCCGTCCACCCCCGTTGACGATGATCAAGGCCCCGCCTAGCCTCCGCCAGATGGGACCTCAAACAGAACCGAACGCGTACGACGACGACGGTGGCTGCGACGCCCGCTACACCAGGACCGCCTGCCTGTGGGGGCGCAGGCCCGACCGGATCTCCGACGTCCTGGGAGACGCGCTCTCCCTGCCCGGAGCACCCGCGGAGGTCGGACCGCCCTCCACCCCGGCCGGCGCGGACGCGCCCGCCGTCCTCGACGTGGGATGCGGCGAGGGACGCAACGCGGTGCGCCTCGCCCAGCGGGGCGCGCGGGTGCTGGCCATGGACATGTCGGAGGCCGCGCTGGAGAACGGCGCGCGGGCGTGGGGCGACGCCGGCGGGATCGAGTGGCGGCGGGGCGACGCGCGCACCGCCGGGCTTGAGCCCGCCTCGTTCGACGGGGTGCTGGCGTGCAGCGTCCTGCACTGGCTGGAGGACGAGGAACAGGTCGCCGACGTCATCGCCAGGCTCCAGGCCGCGACCAGGCCGGGAGGGGTGAACGCCCTGCTGATGTTCAACCGCGGCCACGCCTACCTACCTCCCGCCGGCGAGATGCGGATGCCGGTCCTGCTGCCCCACGACTGGTACCTCGCCAGGTACGCCGGATGGACCGTGCTGAGCGCCACCGACGCCGACTCCACGCACACGCACAAGGGCCACGAGGAGCCGCACACCCACGCGGTGACCAGGCTCGTCGCCCTCAAGGGGGCGGACGCGTGAGCCCGCCGGCACCCGGCCGCACGGACACGCGGGAGACCGGGCCCACGGACACGCGGAACGCACGGGAGACCGGCCGCACGGACACGCGAGACACGCGGGAGAGCGGCCGCACGGACACGCGGGAGAGCGGGCTCACGGCCCCCGTGAGCCTCCCGCACCCGCTCGAATGGCCGGTCTACGACGAGGGCGTGGCGGCCAAGGTCGCCGAGCTGGTGACGCTGGGCCGCACGTTCGACTACGACTACGGCCCCGAGCTGGCCGAGCTGGAACGGTCGTTCGCCGAGCGGCACGGCCGCGCCCACGCCCTGGCGCTCACCTCCGGCACGGCCGGGCTGCTCGCCGCCTACTTCGCGCTGGGCATCGGGCCCGGCGACGAGGTGATCGTCCCGGACCTCACGTTCTTCAGCACCGCCTCGCCGCTGTTCCTGCTGGGCGCGGTGCCGGTGCTCTGCGACGCGGGCGACGCCACCGGGAACGTGGCCGCGGCGGACGTGGAGGCGCTGGTCACCCCCCGTACGGTCGCGATCGTCGTCACCCACCTGTGGGGGCACAGCTGCGACATGGACGCCCTGCGCGCGGTGGCCGACCGGCGCGGGCTCGCCCTGGTCGAGGACTGCTCGCACGCCCACGGCTCCACGTTCCGGGGCCGGCCGGTGGGCTCCATGGGCGACATCTCGATCTTCAGCGTGGGCGGCAGGAAGCTCGTCTCCGGGGGCATGGGCGGCATGCTCCTCACCGACTCCGAGGACGTCTTCGCCCGTGCCTGCCTGCTGACCAACTTCCGGCACCGCACCGACCTGACCATCGACGCCGTCCGCTACAAGCCGTTCCTGCTGACCGGGCTCGGCGGCAACTTCCGCATCTCCACGCCGGGCGCCGTGCTCGCCCAGAGCCACCTCGACCGCCTGGACGAGCTGGTGGAGCGCCGGGTGGCCAACATGTCCGCCCTGACCGCGGGGCTCGGCGAGCTGCCGGGCGTGCGGCCCTCCCCCGTCGCCGAGGGCGTCACGATGGGAGCCTGGTACGACGGGGTCGTCGAGGTGACGCCGGAGTGCCCGTTCAGCCGGGACGGGCTGGTCGCGGCCGGTCAGGAGCGCGGCCTGAAGGTGCGCGGCCCGGCCACCCGTCCGCTGCACGTCTTCCCGCTCTTCCAGGGCACCGCGCCCGACTGGTCACCCCAGGTCGCCGCCGCCGTACGGGCCGCGGCGGCGGCGAACGACCGGCCGTTCCCGCGTTCCGCAGAATTGTTCGCCAGGTGGATGAAATTGCCGGTGAATTTCCTCTGGGAGGCCGATTCACCCCTGGTCGGCGCGTATGTCGAGGCGTTCGGCGACGCGTTCTCGATGGCGCGTACCGCGTAACGTCGTTCCTGATTTCCGACGCTCACGGCGTTCTCGTTGTCAGCAGCGTTCTCAGCGTTCTCAGCGTTCCAGTGTTTCCAGCGTCGATTCCGGAGTAATCCACATGAGCCGACAAACGTCCCCCGTCATTCACGCCGTCGCCCCCACCAGCCTGGAGAGCTGGTTCGGTCATTTCGTCGACCTCGGCCCGCAGGACCGGATCGTCTTCACAGGCGAGGACCACCACGTCGACGTGGCCCCGCTGCTCGGCGCGATCGGCCGGACGCCGCGGGCGACGGTGGTCTTCCACTCCAGCCACACGACGCTCGGCCGCGACCAGCTGCTGGCCTTCCGGCTCCGCGAGCTCGGCCACCGGGCCGAGTGCCAGTCGCGGCTGTGCGCCTCGCTGGGCAGCGACAAGATCCTGATGAAGGAGTTCTTCGACCGCTACCGCCTGGTCTCACCGCCGTGGGCGCGGGCCGGCGAGCCGCTGCCCGCGGCCGGTCCCGACACCCCCGTGGTCATCAAGGACCGGCACGGCACGCAGAGCGTCGGCACCCGGCTGGCCCGCGCGGGCGAGTGTGACCTCGCCCCCAACGAGATGAGCGAGCTGTACGTCGACGGGATCGAGTACTCGGTGCTGATCTACCGCGACGAGCACGGCACGGCGACGTTCCCGCCGGTCTGGAAGGGGGCGACCTCGCCGGACCTGGTGCCGCCGTGGCAGCGGCTGCGGCTGTGTCCCAGCCCGGCGCTCGGCGGCACCTGGGAGCGCAAGCTGCGGGCCGTCGGCAAGCGGCTCGCCGACCTGGCCGAGGCGCACGGCTACCTGGAGGTGGAGTTCCTGCTGACCCGCAGCGGCGAGGCGCACCTGCTGGAGATCAACCCCCGGGTGTCGGGCACCATGCGGCTCGCCGCGATGGCGACCCAGCTGCCGATCTTCTCCCTGCACGCCCGGCCCGAGCTGCGTGACCATCTCTGCGCGGCCCGCTTCAGCGGCGAGGTCCCCTACAGCGGGGACCCGATCACCGACGCCGACGGCGAGGTGTTCGCCACCTCCCGGCTCACCGTCGCCGGGGAGAGCCCCGACGAGGTCCGCGCCAAGCTGCGCGAGCTGGGCGCCGAGCCCCGGGCGCTCCCCCGCGCCTCCTGACCCCGCGCCCCGACCCCGCGTCCCGACCCCGTCCTACCGGGAACCCGCTTTCCCCGGCCCTCGGAGCCCGGCCCCCGACACCCCCTCGAAGCCCGGCCCCGACGGCCCTCGGACCACCGGGCCGGAACCCCGGTTCCCCGGTCCCCGCTCAGGCGGATCGGCGCACCGCCCCCGCTCCCCCGGGCGCTCCCTCGGACTCTCCCGGCTTCGCCGGCAGCCCGTCCCGCGCCGCCTCCCCGTCGCGCCGCGCGTCCCACCGGTCCAGCAACCCCAGCAGGGGCGCGGTCGCGGCCGTGGAGACCAGCGCGACGATCACCAGCATCGTGAACAGCACCTGGGTGACGATGCCGAGGCTGAGGCCGATGCTCAGGATCACCAGCTCGGTCACCCCACGGCAGTTCATCAGCACCCCGAGCCGCATGGCCTCCCGTCCCGGCACGCCCATCGGCCTGGCGATGACCAGCACCCCGCCGACCTTCCCCACCACGGCGACGACGAGGATCAGCAGGCACCAGCCCCACATGGCCAGGTCCTGGCTGAGCAGCCCGATCTGGGTGTTGAGCCCGACGAAGGCGAAGAAGGGCGGCAGCAGGAAGGAGGTGGTGAAGTCCTGGGTGCGCTCGCGGACCCGCCGCAGCCGTACGTCGCCGTCGCGCGGGAACAGGACACCGAACAGGAACGCGCCGAAGATCAGGTGGATGCCGATCAGCTCGGTCAGCAGCCCGGAGACGAGCAGGCCGACGATGACGATGGGCAGCGTCGCCTCCTGCGAGAGTCCCCGGCGCAGCAGACGGGTCAGCAGCGGCCGTACCACCCAGACCATGAAGGCGGCGAAGGCGACGGTCAGGCCGAGCGTGCGCAGCGCCTCGGCGGGTGAGGAGCCCTTGGCCATGGTGACCGCCACGGCGAGCAGCAGCCACGCGGTCACGTCGGCGATGGCTGCGCAGGTGACGGTGAGCGCCCCGGTCGGGGTGTGGAAGAGCCCGCGTTCCAGCAGGATCCTGGCGAGTACGGGGAACGCGGTGACGCTCAGCGCGGCGCCGATGAACAGCGCGAAGACCGGGAAGCCGACGGGCGCGGTCGCCAGCGGCGTGTAGATCAGCAGGGCCAGCGCGACCCCGAGCGCGAACGGGATCGCCACGCTCGCCTGGCCGCAGAGCACCGCGATCCTGCCCCGCCCGCGCAGCAGGTCGCCGCGCAGCTCCAGCCCGACCAGGAACATGAAGAAGGCGAGCCCGAACTGGGCCAGCAGGTTCAGGTACGGCATGACCGCGCTGGGGAACAGCGCTCCGTAGGCCTCGGGCCACACGGCGCCGAGCAGCGAGGGGCCGAGCACGATGCCCGCGGCCATCTCCCCGATCACCCGGGGCTGGCCCAGCCCGCGGAGGACGGCCCCGCCGAGATGGGCCAGCGCGACGACCACCGTGATCGACAACAGCAGCAGGGGCGTGGCCGGCACCGCCTCCTCCCGTCCCGGCTCCACCGAGGGCACCGGGACGGGACCGGTGGCCGTCCCCGGGTCGAGCGCCAGCATCAGCAGCGCCAGTACGGAGGGCAGCACGACCGCGAGACCGTACGCGATCAGGGAACGACGCAGCGTGCGCTTATTCGCGGACCGAAATCTTGTATACGTCATGGATCAATTCCATTTCCGAGAGGTTGAATTCCGAACCGGCGCATATATCACAGAGCAAAAAAAATTGCCAAGCTGATTGGAGACTCAGCTGGTCAACGGCTCGATCTCGTCTTTCCGTTGTACCTCAGGAAGCCCATCCGAAAATTACCCATGATCGAAAGTGCGCTTTCCGAGACGGCGGGTAAGGGATCGACCTGACTCACTCCAAGTGCACAGAAATCCGGAGGAACAGTCGCATGCAGGTGCTCTCCCCCAATCGAGAGGCGAACCGCCAGACCCCGCCGTCCAGTGATGAGAGGCCCCCCGTCCCGGCCCCGCGCCGTACCCCTTCCCAGGGCTCCAAGCTGGCCCTGGACGCGTCAGCCAAGCCGCGGCGAACCGGGCTCCAGCTCCCGTCGAGCCTCCCCTTCGACACCTGGCGGCGGATCGGCCACCAGATCTCCCTCATCGCCGACTCCTCCGCCTGGTGGCTCGGTGACTGGCTGGTCTACGGCGAAACCGAATACACCGACCGTTACAAGAGAGCGGTCGAGGAGAGCTCCCTCGATATCCAGACCCTGCGCAATTACGCCTGGGTCGCGCGGCGATTCCCGGTATCCCGCCGGCGGGATAAGCTCAGCCTTCAGCACCACGCCGAAGTGGCCGCGCTTCCCGAGCACGAGCAGATGCTCTGGCTCGATCGCGCCGAGCGCTTCAGCTGGTCCAGAAACCGGCTCCGCAGCCAGATCAAGGCGCACCGCACCGCCGCCCTGTCGGCCTCCGGCCGTGCCGCGGAGGCCGCCAAGGAGAAGGCCGTCATCCATATCGACGTACCGGTCGACCAGGAACAGTCGTGGCGTGACGCGGCCCGCCGGATGAACCGCAGCGTGGAGGAGTGGGCGCGGCTCATCCTCAACCAGGTCGCCACCGGCGAGATCCCCGCTCGCGGGATCCACGACGCCAAGGCCGGGTGAGGAACGGAGGACAGGTGGACACCGTCCACACGCTGTTCGAGAGAAAGGCGTCCGAGGCACCGGACAGGACGGCCCTGGTTTCCGGGGCCGTCCTGTTCACTTATCGGGACCTCGACGCCCGTGCCAACGGCCTCGCCCGGTCGCTCCTGCGACGCGGCGTCGGCCCCGAGACCCTCGTCCCCCTGCGGCTGGACCGCTCCCCCGACCTGCTCGTCGCACTGCTCGCCGTCTGCAAGGCGGGCGGCGCGGCGGTGCTGCTCGACCCCGGCTGGCCGGAGGACCGCGTCGCCGCGGTCCTCGACGGCGCGCCCGTGGTGATCGACGGCCCCCTCGACGCCACCCCTTCCGATGAGGGGCCCGGCGTCCGGGTGCACGGGGACCAGCTCGCGTACGCGGTGCACACCTCCGGGTCGACGGGGCGGCCCAAGCTCGTCGGGGTGACCCACCGGGCGATCGCCCACCGGGTCGCCACCCACGCCGAGGCGTACCGCATCACCCCCGCCGACCGTTCCAGCTGGCTGGCTCCCCCGGCCTCGTCGGTCTCGGTGGTGGAGCTGTGGCCCTACCTCTGCTCCGGCGCGAGCGTGCACGTCGCCGACGCGGCGACCGCGGGCTCGCCACCGGAGCTGCGCGACTGGATGGTCGCCTCCGGCATCACCCGCTCGTACGTGAACATGCCGCTCGCCGAGCTGCTGTACGGCCTGCCGTGGCCGGAGGAGACGGCACTGCGGCTCATGACGGTCGGCAGCGACGCGGTGCGCGTGTGGCCCTCGGCCGGCCTGCCGTTCGAGGTCGCGGTGGAGTACGGCTCCGCCGAGGCCAACGGCGTGACGAGCTGCCTGGTCCCGCTGGACGACCGCTGCACCTCGGTCACGGCCGGCGAGACCGCCAGGCGCGCCCGGCCCCCGATCGGGCGCGCGTGGCCCGGCGTCGGCGTCCCCGTCCTCACCTCCGGGCTGGAACCGGTCGCGGCGGGCGAGGTCGGCGAGCTGTTCGTGTCCGGGCCCGAGCTGGCCCGGGGCTACCTGGGCGAACCGGCCCGCACCGCCGAACGCTTCCTGCCCGACCCCTCGGGCGGGGGCGGCCGCGTCTACCGGACCGGCGACCTCGTGCGGGAGCGGCCGGACGGGCGGCTGGAGCACCACGGCCGCGTCGACCAGCAGGTCAAGATCCGCGGCCACCGGGTGGAGCCCGCGGAGGTGGAGGCCGTGCTGCTCGACCACCCCGCGGTGCGCGAGTGCGTGGTGACGGGCGTCCCGGGCCCCGGCGGCGACCTGAGGCTGTGCGCCTACGTCGTCTACGCCGCCCCCGCGGAAGGCACCCTGGACGGCGCCAAGGACAACGGCGCGGACGGCGTCACGCACGGCAGCACCGCGAACGGTGTCGCGTACGGGAGCGTGGAGCTGCGCGCCTTCGCCGCGGCCCGGCTGCCCGGCCCGATGGTGCCGACCGCCTGGACCCCGATGGAGCGGCTGCCGCTGAACTCCAGCAACAAGGTGGACCGCCGCGCGCTGCCCGCGCCCTCGTGGGGCGATAGCTCGGGGGCCGGCCTCCCGGGAGCCGGCGCCTCGAAGGCCGCTCCCCAGGGCGCCGACGCCGTGACCGTGGGAGCCGACGCCGTGACCGCGGGAGCCGATCCCGTGACCGCGGGAGTGCTGGAGCTGTGGGAGCAGGAGCTCGGGGCGCGCGGCGCGCTGGGTGACCACTTCATCCGCTCCGGCGGCGACTCCCTGTCTGCCACCCGCCTCGTCGACCGGATCGGCAGCCGCTACGGCGTGCGGATCCGGTTGCGCGACTTCCTGCGGGCGCCGACCCCAGAGACCCTCATCCGGAACATCAGGGCGGAAGGACGGACGACATGACCGAGAGGAAGCGAAGGAGGAGCCGCCCCACGTGGCTGCTGCGCACCCCCGACCCCGAGGCGCGGGCCAGGCTGTGGTGCCTGCCGTACCCGGGCTCCGGGGCGTCGATGTACCACGGGTGGCCGGCCGAGGTGGACGGGATCGAGCTGTGCCCCGTGCAGCTGCCCGGCAGGGAGAACCGGCTCCGCGAGCCGTTGTTCGAGAGTTACGCGGCCGTCGCCGCCGAGATGCTGGAGGGCCTGGAGCCCTACCTGGACCGGCCGTTCGGCTTCATCAGCCACTGCGGCACGGTCTTCATCGGCTACGAGGCGACGCTGCTGCTCATGGAGCGGGGCGGGCCGCTGCCCGCGCACCTGTTCGCCTCGTCGATGGTCCCGCCGCACCGGGCCTCGTGGCCGAGCATCCTCAAGCTCGACGAGGAGCAGGTGGGCGCGCTGGTGTCGGACCTCATGCGGGCGCGCGGCGCGGAGCCGCTGCCCGAGCTGGTGGACATGGCCGCGGACGTCATGCGCGCCGACGTGGCCGCGTACGGCCGCTTCGACAAGACCGACCCGGTGGAGCTGCCGTGCCCGATCACCGCGATCGGCTGGTCGGGCGACACGCAGATCCCCCCGGAGCAGATGGGCGGCTGGGAGTCCTACGGCGAGGCCCGCTACACCGTGCTGGACGGCGGGCACTGGAGTTACCTCCAGGCGCCCGCCGCCCTGCTGGACGAGATCTCGCGGAGCATGTCCGCGCGCGTCCCGGGCTGAGCCGGTCGATCTCAGATGTCCTCAGGCGTCCTTGGCGCTCTTGCCGTCCTCGCGCCCGCCGGGCCCGCCGGATCCACCGGCCTCGGCGGGCTCCGGGTCGTCCCGCAGGAGCTCGGCGTCCTCCAGCCTGCGCAGGTTCGGCACCGGCGACAGGAACAGCAGGATGATCCAGGGCAGCAGGAACGCGGAACCGGCGTAGATGGCGGGCTTGATGCCGATCAGCTCGCCCAGCACCCCGGCCAGCATCGCGGCCAGCGGCAGGATGCCGAGGTAGACCGCGCGGCTCGCGCCGATGACCCGGCCCCGCAGGTGGTTGGGGATCACGTACTGGAAGAGCGTGAGCTGGCCGATGTTGCCGGCCACCACGCCGAACACCGTGACGAACCAGATGATCGAGAACAGGGTGATCTGCAGCCACTGCGGACCGGCCACGAACGGCGTGAAGCACAGCACCCGGAAGGCGATCAGGGCGGTCATGATGCCGCGCCCGTAGCCGAACTTCTCGAACAACTTGCTCGCGAAGACGGCTCCGACGACGCCGCCGATGCTGCCGATGGCGTAGATGAAGCCGATCCAGGTGCCCGACATGCCGAGTTCCCTGGCCGCGTACAGGATGAACAGGGTCAGGATCATCATCGACCCGAAGTTCGCCCCGGCGGAGTTGAGGATCAGCGGCCGGGCGTAGTCGTTGCGGTAGGTCACCCTCAGGCCGTGCTTGATGTCGTGGAGCATCGCCGCGACCGCGCCCCGGCCCTGGTTGCTCTGGCGCTCGACGGGCGGCTCGACGTGGCGGATGCGCGACAGGGCGAAGGCGGAGACGAGGAAGGAGATCGCGTCTCCCAGCATCACGTACGCCGGCCGGAACAGGTCGATGAGCACGCCTCCGGCGCTGGAGCCCGCGATGGCGCCCACCGACTCGGTCGCCGCCATCCGGCTGTTCCCCGCGACGAGCTGCTCCTCGCTCAGCAGGGTCGGCATGTAGGCGGCGTAGGCGATCTCGAAGACCACCGAGAGGCCGC
Source organism: Streptosporangium heterodermiicola (assembly GCF_051390675.1). Lineage (NCBI taxonomy): Bacteria > Bacillati > Actinomycetota > Actinomycetes > Streptosporangiales > Streptosporangiaceae > Streptosporangium > Streptosporangium heterodermiicola. Next base: position 20,744 of record NZ_JBPJSR010000035.1, read on the forward strand.
CGACCACCACCGCGACCACGTAGAGCACCCACATGTCCATGAAGCCGACGAAGGCCGCGATCGGGATGAGGGCCACGACCGCGGCACGCCCGATGTCGGCGCCGACCATCAGCGGCCTGCGGCGGTAGCGGTCGATGAGCACGCCGGCGATCAGCGTCAGCAGGAGCGCGGCGATCGTGCGCATGGTGTTGAGCAGGCCGACCTCCAGGGAACTGGCCTGCAGCATGAGGATCGCGGTCAGCGGGAGTGCCAGGGTGGTCAGCTCGGAGCCGAGGACCGAGATCGACTGACCGGTCCAGAGCCGGTTGAAGTCGGGGTTTCGCCAGAGAGAGGGCGGCTTTTCCTCCGGCGCCCTGACTTCCGCTCTCTGAGTGTCCATAAGATCATTCCGTCCTTGTCGGGATTCACCTCTGGTTGACTGGAATAAGGTTTTTGTTAAGGGTGATGATATGCGAAATCATACGAGAGACACACTGGAAAACAATCAGCGGGTCCGTCAGATGACGCTCCCCGACGGCCATGTGGTATTCCAGCTCAATCCCGCCGAGACCAGCCTGCAGTATCGCAGTATCGTGGGCGACAGAAGTTACTTCAGACATGACGTGCGTCTTGAGCCGGGAATGACGGTGTTCGACGTGGGGGCTAACATCGGAATCGCCGCCCTGGCGTTTCATTGGGAATGTCCGGGCACGCGTATTCTCGCCTTCGAGCCCGCCAGGCCGCTTTACGACGCGCTGTGCGCGAATCTCTCCGCCCACGGCCTGAACGCCAAGGCGTTCGACTGCGCGCTCTCCCATACCCCGGGTACGGCGGTTCTCACCGTCTACCCGGAGACCACCGCGATGTCGGGGATGTACACCGACGCCGACCACGACGCCGAGGTGACCAGGACTTTCCTGGCCAACAGCGGTTTCGCCCCCGAGGACGTGACGGACATGGCCGAGGGGAGGCACGTCACGGAGAAGCAGGAGTGCCAGGTGCGGACGATCTCCGAGGTGATGGCCACCGAGGGCGTGGACCGCATAGGACTGCTGAAAATCAACGTCGAGAAAGCCGAATGCGATGTCCTGGACGGAATCGCTCCCGGCGACTGGGAGGCGGTCGACCAAATCGTCATGCAGGTCCACGACATCGACGGCAGGCTCGCGTCCGTGCGCGACGATCTGACCGGTCGTGGATTCCAGGTCGACATCGGCCAGGACCCCCTGCTGAAGGACACCGACATCTTCGACGTGTACGCACGGAGGAATTCCCCATGACAGTTGACACGACCGTGAATCTCAACGAGCTGGATCTGGCCGATCCGGACATCTACACGGCCCCCGACTCCGGTCTCGGCGTCCTGCATTACCTGCAGGAGCACCAGCCGATGTTCTGGAACAAGAGGTCGGACGGGCCGAGCTTCTGGGCTTTCACCAAATACGCGGACGGCGTCGCCGTCTATCTCGACAAGACGAATTTCACCTCCGAGCGGGGCATGCAGGTCGGGCAGACCGAGTCCGCCGCCCGCGCCGCCGCGGGCAAGATGCTCATCGTCACCGACGGCCGCCACAGCCAGCTGCGCGACGTGATGAACCCCGCGCTCACCCCCCGGGTGGTCCGCCGCCTGGAGGGCGCGATGCGCGAGACGGTCGGCGGGATGCTGGAGGAGAACGCCCAGAAGGACTCCTTCGACTTCGTCGACACGGTGGCGGGCAGGCTCCCGCTCTCGGTCATCTGCGAGCTGCTGGGCGTGCCCCGCGCCGACTGGGACCTGATGATCCAGTGGACGCGCACCGCGTTCGGCTCCGCCACCTCGGACGACGTCATCTCCGACGCGGAGAAGGCCGAGGCGAACGCCAACATCTTCGCCTACTACGCCGACCTGCTCGCCGAGCGGCGCGGGGACCTCGGCGACGACGTGATCAGCGTGCTGATCCGCGGCCGGATCGACGGGACGCCCCTCACCGACGAGGAGATCCTGCTCAACATCAACGGCCTCATCACCGGGGGCAACGAGACGACCAGGCACGCCTCGGCGGGGGCCGTCATCGCCCTGGTGGAGAACCCCGACGAGTGGCGGCGGCTGCGCGAGGACCCCTCGCTCATCCCGACCGCCGTGGAGGAGGTGCTGCGCTGGACCGCCCCCAGCCTCAACGTCATGCGAACCGCGCTGCGCGACACGCGGATCGGGGACCAGACCATCCGGGCCGGTGAGCGGGTCAGCGTGTGGCACCCGGCCGTCAACCGCGACGAGGACGCCTTCCCCGACGCGCGCCGCTTCGACGTCGGGCGCACCCCTAACAAGCACCTCACGTTCGGCCTCGGCAAGCACCTGTGCATCGGCGCGGCGCTGGCCAGGTTCGAGCTGCGCGTGCTGCTGGAGGAACTGACCGGCCGGGTGGCCCGCATGGAGCTCACCGGGCCGGTCAAGCGGCTGCGCTCGAACCTCATGTGGGGCGTCGACCGCGTCCCCGTCCACCTCGAACTCGACCACGCCGGGCACTGATTGGAGCACCCCATGCCGGACAGTAAGGCTTCGCTGTCGCCGACACAGGAGAGCCGGTGGAGGTCCTACCGGGCGAAAACCGCCGGTGACCACACCGACCAGGTCACGCTCGCGGCGCGGCTGCGCGGCCCCCTCGACGAGAAGGCCCTGACCGCCGCGCTGGAACACGTGCTGGACGCGCGCGAGGACCTGCGTCCGGCGTCGCCCGGCGACCCCGGCGCGAAGCCCGGGCCCGTCACCGTGCCCGCGCCGGTGGAACTGAGCAGGCACGACGCGGGCCGCCGCGAGGAGGCGCTGGCACGGCTCGTCTCCGAGCAGGCCAACCGGGGCCTCGATCTCGAATCCGGCCCGCCGGTCCGGGTCGCCCTGGCGCGGCTGGCCGACGACGACCACGCGCTCATCGTGACCGCGCACCGGCTCGTCGCCGACGAGCACGTCCTGACGGGCCTCGCGGAGGAGATCTCCCAGGCGTACGAGGACGCGTTCGACTCTCCGGCCTCCGACGGAGCGTCCCCCGCGACCTCCAACGGCCAGACCTCGAACGGTCAGACCTTCAACGGTCAGGTTCACAGCGGCCACGCCCCCGCCGGAACCTCCAACGGCGCCTCCGGGAACGCGAACGACGGGAACGCGAACGGCAGGGACGCGAACGGCGGGGACGCCGGCGACCTCGCCTACTGGCGTGACCGGCTCGACGGCACGCCCCCCGCCCTCGACCTGCCCTCCGACCGGGGCCGTCCCGCCGTGCCCGGCTTCACGGGAGCCCGGGTGACCTTCACCGTGCCGCCGGAGACGGCCGCGCGGGTGGAGACCGTCGCGCGCGAGGCCGGACCTCCCAGTCAGGCGGCGCGAGCGATGGCACTGTCCCGCTGGTCGGGGCAGGCCGAGACCGCGCCGGAGACCGGCGCCGACACCGAGGCCGTCACGCTGGCCGCGTGGGCGGTCGCGCTGTGCCGCTGGTCGGGCCAGGACGAGGTCGTGGTCGGCGTGCCCGTACCGGCCGGGGGGCGCGCTCCCGCGTTCCCGATCCGGATCGGCTGCGAGGGCGATCCCTCGTTCGCCGCCGTCGTCGCCCAGGTGCGCGGCGCGCTGGACGAGGCGGCCGCGCACGGCTCCTACCCGGCGCACCGGCTCGCCGAGGAGCTGGAGCTGGACGCCTCCAGCGGCGTGCAGCCGCTCTACCAGGCGGAGTTCGCCCAGGCGGCCCCGGCCTGGAGCGCGCTGCGGCTGCCGGGCGTGCGGACCTCGGAGCTGGTGGCCGGCCGCTTCCCGCTCGCCTCGGACCTGGCGCTGGTCCTGGTGCCGGGCTCGCTCGACGGGGAGGTCCGCTACGGGCTCGACCTGTTCGACGCTCCGGGCGCCCAGACCAGGGCCGAGCAGTACGTCACCCTGCTGTCCGACGCCGTACGCGACCCCGGGCGGCCCATCTCGTCGCTGTCCCTGCTGGACGCGGAGCAGCTGCGGCTGGTGGTCGAGGAGTGGAACCGCACCGAGACCCCCTTCGACGAGGAGGCCGGCGTCGGCGCCCTGTTCGAGGCGCGCGCCGCCGCCGCCCCCGACGCGCTCGCGGTGCTCGCGGGCGAGCGGCGGCTCACCTACCGGGAGCTGGACGAGCGCGCCAACCGGGTGGCCCACCGGCTGATCCGCGACGGGGTGCGGCCCGGCCACGTCGTCGGCTCGATGACCGGCCGCTCGGCCGAGGCGCTCGTCGCCTTCCTCGGCATCGTCAAGTCCGGGGGCGTCTACCTGCCGCTGGACCCGGCGCTGCCGCCCGACCGGCTGAGCCACATCCTCGACGACAGCGGGACCCGGCTCGTCCTCACCGTGGCCGAGCACTCCGGCCTGGTGCGCGACGACCGGGTGCGCACGGTCGAGCTGGACGGGGAGTGGCGCACGATCGAGGCCGAGGAGCCGGACACGAGGCCCGGCGTGACGCCCGCGCCCGACGCGCCCGCCTACGTCATCTACACCTCGGGCTCGACCGGCCGTCCCAAGGGCGTGGAGGTGCCGCACCGCGGCGTCAGCAACCTCGCCTCGGCCCTGTCGCGGGAGTTCTCCCTGACGCCCGACGACCGGGTGGCGCTGTTCGCCTCGCTCAGCTTCGACGCGTCGATCTGGGAGATCACGATGGCGCTGCTGAACGGGTCGGCGCTGTGCGTGCTGGACCCGGCGGCGATGACCCCGCAGGAGACGGCGAAGGCCATCAGCGACCAGGGGGTGACGGCGGCCACGTTCCCGCCGACGTTCCTCAGCACGCTCAAGGGCGACGAGCTGGGCACGGTGCGGCTCATGGTCGTCGCGGGCGAGCAGTGCCCGACCGGGCTGGTCCGGACCTGGGGGCCCGGCCGTACCTTCGTCAACGCCTACGGGCCGACGGAGACGACCGTGTGCGCCACGATGGGGACCTGCGATCCCGCCGCCGCGTACGCGCCGCCGATCGGCCGGCCGCTGGCCAACTTCAGGACGTACGTGATGGACCGCTGGCTCAACCCGCTCCCCGCGGGCGTGCCCGGCGAGCTGTACGTCGGCGGCACCGGCCTCGCCCACGGCTACCGGGGCAAGCCCGGCCTGACCGCGCAGTCGTTCATGCCCGACCCGTACGGCCCTCCCGGCGCGCGGCTGTACCGGACCGGTGACCTGGTCCGCTACCTGCCGGACGGCCGGCTGCAGTACGTGGGCCGGGTGGACCACCAGGTGAAGATCCGTGGTTTCCGGGTGGAGCCGGCCGAGATCGAGGCCGCGATCACCCGTTACCCGGGGGTGCGCGAGGCGGCGGTCGTCGTGCGCGACGACCGGCTCGTCGCCTACGTCGTGCTGGACGACGCCTCCAGGATCATCGCCGACCGCAGCGGCCTCACCGGCGAGCTGCACCGGTTCCTGCAGGGCTCGCTGCCCGCGTACATGCTGCCCTCCTCGTACGTGACGCTGGACGCGATGCCGCTGACCTCCTCGGGCAAGGTGGACCGCCGGGCGCTGCCCGAGCCCGGCCTGGACGGCGGCGGGAACGGGGACGGCGGTGACGACGACTTCGACGCGCCGCAGACCGAGACGGAGCAGGCGATCGCCGCCATCTGGGCGGAGGTGCTGAAGCTCAAGCGGATCGCCCGCGAGGACGACTTCCTGGAGATCGGCGGCCACTCCCTGGTGGCCGCGCAGGTGATCACCCAGGTGCGGGAGACGTTCACGGTGAACGTGCCGATCCGGGTGCTGTTCGAGAACCCGGTGCTCGCCGACTTCGCCGAGGCGGTGGACGCCGCCGCCGCCAAGGCCGAGGCCAAGGCGGGAGCGAAGGTCTAGCGCCCCGAGCGCCCCTGAGCGCCTGCTCAGGGGCGGCGGGCATCCCGCCGGGCGGGATGCCGCGCATGACGAGGGCCCGTGAGGATGATCCTCACGGGCCCTCGTCATGCGCGGCCACGGTGCCCCCTCTGCCCCCGCTCCGCCCCCGCCGCCCCGGCGCGCCCGGCGTGACGCGCGGGCGGGCCGGGTGGATGGGCGGCTCAGCGCCGGCCGGGCAGCGCGGCGGTCTCGGACTCCGGTCGCCAGGTGGGGAGGTACTCCCGCAGCCGCAGCACCATGCCCTGGCAGTAGGAGGCGTTGTGCTCCAGGCTGCGCTCCGGCATGAACGGCAGCTTGCGCCCGCGCGGGTGGTCGAGCTCCAGGCGGGTGAGGGTCTCCTGGCCGGCCTCCAGGCCGGTCACGTCGAGGTCGATGAGCAGGGCGGCCAGGTCGGCGGGCATGTCCACGACCGAGGTCGTCTTCCCCCGCGCCCCCGGGCGCGACTCGACGCGCAGCTCGGCGAAGTCGTAGCGGGGCGGCTTCGGCTTGGCCAGGTAGATGTAGGGCCGGGCCAGCAGGTCGAGCTCGAACGCGGCCCGCGCCTCGGCGTCCTCCCACCACGGCTGGGTGCGGGCGAAGTCGACGAGCAGCCCGTCGAACTCCTCGCGGTGCGAATGCAGGACGATGTGCGCGACCATCCCGAAATTGTGGAAGTCGTAGTTCCAGAGTTTCTCCACCGAATCGCGGAAGAAAGTCGCCACTTCGGTGTCCGTACGGCTCTCGAAATACGCCGCGGCGTCGGTGAAGAAGTCCTCGAACTTCCTGGTTCCCGACCTGTCCAGGTAATTGGCGAGGTAATACAGGCCGCGCAGGTTGTAGAGCGAGTGGACCGCGTAGTAGAACCACGTGCCGCGCTCGCACTCCTCGCGGCTGACCCAGTTGGTGCCGACCACGACATCGGCCTCTGTGACATCACTGGGAACGCGTTCGACCTGCACGCCGAGAAGGTCGCGCTTGGCGTAGATCGAGGTGTTGTGAAGAAGGAGCTGCGGATAGACGATCAGGGTGTCGGCACGCAGCCGGCACAATTCCGCGACCCCTTCCTTGTACGAGTCCAGGGTTTCCCCGGGAAGCGGCCAGATCAGCTCGATGTAGGAGCTGATGCGCTTCTCCCTGAGCGTCCTCTGCAGCTCGGTGTAGGTCGCGGGCTTGATGTTCGAGCGGTCGACCAGCTCCAGGGTCCTGGAGCTCATCGACTGCAGGGAGATGGGCTGGCTGGTCAGCAGGCCGCCCTGCACCAGGATCTCGGTGATCTCGGCCATCCGGTCGGGCTTGTTCTTGGCCGCGGCCATCGAGACCATCACCGGGTAGCCGTTCTCCTCGCTGCACTCCACCAGGTGGCGGGTGAGCTCCACGTCGCGCGGGGCCATGCCCCAGTTGGCGTCGGCGATGAAGATCGACACGAAGTTGTTCTTGCTGATCCAGGTGATGTCGTCGCGGACCCGCTGGTCCTCGAACTTGTGCACCTTGTCGTTGGTCGCCGCGCCCCAGAAGCAGAAACCGCAGCTGAACGGGCATCCGCGGTTGGTCTCCAGGATGGCCGTGGTGTACTTGCCCTCCTCGAAGACGCCGGAGGTGAAGGGCGAGGGCACCTCCATGAGGTCGCGCACCCGCTCGGCGGCCTCGGTGGTGACGAGCTCCCCGGAGCGCCAGAAGCTGACCCCGTGGACCTCGGCGAAGTCGGGCGCGTCGCTGATGATCTGGCGCAGGTACTGCACCATCGTCTTCTCGCCCTCGCCGTTGCAGACGACGACGTTCTCCCTCTCGGGGGCGACGTACTCGTCGGCGTGCAGCATGACCTGCGGGCCGCCGAGGATGAACTGGGCCTGGGGAAGCCGCTCGTGCAGCGCGTCCAGCACGGCGCGCGCGAACCCGATGTTCCAGATGTAGCAACTGATGGCGTAGACGTCGCTGCGTTTGCCGAGGAGTTCTTCGATCACTTCCTCCCGGTCGGCGGACACCGGGGCGGAGTAGATCTCGAACTCACATCGCGGTCCCACCTCCGGGTCGTGCTGCGCGTAGGCCTGCATGTAACCGGAGGCGAGGGGCAGGATGGCCTCGAATGCAGACAGCTCGACGAATGTGACTTTGGTGTTCATGACGCTCGTCCCTGCGTAGTCTGAGTAATTGCTGAAGCCGATCGGATGGAATCCGCTCATGGTTTCACAGGGGGACGGGACGAACAACGCGCGCCATTTGCGTCCGCCACTCGCGTGTTACGGTTCTGGAAACCCCGATAACCACGGACTCGATAACCACGGAGGAGAAACCGCATGCCGACTTCCGACTACGAGACCGGCCTCGGGACGCTCTCACTCGACGACCGGATCGCGGAGCATCTCGAAAAGACCTTTCAGGACCCATGGGAAATCCGCAAATTGTCGCACGATTTCCGCAGGAACGGCTACGTCAAGCTGCGGGACGTGGTCTCCGGCGAGGTGAAGGATCTCGTCTCGGACGAGGTGAACCGGCTGCTCGACCTGCACGCGCGCCGGATCGACATCAACCTCAAGGAGACCAGCAACTCCCCGAGGAAGATGAGCACGGTCAGCCAGCAGTCCATCGCCCAGGACAGCTCCCTCATCCCGGAGCTCTACGACTCCGTCTCCCTCAAGGGCTTCCTCGGGAAGCTGGCCAACGAGCCGGTCGTCAACTGCCCCTGGGACGAGGAGAAGTACGTCATCATCCGCCAGGAGAAGCAGGGCGACACCCACGGCTGGCACTGGGGTGACTTCAGCTTCACCCTCATCTGGATCATGGAGGCGCCGAGCAGCGAGTACGGCGGCATGCTCCAGTGCGTCCCCCACACCAACTGGGTGAAGGAGGACCCCCGGGTCCACGATCACCTCATCAAGCAGCAGATCAGCACCTACGCCCACCAGACGGGCGACATCTACTTCCTGCGCTCCGACACGACGCTGCACCGCACGGTGCCGCTCTCCGAGGACCGCACCCGGATCATCCTCAACACCTGCTGGGGCAGCGAGTCCGACGCCAAGAAGGAGCAGTCGCACGAGACCATGGAGGCGATGTTCAGCTGATGTCCGGCTGAGGTCCCCCGCTCCGGCGGTTCCGGGACACCTGGGAGACCCGGAGGAGCACGGGGAACGCGGGGCACGCGGAAAACGCGGCGCACGCGGGAAACGCGGCGACACAGGGAGTTCAGGGAACACGGGAACACGAATACGACGAGACGGCCCGGTCGGACGACCGGGCCGTCTCGTCGTTCCCGCCCCTCCTCCCGTGCAGGATGCGGGAGAAGGGGCGGGAAGTCCTGAGGCGCAGGGACAGGACGTCCTACGGCGTGCGGACCAGGGTGAAGTCGTCCACGTCGAAGTTCGAGCCGGTGAACACCAGGTAGAGCCTGGCGGTGCCGGAGGGGACTCCGGTGAGCGCGGTGGAGACGTCGGCGTACGACTCCCAGCCCGCGGTCGCCGGCACGGTGACGCTGCCGAGCAGCGGGCCGGTGGGCGAGCCGGTGCGGATCTGGAAGCCGCCGGCCGGGGTGGGCGAGGCGACCCTGGCCCTGAAGGTGGTGACGCCGGTGAGGTTCACCCCGTCGTAGGCGGCCCAGTCACCCGGGTTGACGTAGCCGAGCACGGTGCCGCCGTGCGCGGGGGTGTGCGGGTAGGGCTGCACGCCGTTCGCCTCCGACCAGGCCTCCGCCTGGACGGTCGTGTCACCTCCGGCCGCGCCGAGCTCCTTGATCCTGATGTTGCGGAAGGACACGTCGTCCCCGGCGCCGTGGTTCTGGATGCCCACGTACCCCTGCTGGAGCGAGCGGGCGGGGTCGGTGTTGGTGAAGTCGTTGATCTTCGCGCCGTTGAGGAAGATCTGCAGCCTCTCCCCCTCGACCAGCAGCTCGTAGGTGTTCCACTGCCCCGGCGGGTTGAGCGCGGCGTCCCTGGCCGCCACGTCGGCGGACTTGAAGCCGTAGACGGAGCCGGTGGTCTTGTCGGCGGTGTCGGTGGCGTCGATCTGGATCTCGTAGCCGTTGCCGACCGCCGAGTTGGGGTCGGTGGAGGCGGGGAAGCCGATGAAGACCCCGGAGTTGTCGTCCCCGGCCATCCTCCAGTCCAGCTTCAGCGAGTAGGAGCGGTACTCCTTCGCCTTGTACCAGAACAGGCCCATGCCGCCCTGCGAGGTCAGCGTGGCGTCGGCGTTGGCGAAGCTCCCGGGCCCGGCCTGCTCCCAGCCGGTGACGGAACCGTCGTAGATCGGCGTGTAGCCGTTCTCCGCGCGGCAGTCGGCCTTGGACTTGCCGGTGGCGTAGTTGATGCCGCCCAGCAGGTGCTGGCGGAACGCGGGCTCGGCGAAGGCTGCGGCGGTGTGTCCGCCGCCGGTGTAGAAGGAGCGTCCCCCGTCGTACGCCTTGCACCAGGCGATGGGGTGGTCGGCGCCCATGCCGCCGCCCGTGTAGGTGGACTCGTCCAGGGTGGCGAGCACGCGGGACGCGGTGCGGGCGTTGGTGCGGAAGTCGTACCACTCGTCGGTACGGCTCCAGGTGGCGCCGAGGTGGGCGGTGGACGGGTGGGCCCGGTCCTGCACCTTGACGGTGGCCTGCTGGACGGCGGGGTGGGAGGCGAACCAGGCGCCGACCAGGTTGCCGTACCAGGGCCAGTCGTACTCGGTGTCGGAGGCCGCGTGGACGCCGGCGTAGCCGCCGCCCGCCCTGATGTAGGACTCGAAGGCGGCCTGCTGGCCCGCGTCGAGCACGTCGCCGGTGGTGTTGAGGAAGACGACGGCCTTGTACCTGGCCAGGTTGGCCGCGGTGAAGGCCGCCGGGTCCTCGGTGGCGGCGACGGTGAAGCCCAGGTCCCTGATGGCCTGGATACCGGCGGGGATCGAGTCGTGCCTGAAGCCCGCGGTGCGGGAGAAGACGAGGACGTCACCGGCGCCCGTGCCGGTCCCCGGGTCGGGGTCGGGGGTCGTCCCGCCCGGCAGCGTCCAGTTCTGCGCGGCGCCGCCGTCACAGGTCCTGATGACGAGCTGCGCGGCGTTGGCGCCGTCGAGGCACTTGCCGAGCGCCCTGAGGGTGGAGCCGTTCGCCGTCCAGTTCTGCGCGCCGGTGCCGTTGCAGGTGTAGAGCTGGACCCGGGTGCCGTCGGTGGCGACGCCGCCCGCGACGTCCATGCACTTGCCGAGCGCCCTGAGGGTGGCACCCTCCCTGGACCAGTTCTGCGCGGCGGTGCCGTTGCAGGCGTACAGCTGCACGTTGGTGCCGTCGGCGGTCAGGCCGCCCGCGACGTCGACGCACCTGCCTCCGGCACCGGTGATCCTTCCGGCGACCGGTCCGGTGGTGCCCCCTCCGGTGAAGGTGAAGTCGTCCAGGTCGAACAGCGCGCCCGCGCCGCCGGTGAAGACCAGGGTGAGGTCGGTCGCCCCGGCCGGTGCCCCGGCCAGCGGGGCCGAGACGTCCACGAAGGTCTCCCAGCCGCCGGTCGGCGCCACGGCCACCGTGCCGATCAGGGTGCCGGTCGCCGAGCCCGCGCGGACCTGGATGGAGCCGCCGACGCCCGCAGAGGAGACCCGGGCGTCGATCTTCGTGGCCCCGGCCAGCTCGTAGCCCTTGAAGGTGATCGAGTCGCCGTTGTGGACGTCGCCCACGGTCCGGCCGCCGTGCGCGGCCGTCTTGGTGATGAGCGAGACCCCGGACATGGTCGCGTAGTGCTCGGCCTGGCGCTTCCTGGGCTGCAGGATGTGCTGGGTGTGGGTGGTCAGGCCGCCCAGGTCGGTGTACTCGGCGTCGAAGACCGCGAAGATGTTCGCCGCGTCGTCGTGCTCACCGTCGACCGGGATCGCCAGGTCGCCCGAGCAGCCGTTCTTGGAGGTGATCTGGTGGCCGTGGGTGTCGTGGCCCAGCACGTAGGTCATCTTGACCTTCGCGCAGTCGACGGTGCCGTCCTCGGGGTCGGTCACCTTGACGGTGAACGGCACGGTGTCGCCCCACTGGAACAGCTGTCCCTGGCGCGGCCTCTCGATGGTCACCGTGGGCGCGGTGTTGCCGACCGTGATGGGCACGCTCGCGGTGCCGGTGGCGCCGAGGGGGTCGCGCACGGTGAGCGTGGCGGTGTAGTTGCCGTTGGCCGTGTACGTCTTGACGGGGTTGGCGGCGGTGGAGGTGGTCCCGTCGCCGAAGGCCCAGGCGTAGGTGATGGCCTGCCCGTCGGGGTCGGCGGAACCGGCCGAGGAGAAGGTGACGGCCAGCGGGCTCCTGCCCGAGGTCTTGTCGGCCTTGGCCACCGCTACGGGCGCGCGGTTCACGCCCTTGACGTACTCGACGCGGTAGAGCGCGGAGTTGGCGTCGCCGCCGAAGTAGCCGGAGCCGTAGTCGAGCACGTAGAGCGCGCCGTCGGGGCCGAAGGCGAGGTCCATCACCTGGGTGCCGGTCCACGGGAAGCCCGCGATGGCGCCGCGTGAGCCGTCGGTGCCCACCTCGATCGCCTTGATCCACCTGCGGCCGAACTCACCGGCGAAGAAGTGGCCGTTGAGCTCCTGGGGGAACTTGACGGTGGAGTTCAGCGCGGCGTCGTAGCGGTAGACGGGGCCGCCCATCGGCGACTCGGAGCCGCCGCCGAACTCCGGCGGGGTACCGGCGTCGCCGCCGTACCTGATCCAGGCGGGCTTGGCGGGCGGCAGCTTCGCCAGGCCGGTGTTGCGGAAGGAGTCGTTGGTCGCGCCGCCCGCGGCGCAGTCGTACTTCGCGCCCGCGGGGCCCGAGGGGAAGGTGTACTCGCCGTAGGTCTCGGCCAGGGTGTTGGTCCCGGTGCAGTACGGCCAGCCGTAGTTGCCTGGCCCGGTCACCCGGTTGAACTCGACCTGGCCGCTGGGCCCGCGGGCGGCGTCGGTGCTGCCCGAGTCGGGGCCGTAGTCGCCGACGTAGACGACGCCGGTGGCCTTGTCGACGCTGAGCCGGAACGGGTTGCGGAAGCCCATCGCGTAGATCTCGGGCCTGGTGCCCGCCGTGCCGGGCGCGAAGAGGTTGCCCGAGGGGACGGTGTAGGCGCCGGTGGCCGGGTTCACCTTGACGCGCAGGATCTTGCCGCGCAGGTCGTTGGTGTTGCCGGAGGTGCGCTGGGCGTCGTAGACGGGGTTGCGGTTGGTGCGCTCGTCGATGGGCGAGTAACCGGCCGAGTCGAAGGGGTTGGTGTCGTCGCCGGTGGACAGGTACAGGTTGCCCTGGGCGTCGAAGTCCATGTCGCCGCCGACGTGGCAGCACATGCCACGGTCGGCCGCGACCTCCAGCACCGTCCGCTCGCTCGCGGCGTCGAGCGTCCAGTCGGCCTTGACGGTGAAGCGCGACAGCCGGTTCACGCCCTGCCACGCCGTCCAGTCGGTGCCGGTGGCGGGGGCGTCACCCCCGGGGGTGTTCAGCTTCGGCGCGTAGTACAGGTAGATCGTCCTGTTCGTGGCGAAGCCGGGGTCGGCGGCGACGCCCTGCAGGCCCTCCTCGTCGTGGGTGTAGACGGGCAGCGTGCCGACGACGGCCGTCTCCCCTGCCGCGCTGGTACGGCGCAGGTTGCCGTCGCGCGAGGTGTGCAGCACCGACCGGTCGGGCAGCACGGCCATGGTCATGGGCTCGCCCATCTCGGCGGCGCCCTTGGCCAGTTCCACCCTCTGGTAGTCGGCCGGGTCGATCGCGGCGACCGCCTGCGCGGGCGCGGCCGCGGTGAGCACGGTCGCTCCGGTGAAGGCCAGGAGCATCGCGCAGAACTGCGCGATCCTCCGGCGAGGGTGGGTCGATCTCCGCCTGGGGGGCATGGCGGGGTTTCCCTTCGGTCGGCACTACACGTCCCGGCACGGAACGGGACTTATGTCGTATATGTTTCGCGACGCTAGATCGAACTTATGCCGACTGTCAATGAAAGTCCGGTCAGCAAATACATAACTAGGCAGACAAAAACTCCCATATGTCGCACAAAGTATAAAAAGACTCACGGCCGACCGGAATGACCGGCCGGCCGTCGCTCCGGCCAGTCGCTCCGGCCGACGATGACGTGACGCGTATCCGAGACGCGTACCCGAAACAAACAGGGGGTGACCGGCCGGCTCGGAGCTCGGCGAGAAGCCCGCCCGAGACCGACGCGGACTCCGGCGAGGAAACCCGGAACGGACCGGCTCGAACTCCGGCGCGGACCGGCTCAGACTCCGGCGAGGAACGCCGCGGAGACCGGCCGCATGGTCGGCAGGAGAGCGAGCAGTTCCGCCTCGCTCGCCTGGACGCTCTCGATCTGGATCAGGGCGTCCCCCTGCCGGGCGAACACCCCGACCATCGTCGCGGGGGCGCGGCGGACCCAGCGGTCACCCGCGACGGCCCGGCACGGCTCGCCCTCGCTCCCCCAGACTCCGGAGGGGTACGGCGAGGCGCACGCCGCGGCGGGGGTGGCGGCGGAGCCGGGTCGGACGAACACCGTGATCTCCGACCAGTTCCCGTTCGGCGCGTCCATGCGCCCGCGCCGGTACGCGAGCCGGATCGACGGCCCGTCCCCGTCCTCGTCGGCAAAACCGGTGACACCGGTGGAGCCGGTAAAGATCTCCACTCGGGAGAGCCGGTGGCCGGGGACCTCGGGGGCGAGCAGCGGGACGCCGAGCCGTTCGAATCCGCGCGTCCGGTACCAGTCGCCGACCGGGTCCCGCAGCTGGGCGGAGACCAGCGGGAACGCGACGAGCAGCCCGGCGACGGCGATCCGCGGCCACAGGACGCCGTCCGTGCTGATCACCCAGGTCACGGCGGCGTAGCCGGCCACTCCGGCGAGCACGTAGACCCCGCCGAGCAGCGGCTCGGGGAAACCGTGGACGCGCGGGTCGGGGACGAACACCAGCAGGGCCGGCGCCAGGAACCCCCCGGCGACCGGACCGGCGGGCGTCACGGCCCCCCAGCGCGGCAGCCGGGCCAGTTTGGCCAGTACGGCGCCCAGGGGGAAGGGGACCAGGATCATCGCGAAGGAGTGGAGGATCGTGTCGAGCCCGTGGCCCTTGAGCGCGGAGTCCACCCAGATGGCGGCGACGACGAGACCGACCCCCAGGCCGACGAGAGCTCCCCTGCCGACCAGAGCCCCCCGGCCGGCCACCCTGTGCGTCGTTTCCCTCATGTCCCGATGATGCGCCCCGGATGAGCGGCGCGACAGCGTCCACCTACTCAGTCACTCCCTGAGTAGCCGAACCCGGCGGGCGACCACCCCGGGCGCGTCGGCAGGGCGCGGACCCGGCGGGGTTCCGTCGCCCCGCTCTCCCCGTTCCCGCCCGCGTCGGCGCGGCTCCGTCGCCCCGTCCCCGCCTCGGACGGGCCGCCCATCTCGGACGGCCGCCCGTCTCGGGGGACCGGGATCTCAGCGCCTGCCGGAGCGGGGCGGGCGTCCGCTTCCCCGCGTCACGTATCCCCGCCCACCGCGCCCGGTCTGCTCCTGCTCACGCTGCCTGCGCCGCCGCCCCAGGAACCAGCCCACCCCCAGGATCGCCAGCCCGAACGGCGTGCGGGCCAGCCAGCGTGCCACCACGACCTTGAAAAACTTTTTCATGAGGTGTTCCTGCCCCACGACGGTCCGGTTAGGCGCTGCTCACGTCGAGGCCGGGCCCGGCGCGCGGGCCGTCCACCGCCGAAACGCCCAGCACCCGGCGCCCGGCGGGATGGAACCCGGGGGCCGACGCCAGAACGAAACGGAACCCGGGGACCCCTCCCACCCGTTCTCGAACCGGGGGTCCTCATCACCGGCGCGGACGGGAGCCTGCGGCATGGAGGAGCGGAACGGCTGCGGCACGGGCTGCCTTGTGATCCTGATCGTGATGGCGCTGCCGGCGGCGCTGCTGATGGCGACGTTGTTCGGTTTGACGACCTTCGACGGCACGCTGCTGGAGATACGTGCCGCCAAACGCGAGGGCGCCATGGGCGCCTTCACCGCCGAGGAGCTGAAGTGCCAGGGCCGTGGCCCCTGCCACTGGTCGGGTTCCTACCTGCCCGACGACGGCCTGTCGGACTCGCGGGAGGTCTGGATCTACGGTTACGAGGCGCACGAACTGTCCGTGGGGGATCGGGTACGAGCCCTGGACGCGGGTCACGAGTTAAAGGTGCACAGACCGGGCTACTTCGACCCCGTCGGCCTGCTGTTCTTCGGCGCGTTCGCCCTCTTCTTCCTGCTCGGCCCCGGGTATCTGATACGGCGCGCGCTCTGGAGACGCCGGTCGTCCGCCTCACCCCCGGCGTGAACGGATCCGGTGGCGCCTCCCGTACGCCGGAGCGGGCCATCGGGACCCCTCAGGCCCCGGCCCTGCTCACCGTCGCCTCGATCCCGTCCAGGAGGATGGCGAGCCCGGCGGCGAAGGTGTCCCTGCCCTCCTGTTCCAGGTAGGGGAGGGTCTCGTCCTGGGACCGGTAGGCGCCCTCGTCGTCGAGCCAGGTCAGTGTCGGGAACCGCTCGCGGAAGTCGGGCGCGACCTCCGTCAGCAGGGCCGAGCGGGCGTACCACCATTCCTCGTCCGACACCCCGGTCTCCACCGGGGCCTGCCGCGACTCGGCGACCGTCTGCGCCGCCCCGCGCACGAAGTAGAACAGCGTCCCGACGACGTACCGCAGCTTCCCGGCCCCCAGCCCGGTCTCGCGGAGGATCCGCAGCGCCTCCTCGATCATGACGTACTCGTTGGGACCCAGCACGGGACGCGCCTGCGACACCTGCAGCACCCACGGATGCCGTACGTAGAACTCCCACGTCTCCTGCGCCCAGGCGGTCACCGCCGCCCGCCAGCCACCGGCCAGGTCGTGGCGGGTGGAGAGCTCGGCGAGGGCCCGGTCGTACATCAGGTCGACCAGCTCGCTCTTGCTGGGGACGTAGGTGTAGAGGGCCATCGCCGTGCGCCCGAGCCGCTCGCCCACCGCGCGCATGGAGAGCGCGGCCATCCCCTCCGCGTCGGCGATGGCGACGGCCGTGTCCACGATCAGATCCACGCTCAGGCCGGGCTTGGGCCCGGGGCGTGTGTCGTTCGACCTCGTGGTACGCCACAGCAGCGCCATCGAACGGCGCGCGTCGCCCTGTCCGGCGAAGACGACCACTTGCAACTCCTTACGGCATAAACTAACTTGGCCGGGCCAACTCTTTACAGCCTAAGGATATCAAGTGAGAAGGTTCGTGTTCCCACCCGCCACCCCGGCTCGCGCTCGCGGCCCGCGACACGGCCGGGCCGCCGCGGACAGCCACGACGTGATCGAGGTCCGCGGCGCCAGGGAGAACAACCTGGCCGACATCTCGCTGGACATTCCCAAGCGGCGGCTCACCGTCTTCACCGGGGTCTCCGGCTCCGGGAAGTCCTCCCTCGTCTTCGGCACCATCGCGGCCGAGTCGCAGCGCCTGATCAACGAGACCTACACGGCCTTCATCCAGTCGTTCATGCAGAGCCAGGGACGTCCCGACGTCGACGCCCTGCGCAACCTGAGCGCGGCGATCGTCGTCGACCAGGAGCGGATGGGCGCCAACTCCCGCTCCACGGTCGGCACGGCGACCGACGCGCAGACGATGCTGCGGATCGTCTTCAGCCGGATCGGAACCCCCCACGTCGGCACCTCCAGCGCCTTCAGCTTCAACAGCGCCGAGGGCATGTGCCCGGAGTGCGAGGGGCTAGGCCGGGTGTCGGACGTCGACGTCTCCCAGCTCGTCGACGTCGACCTCTCGCTCAACGAGGGCGCGATCACCGCCCCCAACTTCACCGTGGACTCGTGGTACTGGCAGGGCCTGGCCAACTCCGGGTTCTTCGACCCCGACACGAAGCTGAGGGACTACACCCCGGCCCAGTGGGAGGACTTCCTCCACAAACCCGCCACCAAAATCAAAATCGGCACGATGAACACCACCTACGAGGGGCTCCTGGTCAAGGTACGGCGGCTCTATCTCGCCAAGGACCGGGAGTCGATGCAGCCCCACATCCGGGCGTTCGTGGACCGGGCCGTGACGTTCACGAGCTGTCACGCGTGCGGCGGCAGCAGGCTCAACCCCGCCGCGCTGGGCTCGAAGATCGACGGCCGCAACATCGCCGACTGCGCGGCCATGCAGATCAGCGACCTGGCCGGGTTCGTCCGGGGCATCGAGGACGCGTCGGTGGGGCCGTTGGTCGCCACCCTGCGCGGCACGCTGGAGTCGCTGGTCGAGATCGGCCTGGGCTACCTGAGCCTGGACCGCGAGTCGTCCACGCTGTCCGGGGGCGAGGCCCAGCGGGTGAAGATGGTCCGCCACCTCGGCTCCAGCCTGACCGACGTCACCTACGTCTTCGACGAGCCCACGGTGGGGCTGCACCCGCACGACATCGAGCGGATGAACAACCTGCTGCTGCTCCTGCGCGACAAGGGCAACACGGTCCTGGTCGTCGAGCACAAGCCGGAGACGATCGAGATCGCCGACCACGTGATCGACCTGGGCCCGGGGGCGGGCTCGTCCGGCGGGCGGGTGTGCTTCACCGGTGACGTGGCCGCGCTCCGGCGCTCGGACTCCCTGACGGGCCGCCACCTGGACCACCGGGCCCGCCTGCGCGAGAAGGTACGGACGCCGCGCGGGCAGCTGTCGATCACCGGCGCCACCCTGCACAACCTCAAGGACGTGAGCGTCGACATCCCGCTGGGCGTGCTCACCGTCGTCACCGGCGTCGCCGGGTCCGGCAAGAGCTCGCTGATCCACGGCTCGCTTCCCCGCAGGGAGGGGGTCGCCGTGGTCGACCAGACCGCGATCCGCGGGTCCCGCCGCAGCAACCCGGCCACCTACACCGGGCTGCTCGACCCGATCCGCACCGCCTTCGCGAAGACCAACGGGGTCAAGGCGGCCCTGTTCAGCGCGAACTCCGAGGGCGCCTGCCCCAACTGCAAGGGCATCGGCCTCGTCTACACCGACCTCGCCATGATGGCCGGGGTCGCGTCGGTGTGCGAGCAGTGCGAGGGCAGGCGGTTCACGCCCGAGGTGCTCACCCACAAGCTGCGCGGCAAGGACATCAGCGAGGTGCTCGGCATGTCGGTGACCGAGGCCCGCGACTTCTTCGCCCCCGGTACGGGTCCTTCGGGTCCTTCGGGCGCGGGGGCCTCGAAGGTGAGCTTCGGCGCGGCGCGGGCCGTCCTCGACCGGCTCTCCGATGTGGGCCTCGGCTACCTCGGCCTCGGCCAGCCGCTCACCACCCTGTCCGGGGGTGAGCGGCAGCGGCTCAAGCTGGCCATCCGGATGGCGGAGAAGGCCACGACGTACGTGCTGGACGAGCCGACCACCGGCCTGCACCTGGCCGACGTGGACCAGCTGCTCGCCCTGCTCGACCGGATCGTCGACGACGGCAACACGGTCGTCGTCATCGAGCACCACCAGGCCGTGATGGCCCACGCCGACTGGATCGTCGACCTCGGCCCCGGAGCCGGACACGACGGCGGCCGGATCGTCTTCACCGGCACCCCGGCCGACCTCGTCTCGGCAGGAGACTCCCTCACCGCCCGGCACCTGCGCACCTACCTGGGAAAGAACGCCGACCGGGAGGACCGGAAGGAGAACCTCGCCGGAGCGCGGGACACCATGGCGAACGCCTGAGCCCGAGGCTGCCAGACGGTGACGCCGCTCACGGCGCAGGTGAGAGTCCCCACCATGACGGGGACTCTCACCTCAGGCGACCACCGAACAGAATCGGCGGGTCTCAGATGTCGAACTCGCCGCCCTTGACGCCGCCCGGGAACGCCGACCACTCACCATGCTCGGCACCGGACTGCGGCGCGCCGAAATCGCCGGCCTGGTCATCGCTGGACGCCGCCGTGATGCAGTCCGCTCATGAGGAGGGCGAGCAGGCGGTCGGCTTGAGCTGAGCTGTCCGGGGTGTCCTGGGCGGCCCAGGCGATAGCGCCGACCATCTTCAGCACATCCACTTCGTCCGCATCGGCGATGACGACGCCTGCTTGCCGCGCCCGCGCCAGCAACGCGGCCCCCACCTCGAACAACTCCGCATGCCAGGTCGATACCAGCCCATTCCCGCGGTCGAGCGCCGAGTTCATCACCGCGGCCGACAGACCTCGATAGGTCAAGGCATGCGTGAGCGCAGCACGCAGCCAGGTGGACAACGCGTCGAATTCGTCCTCGACCGTCAGCAGCTCGCGACCAAGGCCGACCAATTCCGCTATCTGCTCGGCGAGCACCGCCTCTATGAGATCCAGCCGAGTAGGGAAATGCCGATACAGCGTTCCGCTGGCCAGCCCTGCCTGCCGAGCGATCTCATCCAAGGAGGCGTCCACGCCGAACTCGGCGAACGCGATTCGCGCCTGCTCGACCAACTGCCCGTGGTTACGTCGGGCGTCTGCACGCATCGGACGCCCGGCATGCGATCGCGAACCTTGGCCTGCCAGCGCAATCACCACACCTTTGCTAAACGGGGACACAGTCCGCTACCGTTTTCATCTAACCGGACCATGCCTCACTTTACTGGCATGACTCACCCGAAGCAGGGAGGGCCGCCCTCATGGCACTGTCAGATCAAGAGCAAAAAGCCGGCGCGCGTGAGGTTCTGGAGCGTTTCCGCCAAGCCGCTATCAGCCAGTCCGTCGATGACATGAGCCGCGTGCACGCGGTCGACGCGGTCCACGAGTTCCCGTTCACACGCCCGGGTCTGCCGTCCCGGCTTGAGGGCCGGGACGAAATCGTGAACTGGATAGCCACAGGATGGAAAAGCTACCCGCTGAAGTTCGAGCGTTACCGCACTCTTGCCATCCATGACACCAACGATCCGGAAACGATCATCGTCGAGCAGGAAGCTCTTGGGACCAGCGCGTCCACCGGCGAGTTCGCGCTTCCCAACATCGTTGTGCTCACCGTACGCAACGGGCAGATCGCCCATCTGCGTGACTACGTCAACATCCTGGCAGCCGCAGCCGCCATGGGAGGCGATACATGAGAGCGCCACCACATCACCATCGTCACCCACGAGAATCGCTATTTCGCCGCATGCCGTACCGGCACCCCTGCCGTGGCGGGCGACAACCACTGGCCGGTTTTCATATCCCCGAGAGCATCTGGGCCGCCTTCGTCGCCACCATCACTCTCAACTCGGCGTTCTTGCAAGCTCAGGGGCGTCGGAGCTCGCCACGTTCGATGCCGCCGGTGAAGGCGTCGTACTCGGCGCCGGTGAACAGGTGCGGAGCCTTCTCGGGATTCTTGGAGTCGCGCTGGGCCACGATGCCCCGTTCCAGGAAGGCCATCTGGACGCAGTTGGTGCCGCCGCCGCTGAGACTGCCGGTGCGCCAGCGGGCGTCGCGGAGTTGGGCTTTGATCCAGTCGGGATCAAGAGTGTTCTTGTTCATGAGAGGTCCTTGGCGATCGTGGTGAGAGGCGATATCGACGCCTTCGGTGGCAGGGCGTCGGACTTCAACAGGTCGCTGGTGGTGCGGTAGAGCTCGACGGCCTCGGGTTCGTTCAGGTGCAGGGAGGCACGCGGGGACTCGATGCACACGAGGTCGCGGCCCGTGGGAAACGACATGAGCGTGAAGGGGCCGTCCATTCCCGCGTGGGCTCCGGCGGAGAACGGCAGGACCTGGATCGTGACGGCGGGGTTGGTGCGGGCGAGGTGTGTCAGGTGTTCGGGCTGGGCGCGCATGCAAGCCCGTCCGCCGACTTCCTGACGTAGCAGGCCTCGGGGAGCACCGTCCAGATCTTCAGCGGAGATCGGCGCTCCGGCATGGTGCGCCGATGCTCCAGCCGCAGTGCCACGAAGTGGTCGATGTCCTCGGGGGTCCTCCAGACGCGGCTGCCTTCGGTCACCGCGCGGGCGTATTCGGCCGGTCCGCCCGGAGTCGCAGGTCGGCGGGGGCCCGCGCTGAGGCGGGCCGGTCTCGTCCCGAGAGCACCGCGACACCTCGCCCTGAGGCGCTCATACCGTCTGGTTCCCGGCCGGCACGGCGTGTTCTCACCGGTCACGACCGCGTTCCGGGTGCGGGCCGGGTCCTTCACGGTGTCGCGCCTCCTCGCGAACCGCGGTCAGAAGGTGGCGATCGGGTTGACCGGGCTGCCGGACGTACCGGCGAAGCGGACCGGCGCGACCGCGAGGTGGAAGTCCCACTGGCCGAGCTCGGCGGCCGTCGTCGCGCACGCCTCCAGGTCGCAGTTGTCGAGCAGCCACAGACCCATCGCGACGAGGCTCACGGCGTGAACCGGCATCAACACGTCTTCGTACCCCGAGGGCTGAACGTCCTGGGGGGTGTCGGCGCCGATCAGCGCGACCTCCCGTTCGCGCAGCCACGGCAGGCAGGACGCGTGCCACCCGGCCTGCGCGAAACCGCCGGCCGCACCGCCCTCGTGCCGGACGCGGCCGTGGCCGGTCCGCAGGAGTACCGCGTCGCCGGATCGCACCCGCACCCCCTGGCGACGCTCGGCCTCCTCCAGGTCTTCGGGAAACACACCCTGCCCCGGTTCCAGCCACGGCACGTCCCGCACGCTCGCGACGTCCAGCAGGACACCACGCGTGACGATCCCGTTCGCCGCCGCCGTGACGGACGCCCACGCCGATCCCGTCGCGGCGTCGACCAGCGAGTGCGGCCGCCCGTTGTACATCGTGCCGTCCCAGAAGATGTGGCACGGCGAGTCGACGTGGGTGAGGGTGTTGCCGTGGAACGTGACGCCGAGCCGCTCGGACGAGAAGCCCCAGCGCCGGTCGTTGTGGAACCCCGGTGCCGGCATGTTCTCGGCGCCCGGCATGTCGGCGGCGCACGGGCACGTCGTCGTCGACCGCTCCATGTCCTCCGGTACGGCGACCTCCCACGCGCACGACACGCTCCTGCCGTGGCGCACGGCCCGCGCCGCCGCCAGCCGGACGTCGTCGGTGATGTGGTTCAGAGTGCCGCGTTCGTCGTCGTCGCCCCACCGTCCCCAGTTCGACAGCGTGTCGAAGTATCCGAGCACGTCGTCCTGTGTGGGCATCGGTCGCCCTGCCGTCATCCCAGCATCGACTCCTCCGGTCACGTGGTTCGAGACACCGCAGGCAGGGTATCCCGCCCGCTCCCTCGACATGACCTCGCCGGGGCCGGAGAGACGGTGTGAGCGACCTCGATCCACCCTCCGGCGGGCCCGTGTCCACCCCCGCCCGTTCCCGATCCGCAGTGGAACGATCCATATGCGAGGTTCACCGCGGGGTGCGAGCATCGCCGGACGACCCGAAAGGTGGAATGACGTGGGTGAGATCGCGGTTCGGCCGAACGAGACGACGGTGCCGTTGATGCCGTGCGCCTCTGTGGAGGAGACCTTGGCGTTCTACGAGACGCTGGGGTTCCGGGCGACGTACAAGCAGAGCAGGCCCTATGTCTACCTGGCACTGCGGTGGAGCGGGTTCCAGCTGGACTTCGGCCCGGCGCCCGAAGGGCTGGATCCGGCCCGGGAGGAGTCGGGAGGCTGCCTGGTCATGGTCGACGACGTGGCGCCGTACCATGCGGCGTTCGTCGCGGCGATGCGGCGGGTCCACGGCAAGGTGCTCGGTTCGGGCCTGCCGCGGATCACCCGCTACCGGCCAGGCGCGTCCCGGTTCACGCTGATCGATCCGTCCGGGAACTCGATCATATTCATCCAGCGTGACGAGCCCGCCGAACTGGAGTACGGCGGCTCGAAAAAGCTGACGGGCCTGGCCAGGGCGCTCGACAACGCCCGGATCCTGCGCGAGTTCAAGAACGACGACCTGCAGGCTTTTCGCGCGCTCAAGTCGGCGGTGCGCAGGCATGGCGCGGACGCCCCGGTGGTCGAGCGGGCCATCGCCCTGTGCCACCTCGTCGACCTGGCCATGGTCCTCGGCGAGCCCGCCGATCCATGGAGCGCCGATTTACGTGGTCTGGAACTCACCACCGGCGACAGGCGACGTATCGAGTCGGAGCTCGGGCATCTCCCCGGACTTCAGGACTGGCTTCCGTGAAAGGGGCGGGCGCCACTTCGCGATCGGTCACCCACCACGTGGTGACGCGATGGATCCGCCGGGAACGTGGGGCGACCTGTCGCCACGGGTGAGCGGCGCGTCCGTGTCGCCGTGAGGTCGTTTCCCGGGAGGCCCGCCGGGGACGCCTGCCGACCTCGAAGTGGTTACATTGACCGCGTAGCGGCGGGCACGCCCGCCCTGGCAGGGGGCACTCAGTCGTCGAGGACCGCCAGGTCGAGCCGGCTCAGGCGTTCGGGATCGGGGTCGGGAACCGGGGCCTGCCCGCGTACCCGGCGGCGGGCGCGGCTCGCGAGCTGCCGCGCCGCGGCCGGGGACCGTTCGACCAAGACCCGCGGAACCCGGCCGATGTGACCGGAGGACCGGTTCTCCGACCGAAACGAAGAGCCTGGAGAAATCATGACGTCAGCCATCCTGCTCACCGGCGGCACGGGGCACGCTCGGGCGCCTCGTCGTACCGCTCCTGCGAGACGCCGGCCGTACGGTGCGGGTGCTCAGCAGGAACGGCCACGAACCCGGGGGCGGCGTCGAGTACGTGACCGGTGACCTGCTCAAGGACGAGGGGGTCGAGGCCGCGGTGGACGGGGCGGAGACCGTCCTGCACCTCGCGGGCGGCCCCAGGGGTGACGACGAGGCGACCCGGAACCTGGTGCGGGCAGCGTCGCGCGCCGGGGTACGACACCTGGTGTACATCTCGGTCATCGGGGCGGACCGGGTTCCGCTGGGCTATTTCAGGTCCAAGCTGGGCGCGGAGCGGGCCGTGGCCGGTTCCGGCCTGCCGTGGACGACGCTGCGCGCCGCCCAGTTCCACGACCTGGTCCTGGACGTGGTGCGGCGGATGGCGAAACTGCCGGTGATACCGGTCCCGGGTGGCCTCCGGTTCCAGCCGGTCGACGCGCGCGAGGTGGCGGCCCGGCTCGTGGAACTGACGCTCGGCGAGCCGTCCGGCCCGGTGCCCGCCCTGGCGGGACCGAAGGTGTACGGGATGGCCGAGCTGAGCGGCGGATACCTGCGGGCGCGCGGCGGGCACCGGTTGATGGTGCCGGTCCGGATCCCGGGAAGGGCCGGCCGCGCGTACCGGACCGGCGAGAACCTGTCCCTTGAGGGTGCCGTCGTGGGCCTGCGGACCTGGGAGGACTTCCTGGCCGAGCGGGTTGCCCGGGACCGGTGAGAGGGCCGCTGGAAGTGCCTGGAGAGAGGCCGGTGAGAGTGCCTGGTGAGAGGGCCTGGCGAAAGGGGCCGGTGACGGGGCCGCGAGGAGGGACGGTGAGAAGGACCGGTGAGGGAGCGCCGGGTTCGGGCCCTCCCGGCCTCTTCGGAGTCAACCCGGCCTCTTCGGGGTCAACCGGTCGGATCCCCCGGGAACCCGGGACGGTTCACGTGCCGTCGGCCTCAGCGAGGGTGCGCACGTCGACGGCTTCGGCCTGACGCCGTGGAACCAAGATCATATGATTCGGGGTCAGGGTCCACGGATGGGCGTAACCTCCCTGAAGGACACCCGAAGGCCGAAGGCAGGAGATCCCCACATGGCCGATGAGCCGACCGTCTCTAACCCGTCATCCCGTTCGTCAGAGGACGGGCGGCGGCCCGGGATGGAACGGATCGACGCCGAGGTGCCGCACTCGGCGCGCATCTGGAACTACCTGCTGGGCGGGAAGGACAACTTCGCCGTCGACCGCGAGGCGGGTGAGAGGGTGTCCGCCGTCTTCCCCGGCATGGTCGACGTCGCCCGTCATTCCCGGTACATGCTCGCCCGCGTGGTGCGCCACCTGGCCGGTGAGGCGGGCATCCGCCAGTTCCTGGACATCGGCACCGGGCTGCCCACCGTCGACAACACCCACGAGGTCGCCCAGCGGGTGGCGCCGGAGTCGCGCGTCGTCTACGTGGACAACGACCCCCTGGTGCTCGTGCACGCCCGCGCGCTGCTCACCAGCACGCCCGAGGGCGCCACCGACTACATCGAGTCGGACGTGCGCGACCCCGAGCACATCCTGCGGGAGGCCGCGAAGACGCTGGACTTCGGGCAGCCCACCGCGCTCATGCTGATGGGCATCATGGGCCTGATCGGCGACCACGACGAGGCGCTCTCGATCGTGCGCCGGTTGATGCGGGACCTGCCCTCGGGCAGCTACCTGGCGCTCTACGACGGCGCCGACACCGACCCCGCGTACGTCGAGGCGATGCGCCGCCACAACTCGGGGAGCGGCGTGGTCGCCTACACGCCGCGCAGCCCGGAGCTCATCGCCCGCTACTTCGACGGCCTGACGCTGCTGGAGCCCGGCGTCGTACCGGTGCAGCGGTGGCGGCCGGAGCCCGGCCCCTGGGGCGACGCTCCCGAGGTGGCGTGCGCCGGCGGCGTCGCGCTCAAACCCTAGCCGCGCCCCGCCTGCCGCTCGCCTCGCGCCTCATCGGCCCGGGCGGTGGACCGAGGCGCCGAAGGCGCTCCGGTCGGCACGGGTACTCCTGGCTGAGGAACCCGGCCTCGGCTCCGGGCCGGGGAACCGTCGTCGACAGGCTGTCGACGACGGGACGACCCGCGATGGACCAGGCCGGTGACCTGCGGACATCCGCGTGCCGGACCGCTGCGACGGTGGCGTCGCCTCGTACCCTCGGCAGGTGAAGATACTGCTCACCGGCGCGGCCGGGTTCATCGGAGGCCACGTGTCCGAAGCGCTCGGCGCCGCCGGTCACGAGGTGATCGGCTTCGACCTGCGCACCGGCGGCGACGTGCGGGACGGCACGGCACTGGACGAGCCGCTGGGCCGGGTGGACGCCGTGGTGCACCAGGCGGCCAAGGTCGGGCTCGGCGTGGACGTGGCCGACCTGCCCGACTACGCCTCGGTGAACGTGTACGGCACCGCCGTGCTGCTGGCCGCGATGGCCCGCCACGGCGTGGCGAGGCTGGTGCTGGCGTCATCGATGGTGGTGTACGGGGAGGGCGCCTACGACTGCGCCGGCCACGGCCGGGTGCGGCCGGGGCCACGGGCGGCCCCGGAGCTGGACCGGGGGTCCTTCGAGCCGCGCTGCCCGCGGTGCGACGCCCGGGTGGTGCCGGCGGCCGTCGGCGAGGACGCGCCGATGGATCCCCGCAACGCCTACGCCACCACCAAACTCGCCCAGGAGCACCTGGCGGCGAACTGGGCGCGTGAAACCGGTGGCACCGCCGTCGCGCTGCGCTATCACAACGTGTACGGCCCGCGGATGCCACGCGACACGCCGTACGCGGGGGTGGCGGCCATCTTCCGGTCGGCGCTGGAGGCCGGGCGCGCGCCGCGCGTCTTCGAGGACGGCGGCCAGCGCCGCGACTTCGTCCACGTGCGGGACGTCGCGAGGGCCAACGTGGCCGCGCTGGGCTGCGGGGAGCCGGGCTCGCCCGCCGCCTACAACATCGCCAGCGGTGAGCCGCACACCGTGGGCGAGATGGCAGCCACCCTCGCCGGGCAGCGCGGCGGGCCCGCACCGGTGATCACCGGCGAGTACCGGCTAGGGGACGTACGCCATATCGTGGCCTCGCCGGAGCGTGCCCGTGAGGAACTGGGGTTCGCCGCGGAGGTCGCCTTCGAGGAGGGAATGAAGGAGTTCGCCACCGCCCCACTGGGATGACGCGCCCGTGACGACGTACTGGGACGACACGCCCCCGATGTCGCGGGAACGGCTCACCAGGGTGAGAGGACCAGCCCCTGCAGCAGCAGGCCCGTCACGATCTGGGCGGCCAGCCACCGCCTGCCGGGTGCCAGGCTCGCGGCGAGGCCGATCCACAGCGCGTAGGGCACCCAGATGCGTTCCACCTCACCCCGGGTCACGCCGCTGACGTCCAGCGCGAGCACCGCCACCAGGGCGGCCGCCACCACGGCGCGCGCCCCGCCGGGGCCGGGCCGCGCCAGGCCCACGGCGGTGGCCGGTCCCGTGAGCATGGCCAGCACGCCCAGGTTGGCGAACAGGAAGTACGGATAGGGCCGGGCGGCGCCCGGATCGGCCGCCCACTCGGCATGGGTGGCCAGCACCCCGGCGGGCCACAGGAAGCCCGCGGTGGCGAAGGCGGCGGTCACCACCGCGGCACCGGCCAGGGCCGCGAGCACGGCCTCGCGCGGCACGCGGGCGGCGACCGCGACGACCACGGGGATGAGCAGGTAGGGGACCAGGCCGTAGCTGAGGTACGGCAGCGCGCCGAGCAGCACCCCTGCGCCGGCCCCCCAGCCGAACCTTCGCGCGATCCGGCCCCGCCCGCTGAGCGCCAGGAGGGCCACGCCCCACGCGCCCACCCCCGCGAAGAAGGCGTCCATGCTGGTGGCGATCCAGACCGAGGCCGGGGTGAGCGCCAGGTACGGCAGCGCCCTCCGGGCCGCCCGTTCCCCGCCCAGTTCCCGTACCGTCAGCGCGATCGCCACGGTCGCCGAGCAGCCGACCGCGACGACCAGCAGCGCCGCCCACAGCGGTCCGGACAGCCCGAGCGCGGCCATCGACCAGAGCACCAGTACGGGCAGCGGCGGGTGCCCGCGCACGTGGGTGGGATAGTCCGGCAGGTGCCGGGTGAACGAGGCCAGCCAGCTCAGCGGGTCGTCGCCCACCGTGGGCAGCACCGCCGGATACTCCTGCGGGTGGGTCAGCGGGGCGGCCGGTCCGCCGGCGGAGATCGACAGCAGCACCGTCCAGGCCAGCGCGCAGCCGTAGGACACCAGCAGGGCACGCCCGAAGCCCAGCCGCGCCGCGAGGGCGGGCAGGAACAGGACGGCGGCGCCCCCGAACGCGGCGGCGGGCAGCAGCGCGGGGGTCGGCGCGCGGAAATGCGCGTGCAGCGGAGGCAGGTGGTCGATGGTGAGCGCACCGAGCGCGTGCAGGATCGCGCCCGCCGCGAAGGACGCGGCGATCAGCAGCGCCCAGATCCAGAGCGCGCGTGCCGTTCTCCCATCGCGTGGGGAACCCGCGATGTGGACGCCTCGCGCCACGACCGTGGCTCCGGTCGCCGACATGTCAGGATCCTCCAACGAGGAACCACTCAAAAGGCGTTCCTCTCCGCTTCGATCCGCTGCCCCGGGGCGTGGACTCCCCTACCAAAGGTAGGGCTGAGCTGGCCGTTTGCTGGACATGCGCCATCGCTTTGTACGAGGTGATCGCCGCTTCCTGCCCTACCCTCGAAGCCATGAAGATCGACGTGGTGCTGCCATGTCTGAACGAGGAGGCCGCGCTCTCCTGGGTTCTCGGCCGGATGCCGCACGGTTATCGCCCGATCGTGGTCGACAACGGCTCCACCGACGGCTCGGCCGCCGTCGCCGCCGAGTACGGCGCGCCGGTGGTGAGCGAGCCACGGCGCGGGTTCGGCGCCGCCTGCCACGCCGGGTTGCTGGCCTCGACCACCGAGGTCGTCTGCTTCATGGACGCCGACGCCTCGCTCGACCCCGGCCAGCTGCCACGGGTGGCCGGTCCGGTCCTGGCGGGCGAGAGTGACCTGGTACTCGGCCGCCGGATGCCGCACGCCGGGCCCGCGCACGCCCGGGTCGCCAACGCCGTGCTGGCCGCGCGCCTGCGGCGCCGCACCGGCGCCCCGCTGCGCGACCTGGGCCCGATGCGCGCCTGCGACCGTGCCGGGCTGGTCGGGCTGGGACTGGCCGACCGCCGGTTCGGCTACCCCCTGGAGATGGTGCTGCGCGCCGCCTCGGCCGGCTGGCGGATCACCGAGACCGAGGTCGACTACCTGCCACGGGTGGGACGCTCCAAGGTGACCGGCACCGTGCGCGGCACCCTCCGGGCGATCGCCGACATGCGCCGCGTCATGGGAGAGGACGTGCGCCGCGTCACGAGAGAGACGACATGAGCCACGTCACGGGGAAGGACGTGCGCCGCGTCGCGAGGGAGACAAGGTGAGCCGCGTCACGTGGAAGGACGTGCGCCGCGTCACGAGGGAGAGGACATGAGCGCCGCGCAGATCGTGGTCATCGCCAAGGAGCCGGTGGCCGGGCGGGTGAAGACCCGGCTGACCCCGCCGTTCACCCCCGCCCAGGCCGCCCACCTGGCGGCGGCCTCCCTGTGGGACACGTTGCACGCGGTGGCCGCGACGCGGGTCCGGCGGCGGGTGCTCGCGCTCGAAGGGCTCCCCGGGGCCTGGCTCCCGGACGGCTTCACCGTGATCCCCCAGCGTGGCGACGGCCTTGACGAGCGCCTGGCCGCCGCCTTCCACGACGCCCACCGGCTGCACCGGCTGCCCGTGGTCCTGATCGGCATGGACACCCCCCAGGTCACTCCGGAACTGCTGGACACCGCTGTCACCCTGCTGGCCGCTCACGACGCGGTGTACGGACCGGCGACCGACGGAGGCTTCTGGCTGCTCGGGCTGTGCCGCCCCGACCCGTCCCTGCTGCTCGGCGTGGCGATGTCGCGGCCCACCACCGGCGCGACCCAGCTGCGGCGCCTGCGCGAGGCCGGGCTGGACGTGGCCCACATGCCGGAGCTGGACGACGTCGACATCGCCTCCGACGCCTTCCATGTCGCGGCGCGGGCACCCGGATCCCGCTTCGCCGAGGCCCTGGCGGTCATCGGGGCGGGAGTCTCCCGATGATCGGTGAACTCTACGCGGAGTCCCTGACCGGTACGGCCACCGAGATCGAGTACGTCGACGGGACCGTGGAGCCGCTGGAGCCGGGTCGCTGGTTCGAACCGATCGACGGCGACGAGGCCATGCTGGCCCGCTGCGCCGGCCCCACGCTGGACGTCGGCTCCGGGCCCGGACGGCTCACCGTCGCGCTGACACGCAGAGGTGTTCCCGCACTGGGCATCGACATCACCCCCCACGCCGTTCACCTGACCCGTCGTGCCGGAGGCCTCGCCCTCTGCCGCGACGTCTTCGACCGGATCCCGAGCAGCGGCCGGTGGGCGACCGTGCTGCTCGCCGACGGCAACATCGGCATCGGCGGCGACCCCGCCGCCCTGGTACGCAGGGTCAGGCAGCTGGTCCGGCCGGGCGGCGAGGTCCTCGCCGAGGTGGAGGGACCGGGCACGGCCAGCCGGGTGGACAGGGTACGGCTGCGCAGCGGGGAGACGGTCGGCGGCTGGTTCGGCTGGGCCCGGGTCTCGGTGACCGACATCGCGCGCCTGGCGCTGGCCGGCGGCTTCCCGGTGACCGAGCACTGGCGGGAGGCGGGACGATGGTTCGCGAGCCTTCGCTGACGGCGCACCCACGCCTGCCCGATCGACCGGATCCCGCGCACGTCAGGCGCCCGCGGTCACCAATCGTGAGTCAGGTGCCCGCGGCCATCGATCGCACGTCAGGCGCCCGCGGTCACCGATCGTGAGTCAGGTGCCCGCGGCCATCGATCGCACGTCAGGCGCCCGCGGTCACCGATCCTGAGTCAGGCGTCCGTGGTCACCGCCTTGAGCACCGCGAACGACTCTCCGATGAACCGGGAGAAGTCCTTCCGCCCGGCCTGCTCGATCCGCCCTTCCTGTTCGGCCCGCCCGGCCTGCTCGATCCAGCGCTGGAACGCGATCTTGAAAACGGCGATGCCCGCCTCCGCGGCAAGGCTCGCGGAGGCGTCGTCGACACCGCGCCGCCGCAACGCCTCGGCGAGTGCGGCCGACAGCGAGGCGAGTTTGATCAGCTCGCGTTCCTGCAGCTCGGCGTTGGCGGCGATGACGGCATGGCGCCGGTGGGCGTGCTCCTGGCGTTCCTGCAGCACGGTCGCGGCGGCCTGGAGGGCCGCCACCACGGTCTCCATCGGGGTGGCGGGCTCGGGAGCGCGGGCGACCACGCCCACGAGAAGCTCATGCAACGCGCCCGACCCCGCGAACAGCACTTCGCGCTTGTCCGCGTAGTGCCGGAAGAACGTCCGTTCCGTCAGTCCCGCCCGTTCGGCGATCTCCGCCACCGAGGTCCGTTCGAAGCCGCGTTCGAAGTAGAGATCCAGTGCCGCCTCTTCGAGCCGGCCGCGCGCGTTCGGCTCCCATCTCCCCATGCCCGGCATCGTACCTGATGACAGTGACTGACATCAGGTGCTACCGTGTGATGACAGTGACTGACATCGCTCGGCCGTCCGGCGCGTCCTCCGCGCGAGGACGACCGGCCTACGCTGGAGGCTCGCTCATGCGCGTTTTCGTCACCGGGGCATCCGGATGGATCGGCTCCGCACTCGTGCCCGAACTCATCGACGCGGGTCACCAGGTCGTCGGGCTCGCCCGCTCGGACGCCTCGTCCGCCGCCCTCACCAAGGCCGGGGCCGAGGTTGTCCACGGCACGCTCGACGACCTCGGCGTCCTGCGCGACGCGGCCGCCGCGTCGGACGGGGTGGTTCATCTCGCGTTCAAGCACGAGATCGCCTTCGCGGGAGACTTCCAAAGCGCCTCCGACGCGGACCACCGTGCCGTCGAGACGTTCGGGGAGGCGCTCGCCGGTTCCGCCCGGCCGTTCGTGCTCGCCTCCGGGCTGCTCGGACTCGCCCCGGGCCGCGTGAGCACCGAGGAGGACGGCCGCACGTCCGACGCGTTGCCCGCACATCTGACCGGCGGCCCGCGGACCCGGATGGACACCGCGCGTCTGACCCTCGCCCTCGCCGACCGGGACATCCGCTCGTCCGTCGTACGGCTCCCGCCGACCGTGCACGGCGAGGGCGACCCCGGGTTCATGGCGGCTCTCGTCGGCATCGCCCGCGACAAGGGCGTCTCCGGCTACATCGGCGACGGCTCCCAACGCTGGCCGGCCGCGCACCGTGTCGACGCCGCACACCTGTTCCGGCTCGCCCTGGAGGGCGCACCGGCCGGATCGGTCCTGCACGCGGCCGCCGACCGGGGCGTGCCGATCCGCTCGATCGCCGAGGTCATCGGCCGCCACCTCGGCCTGCGGACCCGCTCCGTCCCCACCGGCGACGCGGCCGGGCACTTCGCCTGGCTGGCGGGGTTCCTCGACGCCGACAGCCCCGCCTCCGACGAGCGGACCCGGGCACTGCTGGGCTGGCGGCCGACCCGGCCGGGCCTGATCGAGGACCTGGAGGAGGGCCACTACTTCCGGACCGCCCGGCCGTAGCCGCCGGGCGGGCGGCAGGCCGGGCCCGGTGGATCGGGCCCGGCCGGTCACGAGATCGTCGAAACCGTGCCGACGCGTGCCCGGGTAGTACCGTCAGCCGACGTGTGAGGCGCTCCGGCAGTCGGCCTGACCTGCCTGCGGGAAGAACGGTTCGCCCGGGGCGTGCTCGCGGGAGCGTTCGACGAAGTCGACCGCCCGCTCGCCGAGCACGTCCACGAGATACCTGCCGCCGGAGGCGATCGGCTTGTCGCCGGCGTTCTCCTCCTCGACGTAGCCGGTGAGCCGGTGAGCCGGTGGTCGAACTCGCTGTAGCCACCGCCTCCGGCCACGTTCGTCCGCTCTCCGCTCGACGATCGGAAAGGAGCCGACGCGGACCTGGCCAAAAACGGGAAGAGGCCGGGCTTTGGAGGCGGCCTTTTCCGGTAAGGACCCTCGGCGGGCCGACAGAGTGGTCGTCTCATGCCGGCACCGGCTTCGGGGGTGATCAGTGTCGGACGCATCCCGCGGGCGCGGCCCCGCCGAAGGTGGCCCCGCCGGAGGTGGCCCCGCGAAGGGCAGGGCGAGGGCGTGGCCGCGAGGGGACGGGCGGCCGCCGGGCCCGTTCCGCCCGGAGTTCTGGCGCAGCCCGCTGCGTGGCCCCTGGCTGACGTCGGTGTTCGGCCTGGTGCTGCTGGCGGGGATTTCGATCGTGGCCCTGACGGGCCTGGTCTCCTACGCCGCCTACGATCCGCGGCTGCCCGGCAACGACATCACGCCGGAGAAGGGATTGCTCGGCTTCTACCTCTTCGACTGGCCGACCCATCCGGCCTGGTTGTACCGGCTCACCCAGGGGGTCCACGTCATCCTCGGGCTCACCCTGGTGCCGGTGTTGCTGGCCAAGCTGTGGTCGGTGATCCCCAAACTGTTCGCCTGGCCACCCGCCCGCTCCCCCGCCCAGCTGCTGGAGCGGGCCAGCCTGGTGCTCCTGGTCGGCGGCGCGGTCTTCCAGTTCACCACCGGCATCCTGAACATACAGCTGTTCTACGTCTTCCCGTTCTCCTTCTATCCGGCCCACCTGTACGGCGCCTGGCTCTTCCTGGCCGCGCTCGTGGCGCACGTCGTCCTCAAGCTGCCCCGGGCGATCACCGCGCTGCGATCCCGCGACCTCCGCCGGGAGCTGCGCACCGGCCTGCGCGACACCCACCCGGAACCGCCCGATCCCGACGGGCTGGTGCCCGTCGCCCCGGCGCCGCCCACCGTGTCCCGGCGCGGCCTGCTGGCCTTCGTCGGCGGTGGCTCGCTGACGATGTTCGGCCTGTCCGTCGGCCAGACCCTCGACGGGCCGTTGCGCGGCACCGCGCTGCTCGCCCCGCACGGCCGCGCGTACGGTCCGGGCCCGAACGACTTCCCGGTGAACAAGACCGCGGCCAGTGTGGGTGTCAGGGCAGCGGAAACCGGCCCCGGCTGGCGGCTGACCCTGACCGGGCCACGTCCGGCACGGCTGTCGCGCGCGGACCTGCTGGCACTGCCGCTGCACACCTGCTCACTGCCGATCGCCTGCGTGGAGGGCTGGTCCACCGAGCAGGAGTGGACCGGTGTGCGGCTGGCCGACCTGGCCCGCCTCGCCGGGGCCGTCGGCGGGAGCGGGGTCTTCGTCCGGTCGCTGCAGCGCGGCGGTGTGTTCAGCCACGCGTCGCTGAGCGCCCGGCAGGTGGCCGACCCGCGCTCGCTGCTGGCGCTGCGGGTCAACGGCGCCGACCTGTCGATGGACCACGGCTTCCCGGCCCGGATCATCGTGCCGGGCGCCCCCGGCGTGCACAACACCAAATGGGTACGCGAACTCGACTTCCGGTCGTTCTCGTGACCCGCCGCGAGGGTGCGCCGCACCGGTGGACGACGTGGAGGACGTGGAGGACCGGGTACGGCGCCGGACCGGGACACCTGCTCGCCCTGGCCGTCTGTCTGGCGGTGGCCGGCTACGCCGCCACCCGGGTGATCGCGGCCGGGATCTGGGTGGGATTCCTGCTGTGGTTCGTCGGTGCCGTGATCATCCACGACCTGGTGCTGTTCCCGCTCTACTCCCTCGCCGACACCGCCGTCCAGTCACGGTCGGCGCCCCCGGCACGCCCGCCCCGGGCACCGTCCACCGGCCGGTGGCCGCCGCCGGTCAACTACGTGCGCGTGCCGGCCGGGCTGTCCGGCCTGCTGCTGCTCGTCTGGTTTCCCCTCGTCCTGCGCGCCTCGGAGCACAACTACCGGGAGGCGACGGGACTGAGCACCGCCCCCTACCTCGGGCGATGGCTGCTGGTGACCCTCCTGTTCTTCGCCGCCTCGGGCCTCCTGTACGCCCTGCGGCACCGGACCGGCGGACGGAAGGCCCGGTGAGCCCCCTCCGCCGCCGGAACCCCGGACCGCCTGCCGGCCGGGCGGCCCCCGTCTCGGCGACGCGGGAGCCGGGAGGACTCGGGAGGACTCAGGAGAACAGGGCGCGGCCCCAGTAGTCGCCCGCGTCGCGCACGCCCGGCGGGCAGGCGAACAGGCCGCTGGAGACGTGCTTGATGTACTCGTTGAGGGAGTCCTTCCCCGCCAGGGACCGCTGCACGGCGACGAACTGCCGATGGGGGTCGCGCTGGTAGGCGATGAAGAACAGCCCGGCGTCCAGGCGGCCCAGCCCGTCGGAGCCGTCCACGTAGTTGTAGCCGCGGCGCAGCAGGCGCGCGCCGCCGTTGTGGGAGGGGTGCGCCAGCCGTACGTGCGCGTCGTCCTTGATCAGGGTTTCGCCGTCGGGGCCCTTGGCGTCGAAGTCGATCACGTCGAACTCGGCCTTCCCGCCCAGCGGGGCCCCCTCGCCCTTGTTCCGGCCGAAGATCTGTTCCTGCTCGGCCAGCGGTGCCCGGTCCCACGTCTCGACCAGCATGCGGATCTTGCGGGTCACCAGGTAGCTGCCCCCGGTCATCCAGCCGGCGCCGTCGCCGGGTCCCACCCAGAGCTGCTCCCTCAGCAGCGCCACGTCCTCCAGCTTGAGGTTGGCGGTGCCGTCCTTGAAGCCCATCAGGTTGCGCGGTGTCGCCTGCGCGCGCGAGGTCGACGACGTACGGCCGAAGCCGAGCTGGGACCAGCGCACCGAGACCCGGCCGAAGCCGATGCGCGCCAGGTTGCGGATGGCGTGCACCGCCACCTGCGGGTCGTGCGCGCACGCCTGCACGCACAGGTCGCCGCCGGAGATCTCCGGCAGCAGCGCGTCACCGGGCAGGTGTGGCAGGTCGGCCAGCGCGGCCGGCCTGCGGGAGGCGAGCCCGAACCGGTCGTCGAACAGCGATCCGCCGAAGCCGACGGTGAGCGTGAGCCCGGAGGCGGGCAGGCCGAGGGCCTCGCCGGTGTCGTCGGGCGGCGCCTCGGGCTGGCCGCCGACCGCGCCGAACGCGCCCGCCTCCTGGCCCCGCGTCATCCTGGCCGCGGCGGCGGTCCACTCCTGCAGCAGCTCGGCCAGCTCCGCCTTCTTCTCCGTCGTCACGTCGAAGGAGACGAAGTGCAGCCGGTCCTGCACCGGGGTGACGATGCCCGCCTGGTGCTCGCCGTAGAAGGGGACGGGGTCGGAGGCGGAGGCGAACCGGGCGGAGGCGGGGGCGGGCTCGCCGCCCGACCCGCGCACCGCGACGGCGCCCGCGCCGGCGACCGCCACGCCCGCGGCACCCGCGGCACCCATCCCGAACAGCTTCCTGCGGCTGATCCGCTCGCTCATCGAACCCCTCTCCTACGGCGTACCACTCGTTACTTGGCCACCACTGCGGCGATCTTGCTGATCGGCTCGGCGAGCGCGTTGATCGCGTCCGACAGCTTCTTGAGGTCGTCCTTGGACAGTTCGGTGTGCAGCTTCCAGCCGTCGCCCTTCTGGTGGGCGCCGAGCGCGGCCTCGGCTCCGGCGAACTTCTCGTCCAGCGTCTTCACCAGCTCGGGGGCGCGCTCCTCAAGGACGGGGCGGAGTGCCTGCACCGCGGCCTTCGACCCCTGCAGGTTGGCGTCGAAGTCCCACAGGTCGGTGTGCGAGTAGCGGTCCTCCTCGCCGGTGATCTTGCCGGAGGCGACCTCGTCGAGCAGGCCCTTGGCGCCGTTGGCGAGCAGCACGGGCGACAGCTCGGCCGCGTTGGACTGCTCCACGATGGTCTTGATGTCGGCCATCAGCTTGTCGGCGACCGGCCCGTCCTTGCTGACGTCCTCGGCGACCCAGAGGTCCTTCTCGATCTTGTGGAAGCCGGTCCACTCCTCGCCCTCCGCCACGTCGTTCTCGCGGGCGTCGATGGCCGGGTCGAGGTCGCCGAAGATCTCCGCGACCGGCTCGATCCGCTCCCAGTAGGTACGGGAGACGGGGAAGAGCTCCTTGGCCTTGCCGATGTCCTCGGCCTTGACCGCGTCGACGAACTCCTGCGTCTTGGTCAGCAGCGTGTCGCTCTGCGACTTGATGTAGCGCTTGTAGCCGGCGGTCGCGGCGGAGAGCTGGGCGTCGTCGCTGAGCGGCTTGTGCTCGCCGGTGACCTTGAGCGGGCCGCGGACGCCCTTGCCGACCATGCCGGGCTTGCAGGCGGTCTCGTAGCTGCCGGCCGGCAGCTCCACGATCACCTCGCGGGTGAGGCCGGGCACGATGTTCTCCACCTCGCCCATCACCCGGTCACCGGCGGCGTAGACGTAGAACTCGGTCACCTTGCTGCCGCCGTTGGTGATCGAGAACGTCGAGGTGCCCGCGGCCACCTCGGTGACGGCGACCTTGCACTCGGTGTCGGTGGCGGCCACCGCGACGGGGCCGCCCTTGGCGGGGGCGGCGGACGCCCCTGCACCCGTGGTGGAAGCGGTGGGCTCGGCGGAGCAGGCGGTGACGCCGGTGAGTCCGGCGAGCGCGAGAGCGCCCGCGGCGATGGCAAGGGAAGTACGCATGGTCGTCCTGTTCAAGCGGTTTCAGCCCGCGGGCTGCGGGTCGGTCGAGGGAGTCGGGGAGCTCGGGGAGCTCGGGGGGTTCGGGGAGCTCGGGGGATTCTGGGACGCGGAGGACGCCGGAGACGTCGAGGACGCCGGGGAGGCCGGAGACGTCGAAGGGGCCGGGGAGTCGGTGGGCGAGGAGACCGGGCGGCCGCCACGCGGCCTCAGGAAGAGGACGAGCGTCGGCACCGCGTAGGCGACCCACGCCACCGTCTCCAGCACGCTCGGCTGCGGGGTGATGTTGAACAGCCCGGCCAGCAGGGCGCCGTACCAGGAGTCGGCGGGCATGACGCCGCTGATGTCGAAGGCGTAGGTGGACAGGCCCGGCAGGACGCCGGCCTCCTGCAGGTCGTGCACGCCGTACTTGAAGATGCCGGCGGCGACCAGGATCAGCAGCAGGCCCGTCCAGGTGAAGAACCTGGACAGGTTGATCCGCATCGCGCTGCGGTAGATGGCCCAGCCCAGCGCGACCGCGGTGAGCAGGCCCAGGCTGATCCCGATCAGCGGTACGGCGGTGGTGGTGGCTCCCTGCACGGAGGCGAAGAACAGCAGCGCGGTCTCCAGGCCCTCGCGCGCCACGGCGAGGAAGGCCATCACGACCACCGCGGTCGCGCCGACCTCCAGCGCCTCGCTCAGCCTGGCGCGCAGCTCGCCGGAGAGGGTACGGGAGGCGCGGCGCATCCAGAAGATCATCCAGGTGACGAACGCGGTGGCGAGCAGCGAGGTGATCGCCTCGAACAGCTCCTGCTGCCGGTACTCCAGGTGGGCGACGGTGAACGTGAGCAGCGCGCCGAACGCGACCGACAGCACGAGGGCGGCGCCGACCCCGGCCCACACGAGGGGCAGCCGGTCGCGCCGGTCGCTCTTGACGAGGAGCGCGACGAGCACGGAGACGACGAGCGTGGCCTCCAGGCCTTCGCGCAATCCGATGAGATAGCTGGCGAACACCGTCACTCCATAACTGGAAAGCCTTACCTGAATTAGGGCAGGGTTACCTTACTCTTCGCAAGGGGGTGAACCCACACAGGGGGTACGTCTCTGATCAGGCACGATGATCACGACGGGCGGAAGATCCGGTTGTCTCCTGTGGATCTTCCCGTTGATCTTCCTGTGGATCTTCCCTTGGATCGCGCCACATGGTCCCCACGGGAGAACGCCCCCTCACAGTGCGGGCGGCACCGGGGTGGCACCGAGGCGGTCAGCACCGGCCACTCGCCCGTTCAGCTCGATGCGACAGAAATACATCCGATGATTCGGAGTCGACGCGTGAACGGCAAATGACGCCTCGCCTTCATGGATCGGTCCATTAACCCATCTGAGCTGTATGTTTTCTCGAAAAGAACTACCGTCTTTTTTCGGTCTGTCTCTTAAATGTTGCGTTTGGGTGTCAGATCCTGTCAGGATGACCGCGAGCGGTCCGATGTTAAACGGCGATGACATATACCGCTCCGCGTCCCCCGGTGGCGTTCCGCCGCACCGAAGGCCGACCGGGACAGAGCCGTCGAGCTCTTCCTCGTGACGCGGCGATCGCTCGTCCTCGGCCGGCCGCGACCGGCTCCGATCCCGATGGCGACGACCGCCGACCGACGTGCCGGGCCCGGCGGGCGTGCGCGCACGAACAGTTCCGCAACTACCCC
>NZ_JBPJSR010000036.1:0-58423 GCF_051390675.1 Streptosporangium heterodermiicola
CCCGGACCCGAAGGACCCGCAGGACCCGCAGGCGCTGACGGCGCACCGGGAGCTGACGGAGCACCCGGACCCGAAGGACCCGCAGGCGCCGACGGAGCACCCGGACCGGAAGGACCCGCAGGACCGGCAGGCGCCGACGGAGCACCCGGACCCGAGGGACCGGCAGGACCTGAAGGACCGGCAGGACCGGCAGGCGCCGACGGAGCACCCGGACCCGAAGGACCCGCAGGCGCCGACGGAGCACCGGGAGCTGACGGAGCACCCGGACCGGAAGGACCCGCAGGGCCTGCAGGCGCCGACGGCGCACCCGGACCCGAAGGACCCGCAGGACCCGCAGGCGCCGACGGCGCACCGGGGCCCGCAGGACCGGAAGGACCTGAAGGACCCGAGGGACCGGAAGGCCCCGCAGGACCTGAAGGACCTGAGGGACCGGAAGGCCCCGCAGGACCTCCGGGGGGTGACGGTGCCGATGGCACCGACGGTGTGGCGGGCCCGCCCGGACCGGCAGGACCCGAGGGACCCGCAGGACCCGCAGGCGCCGACGGCGCACCCGGACCGGCGGGACCCGCAGGACCCCAGGGACCAGTAGGACCCCAGGGCCCGATCGGACCTCAGGGTCCGGCCGGGGGGACACCGGTCAGGGGAACGGTCGTCAGCTACCCGGTCGTCAGCCCGGTGGTCAGCGTCCCGGTCTACTGGGCCTATCCGAGGGCCTGCACGACTGCGGCCGTGCGAGTCTGCTGAGGTTTTCCAGGGGCCTCTCGAAAAGGGGCCCCACGAAAGGTCTCACGGAGACTCACGGAAATCCTCACGGAAAGCGTCACGAAAAAGGACACCACTAAACAGGTCACCTGACGCTTACCAGACCGGAGGTTCGCTTCGAAGGTCCACGAGACCGGAAGAGTGAAACCCGGAAACGGCCATACGGGCCGGGTGACCGTCAACTGAAACACGGAGAGGTGCGGGGCATTATGCCTCGCACCTCTCCGCTTATCCGAAACGTTCTCTTAACACCCTTCGTCCGAAACCTTCACCGGAGGATCTCGCGCCCGCGCGGACCGGTTGCCACGTTCACCGGCCCCACAAACCGGCAGAACCGACAAAACCGGACAGTCGGACACCTCCTCCCGTCCACGCCGGTCACGCAACATGACCTCTGGACAACATACAGTTTTCCTACATGATTAGTTGGGTACCGGTTCCGGCTACGAGTTCAGGAGTTCACCGTGGCGCTTATCCAGCCTGATCCCACCTTCTACCCGTCGGCCCGCGAGGCCATGGCGGCCCCGAAGGAGGAGCTCGCCTACGTCGCGCTGCTCGCCACGACCGGTGACGACCGGCCTGACGGGCTCGCCACGATCGACCTGTCGACCGGGTCGATCGCCGACGTGCACGACATGTCCGTCCCCGGCGACGAGCTCCACCACTTCGGCTGGAACGTGTGCAGCGCGGCCCTGTGCCCGTACGCGCCACATCCGCACGTGGAGCGGCGCTACCTGGTCCTCCCCGGTCTGAGGTCCAGCAGGATCTACATCTTCGACGTCAAGGACGATCCCTGGTCCCCCAAGCTCGTCAAGACGATCGAGCCGGAGACGATCTTCGAGAAGACCGGTTACAGCCGCCCGCACACCGTCCACTGCGGCACCGACGCCATCTACGTCAGCGCGCTCGGCAACGTGGACGGCGACGCGCCCGGCGGTGTGTTCACGCTCGACCACGACACCTTCGAGCCCAAGGGCCGCTGGGAGGCCGACCGGGGGTCGCAGCGGCTGCACTACGACTTCTGGTGGCATCTCGGGCACGACACGATGATCACCAGCGAGTGGGGAACGCCCAACCAGATCGAGCCGGGGCCCTCGCTGGAGCTCCTGGTCGGCAGGCAGTACGGTCACAAGCTGCACGTCTGGGACCTGGCCAAGCGCAGGCACCTCCAGGAGATCGACCTGGGCGACCAGCACCAGATGGCCCTGGAGCTCCGGCCCGCCCACGACCCGACCAAGACCTACGGCTTCGTCAACAGCGTCATCAACGTCGAGGACCTGTCGGCCAACATCTTCACCTGGTACCTGGAGGACGGCGTCTGGAAGGCCCGCAAGACGATCACGATCCCGGCCGAGCCCGCCGACCCCGACCTGCTGCCCGAGCCGCTCAAGCAGTTCGGCGCGGTGCCCCCGCTGGTCAGCGACATCTCGCTCACCCTCGACGACCGGATCCTGCTCGTCTCCGCCTGGGGCACCGGCGAGCTCAAGGCGTACGACGTCTCCGACCCGTTCGCCCCGCGCGAGACCGGCTCGGTCCGGATCGGCGGGATCGCGAGGCGCGACGGCCACCCCGCCGCCCCGGGCCGGGCGCTGAACGGGGGGCCGCAGATGGTCGAGGCGAGCAGGGACGGGCGGCGGGTCTATTTCACCAACTCGCTCTACCGCTCCTGGGACGACGTCTTCTATCCCGACGGCATCTCCGGCTGGATGGCGAAGGTGGACATCGCCGACGACGGTTCGATCGCCCTCGATCCGGGCTTCTTCGTCGACTTCGCCACCGACGGCCGCCGCGCGCACCAGGTCCGCCTGCAGGGCGGCGACTCCTCCTCCGACTCCTACTGCTTCCCGTGACCCTGGCCCTGCCCCTGACCCCGGCCCCGGCCCCGGGCCCGCCGGACCCCGCCACCTTCCCACTCTCCGCGAGGCGTGCCCGATGGATCTGACGTCCCTGCTCATCCTGGCCGGGCTCGGTGCCTTCCACGGCCTGAACCCGGCCATGGGCTGGCTCTTCGCGGTCGCGCTCGGGCTGCAGGAGCGCTCGCGCGACGGGGTGCTGCGCGCGCTGCCGCCCATCGTGCTCGGCCACGCGGGCTCGGTGCTGATCACCCTCGGGCTGGTGTCGGCGGCCCGGCTGGCCGCCCCGCCCAAAGTGGTCTCGTACGGCGTGGCGGCCGTGGTGTGCGGGTTCGGCCTCTGGCGGCTGCTGAGGCGGCGCCACCCCCGCTGGGTCGGCATGAAGGTGACGAAGTGGCAGCTGACCGGGTGGTCGTTCCTGATGGCCACCGCCCACGGGGCCGGGCTGATGGTGCTCCCGGTCACCCTGAACGACGGACACGGCGGGCATGGCGGCCACGGTGGCCACGAAGGGCACGAGGCCGCCGCGCTGGCCTCGCAGAGCCTGCTGGCGACCGGGGTGCACACGACGGCCATGCTGGTGACGACCACCGTGCTGGCCCTGGTCGTCTACGAGCGGCTGGGAGTGGCGGTGCTCCGCAAGGCGTGGTTCAACCTCGACCTCGCCTGGGCCGTCGCCCTCATCGGGGCGGGCGCCTTCGCCGTGCTCACCTGATGCCGCCCAGAGTGCGCACCGAACGCCACGCGAGCCGGGCGCACGAACCGAACGCGCGACCCGAACCCCGCACGAACCGAGCGCACGAACCGAACGCCGTACGAACCAAGCGCACGAACCAAACCGAGCACGCGAACCGAACGCGCGACCCGAAAACCGGGCGAACCGGGTGAATCGAGTGAACCGGGTGAACCACCCGGCGGCGGCGTACGTTTCAGGATCATGCGCCGACTGTTACCCGCCCTGCTGGCCGTCGCCGCCCTCTCGGCGTGTGCCATGACCGACTCCAGCGCGATCACCGCGAAGGGGGTGAAACGGGAGGTCCCGAAGGATCCCCCGATCGCGGAGACCGTACGCGGCCTGACCTCCTTCGGGCACGCCCTGTTCGCCGCGATCGCGAAACCCGGGGCCAACATCGTCCTGTCGCCCCTGAGCATCGGCTACGCCTTCGGCCTGGCGAGGGCGGGAGCCGCCGGAGACACCGCCACCGAACTCGACGCGGTCTTCGGCTTCCCCTCCGAAGGACCGCACACCTCCCTCAACGCGCTCACCCGGCGGATCGTCACGACCGACGACCCGCCTCCCCTCACCGCCCCCGACGCGGAACGCGACGCCCAGGAGCGCGAACCCGAGCCACCGGTCGTGGGCATCGCCAACGAGGTGTTCACGCAGGAGGGGCTGAACGTCAGGCCCGAGTTCCTGCGCACGCTC
The DNA here is from genome assembly GCF_051390675.1 of Streptosporangium heterodermiicola. Taxonomy (NCBI): domain Bacteria; kingdom Bacillati; phylum Actinomycetota; class Actinomycetes; order Streptosporangiales; family Streptosporangiaceae; genus Streptosporangium; species Streptosporangium heterodermiicola. Next base: position 4,042 of record NZ_JBPJSR010000036.1, read on the forward strand.
GCCGCGCAGTACGGCACGGGCGTGCGCCAGGTGGACTTCGCCGGGAACGCCACGGAGGTCATCGACGCCTGGGCCGAGGAGCGGACCGCCGGGCGCGTCAAGAAGGTGTTCGACAACCTGCCCGCGAGGACCAAGCTGGTCATCGCCAACGCCGTCTACCTCAAGGCCGACTGGACGACGCCGTTCACCGACCCGCCGGAGGAGGGCGCCACCTTCACCCGCGCGGACGGCACGACGATCCGCACGGCCCTGATGCGCCGCGAGGGCTTCCTCCCGTACGCGGAGGGGCCCGGCTGGCAGGCCGTGGAGCTGCGCTACGCCGGGGACGAGCTGGCCATGTGGGTCCTCGTGCCGCGAGCGGGCGGCTCCCCCGTCGACCTGCTCTCCCCCGACGTGATGGCGAAGGTGGCCACCGGGCTCGGGGAGCGGCGGACGGTGCGGCTCGCCATGCCCCGGTGGGACTTCTCCGCGAGCCTGGACCTGGCGGAACCGCTCGCGAGGCTGGGGCTGCGGGGGAACGACTACTCGGGGCTCACCGACGGGGCCTCGCTCGACCAGGCGGTCCACCGCGCGAACATCACCGTGGACGAGTGGGGTACCGAGGCCGCCGCCGTCACCGGTCTCATGTTCGCCATATCGGCCCCGCCCCCGCCGGAGGCCGAGGTCCGCGCCGACCACCCGTTCGCCTTCGCGATCGTCCACCGGCCGACACTGACCCCGCTGTTCGTCGGCCAGGTCGGCGACCCGTCCGCGAGCGACTGAGCCGTCCTCCCTGCGGAGGCGCGACGGCCCTGCGGCCCGGCGGGGGCGGCCGCGAAGGTCGGCCCCCGGCGGGCTCAGGCGGAGACGTTGAACAGGCCGTTGTCCACCACGGCCCGGCCGAAGACGCGCGCGAGTTCGGCCAGGCGGGCCAGTTCGTCGTCGGAGAGCGCGGCGTACGCGGGCAGCGCCAGCTCGTCGGTGCGGTCCTCGACGCGCTGCCTGAGCGCCGCGCCCTCCTCGCTGAGCCCGTCACCGGCCAGCAGGCCGCGCTCACGCAGCCTCTCCTCGGCCGAGGCCCACTCCTCCTCGGGCCAGTCGCGGCTGAACTTGAGGAACACCGTGGGGACGTGCCCGCTCGCGGCGTGCAGGACCAGCGCGTCCAGCGGGCCGACGCCCTCGGTCAGCAGGGCCGCGACGTGCCCGTCACCCCGGAACTCGCGAAGCAGCGTCTGGGCGTGCCAGAGCCGCAGGAGCGGCTCCGAGGGCCAGGGCAGCGCGGCGTGCGCGGCGAACAGCGGGCGTCCCTGGGGATGCTCGCAGGCCCGCTCCGCGGCGCGGGTGGCGAGCTCCGTCGTCTCGGCGAGGGTGTCGATCTCGTGGATCCCGGCCCGGCGCAGGGCCGCCCCGGCGGCTTCGAGACGGGCCGCGAGCAGCTTCTCCGGGGTCGTGACCTGCCACGCGGCGGGAAGCGCACGCCGTACGAGGGCGGGGTGGAAGTTGTAGAAGGTCGCGATGACCAGCTCGGCGGAGGCGGTGCCGAAGGCCGCGGAGCGGGAGGCGAAGTAGCCCGCGCGGCTGTCGAGGCCGAGCGCGGCGTAGCGCTCGGTGGCCTCGGGCACGAAGTAGATCATCCCGTGGACGGGCTCCAGTCGGCGCCAGGATTGACGGGCCAGCCGGACGTCGGTCATCACGCCTCCAGGGAGTCAGCGAACGGCCGGCGGCCGGGTTCTCCGGCCTCGCGCCGGGCGAGGCCGATGTCCCCTCCGAACCGACCAGTTGGTATCTGGAAACTTATTCCTACCCGCCAGTAGCCGTCAACGACGACCCCTGGCCGGGGCGTCGCGGTGACGGCCGCGAATCGGGACGTACGGGAGAGGGACGGCCCGGCGGAGGCGAGGTCCCGAGGGTTGCGGCTGACACGGTGTCAGCCCCTATAAATGGAAGCACCATGTTCAGTATCGGAGAGTTCTCCCAGCTCGGCCAGGTGTCGGTGCGCATGTTGCGGCACTACGACGCGATCGGCCTGCTCCGGCCCGCCCATGTCGACCCGGGCAGCGGACACCGCTTCTACCGGGCCGACCAGCTGTCGCGGCTCAACCGCGTCATCGCCCTGAAGGACCTCGGCCTCACCCTGCGCCAGATCGGTTCGATCCTGGACGAGCGGGTCGACGCCGCGGAGCTGTACGGGATGCTGCGGCTGCGCCGCGCCGAGCTGGAGGAACGGATCGCGTCGGACACGGCCCGGCTCGTCCGGGTGGAAGTACGGCTCACGACAATCGCCAAGGAAGGTCACATGCACCCCGAAGAGGTTCTTCTCAAGCCGATCCCCTCGACGCGCGTGGCGGAGCTCAGCGCCGTCGCGGCCAGCTACGACGGCGAGGACATCGGCCCCGTCATCCAGCCGCTCTTCGCCGACCTGTGCCGGCGCCTCGACGCCGCCGGGGTGAGGATCACCGGATACGGCATCGCCCGCTACGAGCCCGAGACCGACGGCCGGGTGACCGTGCACGCCGGGCTGGAGGTCGCCGCGGAGACGGGCGGCGACCACGACTTCGCGGTCTTGGACCTGCCGGAGATCGAGCAGGCCGCCACCATCATCCACCGCGGCCCGATGGAGGAGGTGGGACCGACGTTCCAGACGCTGGCCCACTGGATCGACGAGCACGGCTACCGCGGCGTCGGGCTGGCCAGGGAGGTCTCCATCGACTGTCCCGAGGGCGACTACGACAACTGGGTGACCGAACTGCAGATGACGGTCACCCGGGCGTGACCGACACCCGCACGGCGACACCGTGGGTCACGTCCCCACGAACGCGTTCACCGTAACGCCACGCCCGCACGAACGCGATCACCGCGACGCCACGGGCCACACGAACACGGCCACCGCGACGCCCACGGGCGACCGTCACGTCACACGGACGGCGACGCCACGGGGCACATCCCCCGAACACGGTCACCGCGACGACCACGGGCAGCGGTCGCGCGGGGTGGCCGTCGTCCCCGGGCGGCGCCACGCGTCCGTGGTGACCAGGTCGCCGAGGCGGCGGACGTTCTGCTGGAGCTTGCGCCTCAGCATGCGTTCGAGGATGGGAGCGCGCAGCCGCAGCAGGCCGGGGAGCCTGAGCCTGAACCACATGGTCACCCGGCACCGGTCGTCGTCCAGGGGCACGACCGACCTGCCACCCTCGACGTCGATCCCCGACGTGCCCCTCCAGAGGAACTCCCTCCCGGGCACCACCGAGGTCACCAGCCCGCTGATGTAGAAGCCGCGTCCGGCGAAACGCATGGTCTCGTCGGTGGTGGTGCCCGGCACGACGAGGCCCGGCGGGTCGGGCGCCATCGTGGTCACGCCCGCGCGCCACCGGGGATCCTGGCCGAAGTCGGCGACGATCCGCCAGATCTCGGCCGCGGGACGGTCTATGTCGATCGACACCCTCAGATCGATCACAGCCCGTACACGATCCCCGTCAGCCGCTCGGACTCCGCCCACAGGCGGGCCTGGGCGGCGGCGTCGTGCGAGGCGGGGCCGGAACGGGCGAGTACGGGGTGACCGCGCAACCCGCCCGGTCCGGACGGGCCGTAGTACTGGCCGGTGTCGCGGCAGGCGATCACCACGGTCGCCCCGCGCGCGGCGAACACCCGGGCGGTCTCCAGGCCGAGACCGGTGTTGGCGCCGGTGACCAGTACGACCCGCCCCGACTGGCCGGGAACGTCGGCCTCGGTCCAGCGATTACCGGCCATCGACCCGCTCTTTCCCATTAAGCGAAATTAGTCGACAAACCATATCCAATCTGCATTTGTCATGAATGTTAACTAAAAGGGGCTTTAAGGGGGAGCCTGGCGGCCGTGCGCGGTGACCCGCGATCACGGCCGGTCAGGGCCGGTCAGCACAGGTGATCCAGGATCACTTCTGGTCGGAGCCGTCGGACTCGGGAACGCGGATGGTGATGCCGCCGGGCACGACCTTGGCCTTGAGCTCGGTGACGGTGCCCTTGGCGCCGCCGTCCAGCTCGTAGGTCATCGGGGTGGCGAACGTGGCGGTCACCTTGCGCGCCCGGGACATCCGGACGAACGGCGACTCGTCGGACCGCCCCACGCTCATCCGGCCGAGCACGCGGGCCCACTGGATCGGCCCCGTCGCGGTGGTCACGCCGATCTCCAGCCACCCGTCGTCGGGACGCGCGTCGTCGAACGCCTCGATGCCGCCGGTGATGGTGCCGACGTTGCCCAGCAGCAGGCAGCTCGCCTCGCCCTCGAACCACGTCACACCGTCGATCTTGACCTCCATCCGCACGAGCTCCCCCCGGACGTGGCGCAGGCCCGTCCAGACGTACGCCACGCGCCCCAGGCGGTCCTTCAGCCCCCGGTCGGCGTCCTCGATCATCGCCGCGTCGAACCCGACCCCGGCCATGACGGCGAAGTGCTCCCCGTTGACCTTCCCGAGGTCCAGTTTCCGGCTCTCGCCGTGGAAGGCGATCTGCACGGCCTTGGGCAGGTCCTCGGGGATGCCCAGGTTCTGCGCGAAGAGGTTGGCCGTCCCCGCGGGGAGGATGCCGACCGTGACGCCGGAGCCCGCGAGCGTGTCCACGCAGCGCTGCACCATGCCGTCGCCGCCCCACACCAGGACCAGGTCGGCCCCTTCCTTCAGCGCCTTCTTCGCCTTCTTCGGCGCCTTCTTGCTCTTGGGAACCTCGTACCAGAGCAGCTCGCCGACACCCTCGTCGGCGAGGAGCCTGCGCAGCTCGTCGAGTCCTCCGCCGAACGTCTTCTTCTGGTGGGCGATCACCGCGACCGTGCCGAACTTCTGCTTCCCGGACAGCATCTGACCTCCTGTTACACCACGTCGGATACGTCGAACAGCACCGCGTCGGATGTGTCAACGGCTGCCCCCACCCCGGAGCGGCAAACGTCGCTTCCTCACCCGGGGAACGGGCATCCGTCGCCGCGCACGCCCAGCTCGTGCCCCGTTTCCTCCGTTTGCCGATCACTTATCCAGTTCGGCCAATCGGTGATGATCAGATCCCAGGAGTCACTATCGTCACACCCATGGAGCAACTGGCGTTCGCCTCGACCACCCTGGTCAACTTCAAGGACGGGACCTACCGCTGGGTGGACGTGAAGCACTTCCGTCTCGCCACCCCGCAGGACGACGAACCGCTGCTCACCGCGGTGCTCTCCCACCAGCTGTACCGGGACGACTACCTGGGCGCCGACTCCTGGAAGGACGGCGGCCCGGTGCACGGCCCCTACCGCCTCGACGCGCTCTCCCCCGCCTCGTTCGAGGAGGTCGACCAGGAGGCCGCCTGCGCCACGATCCGCACCTGGGCCGGAAGATACGCCGACCTCCCGGAGACGATCGCCCACGACCTGGAGGCCGAGGTCTACCCGCTGATCCGCGCGGCCACCTCCCGATACCGCCTCCGCGACCTCGACGAGGCGTCCCGCGACGACGACCTGGGCTGGATCCTCGGCGAGTTCCACGAACTCATCCTGATCGACCGGAACGAGGACTCCCTGACCGTCATCGTCGCCTCCGACGACTGACCCGCCCCGGCCAACCCTCTTCCTGACCACCGCTCCGCCCCGCATCGGCGATGCCACCGGCCGACCGCTCCGGCGGTCTCATCACCCGTGAACGGCCAACGAGCCGAAATCGCCCAGCCCGTGAGGCGGCCCCTGAGCGAAGCGAAGCGGGGGGGTGTGGGGGCGGAGCCCCCACACCGGGGGGCCCGGGGGGTCGTCCCCCCGTGTAAACGACGAAGGAACCCGCCGGGAGCAGGCCTTCAAGCCTGCGAACAGCGGACCCCAGTCACCGAAGTGGAGCTATGGGGATTCGAACCCCAGACCTCCTCCATGCCATGGAGGCGCGCTACCAGCTGCGCCATAGCCCCTTGCGATGCAGATGAAATCCTAACCGACTCGGGACAGTCCTCGCGCCCTCATTCCGGTCACGAGCGCGACGGCCGCGGAGCCCACGGCGCTCGCGGTGATGATGCCGAAGGAGATCACGTACGCGTCGCGGGAGGGGACGGAGGTGCCGGCGATGGTGACGGAGGTGAGGAGGGCGGAGGTCGCGGCCCCGGAGACGCTGCCGCCGATGGAGCGGACCAGGGAGTTGATGCCGCTGGCGATGCCGCTCTGGTCCATGGGGACGTGCTGTACGGCGAGCGCCCCCAGCGCGGCGTAGCCGATGCCGAATCCCAGCCCCTGCACGGCGTTGGAGCCGATCAGGTGGAGCACCGAGTCGTTGAAGAGGGTGAACCAGCCGAATCCGGTCGCGCACAGGGCCGCGCCGAGGGCGAGGGAGTAGGCGGGGCCGAGCCGGGTGGAGAGGCGGCCCGCCGTGAAGGAGGCGAGCAGCATGGTCACGGTGCTGGGCAGGGCGTAGACGCCGACGTCGAGGACCGACCCGCCGAAGCCGTACCCGGCGGAGGGGGGTGTCTGGACGAAGCTGGAGATCAGGGTGAAGGAGCCGAACATGGCGAAGCCCAGGAGCAGCGAGGCCAGGTTGGCCGGCAGGGACCGGGGCCCGACGAGCAGGTGCAGCCGGATCATCGGCGCTCGAAGTCTCATCTGGCTGACGACCCACGCGGCGCAGAACACGGCCGCGCCCGCGAAGAGCCCGACGACGGTTCCCGAGCCCCAGCCCCAGTCGTTGCCCTTGGAGATCGCCAGCAGCAGGCAGACGAGCCAGACCGACAGCAGCGCCGCGCCGACGAGGTCGGGGCGGCCTCCGGCGCCGGTCCCGCTGTCGTGGGCGCTGAGCGCGATGAGGACGACCGCGGCCGCCCCGAGTCCCGCGGTGATCCAGAAGACGGGGTGGTGACTGGGGGTACGGTCGGCGATCAGGCCGGTGACGATCATGCCGAGGCTGCCGCCGACGCCCATGGTGGCGCTGACCACCCCGATGGCCGTCATCACCCTGGCGGGCGGGAAACCGTCCTTGATCATGCCGATGGCCAGCGGGATCAGCGCGGAGGACGCGCCCTGCAGGGCCCGCCCGGCGATCAGCACGGGGAGGGTGTCGGACAGCGCGCAGACGACCGAGCCCACGACGAGCAGGCCGACGGTGAACAGGATCATCCGCTTCTTGCCGTACATGTCGCCGAGGCGCGACAGCAGGGGCGTGGCCACCGCGGCGGCGAGCAGCGAGGCGGTGAAGACCCAGGTGACCTCGGCCACCGACGCGCCGAAGGTGACCATCAGCCGGGGCAGCAGCGGGATGACCACGGTCTGCTGGACGGACACGACCATCCCGGCCGTGGAGAGCGCCACCAGGGTGAGCCAGAGATGTCTGCCCTGCCGCGTGGTGCCCGGTTCGGCGAGGGTCGTTCCCGTCACTGCCCGCTCCTCCGCTGTCGGCTTCCGCCCTCGCATGGTAGAGGGTGGCTGTAAACAACCGTTTACCGGGTCGTGTCACATCGGGGCGCTGTGATACGTCTGTTCCCCTATGGCCGTCGAGCGTTTCGAAGAGCACCGCGACCTGCTCACCGGGGTCGCCTACCGGATCCTGGGCAGCGTGACCGACGCCGAGGACGTCGTCCAGGAGGCGTGGCTGCGCTGGTCGGGGGTGGACGTCTCCCGGGTGGAGGACGACCGGCCGTACCTGGTCAAGATCGTGACGCGGCTCGCCATCGACCGGCTGCGGCGGGTGAGGGCCCGGCGTGAGGCCTACGTCGGGCCGTGGCTGCCCGAGCTGGTCGTCACCCCGGACGTGGCCGAGCACGCCGAGCTGGCCGACTCGGTGGAGCTGGCGCTGCTCGTGGTGCTGGAGACCCTGTCCCCGCTGGAGCGCGCGGTGTTCGTGCTGCGGGAGGCGTTCGGCATGCCGTACGCGGAGATCGGCGAGATGATCGAGCGCAGCGAGGCGGCGACCCGGCAGCTCGCCCGGCGCGGCAGGGAGCACGTCCAGGAGGGCAGGCCGAGGTTCGAGGTCGACCGGGGCGTGCGGCGCAGGATCACCGAGCGGTTCGCCGAGGCGGCCGTGGGCGGCGACCTGGGGGCGCTGACCGCGATGCTCGCCGAGGACGCGTCGCTGGTCGGCGACGGCGGCGGCAAGGCCAAGGCCCCGCTGCGGGTCATCACCGGCGCGCGCAAGGTGGCGCGTTTCCTGGCCTCGATCGCGACCGGTGACCGCCTGCGGGCCTTCATGGAGAGCATCGGCGCCGGACCGGTCTCCGGCTTCGGCGTGGAGCCGGGCTCCGGCTTCGGCGTGGAGCCGGGCTCCGGCTTCGGCGTGGAGATCGCGGAGGTGAACGGCGGGCCGGCCGTGGTGGTGACCGCGGAGGGACGGCCGGTCACCGTGCTCTCCCTGGTCGTCGAGGACGGCCTGATCACGACCGTCTTCCTGGTGGCGAACCCGGAGAAGCTCTCCCATCTCTGATATCGCGGTGGATGTCACGAACGGCGTCCTTCGATCCGTCGTACGGGCATGACACGAGAGACGCGAGACATCAGCGGCAACGACATCACCATCGTCGGCGGCGGGCTCGCCGGCCTCACCGCGGCCATCGCGTGCGCCGAGGGCGGCGCGCGGGTCACCCTCCACGAGGCGCACCGGGAGCCGGGCGGCCGGGCCAGGAGCACCGCCGCGCCGTACGTCGCCAACGAGGGCACCCACGTCTTCTACTCCGACGGCGAGCCGTGGCGCTGGCTGGCGGCCAGGGGGCTGGTCCAGCCGTACACCAGGCTCACGCCGGGCATGCTCGCCAGGAGCAGGTTCCGCCACGGCGGCCGGCTGTCGGGCATGCCGCCCTGGTCGCTGCTGAGGGCGCTCGCCAGGCGGCGGCTGCGGGCGCCGGTGGACGAGGACTTCGGGACCTGGGCCACCCGCCGTTTCGGCGAGGAGGGCATGCGGGCCCTCGCCGGGCTGGTCGGCGTGATCACCTACGACGCGGACCCCGGTCGGCTGTCGGCGGCGTTCGTCTGGGAGCGCGCGCTGCGGGCGGCCGCGCCGAGGTATCCGGCGCCGCGCTACGTCACCGGCGGCTGGGGGCGGGTGGTCGACCGGATGGCCGTCCACGCGCGCGGCCTGGGCGTGCGGATCGAGACCGGCTCGCGGGTGGACCGCCTGCCCGAGGACACCCCCGTGATCGTGGCGACCTCACTGGACGCCGCCAGGACCCTGCTCGGCGACGAGTCGCTGCGCGGGGAGAGCGGGAAGGCCGTCCTGCTCGACCTGGGCCTGCGCGCGGGCGCCGACGACCTCTTCCTCGTCTACGACCTGGACGAGGGAGGCTTCCTGGAGCGCTACAGCCTGCCGGACCCCTCGCTCGCCCCGGACGGGCACAGCCTCTGCCAGCTGCAGATGCCGGTCAGGCCGGGCGAGACGAGGGCGGAGGCGATCTCCCGGGTGGAGCGGGTGGCCGATCTCGGGCTGCCCGGCTGGCGGGAGCGGACGACCTGGCGGCGGGAGGCCATGTGCAACGGACGCACCGGCGCCCTGGACCTGCCGGGGTCCACCTGGCGGGATCGGCCCGCGATCGACCGGGGGGACGGCGTCTGGCTGATCGGTGACGCGGTGGCGGCTCCCGGGCTGCTCAGCGAGGTCTCCTCGCACAGCGCCCTGATCGCGGCGGAGGCCGCCCTGCGGGCCGTCTCGGGGGCGAGCCGTCTCAAGATCGTCCCGGGAACGGGCCGCTCGAAGCCGCGTCTGACCGCGTGACCGGCCGACCGCATGACCGCGTGACCGGCTGACTGCAAGACAGCTGATCGCATGACCGCCCGACCGCGTGACCGGCTGACCGGGCGCCGGGCGCTCCCGGGGGCCGTACCGGGCATCCGGGAGAGACAGGCGACCTTGGGGTGATCGTCCCGGCATGCCGCCGCGGCTCGCGCCGCCCCCGCGGGGCGCGAGCCGTACGGTCACGGCGGGTCAGCGCGCGAGGGCCCGCTCGTCCTCCAGGTAGCCCGGACGGCCCGCGTACCAGCCGGCCACGAGCTGGACGGCGACCACCGCGAACAGCAGCAGGAACGGCAGCGTCCAGCCACCGGTCGACTCGTGCATGACACCGACGACCAGGGGCCCGGCACCCGCGATGAGGTATCCGGTGCTCTGCCCGAAGGCCGACAGCGCGGCCGTCGCCTCGGGGGTGCGGGTGCGCATGGCGAGCATGGTCAGCGCGAGCGGGAACGACCCCATGCCGACGCCGACCAGGCTGGCGAAGGCCCAGGCCAGGGCGGAGGGCCCGAGCCAGAGACCGAGGAAACCCGCGGTGTAGAAGAAGACGAAGGCGGCCACCACGGGCCTCTGGTCGGAGAACCTCGACGCGACCGAGGGCACGACGAGCGAGACCGGGATGCCGATCGCGGTGAAGACGCCCAGCACCAGGCCCGCCTGCGAGGTGGTGTAGCCGCCGTCGGTGAGGATCTTCGGCAGGAAGCCGAACATGATGTAGGCGACCATGCTCTGGGTGCCGAAGTAGGCGGCGACCGCCCAGGCCGTCCTGCTGCGGAGCAGGGCGCGGGCACCCGTTCCCCCGCTCGCTCCGTGCCGCTCCGGCTCACTGCGCGAGAGCGCAAGCCACGGAATGGCGGCGACGGCGGCGAACGCCCCCCACACCCCGAGGGCGACGTGCCAGTTGCCGTCGGTGGCCCGCTGGATGGGCACGGTCGCGGCGGCCGCGAGCATCGTGCCCACCGCGAGGGCGGTGGTGTAGACGGTGGTCATGGTCCCGGCCCGGCCGGGGAAGTGACGCTTGATCAGGCTGGGGATGAGCACGTTGCCCACCGCGCCGCCCGACAGCGCCAGCGCGCTGCTGTAGAGGAAGACCTCGGCCGAGCCCACCATCGACCGGATGAGCAGGCCCGCGCCGAGGACGAGGAGCGCGAGGAGCAGAAGGCGGTGCTCGCCGACCTTCCTGGACAGCGCGGGGGTGACCGCGCCGACCGAGGCGAAGATGAGCACGGGGAGCGTGGTGAGCAGCCCGGCTCCGACGGCGGTCATGCCGAGACCGGAGGTGATCTGGTCGAGAACCGGCCCGACGCTCGTGACGGCGGTGCGCAGGTTCAGCGCGGCGAGAACGATTCCCAGCACGAGCAACCAGGCGAGGGAGCCTGTCGTTCCACCGGTGCGGCCCCTGGTCTGATGGGTGAGCACGCTCATGCTGGTTCCAGTCCTCCTCAGTGGTTTCATCCAATCGTAGGATGATTGGCTGACCCCGACTGTAACAGGAGTGAAACCTCAATTTGTTCCTGACCGGACGCGCCGGATCACGGCAGGACGAATCGCTGACAACATGAAAGCCGGGCCACGTCCCTGTTTACAGAACGTGACCCGGCTCCTCACGCACCGGTGTGGCTCCCCGGCTCCCGGGTGCCCAATCCCGGACGGTTCGGGCACCGGACGCCTGGGCGGCGACACCGGGCGCGCCTACGTCGGGCACGCGGCCCGGAAGCGACCGGCGCCGGACGCGCTCCTCGGCCGAGGTTCCGCCGCCCGGTCAGGGCGGCGGGGCCTCAGGCGGGCGGCTCCGGCGGGCGTACGTCAGACGCGCGGTCCCGGGGTGGGCGGCGGCTCCTCGCCGAGCCCGCGGCCGGCCGGGGGCAGCGGCGTGCCACCGGGCGGGGGCAGCGACGGGTCCGTCGGGTAGGACTGGCCCACCGTGCGCGGAGGCGCGGGTTCGTCGAGCCCGTGGCCGCCTCCCGTGCCGGTGCCGCGATGCTCACCCGGTCCCTGGTCACCGGCCGCGTCACCCTGCTGGTGCGGGCCGGGCACGTCGCCGCGCCACGCGCCGGTCTCGTCGCCGCGCGACTCGATGAAGGTCTTGAAACGCTCCATGTCGCCGCGGACGCGCAGGCGGACGAGCTGCAGCCAGTCACCGACGGTCTCGACGAACCCCTCGGGGTCGTACTCCATCTGCAACGTGACCCGGGTGGTGTCGGGCCCGAGGTGGTGGAAGGTCACCACGCCCGCCTGGTGCGGCCGCTCGACCGACTTCCAGGCCACCCGCTCGTCGGGGTGCTGCTCGGTGATCTCCGCCTCGAACTCCCGGCGGACCCCCGCGATCTCCACGACCCACGCCGTGCGCGTGGCGCTCAACTGCTTGATCGACTCGACGCCTTCCATGAACTCGGGAAAGCTCTCGAACTGGGTCCACTGGTTGTACGCGGTCCGGATCGGGACGTTGACGTCGACGGACTGTTCAATCGAGCTCATGACCGTGCCTCCCTAGTGTGGTTCGGTCGGTTCGGGAGGCACCCATGCCCGGTGAGGTGCGGGCCTAACTAGCGGCGCCGCAAAAGCCAGTAAAGCCCCAGGACAGGAAGTACAAGTGGGATGAATAGGTATCCACTTCCGTAACCCGACCAAACCGTGGCACGCGGGAAGGCCTCCGGGTCGGCCATGCCGAGCGTGCCCACGACGAGCACCCCGGCCAGCTCGACACCGCAGGCGACCAGCGCCAGGGTCCTGTTCCCCCTGGCCAGCGCCACGGTGAGCACGACGTAGACGGCCGCGGCGAAGGCCGACAGCGAGTAGGCCAGCGGGGCCTCGTGGAAACGGGTGGCGATCTGCACGGCGGCGCGGGCTCCCGCCGCGAGGGCGAACACCCCGTAGACCGCCACCAGCGCGCGTCCCGGCCCGCTGCCGATCGCCGGCTCGCTCACGGCAGTCCCTGCCAGACCTGGAGCATCCGCCCGACCATGCCGGGGATCGCGAAGCCCGCCACCGCGATCACCGCGGGACCCCAGCGCGAGCGCTCGCCGTGCCCCCAGAACGCCGCCGCCGGCGGGATCACCAGGCTGCCCGCCAGGTAGCCGACGAGCGTGGCCGTATGCGTGGGCCCCTCACCCCTCACCAGCGCGGCGACCACGAACCCGGCCTGGACGAGCAGGCCGAGCTCCAGCACCGCGAGCGCGACGAGGAGCGTCCTTCCCATCGCCCTGTTCCTTAGCGTGGTGACGAGGCCGAAGATCCCGATCACCAGCGAGAACAGGATCAGGCCGGTCGCGAGCGGGCCGATCATCGGGACCCCGGGACATCGAGAAGCATGGGCAGCAGGGTACTGCCCGGCCCCCTCGCCCCTCGCGCCGCGCCACGTACTCTGGGGCCGTGGAGAGAATCCTGGTCAGCGCCTGCCTGATGGGGCGGAAGGTCCGTTACGACGGGGCCGCCAAGACCAGCGGCGACGCGCTGCTGGCCGCGTGGCGGCGAGAGGGACGGCTCGTCCCGTTCTGTCCCGAGGTCGAGGGCGGCCTGCCCGTCCCGCGCCCGGCCGCGGAGATCGAGGGCGGAGCCGGGGGCGAGGCGGTGCTCGCCGGGACGGCCCGGGTGCTGACCGCCGGGGGCGCCGACGTCACGGAGGCCTTCCTCACCGGCGCGCGGGCGGCGCTCGACGCCGCGCGGGCCCACGGCGTGCGGGTGGCGATCCTGAAGGAGGGCAGCCCCTCCTGCGGCAGCCTGACCGTCTACGACGGCACCTTCGGCGGACGGCGGACGCCCGGCCACGGGGTCACCACCGCCCTGCTGGCACGGCACGGCGTCGCGGTCTTCGGCGAGGAGCGCGTCGCCGAGGCCGCCGCGCGCCTCGGCGAACTCGGCGAACTCGGCGAACTCGGCGAACTCGGCGAACTCGGCGAACTCGGCGACCGGTTTTAGCACCCGGGAAACCCGTCCCGATCGCCGAGAACCGGTCCTACCGGCTCTAGTACTCCCACAGGTCGGTGCGGTTCTCCCCGCCGATGCAGAAGACCGCCGAGCCGTGCTGTCCCTGGACGAGGTCGACCCGGATCCAGCCGGTGGCCGAGGCGACCTTGGCCTCGTAACCCGCGTTGGGAGCGGCGGCGATCAGGCGGCACACGCCGCTCTCGATGGCGAACGAGACCGAACCGCCCTTGACGTTCACCACGCGCAGGTTCTCGGTGGAGATCGACTGTGTCCTGGTGGCCGCCGCCTTGGGCGCGGCGGACGACGAGGGGGCGGCCCGGGACGCGGCGGGCCTGGACGCCGACCGGGACGGGGACGCCGACGGCCCGGGACGGGAGAGCCCGGTCTCCCGCGCGCGTGCCGGCGTCGCGGCGGGCCTCGACGGGGAACGATCCGGTCGCGGCCTGGCGGTGTCCCGCGCGGGCGGGGTGGTGAGGCGGGGCGCCGGGGTCCGGCCGGGCGCGGTGGAGGAGGCGGCCGGCGTGCCGACGGCCGGCGGTCCGGTGGGCGCTCCCGGCGGGAGCACCGAGTCTCCCGTACGGCCGATGGCGGCGTTGAGGGGTTCGACGCTCGCGTCGTCGAAGACCTCGCTGCGGAGCACGTCGCGGACGCCGAACCAGGCGACCGAGATCGCCAGGACGGTGGCCCCGCACCACACCGCTACGAATCCCAGCGTCTGCCGCATGTCGTGAATTATTACGCCATATGTCTCATTGTTCACTACCGTTACATGGCATGGCGACGGTTCTGGTGGTCGAAGACGACGAGTACGTACGATCCGCGATCATCCAGGAACTCAGCAGGCGCCAGCACGCCGTGCGCAGCGCGGGGCGCGCCCTCGACGCGCTGAGGGAGATCACCCAGAACCCCCCGGACGCGGTGATCCTCGACCTCGGGCTGCCCGACCTGGACGGGGCGGAGGCGCTCAAGATGGTCCGCAGCGTCTCCAGCGTGCCGGTCATCGTGGCCACGGCCAGGGACAACGAGGCGGAGATCGTCCGCCTGCTCCAGGCGGGGGCCGACGACTACCTGGTCAAACCGTTCTCCGGCGACCACCTGAACGCCCGCCTGGACGCCGTGCTGCGCCGGGCGCGGAGCGCGACCCCGCCCGCGGTCCTGTGCGTCGGCGCGCTGTCGGTGGACCTCAACCGGCGCGAGGCCGGGCTGGACGGCGCCCCTCTCACCCTCACCAGGCGCGAGTTCGACCTCCTCGCCTACCTCGCCGCCCGCGCCGACCGGGTGGTCTCCCGCAAGGAACTGCTCACCGAGGTGTGGCAGCAGTCCTACGGGGACGACCAGACGATCGACGTCCACCTGTCCTGGCTGCGGCGCAAGCTCGGCGAGAGCGCGTCCTCCCCCCGCTACCTGCACACCGTACGCGGCGTGGGGGTCATGCTGATCACACCGCCGTGAGGCGGACCCTCGCCCTGCTCACCGTCGCGGGAACCTCGATGGTCGCCCTGGCCTTCCTGATCCCGCTCGGGCTCACCGTCAGGGAGATCGCCCACGGCCGGGCCATGGCCGAGGCGGAACGGCAGGCGTCGGCGCTCGTCCCGGTGCTGGCCATCACCGTCGACCCGGACCGGCTGACCCACGCGCTGCTCAGCACGGGCGCGCGGGACCGGATCGCGGTCCACCTGCCGGGCGGCGGCTCGGCCGGTACCGTCAGGGCCCCCGCCGAGACCGTGGCCGCGGCCTCCCGGCTCACCCGGGCCATCACCACGGAGATGGACACCGGCTACCTCCTGCTGCGCCCGGTCGCCCTGGACGGCGGCAGGACCGTGGTCATCGAGATCTTCATCCCGTCGGCGGACCTCACCCGGGGCGTCGCCTCGTCGTGGGCGGTGCTGAGCGGGGTGGCGGCGGTGCTCGTCGCCGGGTCGCTGCTGGTCGGCGACCGGCTGGGGGTGCGCGTGGTGCGCTCCGCCCGGCGGCTGGGCCGGGCCGCGAGCGCCCTGGGCGCCGGGGACCTCAGCGTCCGCATCGAGCCCGAGGGCCCGCCCGAGCTGGTCGCGGCCGGAGAGGCGTTCAACAGCATGGCCGACCGCGTGGTCCAGCTGCTCGCCGCCGAACGGGAGATGGCCGCCGACCTGTCGCACCGCCTGCGCACCCCCCTCACCGCGCTCCGGCTCAGCCTCGACCACCTGGGACCCGAGGCCGAGCAGAGCAGGAGCGCGCTGGGCCGCCTGGAGGCCGAGGTGGACCAGATCATCGCGGCGGCCAGGCAGCCCTCCCGGGCGCCGGAGCTCGTCCACTGCGACGCCACCGAGGTGCTGCGCGAACGGCTGACCTTCTGGTCAGCGCTGGCCGAGGACCAGCGGCGCCCCTGGGAGCTGATCGGCGCCTCGGCCCCCGTGCGGGTGCCGGTCGCGGCCACCGAGCTCAGCGCCGTGCTGGACGCCCTGCTCGGCAACGTCTTCCGGCACACCCCCGAGGGCACGGCGTTCACGGTGACCCTGCACCAGGGCGCGGGCACCGTCGGCATGCTGATCGCCGACGCGGGTCCGGGCATCCCCGACCCCGAGGCGGCGCTGCGGCGCGGGGCCAGCGGGGCGGGCTCCACCGGGCTCGGCCTGGACATCGCCCGCAGGCTCGCCGAGTCCTCGGGCGGCACGCTGCGGATCGACGCCTCCTCGCTCGGCGGCGCCAGGGTCCAGCTCTGGTTCCGCACCGACCGGCACGACCGGCCCCCGCGTACCGCCCGGCGCCTGGTCGGCGACCGCTGGCCGCGCAGGAACGCGGCCCGCTGAGGGATCTGCCCGGGGACCTCTGGGGAAGGTTGGTTAGGTCACCCGTAAACCCACCTTAAGTAAGGCTAAAACGCGCTGTCTCACCGTTCCGACTGACAGATCATGAGGAGGAGCGCGGACGTCACCCGCGTCCGTGGTTCCCGGCTCGCCCTACCGTGCCGGCCTCGCATCCAGACGGAGGAGGCGCGGCCGGCGCGGCAAGGGCGAGCCGGGAACCCGCCTCTCCGGCGCCGCCCGGACGACGGCGGGAACCCCGTTTCTCCGACCTCGCCCGATAATTCGTGACATGCGTGCGAGCCGTCTCATCTCCCTGCTGATGCTCCTGCAGACCCGTGGCAGGATGACCGCCCGGGAACTGGCCGCCGAGCTTGAGGTCTCGGTCCGGACCATCTACCGCGACGTGGACTCGCTCCACTCGGCGGGCGTGCCGCTGTACGGCGACGCGGGCCCCTCAGGCGGCTACCGGCTGCTCGACGGTTACCGCACCCGGCTCACCGGGCTGACCGCGGGCGAGGCGGAGTCGCTGTTCCTGGCGGGGATGCCGGGTCCCGCGGCCGAGCTCGGCCTGGGCTCGGTGGTGACGGCCGCGGGGCTCAAGCTGATGGCGGCGCTCCCGGTCGAGCTCAGGGACAGGGCAGGGCGGATCCGCGAACGCTTCCACCTCGACGCGCCCAGCTGGTACCACGGCACCGACGAGACCCCGTACCTCGCGGCGGTGGCCGACGCCGTCTGGAACGAGCGCCGCCTGGAGATCCGCTACCACCGCTGGAAGGCCCCCCAGGACGTGGTCCGCACGCTGGAGCCGTACGGGCTGGTCCTCAAGGCGGGGCGCTGGTATCTCGTCGCGCGCGGCGGCGAGCACGTGCGGACCTACCGGGTCTCGCAGATCCTGGAGCTGCACACACTCCGGGAGCCGTTCGAGCGGCCCGCCGGTTTCGATCTCGCCGCCCACTGGAACGGCGCCCTGGAGGAGTTCGAGGCGCGGCTCCTGGGGGGTGAGGCCGTCGTCCGGCTCTCGCCGTTCGGCATGAGGCGGCTGCCTGACATGGTCCGCCCGGCCGTCCTGCGCGCCGCCGAGGCCACCGCGGAACCCCCGGACCACGAGGGCTGGACCCGGGTCACGGTCCCGGTCGAGTCCCCGGGGCACGCGCTGGCGGAGTTCCTGCGCTTCGGCGCGGACCTGGAGGTCGTCGCCCCGGCGGAGCTGCGCGACCTCGTCGCGGAGACCGCGCGGGCGGTGGCCGGGATCTACGATCGCCCCGGAACCGGATGACCGCAGGTCAGGAAGCCACAAAACCACCCAATGCCGGTTATGGTGTCGCATGTCCGGGTAAACGGGTTGAACATTATCGGCGCCTCTGTGTAACGAAGACCGATGACGAACTTATCTAACTACCACTAAATAATCTTATGTCGTACGAATAAGGATTCCCGTGTCCACGCACGCCGTCCATCACTGGATCTCCACCGCCCAGGGCAGGGTCGTGGTGGCGCTCGCGATCGCGGTCACGGCGCTCCTCGCGACCGGTGTCGTCGTCCTCAGGGGCGGCGCGCGGACCGCCTCCACCGCCCCACCCTCCCGGCCGGAGCCGATGAGCCTCGACACGGCCGTGGAATGGCGGGCGCTGGCGGCCGAGTGGACGGTCAGGGAGATCGACGCGGGCAGGACCGTCGCCTGCGACCCGTCGACGTGCGAGGAACTCGCGGGCCGCGGGACCCCCGCGGGCTCGCTGCTCCGCCTCGACGGTCCCGACGGCCCCGGGACGATCCTGCAGAGCGACGTGGTGATCGTGACCGCCCAGGTGCGCGGCACGCTCGCCGCCCAGCTGGAGGTGCTGCTCAGCCCCGAGGTGCTGGCCAGGTTCGGTACCGGCGCCAGCCGCTTCGAGGTGCGCGAGGTCGCCCCGGAGGGCAGGGCCGCCCACCGGGTGCGGCAGGCCGCCGACGTGCGCGACCGTCGGTACGCCGGGCGCGAGCTGCTGGCCAACCGCCGTCTCGGCGTCACCCCCGACGTGGCGCGCCAGCTCTCGGCCGGGCAGGTCGACGGGCGGCTGCTCACGGTGATCGCGATGCTCAGCGCCGACCGGCGCCTGTACCTCCGCTCCTTCGGCGACGCCGGGGAGACCTCCGGCGTCCCCCTGCGCAGCGTGGACATCGCCACCGTCGACGGCAGACCGCCCCCGGCGGCCGCCGTGACCGGTATCGGCCGCGTCCTGCGCGACCAGGAGCCGCGCTTCCGCCCCGCCGAGACCACGCTCGCCACACCCCCCGAAGGAAGCACACCCGTCCTGCGCATCCGGTACGGAGCACCGAGCCCGCTGGGCCTGCTCACCCCCTGAGTGCCCCCGAATTCCCCCGCATTCCCCTGAGTTCCCCCGAGTTCCCCTGGGTCCCCCGAGTCTCCTGGAGACAACAGCGATGAAGTTCACGCGTCTGCTGACGCTTCCCCTCACTGCCCTGATCGCCCTGTGCGCCACGCCTCCCGCCGCCGCCGCGCCCCCCGGGGCCACGGCCGCCGACGGGTACGTGCGGCTGGCGCACTTCTCCCCCGACACTCCCGCCGTGGACGTCTACCTCTACGACTTCGGCGGCGAGAAGGCGCGGCTGGTCCTCAAGCACGTCCCGTACGGGGCCCTGTCGCCCTACCAGAAGCTCGCTCCCGGCCAGTACACCGTGGCCATGCGCGCCGCGGGGGCGGAGTCCTCGGCGCCCCCGGTGCTCTCCACCAACGTGCGGGTCGTAACGGGCCGCGCCTACACCGTCGCGGGCACCGGCCCGTTCAAGAGCATCAGGCTCTCGGTGCTGCCGGACACCGCCGACGTGCCCTCCCAGCGGGCCGGGCTCCGGTTCGTCGCCGCCTCGCTGAAGACGCGGTCGCTGCGGCTGGGGGTGGGAGACGGCACCGTGGCGTCCAGGCTCCGCTTCGGCGCGGCCTCCGGCCACCTCGTGCTCCCGCCCGGCGAGCGCACCGTCACGGCCAGGGGCGCCTCCGGCGAATCGGCCACCTCGAAGCTGAGCCTGGCGCCGGGCGCCGTCCACACGGTCGTCGTCCTCGACGGCGAGGCCGGCCTGACCCTGCTGGACGTACGCGACGCCGCGGGACCGGGCATCACCCCCGAGGGCGGCGTCGACACCGGCCTCGGCGGCCTCGCCACCACCGCACCCGCGGGCGCGTCGAACATCGGCACCGCACCGGCCGGCGCGCCGAACGCCGACACCGCGAACACCGGCACCGGTTCTCCCGGGACGATCCTCGCCGTCGCCGTCCTCGCCGCCCTCATCGCCGGAACCGCGGTCACGGTACGCCGCCGCACCCCCGCCCCCTCCGTTCCTCCCGCCCTCTCCGGCGGCGACCGGCCGGTGGAGCGTTCCCGGTACGGCTCACGCTGACGTGGAGGTCTCCAGGGCGCTCGCCCCCCTCCTGTGCGCCTGGCTCCTGGTGGGCGGGTGCGGGAAGGCGCCCGCCGCCACCCCCGGGCCCCAGGCCGCCGCCACCCGTGCCGCCTCGACCGGTCCGGCCGCTCCGGGCGGGGGCTCCGACACCGCCTCGCCCTCACCGGCCCCCGGCACGAGTGGCGCGACCACGCCCGGCCCCGTGTGGTCGGCGGTACCCGGCCAGGTCGCGGTACCGCCCACGCCCTCGCCCGGCGCGCGGCACGCCGAGCCCGCCCTCCTCACCATCCCGGCCCTCGGCGTCCGAAGCGACCTGGAGCGGCTGCTCATCGGGCCGGGCGGGGAACTGACCCCGCCCCGCGCCTTCGACCGGGCGGGCTGGTACGCGTCCGGGGTGCGGCCGGGCGACACGGGACCGGCGGTCATCGCGGGCCACGTCGACAGCGAGAGCGGCCCCGCCGTCTTCGCCGGACTCCGGCGGCTGCGCGGGGGAGACGAGATCCACATCGACCGTGCGGACGGCACGCGGGTCCGCTTCGAGGTCGACACGGTGCGTACGGCGGCCAAGGCCGACTTCCCCACCGGCGACGTCTACGGCGCGACCCCCGACGCCCAGCTCCGGCTCATCACCTGCGGCGGGCGGTTCGACGGCGAGCGCGGCCACTACACCGACAACGTGATCGTCTTCGCCTCCCTGAAACCCTGACGGCGACCGAAACCCCCGCGGACCTCCGTCCGATCCCCCCCGACCGTCAGCGGCGCGGATCCAGGCTCCAGGCCCTGACCGCGCGGTCGTTGCCCCCCGCGACCACGACCGGCCGGTCGCCGACCCGGGTCACCGCGACGGAGGTGACCCAGCCGGTGGATCCGGTGAGCGGAGCCCCGAGAGGGCTGCCGGTCGCGAGATCCCACACCCGCACGGTCCTGTCCCAGCTGCCCGAGACGACCGCGGGACTCCCGTCCAGCTCCGTGACCGCCAGGGCCGCCACCCTGTCGGTGTGGCCGGTCCACGGCTTCCCGACGGGTGCCCCCGTACGCAGGTCACGCACCCGCACGGTCGCGTCGCCCCCGTGGAGGATCACCGGCCGTCCCCCCACCGACCCGACGGTGAGAGCGGTGATCGGCGCGCCGCCGTTCGCGTACGGCCCCGCGACGAGGCGGCCGTCGGCCGGGTCCCACACCCGCACGGCGTCGCCCGCCCCCGCGGCGACGATCACTGGACGGCCGTCCAGCTCGGCCCGCGCGAGCGAGGTGACCTCGCCGTCCTTGCCGCGCAGCGGCGAGTCGACCTCCTTGCCGGTCGCCGCGTCCGAGACGAGCAGCCCGCCGTGTCCCCCGGAGACCACGACGCTCCGCCCGTCCAGCTCGGTGAGGACGACCGACAGCACGTCACCCCGGTGCCCCCGGAACGGGCGTCCCAGCATGGCGCCCCTGGCGAGGTCCCAGACCCAGAGGCCGCCGCCGAGCCCCTCGCCGAGCCCCCCGCAGACGACCACCGCCCGGCCGCCCACCTCGCCCGCGGTGAGCGACGACACGTACGAGGTGCCGACCTTGAAGGACCGCCCGGCCCGCTCGCGGGACCCCGGCTCCGAGACGCGGACGACACTGTCCCGCCCGGCGGACACGGTCACCGCGCGCCCGTCCACGGTCGCGGTGGCGACGGCGAGCACGTCGGCGGTGTGACCGGTGAACGGGCCGCCGAGGGGAGCGCCGAAGCGGGGGCCGACGGCGAGGACCGCCACCGGCGCCGGCCGGGGCGCGGAGGGGGTGTCGCGTTCCTGGCCGAGCAGCACGACCGGCACCACGACGACGGCCGCGGCCAGGAGCAGCGACACCCCCGCGATCACCACCCTGACCCGTGTCGGCCGCGCGGCCCGGGTGACGTCCACCACCGGGCCGGTGGCGGGTGGCAGGTCATCGCGCGTACCCGTTGCGGGCCGGGCGCCTCCCTCCTCCAGACCCGCGACGGACGTCAGGCCCTCGCGCGTACCCGGTTCCGGAGGGGGTGACGCGGTCGTCTCCAGCGTGTCGCCCGGCTCACCGCTCCCGTACGCCCGCAGGCCCTCCGCGTCGCTCTCCATGAGCGCGTACAGCACCTGATCGGAGGTGGGGCGTTGCCGCGGGTCCTTGGCCAGGCAGGTGGCCAGCAACTCGCGCAGCCGCTCGGGAACGCCGTCGAGATCGGGCTCACGGCTCATGATGCGGTTCATCACCGCGGGGATGCTGTCGTTGCCGAACGCAGGGCGGCCGGTCGCCGCGAACGTCATCAGCACCGCCCAGCCGAAGACGTCGGAGGCCGGCCCCGGCCGCCATCCCTCCAGTTGCTCGGGTGACATGTAGGAGGGGGTGCCCTGTACCTCGCTCGCCAGGGTCGCCGCGACGTCCACCATCCTGGCGATGCCGAAGTCGATGACCCGCGGGCCGTCGGGGCCCAGCAGCACGTTGCTGGGTTTCAGGTCACGGTGCACGATGCCCGCCCGGTGGATCGCCGCCAGCGCGGCGGCGGTCCCGACGGCGAGCCGGTCGAGCGCGCCGCGGTCGCGGGGCCCCTCCCTGCGCACCAGCTCCTCCAGCGACTCACCCCGGACGAA
Organism: Streptosporangium heterodermiicola; assembly: GCF_051390675.1. Classification (NCBI taxonomy): domain Bacteria; kingdom Bacillati; phylum Actinomycetota; class Actinomycetes; order Streptosporangiales; family Streptosporangiaceae; genus Streptosporangium; species Streptosporangium heterodermiicola. The sequence continues at coordinate 26,403 of NZ_JBPJSR010000036.1, forward strand.
CTCGCTGACGATGTACGGGCGGTCGTGGGTCACGTCGGCGTCGAGCACCCGGGCCGTGCAGAACTCCGCGACCCGCCGGGCCAGCTCGACCTCCCGCAGGAACCGCGTCCGGGCACCGGCGTCGGCCACCAGCCTCGCGTGCAGCACCTTGACGGCCACCGGGACTCCCGAGGGGGTCTCCCCCAGGTAGACCGTGCCCTGGCCGCCCTCCCCGAGCAGCCCCACGAGACGGTATTCGCCGATCGACTCGACCTCGCCCGGCCGCAGCGGTCGGCTGTCCGGCACCTCGACCTCCCCGGCGATCCCGTGAACGCTCGGCGGCGGGAGACCCGCGGACGTCCTCGGAGGGGAGCGCGGGACCACCGGCCGATCGCCCCAGCCTACGGCCCGGCACCAGTGGGACCGTTCCCGGCCCGGGGGCCCGGACAACGAGAACCCGGAGGGTCCGGGCAGAGAGGAACCGGGGTGCCCGGACAAAGAGACCCGGAGGGGCCGGGCAAAAGAGAACCCGGGGGCCGGGCAAAAGAGAACCCGGGGGCCGGGCAACGAGACCCCGAGGGGCCGGGCAAAGGAGAACCGGGGGTCCGGGCAAAAGAGAACCGCCCCTGACTGGCGCCGTAGCGCGGGTCAGGGGCGGGTCGGGTGTGGAGCTATGGGGATTCGAACCCCAGACCTCCTCCATGCCATGGAGGCGCGCTACCAGCTGCGCCATAGCCCCTGGTCACCGCTTCGAGTGCTCTCGTCGCGGCGCTCGGGAAGCATATAAGGACACCCGCGTGTTCACCTAATCGACGACCGCCCGGCCCGCGCCCGCCACCGGGGCGCAAGCCGCGTCGCCCGAAGGTCACTCCCGGGCGGCCTCGGGGCCGTCGTCGGTGGCCTCGGGGCTGTCGTCGCTGCTGACCGGCTCGGGGAGGGTCCCGGCGTTGTGCTCCAGCAGGCGCCAGCCCTTGCGCGCCTCCTCCAGCACCGACCACGAGCAGTTTCCGAGCCCGCCCAGGGCGGGCCAGAGCTCCTGCGGCAGGTTCATTAGCTTGGCGATGCCGAGCCGGATCGCCGCCCCGTGCGAGGCGACGACCAGCAGGCCGTCGGAGTCCATCTCCCCCGCCCAGCGGCGCACGGCCGAGGAGACCCGGTCGGCGACGTCGCCGACCGCCTCACCGCCCGGGGCCTCCCAGGCGGTGAACTCACGGGGCCACCTCTCGGAGATCTCCTCCCGGGTGAGCCCCTCCCACCGGCCCCCGCCGCGCTCGCGCAGGTCCTTGTCGACGGTGACGTCCAGGCCGGTGACGCGGCCCAGCGCCGAGGCGGTGTCGAAGGCCCGCTGGAGATCGGAGGAAACGATCATGGTGGGGCGGAGCGCGGCGAGCAGCGAGGCCGCGCGGGCGGCCTGCGCGATCCCGGTCTCGTCGAGGGGGATGTCGCTGTGACCCTGGAAGCGGTGCTCGACGTTCCACAGCGTCTGGCCATGCCTGAGGCAGACGACGCGACGACTCACTCAGCTACCGCCCCGCGGGCGCGCTGGGCGGCGACCTGGGTCACGCTGTCGGGCAGCGAGATGGAGGGGCAGTCCTTCCACAGGCGCTCCAGCGCGTAGAAGGTGCGGTCCTCCTCGTGCTGGACGTGCACGACGATGTCGATGTAGTCCAGCAGGACCCAGCGGCCCTCGCGCTCGCCCTCGCGGCGGACGGGCTTGGCGTCGGCCTCGATCCGCAGCCGGTCCTCGATCTCGTCGACGATGGCGCGGACCTGGCGGTCGTTGGTGGCGGAGCAGAGCACGAACGCGTCGGTGATGACGAGCTGGTCGCTCACGTCGTAGGCAAGGATGTCATCGGCCAGTTTGTCGGCCGCCGCCTCGGCGGCGAGCCTGACGAGCTGGACGGATCTGTCGGTTGCTGTCACGGTGTGGGTCAGTCCTCCTGCTAGTCGGCGCTGTCACCTATCAGGGTGCCCGATTCGGCGCTCGTTGAAGAGCCGCCTTCTGAACAACGCCTATCGTGTGCCACCCGATTCCGCGCCGCAAACGAATTGGCGGCCTGATCAGGGGCGTCTTCGCGGCCGGGACCGCGCTTGTGGATCTCCGGTGGGACGGGCACCGGCCGGGCCGTTCGACGATCAAGCCGGGTGAGCTGCGGATACTCGTCCCACGCAAACTTCCCAAATCATAGCGAATTTCATCGGAACACGTTCTAGCCTGCGGCATTCCAGCAGATCATCGCGATTAACAGGATTTTTCACCATCTATCGCTCCAGCCCCTCCCCTCAGGCGGCATCGAACCAGGGCCTGCCCGCGGCCCAGTGCCCGGCCCATCCGGCGAACCCGGGCTCCCCCGTGGTGAAACCGAACCCGGCGCCGAAGGGGACGGCGCCCTCCCCGCTGATCTGCCAGACATGCCCCCGGTGCGGCCCGCTGACGACGAGGTGCCAGTACATGCCGCACCCGTCGGTGCCCAGGACGATCGAGCCGTGGTCGAAGACCCGTTCGAGAACGGGATCGATCTCCTCCCGAGGGCGAGGATCCTCTTCCCACATCCACATGCTCGTCAGCGGAAAGGGCCGGGCCAGGACCCGCCCCGGCCGGTCGTCCCCCCAGTCATCGGGCAGATCGGCCGGCGGCACGAGCCCGTAACCCGGCGGCCCCGAGGAGGACCCGTCACAGATCTCGGCGACGAACGTCCGGTACGGCTCCGGCAGGACGATCCCGTGCTCCACCTCGAAGGCGCGCACGGCGTCCCGGCCCAGCGGCGGCCGACACGCGCCGCCGCCGAAGGCGGCACGAAGAGCGGCGAGATCAGCGGGGCCGGCGTGATCGGTGTTCATACGGTATTCATACGGCCAATGGTCATCACCACGCGCCGGCGAGGCCCGTCGACGAATTCCCGGTCCGGGACGGCCCCGTCACCGGCATCCCGCGAAGGACCGGCGCGGCAGGCGGCGTGACCCCCGGTAACCTCTGCGGGCGGCGAACGAGGTAGGGCGTTTTACCCGCTCATGACCGAGCGTGACCGTAAAGGCCGCGCTTGTTGATGTACTGGACGATGCCGTCGGGGACGAGATACCAGATCGGCTCCCCCGAGGCCACCCGCTGGCGGCACTCCGACGACGAGATGGCCAGCGCCGGGATCTCCACCAGGCTCACCTTGCCCTCCGGCAGGCCGGGGTCGCGCAGGACGTGGCCGGGCCTGGTGGCGCCCACGAAATGCGCGATGGTGAACAGCTCGTCCACGTCGCGCCAGCTCAGGATCTGGGCGAGGGCGTCGGCTCCGGTGATGAAGTAGAGATCCACGTCGGGCCCCCAGGCGGCGGAGATCTCCCTGAGTGTGTCGATGGTGAAGGTCGGCCCCGGACGGTCGATGTCGACGCGGCTCACCGAGAACCGGGGGTTGGAGGCGGTCGCGATGACCGTCATGAGATAGCGGTCCTCGGCGGCGGAGACGATCTTGTCGGCCTTCTGCCACGGCTTCCCCGTCGGCACGAAGACCACCTCGTCGAGATCGAAGTGGTGGGCGACCTCGCTGGCCGCGACCAGGTGACCGTGATGGATGGGATCGAAGGTCCCGCCCATGACGCCCAGACGTCGCTTTCCCCGGCCGGTAGGCGCGTTCATCATGAAACGGACCATACGTGCAAGCCGTACACAGCTTTTAACCACCCCCCGCGCGGGGCAGGCATACCCGACGTAGCATGCCGGACATGACCACCACCCCGGATCGCAATCGCGTGCAGCTTCCCGGCATCAGCTCGCGCGCCTACGAACATCCCGCCGATCGGTCCGCGCTGGTCGCCCTCCGGTCGCTCAGCGGGTTCGACACGGTGCTCAAGCAGATGTCCGGCCTGGTCAGCGAGCGCCGCCTGCGCCTGATCTACCTCGCCTCGGCCGTACGGACCAGCGACACCCAGTTCAGAGCCCTGCACGACATGGGCCGCGACGCGGCCTACACGCTCGACCTCCACCGCATTCCCGAGGTCTACGTGCAGCAGAGCCCGCTGGTGCAGGCGAAGGCGATCGGCTTCGACGACCCGTTCATCGTCGTCACCACCGGCCTCCTCGACCTAATGGACGAGGAGGAGCAGCGCTTCGTCATCGGCCACGAGACCGCCCACATCCTGTCGGGCCACGCGGTTTACCGCACCATGCTCGACATCCTGACCCGGCTGGCCACCCGCGTGGCCTGGATCCCGCTCGGCTACATCGGCCTGCGCGCGATCGTGGCCGGCCTGGAGGAGTGGCACCGCAAGTCCGAGCTCTCCGCCGACCGTGGCGGCCTGCTCTGCGGCCAGGACTCCGACGCGGCCCTGCGCGCCCTGATGAAGCTCGCCGGCGGCTCGCGCCTGCACGAGATGAACATCGAGGCCTTCCTCGACCAGGCACGGGAGTACGACACGGCGGGCGACGTCCGCGACGGCCTGCTCAAGGTCCTCAACCTGCTGGGCACCACCCACCCGTTCGCCGTCTCCCGCGTCGCCGAGCTCGACAAGTGGCGCCGCAGCGGCGAGTACGACACGATCCTCGCCGGCGACTACCCCCGCCGCGCCGACGACGCCAACGCGAAGGTCTCCGAGGAGATCAAGGCCGCCGCCCGCTCCTACCGCGACTCCTGGTCGCAGTCCCAGGACCCGTTCATCGGCGTCCTGCGCGACGTGGCCGAAGGCGCCGTCAACGCCGGGGAGCGCATCTTCAACCGCTTCTCCCGCCGCGATGGAAATTAACGAAGAGTTCTACCAATAGGGCCCGGCAACCGCCACCGGGCCCTTTTTTATATAGGTCGGATATAAGCTGATATTGCCCTATTATCGTGCCCCATGAGAATTCGAATGATCATCGCTATGACCGGGGCGGCCGGGCTGTTTCTCACGGGCACGGCGAACGCCTATCCGATCGAGGACCCGGCCCTGACGGAGAACGCCCTCTACAGCTCCGGCGAGCTCGCCGCGACCAAGTGCGCCGAACCGCCGATCAGGAACAACAACCGGACGCTGGTCAGGCGATACATCGCGGGCGTCGCCAAATGCCTGGACGCCTCGTGGGGAGCGCACTTCAGGGCCGCGGAGCTGCCGTTCGGCAAGCCCAGGCTCCAGGTCCTCAACAAGGCGCCCGCACGCTACTGCGGTGAGAAAGTGGATCGCAAGGAGGATTCACAGCTCTACTACTGCAGCCGGTCGCGGACGATGATGATGCAGATCGGCCGGGACTGGCTCTCCGATGTCGAGGATCTCTCGCTGCTCCACGCGACGGGCGTGCTGTACGCCACGCATCTGGGGAGGCTCACCGGCATCGAGAAGGCCTACCAGGACGCCCCGTACGCCAACAACAACGAGCTGAACGAGCAGACCCGCCGCACCAACCTGCAGGACGACTGCCTGAGCGGTGTGTTCATCCGGAGCGTCTGGTCCTCCCTCGGACGGAAGACCGGGGACTGGAACGAGCTGCTGCGCGTCCTGAGGAAGAGCGGGGACGCCAAGGGTCAGCCCCGGGTCTACGGAAAGGGCACCAGCCGCGCCGCCTGGACGAAGCTCGGCTACACCACCGGCGACCCGGCCTCCTGCAACACCTGGACCGCCACACCCGCCAAGGTCGCCTAGCCTCCGCGTGTAGACGCCCCCGGGAGGATTCCCGGGGGCGTCTACACGAGGAGGGCGATCGCGCGTACGGCCGCGGAGCAGAGGGCGACGAATCCGCCCAGCACGGCCAGCGCGCGCAGGCCCTCCTTGCGGAGCTCGACGAGCTCGGTGCCGATCCGCTCGATCTCCCGGCCGAGGATGCCTCCGCAGACGACGCCGAACACGACGCCGGCGACGGCGACCGGGGCGGGATGCGTCCACCAGTCGGGCGGCAGCGAGCCGCCCAGGGTGAGCCAGAGCGCGCACCCGGCGAGGGCCGCCGCCGGCAGCCCCGGCCACACGAGGGCGGTCAGCAGCGAGACGACGAAGGTCAGCGGGAAGCCCAGCACCCGCAGGATCACCCGGGTCCTGGCCGACTTGCGCTTCCTGACCAGCCAGTGACCGGCCCACAGCGCACGGGCGAGCGTGGCGAACAGCCCGGTGACGGCGAAGGTGGCCGCCGGCCAGATGGCCGTGGCCACGACGCACGGGACGGCCAGGACGGCCAGCAGGAGCAGCGCCGCGTTGCCCGCGGGCAGCGGTCCCGCCCTGCCCCCTTCCCGGGGCTCCCCGGCCGCGCCGCCCCTCCCCTTGCCGTCCTGGCGCCGGACCCTGGCCGCGGCGGCCGGTCGCCCCCCGCGCGACGTCTCACCCGCCGCGGGGGCCCGGCCGGTCCTGGACGCCTCACCGGCCGCGGCGGCCGTACGTCCGCGAGGCGTCTCCCCCGTCGCGGAGACCGGACGCCCGCCACGAGGTGTCTCGCCCGTCACGGTGGCCGGGCGCCCACCGCGAGGTGTCTCACCTGTTCCAGCGGCCGGGCGCCCGCCGCGGGACGCCTCGCCGACCGCGGAGGCCGAGCGCCCGCCGCGCGACGTCTCACCCGCCGGGAGCGCCCGCGCCGCGCGGGCCGCCTCACCGGCGGGCACCGCCCGCCCGCCGCGCGGCGTGCCGTCCGCGCCGGCCGGGAGCCGGGGCGCCCGCACCGCGCCGTCCACCGGGGCAGGCGGCCTTCCTCTGCCGCCGGACTCCGCCCTGGCCGCCCTGCCGCCCCTGGCGGGATCCTCACCCTTGGCGGCGGCCTTGGAGCGGCCCTTCTGCTTCCCGGCCGAACCGGCGGAACCCGCCGAGCCCGCCGAGCCCGCCGAAGCGGACGGCTTCCTGACCGCGCCCGCCTCGGCCGGGATCACCCGGGCCAGCCGGCCCAGGCGGCCGGTGAGGAGCGCCGCGGTGGGGCGCTTGGCCGGCTCGCGGTGGAGGGCGGCGCGGATCAGGGGCAGCAGGGCGGCCGGGACCCCCTCAAGGTCGGCCTGGCCGTTGAGGATCGCGTACATCTGCGCCTCGACGGTGCCGCCGCCGAAGGTGGGGCGGCCGGTCGCGGCGAAGGCCACGGTGGCCGCCCAGGCGTGCACGTCGGCGGGCTCGCCCACGTGCTCGTCGGCGAACAGCTCTGGGGCGGCGTAGCCGGGGGTGCCCAGGAAGGTGCCGGTCAGGGTGAGCCGGGTGGCGTCCAGGACGTGGGCGATGCCGAAGTCGATGAGGACGGGCTCGTCGTCCCCGCCGACCACCACGTTGGCCGGTTTGAGGTCGCGGTGCACGACCCCGGCCGCGTGGATGATCGACAGGGCGACGGCGAGCCCCTGCGCGACGCTGAGCAGGCCGGCGCCCTCCAGGGGACCGGTGCGGCGCACCCGCTCCAGGAGGGTGTCTCCCTCGATGTGCTCCATGACCAGGTAGGGCCGGTCACCGTCGAGATCGGCGTCGACGACGCGGGCGACGTAGGGGCTCTCCACCCTGCGGAGGGCGCGGACCTCCCGCTCCAGGCGCACCCGGGCCTCGGAGGAGGCGTCGTGGACGTCGTGGAGCACCTTGAGCGCGACGTTGTCACCCCGGCGGCTGGAGGCGAGGTAGACCTCGCCCATTCCCCCACGGCCGAGACGTTCCAGCAACGTGTAGGGACCGACCCGCCCGAGACGACCCACGTGACCTCCTGCGTCGGCCACATGGGTCAGGGACCGCTGCGCCTATCGGGTCGCTCACTCCCGCTCGCTTCCCTGCTCTCCAGCCATAGGAGACCACACCATAGCGGGCGAGTGTGACGTTTTCCCGGCGGCACGCCGGACTCCCGAAAGATCCGGGAGTCCGGGACGCCCCACCGGGAACTAGCGGGCGGCGGCCTCGGGCTAGGCGAGGACGGTGCCCTCGGCCGTGCGCAGGTGGCCCTCACCGGTGTAGACCCACTTGGTCGAGGTCAGCTCCGGCAGGCCCATCGGACCGCGGGCGTGCAGCTTCTGGGTGGAGATGCCGATCTCCGCGCCGAAGCCGAACTCGCCGCCGTCGGTGAACCTGGTCGAGGCGTTGACCGCCACGGCCGCGGAGTCGACCAGCGCGACGAACCTGCGGGAGGCGCTCACCGAGCGCGTGACGATCGCGTCGGTGTGGGCCGAGCCGTACTTCCTGATGTGCGCCACCGCGTCCTCCAGCGAGTCGACCACGGCGGCGGCGATGTCCAGCGAGAGGTACTCCACCCGGAAGTCCTCCTCCTCGGCGGGCACCACGTCGCCGTACGCCGCGACGCGCGCGTCACCGTGCACCGTGACGCCCTCCGCCGCCAGCGCCGCCAGCGCGCGCGGCACGAAGGCGTCGGCGACGGCCGCGTGCACCAGGAGCGTCTCTGCGGAGTTGCACACCGAGGGCCGCTGGACCTTGGAGTTGATCAGGATCTGGATCGCGAGGTCCTGGTCGGCGTCGGCGTCGACGTAGACGTGGCAGTTGCCCACGCCGGTCTCGATCACCGGGACGGTGGACTCCTCCACCACCGAGTTGATCAGCGAGGCGCCGCCGCGCGGGATCAGCACGTCGACCAGGCCGCGGGCCCGCATGAGCTCCTTCACCGAGTCGCGGCTCTGCCCGGGAACCAGCTGGACGGCCCCGGCGGGCACCCGCGTGCCCGCCAGCGCCTCCTGCATGATCCTGACGAGGACGGTGTTGGACTCGTACGCGCTGGACGAGCCGCGCAGCAGGGTGGCGTTGCCGCTCTTGAGGCAGAGCGCCGCGGCGTCCACGGTCACGTTGGGGCGGCCCTCGTAGATGATGCCGATCACGCCGAGCGGGACCCGCAGCTGGCGCAGCTCCAGCCCGTTGGGCAGCGTGTTGCCCCGGATCACCTCGCCGACCGGGTCGGGAAGGTCGGCGACCTGGCGGACCGCCTCGGCGATCGCCTCGATCCTGGCCTCGTCGAGACGGAGGCGGTCGACCATGTACTCGGAGATCCCGCTCTCCCTGGCCCGCTCCACGTCGAGCGCGTTGGCCGCGACGATCTCGGCGGACGCGGCCACGAGCGCGTCGGCCATCACGCGGAGCGCGGCGTCCTTCGGCGCCCTCGGCAGCGGGGCCAGCTCGGCGGCGGCCTCTTTCGCCGCCAGGGCAACCTTCAGGAAGTCCTCGGACATCTCGCGCTCCAAAAGAACTAGTTGTGGGATTCCAGTATGACGATGTCGTCGCGGTGGATCAGCTCTCGCTCGTACTCCGGCCCCAGGCTGGCCGCCAGCTCCCGGGTGGAGCGGCCGAGCAGCCCGGGGATCTCCCCCGCGTCGAAGTTGACCAGGCCGCGTGCGACGACCCGGCCGAGCGGCCCGCACAGGTCCACCGGGTCGCCCGCCGCGAACTCGCCCTCGACCGAGGTGACCCCGGCCGGGAGCAGCGACTTGCGGCGGCTCACCACCGCCTCGACGGCGCCGGGGTCCAGGTGGAGGCGGCCGCGGCCGGTGGTGGCGTGGGCGAGCCAGAGCAGGCGGGTGCCCGGGTGGCGCCCGCCGGGGTGGAAGTAGGTGCCGACGTCGACCCCCGCGAGGGCCTGCGCGGCGTGCGCGGCGGCGGTCAGCACCACCGGCACCCCCGCCCCCGTGGCGATCTTGGCGGCCTGGACCTTGGTGACCATGCCCCCGGTGCCGACCGCGCCGCCCTTGCCGAGCTCGACCCCGACGAGGTCCTCGGGCCCGCGTACGTCGGCGAGCCTGCGGGCGCCGGGGCGGCGGGGATCGCCGTCGTAGAGGGCGTCCACGTCCGACAGCAGCACCAGCGCGTCGGCCCGGGTCAGATGGGCGACCAGCGCGGCGAGCCGGTCGTTGTCGCCGAAGCGGATCTCGTCGGTGGCCACGGTGTCGTTCTCGTTGACCACCGGGACGATGCCCAGCTCCAGCAGCCTGGCCAGCGTGCGCTCGGCGTTGACGTGGTGCGAACGGCGCATCATGTCGTCGGCGGTGAGCAGCACCTGGCCGACCCGCAGGCCGTACCGGGCGAAGGAGGAGGTGTAGCGGGCCACCAGCACGCCCTGGCCGACCGAGGCGGCGGCCTGCTGGGTGGCGAGGTCGCGCGGCCTGGCGGGCAGCCCCAGCGGGCCGAGACCCGCCGCGATCGCCCCCGAGGAGACCAGCACGATCTGGGTCCCCGCCTTCCGCCGGGCGCCGAGCACGTCGACCAGGGCGTCCACCCGGTCGACGTCGATCATTCCCTGCGGGGTGGTGAGCGAGGACGAACCCACCTTCACGACGAGGCGTGAAGCCGTACGGATCCGTTCGCGCGCAGAGTCCACGACACGCACCTCTCAAAGATGATCACTTGGAAGACCAGGTTATTCGAACCGCCCGCGACGGTGTCGCGCTAGAGCCTGTTGTCGGAACCGCGCGGTCCCTGGCGCACGGCCTCCGCGTTGAGCGTCGGCTGCCAGTCGAAGATGTAACCGTTCTCCATGGACCCGATGACCACCTCGGCCCCGGCCTTCGCCCCGGCCTTGGTGAGCTCCTCCTCGACACCGAGCCGCTCCAGCCGGTCGGCCAGATAGCCCACGGCCTCGTCGTTGGTGAAGTCGGTCTGGCGGATCCACCGCTCCGGCTTGACCCCGGTGACCTGGAAGGTGCGCTCGTCGACCCTGCGGACCGCGAACCCCGTGTCACCGTGCTGCTTGGGCCTGATGACCAGGCGGGTCGGCTCCAGGACGGGAGCGGCGGCCCTGGCGGCGGCGACCATCTCCCCCATGGCGTAGGTGAGCTCCTTGAGCCCGTCGTGGGTAGCCGCGGAGATCGTGAAGACCCGCAGGCCCCGCTCCTGGAGCATCGGCCCCACGATGTCGGACAGATCCCGGGCGTCGGGCACGTCGGACTTGTTGAGCACCGCCAGGCGCGGCCGGTCCTCCAGCTTGCCGTACGCGGCCAGCTCGGCCTCGATGGCCTCGTAGTCGCTGATCGGGTCGCGGCCCGGCTCCATCGTGGCGCAGTCGATCACGTGCACGAGCGTGTTGCAGCGCTCGACGTGGCGCAGGAACTCGTGCCCCAGGCCCTTGCCCTGCGAGGCGCCCGGGATCAGGCCGGGCACGTCGGCGACGGTGAAGACGGTCTCGCCCGCGGTGACCACCCCGAGGTTGGGGACCAGGGTGGTGAACGGGTAGTCGGCGATCTTCGGGCGGGCCGCGGAGAGCGCGGCGATCAGGGAGGACTTGCCCGCGCTGGGGAAGCCGACGAGCGCCACGTCGGCGACGCTCTTCATCTCCAGCATGACGTCGATCTCGTCGCCGGGCTCGCCGAGCAGCGCGAAGCCGGGGGCCTTGCGCTTGGCGGAGGCCAGGGCGGCGTTGCCGAGCCCGCCGTGCCCGCCCTCGGCGATCACGTAGCGGGTGCCCGCGCCGATCAGGTCGATCAGGACCTCGCCGGTGTCGGCGTTCTTGACCACGGTGCCGTCGGGCACCGGGATGACGATGTCGCCGCCGTTGGCGCCGTCGCGGTTGGCGCCCTGCCCCTGCTTGCCGTTGTCGGCCTTGCGGTGCGGGCGGCGGTGGTACTCCAGGAGGGTCGCCGTGTTGGCGTCGACCTCCAGGATCACGTCACCGCCCCGGCCGCCGTTGCCCCCGTCCGGGCCCCCCAGCGGCTTGAACTTCTCCCGATGGACAGAGGCACAGCCGTTTCCCCCGTCACCGGCCTTGATGTGCAGGACCACCTGGTCCACAAAGTCCGGCATGTCTACTTTCCTACCTCTATCTACGGGAACCTCTGCGGGAACCTCTGTTTAAAACGCGAACAGGGGTGGACCGCTGTATGCGATCCACCCCTGCCGTCAACGTCTGTCGGCGCGAATCTACTCCGCGACCGGGACGATGCTCACCGCGCGGCGCCCACGCTTGACACCGAACAGAACGTGGCCCGCGGCCAGCGCGAACAGCGTGTCGTCACTGCCACGGCCGACGTTGTCGCCGGGGTGGAAGTGGGTGCCGCGCTGACGGACGATGATCTCGCCGGCGTTGACCAGCTGACCGCCGAAGCGCTTCACACCGAGCCGCTGGGCGTTGGAGTCGCGGCCGTTCCGAGTGGACGACGCGCCCTTCTTGTGTGCCATCTCGCAAAACTCCCGAAACTCAGGCCTGGTCGATGCCGGTGATCTTCACCTGGGTGTACCGCTGGCGGTGACCCTGGCGCTTCTTGTACCCCGACTTGTTCTTGTACTTCAGAATCCGGATCTTCGGACCCTTGGTCTCACCGAGAATCTCGGCGGCAACCGTGAACTTGCCCGCCTCGGTGGTCACGTCGCCGTCGTTGACGACGAGGACCGTCGGCAGCGAAACCGTGGAACCGACCTCGCCGGCGACCTTGTCCACTTCAAGGACGTCACCGACGGAGACCTTCTGCTGCCTGCCGCCGCAACGAACGATCGCGTACACCGCGGAACCCTTCTTCTGACTGCTTGCTCGCTGGATGCTGCGCCCCGCATCCGGCTGTGGTCATTGATGACGTACCGGGTAGGCGCGCGAACAGGGCGCGCCATGAGCGCACCGGTTCACCAGGGTACCGGATTGACGGTGTCCTGGTCGAACCGGGCGGAACGTCGGGGGTGCCGGCCTTCGGCCCCGTCCCTGTGCGGGGACGGGGGTCTAGTCGGCCGGCCTGGCCTTGCGGGAGCGTCTCCGCCCCCGGCCAGAAGCCTGCGCTGCCTGACCGTCCTCGTGCTGGACGCCGTCAAGCGCATCGGTCACCGTATCACGGCCGGACTGGTCACCGGCCGCCACCGCGTGGTTACCGTCCTTGCCGAGCTTCTCCGCGACGGCCTTCTCCACGGCCATCTTGCCCTGGGTGCCGCGCGGCTCGGGCTTGCCCTCGACCGGCTCGGACGAGACGTGCAGGCCACGGCCGTTGCAGCACTCGCAGGTGGTCGAGAAGGCCTCCAGGAGGCCCTGACCGACCCGCTTGCGCGTCATCTGCACCAGGCCCAGCGAGGTCACCTCGGCCACCTGGTGCTTGGTACGGTCGCGGGCCAGGCACTCCAGCAGCCGCCGCAGCACCAGGTCGCGGTTGTTCTCCAGCACCATGTCGATGAAGTCGATCACGATGATGCCGCCGATGTCGCGCAACCTGAGCTGGCGGACGATCTCCTCGGCCGCCTCCAGGTTGTTGCGGGTGACGGTCTCCTCCAGGTTGCCGCCCTGGCCGGTGAACTTGCCGGTGTTGACGTCGACCACGGTCATGGCCTCGGTCCTGTCGATCACCAGCGAGCCGCCGCTGGGCAGCCAGACCTTGCGCTCCATCGCCTTGGCGATCTGCTCGTCGATCCGGTACGCCGCGAAGACGTCGCCACCCTCCTCCCACCTGCTGAGGCGGTCGGCCAGGTGCGGGGCGACGTAGCGGACGTACTCGTCGACCGTCTCCCACACGTCGCCCGCGACGACCAGCGAGGCGAAGTCCTCGTTGAACACGTCGCGGACCACCCGGACGGTCAGGTCGGGCTCGGAGGAGAGCAGCTCGGGCGCGCTCGCCGACTTGGCCTTGCGCTGGATGTTCTCCCACTGCGCCGACAGCCGGGCCACGTCGCGGGCCAGCTCGTCCTCGGAGGCGCCCTCGGCGGCCGTACGGACGATGACCCCCGCGTTCTCCGGCATGACCTTCTTCAGGATGCTCTTGAGACGGGTGCGCTCCTTGTCGGGGAGCTTACGGCTGATGCCGGTCATCGAGCCGTCGGGCACGTAGACCAGGTAGCGGCCGGGCAGGCTGATCTGGCTCGTCAGGCGGGCGCCCTTGTGGCCCATCGGGTCCTTGGTGACCTGCACCAGCACCGACTGGCCCGACTTCAGCGCCACCTCGATCCGCTTGGGCTGTCCTTCCAGCCCGGCGGTGTCGAAGTTGACCTCACCGGCGTACAGGACCGCGTTGCGCCCCTTGCCGATGTCGACGAACGCCGCCTCCATGCTCGGCAGCACGTTCTGCACCTTGCCGAGGTAGACGTTGCCCACGTACGACTGGCTCGCCTCGCGGTTGACGTAGTGCTCGACGAGGACGCCGTCCTCCAGCACCGCGATCTGGGTGCGCCCGCCGGTGCGGCGGACCACCATCATGCGCTCGACGGACTCCCTGCGGGCCAGGAACTCCGACTCGGTGATGATCGGCGGACGCCTGCGGCCGAGCTCGCGGCCCTCGCGGCGGCGCTGCTTCTTGGCCTCCAGGCGGGTCGAGCCGCGCACGCTCTGCACCTCGTCCACCGAGGTGCTGCGCCCGGCGCGGGGCGCGCGGATGCGCACCACCGTGTTCGGCGGGTCGTCCGGGACGTCGCCGGGCTCGTCGGTGCCCCTGCGCCGCCTGCGACGGCGCCGGCGCGAGCTGCCGCTCTCGGAGTCGTCGTCCTGCTCGGCCTCCGGCCGCTCCTCGTCGTCCTGCTCGGCCTCGGTCTCCTCGGACTCGTCGAGGTCACGCGCCTTGCCACGGCCCCGGCCGCCCCTGCGGCGCCGGCGCCGGCGACCGCTGGCGTCGTCGTCGCCGTCGGAGTCGTCGTCCTCGATCTCCTCGGCGAGCTCGGCCTTCTCGGCCCTGTCGATCTTGTCGGTCCTGTCGACCCGGTCGGCCTTCGGCTCGGCGGGCTCGGGCTCTTGAACGGCGGGCTGCGCCGGCGCGGGACGGGCGGCGGGCTGAGCGGCCCGCTGCGGGTCGGGGGCCTGGAACAGCGGCTGAAACACCGCGGCGGGCGCCTGGAAGGTCACCGAGGGCACCTCGGAACGTTCCTGACCGGCCAGCCCGAAGGGGTCGGCGAACAGGACGGGCCGCTCCTCGACGATGTCCTCGCCCGCGGGCTCGTCGTCGAGCGGCTCCTCGGCGGGCAGCAGCTCCGCCTCGACCTCCTCCGCCTCGACGGCCTCGACGGCCTCGACGGCCTCGACGGAGGACACCTCGGGGACACTCGGCTCGGCCTCGACCGGCGGCGCCTCACGCGGGGCGGCCTTCTTGCGCGTACGGGTGCGCTTGGCCGGAGCGGCGGGCGCCTCCTGGGGCGCGGGCTCCGCGAGCCCGGACCCGGCCTCGGCTCCGGTCCCGGCGAAGGGCTGGGGGATGGCGAAGGGGTCCGGCACGGCGGGCACCGCCGGGGGAACCACGGGCGCCACAGGCGTCGCGGCCTCCGCGGGCGCCGCGATCTCGGCCTCGGCCGGCTCGGCGACCGGCTTCTTCGCACGGCTACGCCGCGTGGTGGTGGTCGTACCGTCGGCCACGGCCGTCTTGCGCGCACGGGTGCGCTTGGGGGCCGCCACGGGCTCCGCCTCGGCCTCCGGCGCTCCGGCCGCGGGCTCCACCGTGGAAGCCTCGAAAGCCGGGGAGGCCACGGGCGCCGCGACCGGCGCGGGCGAGGCCGTGACCACTGGGGCCGGCTCCGGCGGCTCCGGCGGAGGTCCCGCGGGCCGGCTCGCGGCCCTGCGGCGCGTCACCGGTGGCCGGGTGTCTTCTGTTGTCGTATCCCCGCCAGGGCTGTTGACCCCGGCGTTGGGCTCGTTGTCGAGCATGCGGGCGCTCTCCCGTTCAGCTCCCGGGCGCGTCTCCGCGCCGCGCGGGAGCTCTCGTCTCTCACTGTCCGCCAGGCCTGGGGCCCGGCGCCAAGTCCTATATGTCGCCGCCGACGTGCCTGCCCACCGGTTCCGCTTCGCCGCCGCGCGTGATGTCGCGGTCCAGGCCGAACGGATCGGCGGGCTCACCGGTGTGAACGTCCAGCGGGCCCTGCGCCAGCCTGGTTACCTCGGGGGGCACCGGCGGCGCGAAGTCAGCCACAAGACGCAGTCCAGTGAGAACGTCGTCGGGTCGAACGGCAGGAGTTTCGTGCCGTACAACCATGCGAAGTATGACACATGGCTGACTGGACGCCTGACCTGCTGTTGTCTCGGTTCCCTCAAATACCCCGAGGCTCAGCACCGCTTCACGTGCGTCGAAGCGTCGCATCCCCTTCTTCGTAAGGCGTTCGACCTCGATGTGGTCCGCGGCGAGGAATTTCTCCACCGCGACCTCGGCGAGGGCGAGATCGGCTCCCGGCAGCCGCAGCTCCCACGCCGAGCACTCCATCCGGTCGGCCAGGCTCGCGGAGCCCGCCTCGACGACGTCGAGCACGTCGAGACCGGGCGGCAGCGAGGCGTCCAGGGCGGCTCGCAGCCGCTCCGGGTCACACTCGCGCGTCACGCTGATCTCGAAGTACTCGGCCTCGCTGGCGACCCCGGTGGGGGCGGCCGCTCCCACGTAGGAGATCTTCGGGTGGGGCGAGAAGCCCGCGCTGAACGCCACCGGGACGTCGGCTCTCCGGACCGCCCGTTCGAGGGCCCGGGTGATGTCGCGGTGACTGGTGAAGCGCAGGCGGCCGCGCTTGGCGTAGCGCGCGCGCAGGCGCTGCACCACGGGCGCGGGCGGCGGCCCGTCGGGAGCGGGTTTCAGGGTGGTGTCGTCCTTCCCAAGTCGTGGTCGTCGTTTCCGGAGAGCGGTGCTCACGCACCGCCCACCTCAGACAACCGTCAGTGGCAGCAGCTTCTTCCCGGTGGGCCCGATCTGGATCTCGGTCCCCATGGTGGGGCAGACGCCGCAGTCGTAACACGGGGTCCACCTGCAGTCCTCGACCTCGACGTCGTTGACCGCGTCCTGCCAGTCCTGCCAGAGCCACTCGCGGTCGAGACCGGCGTCGAGGTGGTCCCAGGGCAGGACCTCGTTCTCCTCGCGCTCGCGCGTGGTGTACCAGTCGACGTCGAGGCCGACCTCGGCGGCGGCGTCCATCCAGCGCTGGTAGGAGAAGTGCTCGCTCCAGCCGTCGAACCGGCCGCCCTCCGCCCACACCGCGCGGATGACCTCGCCGACCCTGCGGTCCCCCCGGGAGAGCAGGCCCTCCACGATCGAGGGCTTGCCGTCGTGGTAGCGCAGGCCGATGGCGCGGCCGTAGTCACGGTCGCCGCGCAGGGCCTCCTTCAGGGCCTTGAGCCTGCGGTCGACCGTCTCGTGGTCGGCCTGACCGGCCCACTGGAACGGGGTGTGCGGTTTGGGCACGAAACCGCCGATGGAGACCGTGCAGCGCACGTCGCGCGACCCGGTGGCCTCGCGGCCCGCCTTGATGACCTTCTTGGCCAGGTCGGCGATGCCCTGGACGTCGGCGTCCTCCTCGGTGGGCAGGCCGCACATGAAGTAGAGCTTCACCTGCCGCCAGCCCTGGGTGTACGCGGTGCTGACGGTCCTGATCAGGTCTTCCTCGGTGACCATCTTGTTGATCACCTTGCGCATCCGCTCGGAGCCGCCCTCGGGGGCGAACGTCAGGCCGGAGCGGCGCCCGTTGCGGGAGAACTCGTTGGCCAGGTCGATGTTGAAGGCGTCGACCCGGGTCGAGGGCAGCGACAGGGAGGTGTTGGTGCCCTCGTAGCGGTCGGCGAGCCCCTTGGCGACCTCGCCGATCTCGGAGTGGTCGGCCGAGGAGAGCGACAGCAGGCCGACCTCGTTGAAGCCGGACGCCTTGACCCCCGCCTCGACCATGTCGCCGATCGTGGTGATCGAGCGCTCGCGCACCGGACGGGTGATCATGCCTGCCTGGCAGAACCGGCACCCCCGGGTGCACCCGCGGAAGATCTCCACGCTGAACCGCTCGTGCACGGTCTCGGCGAGCGGGACCAGCGGCTTCTTGGGGTACGGCCACTCGTCCAGGTCCATCACGGTGTGCTTGTGGATCCGCCACGGCACGCCCGACCTGTTGGGCGCGACGCGCTGGATCCGGCCGTCGGCGTGGTAGTCGACGTCGTAGAACTTCGGCACGTAGACCCCGCCGGACTCGGCCAGCCGCATCAGCAGCCCGTCGCGCCCGCCGGGCCGGTCCTCGGCCTTCCACTCGCGGATGACCTCGGTGATCGCGATGGCGATCTGCTCCCCGTCGCCCAGCACGGCGGCGTCGAGGAAGTCGGCGATCGGCTCGGGGTTGAACGCCGCGTGACCGCCGGCCAGCACGATCGGGTCGTCCTCGCCCCGGTCGGCCGCCTCCAGCGGGATGCCCGCCAGATCCAGCGCGGTCAGCATGTTGGTGTAGCCGAGCTCGGTCGAGAAGGAGAGTCCGAGCACGTCGAACGCCCGTACGGGCCGGTGCGCGTCGACCGTGAACTGGGGCACGCCCTCGGAGCGCATGAGCGCCTCCAGGTCGGGCCAGACCGCGTAGGTCCGCTCGGCCAGCGTCTCCGGCAGCTCGTTGAGGATCTCGTAGAGGATCTGGACGCCCTGGTTGGGCAGGCCGACCTCGTAGGCGTCCGGATACATCAGCGCCCAGCGGACCGTGGTCTCGTCCCAGTCCTTGACGGTCGAGTTGAGCTCACCTCCGACGTACTGGATCGGCTTCTGCACCCTGGGCAGGAGCGCTTCCAGGCGGGGAAACAGCGACTCGACAGACATGCCACCAAGAATATCCGCCTACAGGGGGTGCCACAGGCGGTCGTCGCCCGCTCGCAGCGAGTCGAGCCGGTGGCGGAGCTCCTCACGGGCGGTGCGATCGCGGTGCGCGTTGCGCAGCACGGCCGTGAGAGTCCGCAGTTCGCGCATGTCGCGCAGCACCGGATAGCCCTCCCAGGTGGTCGCGTCGTAGCCGTAGGCCTCGCTGAAATCGGCCCGCTGGCGTTCGGTCAGACCGAACCTGCCCCCCTGGAGTGTCGGGATCAGATCGATCTCCCTGGGCCCCGCGCACACCCCGTCCCAGTCGCACAGCAGGAAACCGCCACGCGTGCGGATCAGGTTGCCCCGGTGGGCGTCCGCGTGGACGAGCCCGTACGGCAGGGCGAACTCCACCCGCTCGTAGTAGGCCTCGGCCAGCGCCTCGCAGCGGCCGAGCAGCCAGTCGCGATCGTCGCGGGCCAGCGCGACGCTCGCGCCGATCGCCCGGCGCACCCCCCCGAACGGGTCGTGGGTCGGCAGGTCGAACGGCACGGGCGGCAGGTCGTGCAGCCGTCGCAGCAGCGGCCCCAGCGGCGCCGGGTCGGGAGGCGGCCCGATGTGCTCCTCGTGGTGCCAGAACGTCGCCAGGAAGCCCTCCGCGACGACCGGCTGCTTGATCTCCAGCGGCCTGACGGCGGGGAAGCCCTGCTCGGCGAGCCATCGGGTGACCTTGATCGAGGTCACCAGCCGGTCGTACCTGCCCGGCGTGGTCGCCTCCGCCAGCCGTACCACGACCTTCTCGCCCGCCAGGTGGTAAACGGCGTTGGCGAAGTCGCGCATCAGCGTCGCGTCCCCGGTGTCGAGCCCGGTCTGCCTGCGCGACTCGGCGAGCGCCACGGCGGCGCGAGAGAGGAGTGGGCCCTCCGCGGCGACGGTCATCGTCCACTTCCCCCGTCGGAGATGGCGTGCCTGGCCCGCCGAGGCAGGTCCACGGCGCAGAAACCCTCGATCCGCCCGGCCATCTGCTCCCCGCCCGGCCGCGAGGCCAGCAGCGCGCGGCTCGCGCCGAGGGTGGCCCCCAGGCTGCCGATACGCCGCTCGGGCGGGAGGGCGAGGATCGGCGTCATGGCGTCCTCGGCGCCCGCGGTGTCGCCCTCCATCAGGTGGGCGATCGCCAGATGGGCGCTGGCCATGGCCTCGCACCCGTAGGAGCGGTTCTCCGGGTCCCCCGAGGCGTACAGGGACAGCGACTCGCGCGCCGACTCGATCGCCGGGGCGGAGGCGCCGAGCTGCAGCTGGGTGACCGCCGCGTAGTAGCGCTCCTTCGCCGGGCGGAACGCGAACTCCCCGGCGATCTCGTCGTGCAGCTCGTCATGCCCGCCCCCGGCACGGGCGTCGGCCGCCTCGCGCAGCGCCTCCGAGGCCTCCCCGCGACGCCCGAGAAGCGCGTACGAGCGGGCCCTCAGCATGTGCAGGCGGGTGGCTCCCGAGCCCGCGCGGACGTGGGTCAGCCCCTCCTCCGCGTAGCGGGCCGCGTCACCGTGGCGGCGGTCCCACAGCGCCACCGACGACTGCATGCCGCGCGCCCACCCCATCAGCCCCGCGTGCCCGGCCACCTTGCCGTACGTCCACGCGGCGCGGGCGAGGGTGTCGGCGGGGACGCGGCGGTCCATGTCCATGCTGGCGTTGGCCATCAGCCCGCACAGCGCGCCGGTGAGGAAGTACAGCTCCCTGGCCTGCCCGGGGTGGACGCGCCGATCCAGCGCCTTGCGGGTGCGCTCCTGCAGCTCGCGCATCTCCACGAAGAGCGGCAGCGGGGCCTCGGACACGTAGCGCCTGCCGACCCAGATCACCTGGGTGCGCAGCCGCTCCAGCGCCCCGGCGCCCAGCTCGCTCTCCTCGGCCCGCTCGGCGTGCGCGCCGGCCTCGTCGGCCGCCACCGTGATCACATCGAGGACCGGCGGGGCGTGCGGCACCGAGCGCAGCTCCTCGGGGGTGTAGTCCTGGGCGAAGCCGAGCTGCACAGGACCGGTCTGGAAGAGCCTGCACAGCAGGTCCGTGTAGTCGCGGTCGGGCCTCGCCCCCGCCTCCCACTCCCGCCAGGAGCGCTCGCTGAGCCCGCGCCGCTTGATCCCCTCCCTGTCGCACATGGCGTGGAAGTGGTCGATGGCCTCCTCCACGGTCCACCCGTGGGCGAGCCTGCGGCACTTGAACCTGGTCTGCTGGGGATAGCGGACGTGGATCTCGTCCACCATCCGCTGGATGACCGCGGCGGACGGCGGGCCGGGGACACCGGCCAGCGTACGGTTGCGGATGATCGTCGCGTACGCCAGCGCGGCGCGGTCGCCACCGCGTGAGACCGGGGTCATCGGCGCTCCCCGGGCCGCCTCGGCGCCCGTGTCACGAATCGCCGCCCTGGAAGGGCCCGACCGTGCCGCCGTTGCGGAGCTGCGCCTGGAAGAGCTGCCCGCACAGGCTGCTCGGGGTCTCGGCGAACCACACCGCCGGTGGGCTGCCCGCCGACACCGCGGCCCAGCGCCCCTTGCTGAACACGATCCGGTAATCGGGGAACGCGGTCCGTAACAGTTCCAGTGCCCGTTGCCGCTCGGCGAGCTCAGAGATCACGGTTCCTCCGTCATCGCGAGTTCCGTCTTCGTTCCCAGAATGTTCGCTTGACGAACGCCATACCAGTGAGAATCGGAGGTTTCCTACATGCGGGCCGCTCTCATGTCAGCGCTGTAAAGGCACTGGAAAAGCGGCGAAACGGGCACTGAGCCAGTTACTGGAACGGCTGCCGGCGCATGTGGATCGCCTGGAGCAGGCCGAAGGCGATCATATTGGCGAAGGTGGCGGTACCGCCATAGGAGACGAACGGCAGGGGAAGGCCGGTGATCGGCATGATCCCGACGGTCATCCCGATGTTGACGAACGACTGGAAGGCCAGCCAGCACACGATCGAACCGGCCACCAGCGTGCCGAACCGGTCGTCGCACTCGCGCGCGATCCGCACCCCCCGCACCAGGATCACCCCGAGCAGCGCCACCACGGTGACCGAGCCGAGGAAACCGAACTCCTCCCCCGCCACCGTGAAGATGAAGTCGGTGTGCTGCTCGGGCACGAAACGTCCGGTGGTCTGGCCACCCCCGAACAGCCCCTTGCCGAACACCTCCCCCGACCCGATCGCGATCAGCGACTGCGTGCTGTTGTAGCCGACACCGCGCGGATCGCTGGCCGGGTTGAGGAACGCGGTGAACCGGGCGATCTGGTACGGCTCCAGGATGTCGAGGAACCACACGGCAACCCCCGCGCCGACCACGCTGAGGGTGAGCCCGGCGATCCAGCGCTTGCGGACCCCCGCCACGACGATCGTGCCGGCCGTGATCACCCCGATGACCATCGTGGTGCCCAGGTCGGGCTGGAGCATCACCAGGCCCATGGTGAACATGGACACCACCAGCGCGACCACGACGTCGAAACCGCGCGGCCGGTCGGTGCCCCTGACGGGCTGGGCCATCAGCATGGCGAGCATCAGCACCAGGCCGAGCTTGGCGAACTCCGACGGCTGGAAGGCGAAACCGCCGCCCAGCATGATCCACGAGTGGGCGCCGTTCACGGTGCTGCCGAGCGGCGTGATCACCAGGATCAGCCCGACCAGCGTCGCGCCGTAGATCAGCGGCGTGAAGGTCCGCAGCGCCCGGTGGTCCACCATCGCGGCCGTACCGGCCAGCACGGCACCGATGACGAGGTTGAGGATGTGCTTCTTGACCAGCCCCGTGGAGCCGGCCGCCCAGGTCCTCGTCGACGACCAGACCAGCATCGTGCCGATCACCGCCAGCGCGGCGACCGCGACCAGCATCACCCCGTCCATCCGGCCCACCGTGGAGGCGGCCGCCACCGTCCGGCCGGCCAGGGACGCCCTCGGCGGCGCTGCCGCCCGGTTCACGCCGCCTCCCCGGCGGACGTCACCACCGGCGCCCTCACGAGCCCCATCGCGGACATCGAGGTCGAAGTCGTCATCGCGACACCGTCCCGTCCTTGGCGATCACCGGGAGCGCCCTCGCCGGGCGCCCGCCCGGCAGGGCCGAGGAGGACGGCTTCCCGTCGGGCTTGAAGCCGTAGATTCCCTCGTAGATCTTCCGTACCGCCGGAGCCGCGGTCTGGCCGCCCATCCCGCCCTGGGACACCATGGCGACGATCACGAACCGCGGCTTGTCCGTCGGGGCGAACGAGGCGAACCAGGACGTGTCGGCCTTGCCGTAGACCTCGGCGGTGCCGGTCTTCCCACCGATCCTGACCTTGTCCATGGGGAACCCCGAGAAGGCCCCGGCCGCGGTGCCGTCGGAGGCGACCTCGCTCAGCGCCCCCTTGATGTAGGCCCGCTCCTCCCGCGAGATCGGGATCCTGCCCACCACCGGCACCTTGATCTCCTTGACCTTGGTGCCGTCGGGCCGCACCAGCGCCCAGCCCACCCTGGGACTGCGCAGCTTGCCGTCCCCGACCAGCGCCGCGTACGCCGCCGCCAGCTGCAGCGGCGTCACCAGCACGTCCCCCTGCCCGATGGAGAAGTTGGCGGCGTCACCCGGCCGCCACTGGAACCCTTCCAGGCAGTTCTCGTACGCCAGCCGCTTGAGGAACGCGGCCCTGCTGGGACTGCTCCTGGCCACCTCCGGATACCCGGTCTTGGCCCGCCTGCAGTTGTCGTCCTTGGTCACCGCCCAGAGCGCCTTCTTCCACGCCCGGTCGGGGATGCGGCCCGACGACTCGCCCGGCAGGTCGATGCCCGTGGGGCGGCCGAACCCGTAGGCGCGCGCCATGTTCGCCATCGGCTCCTTGGTCCTCCCCCTGGGATGGAGCCCGCCGTCGCGCAGCCACTGCTCGTACGCCGCCCGGTAGAAGATCGTGTCGCACGACTTCACCAGCGCCATGTGCAGGTTGAGGACGCCCAGCCCGATGCCCCGGAAGTTGTTGAACGGCCGGTCGCCCACCATGAACGACCCCGGGCAGTCGTACTTGCCGTGCAGCGGGTAGCCGTCCTTGAGCATCGCCGCCACCGACGACACCTTGAACGTCGAACCGGGCGCGAACTCGCCCTTGATCGCCCGCGACACCAGCGGCTTGCCGGTCTTGCCGGACAGCAGCCGCTGGTACTCCGCCTCGGAGATCCCCCCGCTCCAGACCGCCGGATCGTACGTCGGCGCGCTGGCCAGCGCGATCACCCGGCTCGTCCTCGCGTCCAGCACCACCGCCGCCGCCCCGTCGGCCTTGGGCGCGCCCTTCATCGCCTCGGCCAGCGCCTTCTCCGCCAAGGTCTGCACCCTGGCGTCGATGCTGGTGATGAGCGTGTCACCGGGAACCGGCGACACGTGCCGCTCCACCCCGATGACCTTGCCCAGCCGGTCGACCTGCACCCGCCGCATCCCCGGCGTCCCGCGCAGCGGCACGTCGTAGACCGACTCCAGCCCGTCCCTGCCCACCAGGTCGACCCCGGAGAACGCCGCCCTCAGCCCGTCGCGCCTGTCCAGCTCCTCCTGCGTGATCGGCTGCAGGTAGCCGAGCGCCTGCGCGCCCGCGCCCTTGCGCGGATACTCCCGCACGGCCTGCACCTCGGCCGTGACCCCGGGGAACTCCTCCTGCCGCTCCAGGATCTGCAGGGCCTCGCGCGTGGTGACGTCGACGTCGATGGGAATCGGCTGGTACGGAGACCCAGGCCAGCAGGGACGGGCCACCCCGGGGCCACACGCCCTGATCCGCTCCCGCAACTCGGTGGGACGGCGGCCGAGCACCCCGGCCAGCCTCTGGAGCACCTCCTGGCCGTTGCCCGCCATCCGGTTCAGGCGCGTACGGTCGACCGAGACCACCAGCGTGGTCCGGTTGCGCACCAGCGGGCGGCCCGTCGCGTCGAGGATCTGCCCGCGCACCGCGGGGACGACGACGTCACGCGTACGCGTCTCGGTCGCGGCCTCCACGTACTCCGTACCGCGCACCACCTGCACCTGCCAGAGCCGTACGGCGAGCAGCGCCAGCATCGACACCACCAGCACCTGCACCACGACCAGCCGCCCCCGCATCAGGCCCATACCCCGTCCTCCCCGCGCACCCGGCCGGAACCCCCGGCCCACGACCCGCCCGACCTCCCGCTCCCCTCGCGGCGGAACCCGCCACGACCCCACGGCGCACGAGGCCGCGTACGTGGCCTCATAGGCGACTCCGCATGATGTGCTGGGGCACCCGGACGGGACTCGGCTCCGGCCCTCGCACGAGCCTGCGCACCATCCACACCACGGGGGGCGCGGCGACCAGGTTGTACGCCATCGCCTGCGGCAGCACCGTCGTCAGCATGGACAGCCCGGTCCGCGGATCCCCCACCAGGGCACCGGTCACCAGCGCGACCACGGGACCGGCGACCGCGCAGGCCATCGCCACGAGCGGCGCCGCGAACGGCCGGCTCTCCACCGCGCGTCCCGCCAGGAAGCCCATGAGGCAGAGCACGAGCGCGTTGTGCCCGAGCAGGTGCGCCGCCGGCGGCAGCAGGTCGCTGACGAGACCGGCGGCGAAGCCCATGCCGGCCCCCGCGGCGGCCCCGCGCGCCAGCGCGTACCCCACCACGGCGAGCAGCACCAGATCCGGCGCGGCGTGCCCGGGCAGCGGCAGCCTGTTGACGACGGTCACCTGGACGATCATGATCCCGAGGAGCAGCAGCACGAAGGCCGCGTTGCGGCCCATCCCGTCAGGCCCCCTCTCGCCGGCCACGGGGAGCCTCCGCCTCACGCGGGCCGGACTCGGGGCCGGACTCGGCGTCGGGGTCGGAACCGGGGGAACGTGACGTGACCCGCTCCGGCGTCGAGGCCCTCTCCTTGGGCTCCTTGGGCTCCTTGGGCGGTCCCGGCGGGAGCACCGCGTCACGCGGGTCACGGCGCGGCGCCCGCACCACCACGCCGACCACGTCCAGCGCGGTGAGATCGGCGGACGGCCGCGCGTACGCGATGCGGGTCAGCTCACCCGGCGTGGCCTCCACCCGCTCCACCACCCCGATCGGCACCCCCGCCACGTACGGCGCGCCACGCTGGGAGCCGAAACTCACGATGCGGTGGCCGGGGGTGATCGGCGCGGTCGAGTCGAGCAGCCGGAAGCGGACCAGGCGGCCGTTCTCCCCCACGCCGTGCACCACCCCGATCTCGTTGCTGCCCTCCAGCCGGGCACCGGCCGCCGAGGCGGGGTCGCTGAGCAGGACCACCGTCGAGGTGGACGGGCCCACCTGGACCACCCTGCCGACCAGGCCGTCGGCGTTCAGCACGGTCATCTCCGGGCGCACCCCGTCGGCGCGCCCCACGTCGAGCTCGACGGCCTCCTCGAACCCCGGGGCGCCGCGCCGGGCGATCACCTGGGTGGGCAGGATCCGGTATCCGCCGGTCCCCGCGACCCCGAGCAGCCTGCGAAGCTCCCGGGACCGCTCCCGGTCGAGGCTCTGCGCCGCCAGGTCGTGCCTGAGCCGCTGGTTCTCCACGCGCAGCTTCTCGATGCGGGCGCGCGCCGTGGGAGCCTCGGCCATCGTCTCGAAGAACTCGCCGACCGGCCGCACGAGCCCGGCCCCCGCGCTCTCCGCGGCGCCGAACAGCGTCGTGCCGACCGTCCTGAGCGGACCGAACGGCGACTCCGTGACCGAACGGTGGTCGATGGTCACGAGCACGAGCGCGGCGGCCAGCAGCAGCCCCAGGTTGACCCGTGCCCGGCGGGTGTCCTTCATCAGTGCCGCGGCTCGGGAACCAGGACCTGCTGCAGGGCGTCGAAGTCCTCGACGCACTTGCCCGAGCCGAGCGCGACGGAGTCGAGGGCGTTGTCGACGAGGTGGATCGGCATGCCGGTCTCGGCCTTCAGCCGCTCGTCCATGCCCTTGAGGAGCGCCCCGCCCCCGGTGAGGGCGATCCCGCGGTCCATCAGGTCTCCGGAAAGCTCGGGCGGGCACTTGTCGAGCGTCGTCTTGACCGCGTCGACGATCACGTTCAACGGCTCCTCGATGGCCTTGCGGATCTCCGCCGCCGACACCACGATCGTCTTGGGCAGGCCGCTGACCAGGTCGCGGCCCCGGATCTCGGCGTGACTCTCCTCCGGGAGCATGCACGCGGAGCCGATCGCCATCTTGATCTCCTCGGCCGTGCGCTCGCCGAGCATGAGCGAGTGCTCCTTCTTGGCGAAGGCGATGATCGCCTGGTCCATCTCGTCGCCGCCCACCCTGATCGACTGGCTGGTGACCACACCGCCCATCGAGATGATCGCCACCTCGGTGGTGCCACCCCCTATGTCGATCACCATGTTTCCGGTGGGCTCGTGCACCGGGAGCCCGGCTCCGATCGCGGCGGCCATGGGCTCCTCGACGATGTAGACCCTGCGCGCGCCCGCCTGGTAACCGGCCTCCTTGACCGCTCGCTGCTCGACCCCGGTGATCCCGCTCGGCACGGCGATGATGATGCGCGGCTTGGCGAAGTGGCGGCGCTTGTGCACCCGCTGGATGAAATAGCGCAGCATGCGCTCGGTGACGTCGAAGTCGGCGATGACGCCGTCCTTGAGCGGGCGGATGGCCACGATGTTGCCGGGAGTGCGGCCTATCATCCGCTTGGCCTCGATACCAACAGCCACGATCTTCCCCGTCGCGGTGTTGATCGCCACGACGGACGGCTCGTTGAGCACGATCCCGCGGCCTCGTACGTACACGAGGGTGTTCGCGGTGCCGAGGTCGACCGCCATGTCACGGCCCAGAAAAGCAAGATTGCTGCCCATGAGGAAGGCCGGCCTCCTTCCGTCAGGTCGTCGGCGAAAACTACGGAACGCACTCGAATCGTAACGTGACGTACCCACCATTGAGCGCAATGAGGCGGCCTGCCGCAGCAAAATCTTGGGTTGGCCGAACACACCGGGCCCCGCCGTCCACAAGAACGGCGGGGCCCGGCGAACACGGCGAAAGCGTGCGTCTAGAAGCGATCCGGAAAGAAGATCTTGATCTCCCTGGCGGCGGACTCGGGCGAGTCGGAGCCGTGGACGACGTTCTCGCCGATCTCCAGGGCGTGGTCGCCGCGGATGGTGCCGGGCGCGGACTTGACGGGGTCGGTGAGGCCGGCGAGGCCGCGGAAGGCCTCGATGGCGCGCGGCCCCTCAAGCACCAGCGCGACCAGCGGGCCGGAGGTGATGAAGTCCACCAGCTCGCCGAAGAACGGCCGCTCGGAGTGCTCGGCGTAGTGCACCTTGGCGGTGTCGACGTCCAGGGTGCGCAGCTCCAGCGCCACGACCTTCAGACCCTTGCGCTCGACACGGGCGATCACGTCGCCGATGAGACCACGTGCCACACCGTCGGGCTTGATCAGGACAAGGGTGCGCTCGGACACTGAAGTTCTCCTTTGAACATGTATGGGTCGCGGACTGCGGTAATCGCGCGAAGTTTACCGTCCTTCGCGCGATTCCCCGTGGTCGGCGAGGTCACCACCGGAGGGCGGCCCGTATGGTCGGCGAGGTCACTGCCGGGAGGGCCCGGGTAGTCGGCGAGATCACGACCGGAGAGCCCGTGTGGGCGGCGAGGTCACTGCCGGGAGGGCCCGGGTGGTCGCGGTGAAGCTACTGCCGGAGGGCCTGTGTGGGCGGGCGAGTTCACTGGAGGGCGGGCCCGTTCCCCGGGCCGTCCTCGGGAGAGGGCGCGGGCGGCGGCACCACCACGGGAGGCGCGACGACCTTCTCCTGCTCGGTCTCCGTCTCCGGCTCGGGATCGCGCTCGGGAACCCGGTCGGGCTCGTGCCGGGGCCTGGGCCTTCCGCCCGTCCCCGCCCCGTGCCCGCCCCCGCTGACGGCCATGGACCCGCTCATGGACTCGGTCGTCGCCATGGGCCCGGCCTCGGGGCTCTGGCGGACCTGCGGCTGCGCACCCGCCCCGGCCTCGGAACGCGGCCGCACCACCGCGTGTCTCGCCTGCCCGGCCTGCGCGTCCCGGTCCGACTGCCCGGCCTGCTCAGGTCTGCCGGTCCGGCCGGTCTGACCGGCCTGTTTCGGAGGTCCCGACGCCGTGGCGGCCGGCCACGCGCCACCGGCGAGATCGACCTCCCTCGCCGGGGAGGGCACCAACCCGGAGGCGGAACCCGCGCCGGACGGGGCCGCCGTACCGGCCGGAGTGTCCCGCGTGTCTCCCGTCCCCCTCGCGTCCCGGGCGCCCGCCGGGGTGCCGGGCAGGAGGCGGGCCAGGACGGCGCCGAGCACGATCACCGCGAGCACCAGGCCGCCCCCGATCAGCGCCCACAGGTGCAGGGCGTCCACGAACCCGTCGACCAGCGCCTGCGGGGTCGTGGCCTCCTCCAGGCGGGTGACCTGGACGCCGCTGCCCAGCAGGAAGCCCACGAGCACCGCGGGGAAGAACAGCGACAGCGCCAGGAGCGCGGCCCCCTCCCCGCAGGAGCGCAGCGCGCCGGTGAGCGCCACCGAGGCACCCCCCGCGAGCAGCGCGAACGGGATGATCAGCGGAAGCCCGCCGGGGGCGGGAAGGAACAGCCGCACGGCGCACAGGCCCGCGACCATCACTACGAGCCCGCCCGCGGTGACCAGGGGCATGGCCGCGTGGCCCAGCCGGTTCGCCAGCGCCGCGGACAGGAGGCCCACCAGCGCGGCGATCGCGAAGGCCGGCCACAGCCCGGACAGCCCGGGACCTCCCAGCCCGCCGAGCTCGACATAGGTGATCTGGGCGGCGGTCGGCAGCGCGACGACGCCGACCGCGATCATCGCGTAGGCCGGCGCCCGGCCGACGGCTCCCTTCGAGGCACCGGAGGAGGCCAGGGCCAGCAGGACGAGGACCGACACCAGCGCCGCGCGGATCACCAGGCTCGGCGACCAGTCGAACGTGCTGCCCAGGGCGAGGGCCGCGACGCCCACGGCGGGCACGAACACCCACAGCGTGCGCCCGCGTTCCGCGACGCCCCCCACGGGACCCGCGCCCTCGCCCTCCTTCAGCCACAGCACCAGGTAGACCGCCGCGAGCACGAGCGCGACCCCGGTGAGCATCGGGTACGGCTGGAGGGTAACACGCCAGGAGTCGACCTGGTCGAGGGGCCACAGGGCGAGCGCCTGGGCGGCCAGGAGGCTCGCCGTCAACGCGGCCGCCCACACGGCCCTGAGGAGCACCGAACGCCCCCACACGGCCATCAAGGTAGCCGGGACCAACAGGCCCGCGCCGACCCCGTGCAGGACCCGCAGGACCCCCACCAGCGCCGTGGACCCGGCGTACCCACCGGCGGCGTCGGCGAAGGCGAGCAGGGTAAGCCCCGCGACCATCGTCGGGGCCGCCCTCATCCGGTGCACGGCCACCGCCGCCACCGGCACGGTCAGGACCATCGCGGGAAGCGCCAGCCCGTGCGCCCTGATCATCGCTATCTGCGAAATGTCCGGCGGCAGGAGGGCGGCGACCACCGAGATGGTGTTGGGGATGGCGACGATCGCCAGCGGCAGCACTACCGCGACGAGCAGTCCGAGGACGACGTCGAGCATCAGGGAGACACGGAGCGCGCGCACCAGGCCCGTGGGCCTGGCGGACACCACCCGAGTCGGTTGGATGGGAGGGACGGCCATGTTGGCCGACTTTAGCGAGAAGTCACGCCCTCGACACGGCGAGCGACGAATATCGCTGTGATCCACAGCGCGGCGAAGATCACTCCGAGGAGGAACATGGTCGGGACCATGAGGCCGGAGGCGATGGCGAGCACCTGGATCACGCTCCCCGCGACATAGGCGAAAGGCCGCTTGAGCAGGCCGATCACCACCACACAGAGGAGCGCCAGGCCGAGGCCGACGGTGGCAGCGACGGCCGGTTCGATGCCCTGCGTGTTGATGGCGACCGGCGTGAACAGACCGACGACTATGGCCTCCATGCCGAGCACGCTGGCACAGAGACGCCTCATCCCCGGAGTCACCGTGATCATTTTCCGCTCCTCCAGAGTCGACTCGGTCGTACCTCGCCCGCCGCGCCCGGCCGGCCCGTCCTGCCGTTCCGGCCCACCGCGTTCCGTCCGCTCATCGCGTCCCGCCCACCCGGCGCGCCCTCTCCGCCCGGCGCGTACGGCCCGTCGCCCAGCGTGTTCCGCCCGCGCGGCACGTCTCGTCGCCCGCGTGACGCGTCTCGTCGCCCGCCGTGCCCTCGTCCGCTCACTGTGCCTCGTCCGCCTTGAGCAGGAGCCGCGCGTCACCGGCGGTCACCACCGACCCGGTGATCAGCACCCCGGCCCCGCTGAACTCGCCCAGGGCGTCGACCAGGCCGATCGCACGGTCGATCGCGCTGTCCAGCCTCTCGACCTGGTACACCCGGTCAAGACCGAAGATCTCCTCGGCCAGCGCGGCGAGATCGTCCACGTCCATGGACCTCGGCGAGGAGTTCCTGGTCACCACGATCTCGTCCATCATCGGCTCCAGCAGTTCCAGGATGCCCTGGACGTCCTTGTCCTCGAACACCGCCACCACGCCGATGAGCTTCGCGAAGTCGAAGGACTCCTGCACGGCGTCCAGAGTCGCCCGTATCCCCGCCGGGTTGTGCGCGGCGTCGACGACCACCGTGGGCCCCCTGCGAACCACCTCAAGCCTGCCGGGCGAGCGCACCC
Organism: Streptosporangium heterodermiicola; assembly: GCF_051390675.1. Lineage (NCBI taxonomy): Bacteria > Bacillati > Actinomycetota > Actinomycetes > Streptosporangiales > Streptosporangiaceae > Streptosporangium > Streptosporangium heterodermiicola. Next base: position 57,289 of record NZ_JBPJSR010000036.1, read on the forward strand.
CCAGGAACGCCTGCCGCACCAGCTCCGCGTCCAGAGGCTCGTCCCCGCCGGTCAGCGCCTCCGCCGCGGCCAGCGCGCAGGCGGCGTTGCTCGCCTGGTGGGCACCGTACAGGGGAAGCAGGATGTCCTCGTACGTTCCCTTGAGCCCCTTCAGCCGCAGCAGCTGCCCACCGATGGCGAGCTCCCTGCTCAGCACGCCGAACTCCAGTCCCTCACGTGCCACGGTGGCGCCGGTGTCGGCCGCCTGCCTCATCAACACCGAGGCCGCGGGAAGCTCCTGCTGCGCGAGCACCGCGGTCGCCCCGGGCTTGATGATGCCGGCCTTCTCCCCGGCGATCGTCTCGACGTCGGGCCCGAGGTAGTCGACGTGGTCGAGGGAGATGGGCGTGATGACCGCCACGGCGCCGTCGGCGACGTTGGTGGCGTCGGTGATGCCCCCCATCCCCGTCTCGATGACCGCGACGTCCACCGGAGCGTCGGCGAAGGCGGCGAACGCCATCGCGGTGAGCGTCTCGAAGAAGGAGAGCCGCCGCCCCTGGGCGTCGACCATCTCCAGGTACGGCGCGATGTCCTCGTACACCTCGACGAAGCGCTCCTCACTGAGCGGGACGCCGTCCACGCTGATGCGCTCGCGCATGGAGACGAGGTGAGGGCTGGTGAAGCGGCCGACCCGCAGGTTGCGCTCGCGCAGGAGTGCTTCGATCATCCGGGTCGTACTCGACTTGCCGTTCGTACCGGCCACGTGCACGACGGGATAGGAGTGCTGCGGGGAGCCGAGCAGATCCACGAGCGCGGCGATCCTGTCGAGGCTGGGCTCGAAGTTCCACTCGACGCCACGCTGCATGATCGCTTGTTCAACCGCTCGATAGTCCACGTCTCCAGCCTACTGACGTCCTGGGCGGGTCCCGGACAGGGCTGCAAAGGCCGGTACAACGCGGACCCCGTGCCCCATAAAACTCCACAGGCCGGGAAGTCCAAACACGGCGGCCATGGCGGGGCGAAGGCCGACAACGCCTTCGACCAGGCCAGGCTCCTGAACGCGCCGAAAGCAGCCGGAAGGCGCGGGAAAACGGCACGACAAGGCCCTTGAGAAAGACCCAGAAAGAGCCGGAAAGCTCCGGACGCGGCCCGGGGA
>NZ_JBPJSR010000037.1:0-55470 GCF_051390675.1 Streptosporangium heterodermiicola
TCGTGCGGACACGCCCGATTTGCCGGGATCAGAGAGGGTTTTGCTGGGCAGTTCGTCCGCCTCAGGAGGTTTAAACCTGGGAGTTCGTTGCCCTGCGGAAAGAACACTACCAGGACTCTCACGTCACAGAGACAACTTGCCAACCATCCCGGAGACTCGCGCGTCCCAAACAGTCATAGGAAGTCGAAGCGCGCAACCAGACGTCAAGCCATTCGCAATCGACTCTGGATACGAAGTAGGCGCGAGGGTCAGGATCCTGACTCCGCCGTGGAGGTGAGCACCATGACCCGCTCGGAGTTCGACGACATCCGCGCGCACATCGACGCGGAGGCCGACCATCCAGGTGACCTACTGAGGGTTGCCAGGTCTCTGCTGAACGACCTTGAAGACGCACGCATGAGAGAGGCGACCCTCCGCGCCTACTATCTGCGTCTCCTTACTGCGGCTCGAGCGACGGTCGCCGCGGAGGCGGCCGGCTACCCAGAGCCGCTGACCTTCCTCACCGACGAGCTCGCCAAGCGCGGCCAGCTCCCGACATCCGAGGACGAGGTGAACCGGATCCTCGCCGACGCCCATACCGCCGCGACGTTGCTGGCCTGTCTTGAAGAGAATCCGCTCGGAACGACCCCGATGAGCACCGGCGGGTCTCGCGCGCGGAGGTGTGCCGGCACAAGCCGTAGCCTCCCACGATGAGGCGTTCCGCGTCATTGACCTGGTCTTGAACCAAGATCTGTAAGACTCCAGGCATGTTGCAGCGAGGGCTGAATTGGGCTGCGGCGACCCTCGTGGGCGTCTTCGGCTTTGTCTGGACCGGTGTAGTGATGTTCGCGGTCGTCGAGACGCCGGCGTGGACGTGGATCGGGCAGGTCTCCTTCGGAGCCTTCCTCACCTGCTGGGCTCTCTACAAGGCGAGCCTGCTGGTACGCCGCACCAAGCCCGGCTTCGTCCCGAGACATCGCCGGGTGAGGGTCAGAGCCTGACGAACGCCATCGCGAGCCGAGGCCCGGCGCCACCCACAACCGGTGCCGGGTCCCGGCTCTCGGCTCGCAGCGACACCCCAAAAGCACAACGGCCGGGAGCTGCGCCCCCGGAGCCGGGCCTCCCGGGCACCGGACACCGGACACCGGACACCGGACACCGGAGAGGCTAAGACCCCGTCCGGAACGAGCGGAGCTCGTCGGCCACCTGCCGGCACGGCACTCCCAGGTCGAATTGGCTGAAGAGGTGGATGCTCTCCCCCGTGTCGATCTCCAGCAGTTCCGTACGCGAGGTGAAACGGGTCCGCGTGTCCACCCGGATGCGTTCGACGGCTCTCCACGGCACCCGTTCGGATCCGGCGAAGCCCTTCACCACGACGAGACCCTCGCCGTCGGCGGTCAGCCGTACCGGAGCGAGGACGTCACGCACCGCCAGCGCCGCCAGGACCACGGACGCGGCGCCCGCCAGGATCGCGCCTCGGGGGTCGCCGAGGGTCAGCACCGTGAGCACCGCGAGGGCGAGCGCGGCGACGATCTTCATGATGAGGAGGTCGCGGCGCACGCGCCAGCGCAGGACGGGTTCGGACGTTTCGGCCACAGCGGCACGCTACCTCTCGGACTCGACATCTTTCGAAGCACCTCTTCGAGCGCCTTTCGGCCGCCCGGCACGTCTGTGGCCGGCCCTCCTCGCGCTTACGGCGATGTGATGCTCCGGTGCGGGAAGAAGGGTGCCTGGTCACCGGAAATGCGAAAGGCCCTGATCTTCTAGAAGATCAGGGCCTTTCGCATTGGTAGCGGGGACAGGATTTGAACCTGCGACCTCTGGGTTATGAGCCCAGCGAGCTACCGAGCTGCTCCACCCCGCGTCGGTGTGTGTTTGAACAATATCCGGATTCCCCCTCCGGCTGCAAATCAGTATGGGAACGCGGGGTGGCGCGCCTCACGTCGTCCAGCTCGCGAAGGGGCGGGCCGCGGGGTGATCACGCAGGTCGGCATGGCCACGGTGAGGGTGCTGAGCCCAAAGGGCAGGGTACGTGCACGACAGTGCCTCCCGTCCCGCCGGCCGCCGGCTGCGCGAGGCCACCGGGACAAAGCCATCAGGGACGAGGTCACCCGGTCCTGGTCGGCCAGAGCCCCGCCTGGGGTGCCGTGGCGACACCAGGGCTCAGGAGGCCCCTGGCGCCGCCGAGGAACTGCCCGGCGGTCAGCCTCCACAGGACGATGGCAGGCCCTGCGAGGCCTGGACAACCCCGCGTACGGCCCTGTCATGAACCTCGTACACCCGCCGGTGTGGGCGTGTTCGCGAGACGCCCCCGGTCTTCGAGGGGAGCGGGCTTTGGGGAAGGGGGATTTTCAGGGGAAAAGCCGGTCTTTGCGAAGGAGGGGAAAAACAAAGGCCCCGGTCGCCGTTTCCGGCGACCGGGGCCTTCTTTTGTAGCGGGGACAGGATTTGAACCTGCGACCTCTGGGTTATGAGCCCAGCGAGCTACCGAGCTGCTCCACCCCGCGTCGGTGTATGTCTTAACCATACCCGGCTTTGGTGGTGGACGCGAATCGAACGGCGCTGGGCCCTCAGGTGTCTCCTATGGACTCGGTGCGGGCGACGGGGTGGCCGACGGAACCGGAGTGGCGGACGGTGTCGCCGACGGCGCCGGGGTTCCCGACGCCGAGGGTGACGGGGTGGGGGTGGCGCCCGGCGTCGCCTCGGTGCCCTTCAGCTTCGACAGCGCCGCCTGGAGCTCCTTCTGGGCGTTGCCGTAGTCGACCCAGTTGGGCGGGTTCTCCTGGAGGGCCTTCTGCGCCTTGTCGTACGCCGCCTGCGCCTCGTCGATGGCCTGGGTCAGCGCGGTGGCGGGTTTGGCCTCCTCCGCCGGCTTGGCCTCGCCCGGCTTGGCCTCCTCCTGCGGCGCCGCCTGGGTGCCGGTGCCGAAGACCTGCTCCAGCGCGCCCTTGAGCGTGTCGGCCGAACCGACCTTGCTGCCGTAGGCCACCAGGACGCGGCGGAGGATCGGGTACGGCTCCTGGCCGGAGGCGGCCGCGATCTCCACGTAGACCGGTTCGACGTAGACCAGGCCGTCGGCGAACGGCAGGGTCAGCAGGTTGCCGTAGCGGACCTTCGCCTGGCCGAGTCCGAGCAGGTTGAGCTCGCCGGAGAACTTGTTCTGGAAGTTGTTCTGTACCTGGCCGGGCCCGGGGATCGTGGTGTTGGACGGCATGCGCAGGATGCGCAGCTTTCCGTAGTCGGTTCCCGGGGTGGCGTCCACGGCCATGAACGCGGCCAGGTTGGGTCCCTGGCGCGGCACGAACGTGGTGGTCAGCGAGAACGACGGCGTCTCGGTCTTCGGCATCTTGACCGACAGGTAGTACGGCGGCTGCTTGATGTCGCGCTCGCCCGAGGACGGGTCGTTCGGGACGTTCCAGAAGTCCTGGCCGCTGTAGAAGGCGTTCGGGTCGGAGATGTGGTACTGGGAGAGCACGTCACGCTGGACCTTGAACAGCGCCTCCGGGTAGCGGAGGTGCTGCTTGAGCTCGGTCGACATCTCCGTCTGCGGCTTGATGACGCCGGGGAAGGCCTTGCGCCAGGTCTGCAGGATGGGGTCCTTCTCGTCCCAGGCGTACAGGCTGACGGTGCCGTCGTAGGCGTCGACCATGGCCTTCACCGAGTTGCGCATGTAGTTGATCTGGTCGCGCGGCTGCGGGACCACCAGGCGCGGGTCGGTGATGGTGTCGCGCGTCATCGCCTCCAGGCTCTTGCTCTGGGAGTACGGGTAGGCGTTGGACGTGGTGTACGCGTCGGCGATCCAGACCACCCTGCCGCCGACGATGGCCGGGTAGGGGTTGTCGTCGAGGCTCAGGAAGGGCGCCACCTTGGCGATCCGCTCCTGCGGGTTGCGCTCGTAGAGGATCTTGGAGTTCGCGTTGACGTCACCCGACAGCAGCAGGTTGATCTCGCCGTACTTGGCGGCGTAGAGCATCCGGTTGAGGAAGGACCCGACCGGGACGCCGCCCTTGCCGTCGTAGGTGGTGTTCTTCTGGCCGGTGCCGCCGCTCTCGGGGTAGTCGAGCTCCTGCTTCTGCTGGCCGGTGCCGCCGACGACGACGTACTCGGTCGAGCCGGGAGCCTCGCCGAAGTAGATCCGCGACTCCTTGAGCTTCGTCCGGTCCACCAGGGCGCCGGTGACCGGCATGTCCTTGGCGTCGAAGTTGGGCAGGCCCTCGGAGTCGACCTCGTTGCCGGGCGCGGCCACGAAGCCGTTGCCGTGGGTGTAGACGAGGTGCCGGTTGATCCAGTTGTTCTGCTCCGCCGGCGGTCCGGTGAGCTCTCGCACGGCCACGACGGTGTCGCGCATCGTGCCGTTGGCGTCGGGGTAGCGGTCGACGTCGAGCGGCTCGTGGAAGTCGTAGTAACCGCGGATCCGCTGCTTCTGCTGGTAGGTCTTGGCGACCAGGCTCGGGTCGAGCAGGCGCACGCCGGAGATGGAGCTGTCGGCGGTGACGTTGACCTTGCTCGGGTCTCCCTGAGCCGTGTAGTCGATCACCTCGGCGTCGTTGACGCCGTAGGCTTTTCGGGTCGCGTCGATGTTGCGCTTGATGTACTCCTGCTCCTTGCCCTGCTGGTTCGGCTTGACCTGGAACTGCTCGACCAGGGCCGGGTAGACCCCGCCGATCAGGATGGCCGAGAGCACCAGGAGCCCGAAGCCGACGCCGGGCAGCATCCCGCCGGATCGCACGACCCCCGCGAAGAACAGGACCGCGCAGATCAGGGCGATGACCGCCAGGATGCTCTTGGCGGGCAGCACCGCGTTGACGTCGGTGTACGAGGCGCCGTGCCGGAATCCCCGGTCGGAGAAGACCAGACCGTACCGGTCGACCCAGTAGGCGATCGCCTTCAGCAGCACGAAGACGCCGAGCAGCACCGACAGGTGCGCCCTGGCGCCGCGCGAGGCGTGCACGCCGGGTGACTGGAGGCGGAACCCGCCGTACAGGTAGTGCACGATCGCCGAGAGCAGGGCGGAGAGCACCACCGCGACGAACAGGAAGTTCAGCACCATCCGGATGAACGGATAGGTGAACATGAAGAAGGAGATGTCGATTTTGAACTGCGGGTCGACCTCGCCGAACGGCGTCGCGTTGATGAACTCCAGCCAGGTCTTCCACTGGCCGGAGAAGGACGATCCCGAGAACAGGCCGAGCACCGCCACGCCGACCAGGAAGATCAGCTTGCGGTGCGGGTCGAGGGCCATCCGATACCGGTCGGCGCCGCTGGCGCCGCCGAACATCCCCGGGCCGAACATCGGCCGCATCCGGTACGCCATCAGCATGTTGCCGCCGACGATGCCCACCATCAGCAGCGCGCCCACGACGAACAGCAGGATCTGCGTGACGACCACACCGGAGAAGACCGCCGTGTAGTCGACCGAGTCGTACCAGAGGTAATCAGTGAAAATACTGGCGAAGAGAAAGAACAACGCGACTATCGCGACCAGCGCGATCGCGACGGGAACTAGCAGTCGTGGCCGGCGGGGCAAGCGCATTGCCCTGCCGGCTCCGGGGGTCCGGAAGCTCAAGGCCAACCCCTTGTCGTAAGAGCACGGTCCGTGTCTGGCAACCTACACCGGCGGGAGTTGGGTCGCGTTCAGCCTTTCGGGCACGGTCCGGCCACAACGCCCGCTGGTCTCGGGTCCACAGGTCCAACGTACGAGAAGCCCGATGAGTGCCCCGCGACGAGGTCAGGGACCGGAAAACCTGATCTTTTCGTGGATCGGGCGTGGCGGCCCGCTTTCCGGGCCTCTCTTGCTGCTCGTTTCCGGGGACCGGCCGGCCCCTTCCGGTCCGGGGGTCAGCCGGCCGGGCAGCTCGGCACGGGGCCCGAGCCGGTGCGGAGCGCGTCGACCGCCTGGACGGCCTCGTGCAGGGTCGAGACCCTGATCAGCCTGAGGCCGGCCGGGATCGCCTTGACCGCCTCGGCGCAGTTCTCGGCGGGGGTCAGGAAGACCGTCGCCCCCGCCTTCCTGGCGCCGACCATCTTCTGCTGGATGCCGCCGATCGGGCCGACCTGGCCCTCCGCGGTGATCGTCCCGGTCCCGGCGATGGACTTGCCGCCGGTCAACGCCCCTGGGGTGAGCTTGTCGAGGATGCCGAGGGAGAACATCATCCCCGCGCTCGGCCCGCCGACGTCACCGACGTTGATCTTGACCTGGAAGGGGAACTTGTAGCCGACCCGCATGGTGATGCCCACGATGGGGGCGCCGTCCCTGCCCGCGACGGTCGGGACGGCGACGGTCACGCTCTGGGTGCCCCGGTTGACGACGAAACTGACCTGCTCGCCCGGCTTGTGGCTGCGGACGGAGGCGGAGACGGTCTCGCGGTCGGACACGGGCGTGCCGTCCACCGAGACGATCTCGTCGCCGACCTTGAACTTCCCGTCGGCCGGCAGGCCCTTCTCGGTGGAGGCCACGGTCACGACCGAGCTGTAGGGGATCTTCAACTCCGTCAGCGCCGCCGCGGTCGCGTCGTCCTGGGAGTTGGTCATCTCCTGGGTGTTCTGCTGCTCGACCTCTTTGGCGGTGGTCGTCGGAGGGAAGATCGTCTCCTCGGGCACGACCGCGATGGTGGGATCGATCCATCCCCTGAGCGCGCTGAACAGGTCGATCCTGGTGCCGGGCCCGCCCTGGTAGGCGACGGTGACGAGGCTGAGCTTGCCCTCGGTCGGATACGTCTGGCGCCCCTCGACGCTGATCACCGGCTTGCCGTCGACGTCGCCGATCGTGTTCTCGGTCGGTCCGGGGCTAAGCACGACGTAGGGCACCGGCAGCACGGCGCCGACCAGCGCGAGCATGAGCGTGAGGAAGCCCGCCACCATGAGGGTCAGCGCTCGTCGGGACATGGACAAAGCCTATGCCGTACGACAGGTCATGAAACCGCACCCGGACGCCGCCGCGCCGACGGCCGCGTACCCGCCGGGCGAGCTCACTCGCAGGCTCCGACCCACTCGGAGGAGCCGTCGGTGAACAGCTGGTTCTTCCAGATGGGGACCTGGCTCTTGAGATCGTCGATCAGTCTGCGGGAGGCCTCGAACGCCTCGCCCCGGTGTGGCGCGGCGACCGCCACGACGACCGCGACGTCGCCGAGCTCCAGGTCGCCGACCCGGTGGACGGCGGCCAGGGCGGTCACGGGGAAGTCCGCGGCGATCTTCTCGGCCACCCGGCGGAGCTCGTCCACGGCGCTCGGGTGAGCCGAGTAGGACAGGCTCGTGACCGGCTTTCCGTGGTCCTGCTCACGCACCGTGCCGACGAAGACGGTCGTGCCGCCCGCGGCGTGGTCGCCGACGGCGGCGAGGACCTCGTCGACGGAGAGCGCGCTGTCGCGAATATCGAGCAACCGGATGACATCCACGCCGCAAAGCGTACCGCCCGGGAAAAACGGCCTTCGGCCGCGCTCCCTCCCGGAGGGCCGCCCTCCGCGCCCCTCACCGGCCGCGCGAGCCCGTACGAGGTCATGCGCCACCCGCGGGACGTTCGCCCCGCGCGAACGTCAGATGCGGCCGTCAGGTGCGGTCGTCAGGTGCGGCGCTTCTTGCGGGCGGCGCGGACGATCGCCGCGGTGCCGAGGACGGCGACGGTGGCGCCGGCCGCGGTGAGCGTGGCCTCCTTGCCGGACAGGCGGCGGCCCACGACGGCGTGCCTGCCCTCACGCAACTCCAGGAGCTGCTCGAACGCGGCCTCGTTGGTCCACTGGGGCTTCCATCCGGCCTCGCGCAGCGCGGCGCAGTCGACCACCCAGGGGTAGACGACGTAGTGCAGGTCGGTGGCCGGGGCCGGGGTGACGCCGAGGCGGTGCAGGCGCTGGGCGGTCCCGAAGGTGAGCCCGGCTGGCAGCTCCAGCCTGCGCAGCCCGGAGATCTCCTCCACCTGCTCCTGCTCCAGCCAGCCCTCGCCGCCGACGGCGACGACCCCCGTGACCGTGCCCAGCGCCGCCATTTCAAGGGCCGAGACGAGATCGTCCACGTGACAGAACTGCCAGCGGGGGCTGCACCCCTTGACGGTGAGCAGCCTGGGCGCCTCGAAGTGCCGGGTCACCACGCTGTCGACGCCGGGACCGACCACCGCGGCGGGCCGGACCACGGTCACGCCGAGGCCGGGATGGCTGCGCAGGGAGCGCCGGGCCAGTGCCTCGATCTCCAGGTGGTCGCCGACCATGCCGGTGTCGGGCTCGGCGGCGACCGCGGAGTCCTCCGGCAGCGGGACGGGGTTCTCGGGGACGGCGCCGTACACCATGGCGCTGGTGAGGAGCACGACCCGCCGCACCCGGGCGGCGGCGCTGGCGGTGAGCACAGTCTGGGCCGCTCGCAGATTGTAGGCGCGCCGCTCCGCTGGGTTGACGTCGAGCGCGTAGTCGGCCGCCAGGTGTACGAGCACGTCAATATCGGATATGCGGTTCGCCAAGAGCGGATCTCGGACATCGAGGACCCGCCAGGTGACGTCGGGAACATCACCACGCTGCTCGTCGATGGCCACTACCCTGCGGAAATCCGCGGAGGAGGCGACCTTCGCGAGGAAGGCACGGCCTATGCCCGAGGCGGCGCCGGTGACGGCGACGACGGGGGGCCGGGAGCGTTTCGAGGTAGGCACCAGGTCCTCACTTTGCACTGACCCGCCATGCGACGGATAACGTGGCGGATGTGGACTCCTCCATCCTGCACGAGGTAGAGCGGTGACTGACTTGCCAGGTCGGGAAAACGACCCCAACGAGAATCCGTTCGCCATGTTCGGCAACCCGGAGCAGATCGCAGCGGCAATGCGCCAGTTCGCCGACATGCTCTCCGCTCCGCCGACCTCAGGTCCCGTCAACTGGGACATGGCGAAGAACATCGCACGGCACGTCGTGGTCGCCGAGGGCGATCCCAGTGTCATGGAGGGCGAGCGGCGCCAGATCGTCGACGCCCTGAATCTGGCCGATCTATGGCTCAACGAGGCCACCTCCCTGCCGAGCGGGGTGAGCAATCCCCAGGCGTGGAGCCGTTCCGAGTGGATCGAGAAGACCGTCCCGGTCTGGCAGAAACTCTGCGACCCGATCGCCGCCCGCATGGTCGAGACCATGAGCGGCACGCTCGGCGCCACCGGTCTGCCCCCCGAGGCACAGGCCATGGCCGGGCCGCTGATGGGGATGATGAAGCAGATGGGCGGCATGATGGTCGGCCAGCAGATCGGCCAGGCCGTCGGCTCGCTCGCCCTCGAAGTGATCGGCTCCACCGACATCGGCCTGCCGTTGTCGGACAGCGCCGCCCTGCTGCCCGGCGGCGTCGCGGCGTTCAGCCAGGGTCTGGAGACCCCCGCCGAGGAGATCCGGCTCTATCTCGCCCTGCGCGAGGCGGCCCACCACCGGCTGTTCCAGCACGTGCCGTGGCTGCGCGCGAACCTGCTCGGAGCCGTCGAGGAGTACGCCAGGGGCATCACGGTGGACGCGTCCGCGCTGGAGGAGCAGCTCCGCGGGCTCGACATCAACAATCCCGAGCAGCTCCAGCAGGCGCTGAGCGGCGGCAACCTGCTCAAGCCCGAGGAGACCGAGCGGCAGAAGGCCGCCCTGTCCCGGCTGGAGACCATGCTCGCCCTGGTCGAGGGCTGGGTCGGCACCGTCGTGGACGGCGCCGCGGACGGCAAGCTCCCCTCTGCGACCGCGCTGTCGGAGACCGTACGGCGCCGCAGGGCGACCGGCGGCCCCGCCGAGCAGACCTTCGCCACACTTGTCGGCCTCGAACTCAGGCCCCGCCGCCTGCGTGAGGCCGCCGCGCTGTGGCAGGCCCTGGAGGCCGACCGGGGTGTCGACGGCCGCGACGCGATCTGGGACCACCCCGACCTGATGCCCACCGCCGACGACCTCGACGACCCCGAGAGGTTCGTACGGGGCGAGCCCGAGCTCGACCTGTCGTCGCTGGAGGGGACGCTCCGGGAGTCTCCGGACACCTCGGGTTCTTCGGGCGGTCCCGGCACTCCGGCCGCCTCGGGTGAGGACGGCGACGACGAGAAGGGCCGCAAGGACGACGGCGGCGGGAACGGCGGCGCGTGAGCCTGCGCGCCGACGCGGAGGACGTGCTCACGGGGTGGACCGCGCCCTCGGCGGAGGAGGAGATCCTCCGCAAGGAGTTCCTGGAGCACGTCCACGCCAACGACGACGCGATGTGGCGCGAATGCGTCGCGGGCCACCTGACGGCCACGACCGCGGTGCTCTCCCACGACGGCGAGCGGGTGCTGCTGACGCTGCACCCCAAGGCCGGGATGTGGCTGCCCATGGGAGGGCACTGCGAGCGCGGCGACGCCTCCCTGGAGGCGGTGGCGCTGCGTGAGGCCACCGAGGAGTCCGGCATCCCGGGCCTGCGGCTGCTGCCGGGCCCGCTGGCGCTCGACCGGCACAAGGTCTGGTGCCACCCGCCGTACACCAGCCACCTCGACATCGAGTACGGCGCCGTCGCCCCCGCCGGTGTCGAGGCCGTGATCAGCGCCGAGTCGCTCGACCTGCGCTGGTTCCCGGTGGAGGGGATCCCCGAACTCTCCGACGAGGCGACCCGCCGCCTGGCCCGCCGCGCCCGCGAGGTCCTGCGCTCCGGGTGATCGCCGGACGCCCGGCTTCGTACGACGGTCCGGAGATCGGTCCGGCGGCTGGTTCGGCGGCCGGTTCCGGCCTGCCTGGAGCGTGTCCCGGGGGCGTTGGACCGTTTTACGCTTGTCTCACCTTTCCCCGGATATCTTCGTTCTCATTGGGACCATCGGGCTCATCGGGCTGTACGGAACGGATCGGGGCACTGTGAGCGTGGACATCGTGGCCGGCAGGAGCGCCGAAGGTGTCGGAGGCGCGGTCGTGCAGCCGTCGCGCCGTCGCCGTTGGAGGATTCCCAGAACCCTCGCCTGGGCCGCGGTGACCCCGTTCGCCGCCTGGGCGGTGGCCCGGGTGGCCGGGCTCGAACGCGACTCGCTGACCACCCAGCTCATGACCGGTACCCCGTACGTGGCCGCGGCCTCGCTCGTGCCGGTGCTGCTGTCCGCGCTGACCCGCAACCGGGCCGCGACCGCCGTGGCGCTGGTCACCACCGCGGCACTCGGCCTCAGCGTGCTCCCCAGGGCCTTCCGCTCCGGGGATCCCGTGACGGGAACGCCCCTGCGGGTGCTGACGCTCAACACGCTGTTCGGGCACGCCGAACCCGACGCCGTGATGGATCTGGTCCGGCGGCTGAACCCGGACGTGCTCAGCACCCAGGAGCTGACACCCGGGATGGTCGAGAAGCTGGAGGCGGCCGGGCTGGGGAAGGTCATGCCGTACCAGGTGCTGGAGCCCGAGTGGAGCGCCGGAGGCAGCGGCCTATACGCGCGGTATCCGCTGACCCCGAGGAAGAACCTGTTCGAGGCGATCGGGCACAACATGCCCGCCGCGTCGATGACCGTGCCCGGCGCCAAGCCCGTCGAGATCGTCGACGTGCATCCCTTCCCGCCACTGGGCAGGCAGGTGTACGACTGGACGGCTGCGCTGGACGCGCTGCCCTCCGCCGCGCCCGACACGATCCGCATCCTCGCGGGCGACTTCAACGCCAGCCTCGACCACGCGGCCATGCGCCGTTTCCTGGACCGCGGCTATCTGGACGCGGCCGACAGCGCGGGGGAGGGCCTCACGCCCACGTGGCCGGTCAACAAGCGCGTCCCCCCGCTGATCACGATCGACCACGTCGTGGCGGACCAGCGGGTGGGGGTGAACGCGGTGAGCGTGCACACCGTTCCCGGCACCGACCACCGGGCCGTCTTCGCCGACCTGCGCCTGCCCCCACCCTGATCGGTCTCACTCGGGCCGCCCAGGCCATCCTGGGCCATCCGGGTACTCGACCTCCCGGACACTTGGCCGGTTGCGGGATCAGGGGGGCTCGGGCCGGGTGATCAGGCCACTCGATCGCCTGAGGACTCGGGGATTCAGGACTCAGGGATTCTGGAATTCAGGGCTCAGGACTCAGGACGAGAGCAGTGCCCGGGTGTTGTCCCAGCCTTCCAGGCCCGGGTCGAGGAGGCGGATGTCGCCGGGAGTGCGCAGGCGGTGCCAGCCGGGCCCCCTCGCGACCATGCGGCTGCCGGGCGCGGAGGCCCGGAGCGCCTTGATCGGATCGAGGTCGTCGAAGCCCACCGCGGCCCAGCCGGGATAGGGCAGGTGGGCGGCGAACGCGACCGTGCCGCCCCCGGCGTCCGGGCAGACGGCGATCCTGGCCCTGCCGAGCTCGCGGAAGAGCTTGCCGATGAGCAGCGGGGGCAGGTCGGGCGCGTCGGCGCTCAGCAGGACCGCCTGCTCGCCGTACGGCAGGGCGGCGAAGGCGGCCTCGACGAGGGCGCTGCCGGAAAGATCGGGGATCTCGACGACCGGGGTGCCCGGCCAGACGATCTCCTCCATGCCGGAGACGCTCGTCACCACGACGGGAGAGACGAAGTCCAGGCCGGCGACGAGCTCGTAGGCGTCTTCGGCGACGGCCGTGAGAAAGTCGGTGGCGTCGACTCCCGGGGGAGCGGCGTCCGCGGTGGAGGGCGTGACGAGAACGGCCACCACTCGATCTTCCGTCAACATTCCTCCGCGGAACCGTGAGCCGCCGTGGAGAATCCCTCCAGGAAGCCCCGCGCCCGCTCGGCCTTGGGATAGCGTTCCACAAGCGCCCAGAAGCGCGAGCCGTGACTCGGCACCAGCAGGTGGACGAGCTCATGCATGATCACATAGTCGACCACCCACGACGGCATGCCCCGCAGCCGCGTGGAGATCCTGATGGTGCCGTGATCAGGGGTGCACGAGCCCCAGCGGTGCTGCTGGTTCTCCACCCAGCGCACGCTCGACGGTTTCGCCTCCCCGCTCAGATAGCGGGCCGACAGGTCGACGGCCCGATCGAGGAGATCGTCGTCGGAGGGACGTCTGCGCTGCTCCTTGGCCGCGAGGCGATCGAGCATACGGCGCACCCATTGTTCCTCATCGGTGCTACTCAGACCGGCGGGGAGGAGCACGATCGTTTTCTCGCCGTCGCGGTACGCAGAAACCGTCCGCCGGCGGCGAGAACTGCGGCGGACCTCGACTGTCTCGGGGGGCACATATGAACGGTAGCCGAGAATGACGAATTCACACCAGGGGGTAGAACACGTTCCCGCTGGTCAATCCCCGTTCGTCGATTGTTCAACACGGGTGATCAACTATGACCGCGACTTATCTAATTAACCTGGATATCAGCCGTCTCATGCGTTGCCGAATCGCGGGGGCCGCCGTTCTCTCTGGGCCGCCAGCCCTTCAAGCATGTCGGCGGAGATCATCGTGACCGGCTGGGCGAGGGATTCCCAGCGCAGCGCGGCGTCGAGGTCGGCGTGCCCGCCGCCCGCCAGGGCGATTTTGGTGAGCCTGGTGGCGATCGGCGCGTTGGCCGCCGTACGCGACGCGATCCCCATCACCTCGGCCATCAGCGCCTCCCGGGGGAACGCCCTGGTCACCAACCCCGCGGGCGCCGCCTCCGCGCCCGTCATCGTCCGTCCTGTGAGCAACATCTCCCTGGCCACGCCCACCCCCGCGACCCTGGGCAGCAGGTAGGTGGCCGCCATGCCGGGGTGCAGGCCGAGCGAGGTGAAGGGGACGAGCAGCTTGGCCTCCTCGGCGGCGTAGACCAGGTCGCAGGCGAGGGCGAGGCACAACCCGGCCCCGACGGCCGCGCCGTTGACGGCGGCGATGGTCGGCACCTCAAGGTCGGCGATCGCCAGCCAGGTCCGGTAGAAGCCGAGCATCCGATCGCGCAGCGCGGGCACTCCCTCGGCGGCCCGTTCGGCGAGCCAGGACAGGTCTCCCCCTGAACAGAACGCGTTTCCCGCCCCGGTGACGACGACGCATCGGAGGTCGCGATCCGCCGCGAGATCGGCGATGGCGAGCCGCCACCGGGCGGTCATTCCGTCGGTCATCGCGTTGCGCCGATCGGGGCGGTTCAGAGTGAGCACCGCGACACCGTCGTCACGCCGGTCGATCAAGAGCTCGTCCATGCCGGGGAGCGTAACCCACCCTCTCCCCTCCCATCCCTGCCTGCCCTGCCTGCCCTGCCTGCCCTGCCTGCCTTTACCGCCTCCAGGCTCACCACTTTCCAGCTCGCCGTCTCTCGGCTCGCCCCTCTCTGATCTCTCGGCTCGTCTCTCCTTGATCCGTCTCCTCCGGAGATCTCCCATCCCGGAAGGCGAGACGGATTCCCTGACCTGGCGAGGGAAACGGATATTCCTCGCCCCGGGGGGGCGGAAGTCTGGGCATACCGCCCAGGACGGGCGCATCTCCAGAGGAGGTCCCCCCATACGGAGTGTCTTCCAGACGGGTGCCTCCTCAGACAGGCGTCGTCTTCCCAGACGGTTGTCTTCCCAGACGGGTGTCTCCTCAGGGGCAGGCGGGTGAGGTGGAAGATCCAGTCCTCGTTGCTCTCAGGGCGGGGTGCCCCAGGCGGGTTATCCACAGGGGGTTGTTCGCGGGTCGAGTTATCCACAGGCGGAGGAAAAGGCGTCCGGGACCTTGTGAGGCCATGCCACGCTGGCACACCCGGCCACCCCCTGCCTGCGTTTCTCCCGCTCACCCCTGTCCTTCCCCTGCTCACCGGCTCACCGGCTCTCCTGGCCCTTCCCCCGCTTACCGGCTCGCCCGCGGGCCGCCCCGAAGAAAGGCTCTCCGATGCGACCACGTCTGAAGCCCGCTCTGCGCCGCGTCGCCCGCGACGGGCGCACCCTGCAGTTCGGGCTGCATCCCCGTCACGCGGTGGTGCTGACCGATCTGGAGCCCGAGGTCCGCCGCTGGGTGGAGAGCCTCGACGGCGTACGGGATCTCGCGGGCGTGCTGGCCGGTGCCGCCGAGGCGGGTCTCGGCGAGGAGCACGGCCGGACCCTGCTCGACCTGCTGGTCAGCCGTGGCGTGGTGGACGACGCGAGTGCGGGTCCAGGTCCGCTGCGCGCGCTCGCGATGGCCGAGCGCGATCGGCTCCAGCCGGATCTCGACGCGCTCTCCCTCACCCCGGGCACGATCGACGGCGGGCTCGCCGCGCTGGAGCGCCGGCGAGCGGCCCAGGTGCGGGTCTACGGCGCGGGCCGGGTGGGCGCGCAGGTCGCCTGCCTGCTCGCCGCCTCCGGGGTCGGCCGGATCTGCGTCATCGACCCCGGTACGGCACGGCGGCGGGATGTCGTCCCCGGCGGCCTCGGCTGGACGGAGGTGGGGATGAGCAGGCAGGACGGCGCGGTCGCGGTGGCCAGGAGAATGGCGCCCGGTCTCACGGCGTGGACCGGCGACGGGGCGGCCCAGCTGGCCGACGGGGCCAGGCCCCCGGACCTGGCGGTGCTCGCGCCGGTGGTGCCGCTGGACGGTCTCCTGGTCAGGGAGCTCGTCGAGTGGGAGATCCCGCATCTGCTGGTCACCGCGTTCGAGGGCTCCGGGTCGGTCGGCCCCCTGGTGCTGCCCGGTCGGAGCACCTGCCTGCACTGTTTAGATTTGACCCGACGAGACCGCGACCCCGGATGGCCCGTCGTCAGCGCCCGGCTGGGTGGCTTCCCCGCGGGAGAAATCGCGTGTGGCACGGCCCTGTCGACGCTGGTGGCGGCGTCGGCGGCAGGTCACGCACTCGCTGTGGTCGACGGCCGTGAGCCCGCTGTGACAAACAGCACAATGGAAGTATTGCCAGATTGGAGCTGGAAGAGGCGATCCTGGAGTGTTCATCCTCAATGTCGTTGCTTCCGAAACGAGTTGGGTTCGCTAACAATGGTCGCGTCGGCTACCTGCCGCTGACGGACACACAGCGAAGGGAGGGAGCGGCGTCTCGCTGTGCCAGCGGATGCGCCGCCAACCAAGGTGAGTGACCTTCCGCGCCGCGCCGTTGCGCGCTCCGCCAAGCTGGCGGCCCTGCCGATCGGGTTCGCCGGCCGCACCGCTCTCGGTCTCGGAAAACGGATCGGGGGCAAGTCCGCCGAGATCGTCGCCCAGGAAATCCAGGAACGCACCGCCGAGCAGATCTTCAAGGTTCTCGGAGAGCTCAAGGGCGGGGCGATGAAGCTCGGCCAGGCGCTGTCCATCTTCGAGGCGGCGCTGCCCTCCGAGATCGCCGGCCCCTACCGCGCCACCCTGACCAAACTCCAGGACGCGGCTCCGCCGCTCCCGGCGGCGACCGTGCACAAGGTCCTCGTCGAGCAGCTGGGTGACGACTGGCGGGAGAACTTCCTGTCGTTCGACGACAGGCCCACCGCCGCCGCGTCGATCGGGCAGGTGCACAAGGCGGTCTGGCACGACGGCCGGACGGTCGCGGTCAAGATCCAGTATCCAGGGGCGGGAAAGGCCCTGCTCTCCGACTTCACCCAGCTGTCGCGGCTCGGCAAGCTCTTCGGGGTGTTGCTGCCCGGCCTCGACATCAAGGCCGTCCTGAGCGAGTTGCGCGAGCGGGTGGTCGAGGAGCTCGACTATCTCCACGAGGCCGAGGCCCAGCACGCCTTCGCCCTGGAGTACAAGGACGACCCCGACTTCCTGATCCCGGACGTGATCGCCGCCAACGAGCAGGTGCTCGTCTCCGAATGGGTCGACGGCACCCCGCTGTCGCGGATCATCACCGACGGCACCCAGGAGGAGCGCGACCGGGCCGGGCTCCAGCTCGTCCGTTTCCTGTTCTCCTCGCCCGCGCGGTTGGGCATGCTCCACGCCGACCCCCATCCGGGTAACTTCCGGATCGTCAAGGACGGCCGGATGTGCGTGCTCGACTTCGGCGCGGTCAACCGGATGCCCGACGGATACCCACCGGTCTTCGGAAAGCTGACCCGCATCTTCAACAACGGCGACATGTCGACCGTGGTGCAGGGCCTGCGTGACGAGGGCTTCATCCAGCCGCACATCGAGATCGACCCCGAAGCCCTGCGGGCGTTCCTGGCTCCCTATGTCGAGCCGACCGCCGTGGAGGAATTCTCGTTCAGCAGGGAGTGGCTCCAGCGACAGGCCGCCACGGCCACCGACCTGCGTCCCGGCAACGTGGTGCGCCAGCTCAACCTGCCCGCCTCGTACGTCCTCATCCACCGCGTGCACGCGGCGGGGGTCGGCGTCCTCTGCCAGCTCGGCGCCACCGCCCGCTTCCGCGAGGAGGTCATCCGCTGGGTCCCCGGATTCACCGACGAGGATTCGGGAGAACCCACCCTCACCAGCGCCTGAGGGATGTTCTCCTTCGCCCTGAGTTCCCCGATGCTCCGCGATGTCCTGCGATGTTTTGTGATGTTCTGTGATCTTCGGGGGCGTCCGGCGGCATCCCCACGGCATTCCGGGCGCACTACGGCACCCCGTGACGTGGTGGGTTCGGTAAGACGTTTGAGGGGTGGCCCGCCGGAGCGGGTCACCCCTCGTTCGTTCGTCTCGCTTCTCTCGTCCGTCTCGCTCCTCGGTCCGTCTCCCGTGCGGCTCCGGGTGTCTCTCGTGCGTCTCCTACACGTCGCCGCCGGTTCTTACCGAACAGACAAGACAGATCAGACGAGGCGCAGGATCGCGCTCCGCAGGCGTGCGGTGGCACGCTCGGCGTCGCGCTCCGCGCGCTGGAGGCGCTGAAGGCCGGCGGCCCTGCGATGCTCCTCCGCCTCGCGGTGGAGGGTCCGTATTCGGTCACGGACCAGTTCTTCTTGCATAGACGGCAGGTCGAGGCCTCTGGCGGTGAAGTAGCTCATCGGAATGGTCCTTTCGGAAACGTGCGGCTCGTGGTGGTTCGGGTTCTCGGTGGTTCGGGTTCTCGGTGGTTCGGGTTCTCGATGTTCGGATTCTCGATGTTCGGATTCTCGGTGGTTCGGTCAGCGACCGGGTTGTTCAGGCAGCGACCGGGTTCTTGCGGGGACGCCCGCGCGGACGCTTCCGGGGGACGATCGCCCCCCGCAGGACGAGCTCGCCGCCCCAGACGCCCCACGGCTCCTCGCGCTCCAGCGCGCGGGCCAGGCAGGCCTCACGGATCGGGCAGCCTCCGCAGAGCGCCTTGGCGAACTCCACGTCCTCCGGAGACTCGGCGAACCACAGGTCGGGGTCGGTACGACAGGGGATTGTGGCTTCGTCGATCAGGTCCATGACCGTCTGGGCCCCCATCTGCTTCACCTCTCAGCTAGGTGTTGATCTTCGGTTACCTCTTGGGGTGGGGGTCAGGAATGACGCGGACAAACAAGAAGGCCGCGGATCCTGGATGCGGATCCGCGGCCTGAAGGCTTTTTCCTCGGTCAGGTTATGACCGGAGGATGCCCCCAGGGTTGCGGACCGCGCAGTCCACCGTTTCCGATGTGCTTGGTCGTTGCTGCGTAGCTGTCGCCCACTCGGTTACGAGCAGCCGGGACGTCCGTCGCCGGGAAGGCGATCGGAGCGAACCAACGGCCGGTTTCGACCTGGAGATGGGCAGGGTTGGCCTGCTGAGCCAGAGCTGCCGCGCCGCCGGCGAGGATGATCTGACTGCCGCAAGACAGAACGGTGTTAAGGCGCGCGGAAGTGAGTCCCGGCTGGGACGTCATCGGAATGTTCCTCACAGCGGACTCACCTCCATTCGTTGATCGTCGGACAGTGGTGTCCGACTCGCTTGAGCATGACCCTAAACCCCGGCCCGGGGAGGGGGCAACATATTTTCTACCTGCGACTTTGCGACTATCTCACGCGGATCATCGCCTCCTGCACTACCGACACGGCCAGTTCTCCGGACCGGGTGAACATCTCGCCCTTGGCGAGTCCTCGGGCCGCCCCCGACCACGGCGACTCCTGGGCGTAGAGCATCCACTCGTTCACGCGGAAGGGACGGTGGAACCACATCGCGTGGTCCAGCGAGGCGCCGGAGAGGTTGGACGCGCCCCACGCCAGGCCGTGAGTGAGCAGCACCGTGTCGACCAGGGTGAAATCCGAGGCGTAGGCGGCGAGCACCACGTGCAGCAGCGGATCGTCGGGCAGTTCCGCGTCGTAGCGGAACCACACGTTGGTGTTTGAACCGCGCAGCTCCGGGTCGCGGTAGGCCTCCCAGGTGAGGGGGGTCACGTAACGGACGTCCACCGGCCTCGGCTTGGCCAGCCACTCGCGCAGCGGGGACTCCTCCCCTACGGCCTGGAGCATCCGGTCCTGGAAGAGCGGCAGGCCCTCGGGAGCGACCACCTGGGGCATCGAGGTCGCCTGGTGCTCGACACCGGTCTCCGTCACGTGGAAGGAGGCCGACATCGTGAATATCGCCTTGCCGTGCTGGACGGCCACCACCCGCCGGGTGGTGAAGGACCGGCCGTCGCGGACCCGCTCGACGTTGTAGACGATCGGGATGGCCGGGTCGCCGGGCCGGATGAAGTAGGCGTGCAGCGAGTGGACGTCGCGGTCGTCGGGCACCGTCCGTCCCGCGGCGACCAGCGCCTGGGCGGCCACCTGGCCACCGAAGACACGCTGGATGCGCTCCTCCGGGCTACGCCCTCTGAAGATGTCGAGCTCGATCTGCTCCAGGTCGAGCAGGTCCAGGAGCTCCTTTAACGCCTCGTTCACGCGCCCTCCGTCCGGTTCGCGGCGATACGGCACAGTTCGACCACCGCCTCGCCATAACGATCCAGTTTGACGCGTCCGATTCCGGTGATCGCCAGCAGGTCCTGTTCGGAGAGCGGCGCCCGTTCGGCGATGGCCTGGAGGGTGACGTCGGTGAAGATCGCCCACTGGGGGATCTTCTCGTGCTTCGCCACTCCCGTACGCCAGGACTTGAGCGCCCCGAGCAGCGCCTCGTCGTAGTCGGCGGGGCAGCCGGCGCACCTGCCGAGCTTCTGCTCGGCGGCGGCGGCGAGGGTCTTGCCGCAGACCCGGCAGCTGATCGGGGCGGCGACCTGGCGGCGGTCGGCCACCGAGGCCGCCGAGGCCGGGGCGGCGGCGCGGCTCTTCTGCGCGGAGCGGCCGGTGAGCCCGTCCAGGAAGCGGGAGGGTTTGCGGGAACGCCGCCCGCCGGGCGAGCGCGCCAGCGCCCACGACAGCCCGAGGTGGGCGCGGGCGCGGGTGACGCCGACGTACAGGAGGCGGCGCTCCTCCTCGATCTGGTCGAGCGTCTCCGCGTAGATGATCGGCAGCATGCCCTCGGTGACGCCGACGAGGAAGACCGCGTCCCACTCCAGGCCCTTGGCGGCGTGCAGCGAGGCCAGGGTGACGCCCTCGACCGGCGGCGCGTGCTGCTCCCCGGCCCGGCGCTCCAGCTCGGCGACGAAGGCGGGCAGGTCGGCGCCGGTGGCGGCGAGGTCCTCGGCGAGGTCGGCGAGGGCCTTCAGCGACTCCCACTTCTCGCGGGCCTTGCCACCGCCGGGCGCCTCGGGGGTGAGCCCGATGCCGGACAGGATGTGGTGCACGGTCGTGGCGAGCGTGTCGCCGGGTTCGGCCGAGCGGGCGGCACCGCGCAGCAGCACGACAGCCTGGCGGACCTCGGGACGCTCGAAGAAGCGGTCGGCGCCGCGCAGCACGTACGGCAGGCCGGCCTTGGCGAAGGCCTGCTCGTACGCCTCGGACTGGGCGTTGACCCGGAACAGCACGGCGATCTCGCGGGTCGGCACGCCGCCGCCGACGAGCTTCTTGACCGCCCGCGCCACGCCCTCGGCCTCGGCGGTCTCGTCGTCGTACTCGGTGAAGACCGGTTCGGGGCCGTCCGGGCGCTGGGCGATCAGGGCGAGCTTGTGCGGGGTCCGCGCCCTGTCGAGCACGCGGTTGGCCAGGGAGACGACCTGCGGGGTGGAGCGGTAGTCGCGGACCAGCTTGATCACGGTGGCGTTGGGGTGCTCGACCGAGAAGCCGGTCAGGTAGCGGGGGGTGGCGCCGGTGAAGGAGTAGATCGTCTGGTTGGGGTCGCCGACCACGCACAGGTCGTCGCGCCCGCCGAGCCAGGTGTCGAGCAGCAGCTTCTGCAGCGGGTTGACGTCCTGGTACTCGTCGACCACGAAGTAGCGGTACTGCTGGCGGATCTGGGAGGCCACCTCGCGGTGCTCGGTCATCACGGCCGCGGTGAGTTCCAGGATGGTCTCGAAGTCGACCAGGTGCCGCTCGCGGCGGAGGTTCTCGTAGGCCTCGTAGAGCCGGAAGACCTCCTCGGGGGCCACGGGCGAGGTGCGGCCCGCCTTCTTGGCGGCCTCCGCGTAGTCCTCGGGGGCGATCTGGGTGACCTTGGCCCACTCGATCTCGGAGGCGATGTCGCGCAGTTCGGAACGGTCCTGGTTCTTGCGCAGGGAGCGGCAGGCGTCGATCAGCAGCGGCAGCTTCGACTCGATCACCCTGGGCGGGTCGCCGCCGATGACGCGCGGCCAGAAGTAGGTGAGCTGGCGCAGCGCGGCGGCGTGGAAGGTGCGCGCCTGCACACCCGGCGTGCCGAGCTGACGCAGCCGCTGCCTGAGCTCACCGGCCGCGCGTGTGGTGAACGTCACCGCCAGCACGCCCTGGGCGTCGACCACCCCGCTGTGGACCGCGTGCGCGATGCGGTGGGTGATGGCACGGGTCTTGCCCGTCCCGGCTCCGGCGAGGACGCAGACCGGCCCCCGGACGGCTTCGGCCACCTCACGCTGCTCGGGGTCCAGTGCCGCCAGAACGTTGTCGGGCTCCACGGAGCCTCCTTACACGCAGTCGAACACACGCGGTCGAACGGACCGGGCGGCAACATCCTCCCAGTCACAGGCCAAGCATCAGTCATTCTGGCAACTCGCCGCCGTCAACCTATGTGGTTCGCCGAGATGCACAAAGAGGCCTTTTTACTCCACAATGGGGGCCGAACGATTCCGGGGAAGGAAGAGGCCCGTGCGAACTGGGGTAACCGTGGGCGCGCTCGCCCTGGCGGCGGCGATGGTCGGGCCCGCGGTGGTGTACACAACCGCGCACGCTCACGTGATCTCGGATTCGGCCCAGCCCAGCGGCACACCAGGCCCGGCGAAGGCCGGTAGCGGGGGGAGCGCCCGCACGGCCGCGACCGGTGGCGAGAGGGCCTCCGGCACGGCGGAATCCGGAGCGGACGAGGCGGACACCGGCACGTACGGCACGGCGAGGGCCAGCGTGGGAGTGGCCAACGTCGGCAGGGCCGGCACGGACGCGGTCAAGACCGGAGTCGGAGCGAAGACCGGCACCGGCACGGCCGGCGCGCGGAAGACCGACGCCGCGCAGGCCGGTACGAGGACGACCGGCACCGGCACCGGCACGACGGGCACGGGGACGACCGGCGCGAGGAAGCCCGGCACTCCGAAGAGCGGCACGGGAAAGTCCGGCGGGGGCGACCCGACACCCCCTCCGACGGCGGAGCCCGAACCGCTGACCCAGGGCACCGTCGTCAACACCGTCGCGTACGGCCCGTACGTCCGCCAGCGCATGGACGTCTGGTACCAGACCGACGAGCTGAAGCGGCCCGGTGTCTTCCTGATCCACGGCGGCTGGTGGTCGTCGGGTGACAAGAAGTACATGACCGAGATCAGCCGGAGTTACGCCGAGCAGGGCTACGTCGTCTTCAACATCAACTACCGCCTCTCCACCGACGCCTCCTGGCCGGCCCAGCGCACCGACACCCTCGACGCCATCGCCACCGCGCGGCGGCACGCGGCGCTGTGGTCCTTCGACCCGAACAACTACGTCATCGTCGGCTTCTCCGCGGGAGGCCACCTGGCCGGGGCCGCGGGCACCTACAAGAACGGCCTGCCCGGCCTGCGCGGCGTGGTCGGCATCTCCCCGGTGATCTCCCCGCTCACGGCGTACACCGAGGGCACCGACACCTTCGACCTGGAGAAGCGCAAGCTGCGCGAGTCGGCCATCAGGCTCGCCGGGGGCTGTGAGCCGACCGGCAAGTGCGCCAGGATCTGGGCGAGCATGGAGGTCCCGTGGCACGCGAGCCGCGGGGACGCGCCCATGCTGGTCGTGCACTCGGAGGACGAGTTCGTGTCGGCGGAGCACGGCAAGCAGCTCAAGGAGCACCTGCGCCAGGTCGGCGTGCCGGTGACGATCGTCAGCGAGCCCGGCATCGAGCACAGCGCGCCTCTTTACCGGCTGCCCGGCGTGGCGGAGCGGGTTCAGCAGTGGGTCGCGGAGAAGCTGCTCTCACCGGGAAGATGAAGTCCCGTCGGTCACCGGGAAGATGAACGGCCCTCGCTTTGTTGCCAATGGCGCCGGACATCACATGAGGGGATTTCTCACGACATGGCGCTGACTGTGTACACCACGACCTGGTGCGGCCCCTGCAAGCGACTGAAGAGCCAGCTGAGCCGCGAGGGGATCTCCTACAACGAGATCGACATCGAGAGCGACCCGGACGCCGCCACGTTCGTCATGAGCGTCAACAACGGTAACCAGGTCGTACCCACCGTCGTGGTCGACTCCCCCACCGGCCGGGTCGTCAGGACCAACCCCTCGGTGATCGAGGTCAAGCGCATCCTGGCGGGCGCGAGCGCGTAGCCGCCCTCGCGGCGGACGGAAGCCCCGGTCTCCCGTCCACGGGAGACCGGGGCTTTCCGTGAAAGGAGAACCGGGGTCACCAGCCGCCGGGCAGCGGTTCGCCGTACCAGGCCTCGATGAGCCTGCGGGCGATCGACACCTCGGACGGCAGGCGCACCTCGCCGCTCTCCGTGGCGGCCAGCAGCTCGGCGCGGCTGAACCAGTGGGCCTCGGCGATCTCCTCGGGGTCGAGGACGAACTCCGTGGACGTGGCCCGCGCGAAGAAGCCGAGCATCAGGCTGCGCGGGAACGGCCAGGGCTGGCTGCCCATGTAGCGCGGCTCGGCTATGCGCACGCCGACCTCCTCGGCCACCTCGCGCGCCACGGCGTGCTCCAGCGACTCGCCTGGCTCGACGAACCCGGCCAGCACCGACAGCCGCCCCTCCGGCCACTGCGGCCCCCTGGCCAGCAGGCACCTGTCATCGTCGTCGTGGATCAGCATGATCACCGCGGGGTCGACCCGGGGGAAGTGCTGGCTGCCGTCCTTGGGGCAGACGCGCACGTGCCCGCCCGCGCGCACCTCGGTGCCGCTCCCGCACCGGGGGCAGAACTCGTGGGTGGAGTGCCAGGCGTCCAGGGCGACCGCGTACACCAGCAGCCCGGCGTCCAGGTCACCCAGCAACGACCCCACTTGGCGGAGCCCCGCCGTGATCGTCTGGCCCTCCGCCGGCTCCGAGGGGGCCAGCGGGGAGAGGATCCGGTTGAGAGAACCGTTGTGGGTACTGCCGGCCAGCGGCGCCGCCACGGCGAAGTAGGCGATGCCCTCGGCGTCGACGCCGAGCAGGTAGCGCTCCCCCTCCGGCGCGTCGGCCGTGGGCAGCAGGACCAGCCCGACCTCTCCGCCGCTGCGCCGGACCAGTGCCTGCCCGTCGTCGACGACCACGACCCTGGTCGCGGCGTCCGCCCAGGTCTTCTTGAGCCATTCGGCGTCGCCGCGAAGCATCGCCGATCGGTCGATGGCACTGCGCGCGAGCAGCAGCGGTCCCAGAAGTCCTTCTTGTGCCGTGATCTCCACGCTGTTCCGCCTCCCCAACCGAGTGCACATACTACGTCTCCGGAGGGGGGCCTCTCCGCCCTTCCCCTACGGGCCGAGGTGCGGCCGGGACCCGGGGACACGGACAGAGGCGCGGGTATCGGGGCTTCTCCCGGTACCCGCGCCTCTCGTGGCGCGTCCCACCCGTTTTCTTTGAGCTTTCCTGGCACTGTTTTTGTGGTGCCTTCGGTGCCTCCGGTGCCTCCGGAGGCTTCGGTGCCTTCGTGGTGCCGAGGCGTCAGCTCGCGAACACGATCACGTTGTCACGGTAACCGCGCCGCTTGCGGTCGAAGGTCCCGCCGCAGGTGATGAGCCGCAGCTCGGCTCCCTTGGCGGAGCCGTACACCTGCCTGTCGGGGATCCTGCTCTTCGGGAAGCGGGCCAGGCGCCGGACGGTGAACGTGACCGTGCTTCCGTCGGCCCTGTCGACGTGGACACGGTGTCCCGGACGGAGTTTCCCGAGCCGGTGGAAGACGGCGGGGCCCGTCCTGGAGTCCACGTGCCCGGCGATGACCGCCGCACCGGCCTCGCCGGGTTCGGGACCGGCCTTGTTCCAGCCCACCCTGTCGAAGCGCACCGGAGCGACCAGCTTGTTCCTCGCGTCCAGCCTCAACGCGATCACCGCGGTGGAGACCCCGATCGCCGGGACGCGGAGCCGCACGGGGTTGGCGACCTCACCCCTGGCCGGAGGTCGTACGACCTGGGCGGCCGTGGAGGCCTTAGCGGTTTCGGAGGTCGTGGAGGTTCCGGAAGTCGTGGAGGCTTCGTGGGCCGTGGAAGCGCTGTGCGCGGCGACCTCGGTGGAGCAGGCGGTCATGGCCATGAGGGCGGAAAGGGTGGAGAGAGCGGCCACGAGGGTACCGGGGGTTCGCACGGTCAGCTCCCCGAGGTGAATCGGCGGCTGAACCAGAAACCGCCACCCGCCAGCAGCCCGGCACCGGCCAGTCCCACCGGCACCCAGAGCGGCACGCCCTCCTTCTCCGCCATCCCGCCGAACCCGGTCTCCACACCACCGGCCGGAGCGCGGTCGTCGTCATCGTCGTCATCACGCGACGTGCCCCCCTGACCGGTGTCCATCCCGCCGGCAGGGGCGCGGTCATCGTCGTCATCGTCGTCGCGGGAGACGCCGCCCTGACCCGTGTCCACGCCACCGGCCGGAGCGCGGTCGTCATCGTCGTCATCGCGCGACGTGCTGCCCTGGCCGGTTTCCACGCCGCCCCGGGGGAGATCGTCGTCGCGGTCGTCGCGGTCGTCGTCATCACCGCCCCCGCCCCCGCCCCCGTCGTCGTCATCGTCATCGTCATCGTCGTCCGCGAGGTTGATCACCGCCGTGGGCGTAGCCGGGAACGTGGAGGCCTGGGCCGCCGGGATACCGGCGAGGACGCCGGTGGTCCCGAGTCCGAGGGTGATCGCGATGGCGAGCAGGGTCCGCCGTAGTACCAGGCTCATCTGGCCCTCCTGAAGGTCGTTCCGCACCTTCTGTGCGGATGACTCCAGATTTCCGGGGGCCGGTGGACTCATCATGAGCGCGGGATGAGAGGACTCTCACCAGACCCGCAGGCGGTAGCCGGACCCCCTGACGGTCTCGATCCGCTGGTTCCCCAGCTTGCGGCGCAGGTAGCGGACGTAGACGTCCACCACGTTCGAGCCGGGGTCGAAGTCGAACCCCCACACGTGGCTGAGCAGCTGCTGGCGGGTGAGAACCTGGTCGGGGTGGCGGCAGAAGATCTCCGCGAGGGCGAACTCGCGAGTGGACAGGTCGACGGAGCGCTCGCCCACGTGGGCCCGCCGGGTCCGCAGGTCCAGGGCGAGGTCGCCGACGCGCAGGACGGTCGTCTCCGGGACGCGTTCCGGGCGCAGGCGGAGCCGTACCCGCGCCAGCAGTTCCTCGAAGGAGAAAGGCTTGGCGAGGTAGTCGTCGGCCCCGCCCTCAAGACCCGCGACGGTGTCGGCGACGCTGTCGCGGGCGGTGAGGATGATCACGGGGATGGTCGCCATCTCCTGCCGGAGCCGCCGCAGGACGGTGAAGCCGTCACTCAGCGGAAGCCCGATGTCCAGGATCATCAGGTCGAAGCGACCGGCGCGGGCGTACTCGTACGCCGCGACCCCGTCCGCGACGACGGTGGTCGTGAACCCGTTGCCTCTCAGGCCCTTCTCCAGGAAGGACGCGATCCGGCCCTCGTCCTCGGCTATCAGGATGCGGTTCACCCTCGGCTCCTCCCTCGGGGACTGTCACGGTCGTGCCTTCCACGCCGCACGGTGCGGAAGGACGTCACTCGTACGAGAGCGTCATGGGGATCTCCTCGTACGGGAAGGAGATCAGGAAGAGCGCCCCGCCGCCGTCGGCCTCGCGGACCCGCGCGGTGCCCCGGTGCGCCTCGGCGATGGAACGGACGATGGCGAGGCCGAGCCCCGCGCCGTCGTGCGACCCGGTACGGCCCGCGCCCCGGACGAAGCGGTTGAAGATCCGTTCGCGGTCCTGGGCGGGCACACCGGGACCGGTGTCGCGCACCCACAGCTCCACCCGGCCCTCCCGTACGGCGGAACCGACCGCGATCAGGTCGCCGGGACCGGTGTGCCGCACGGCGTTGGCCACGAGCTGGATCAGCGCCTGGGTGAGGCGCTGCCGGTCGGCCGTGACCTGTTCCTCGGCCACCTCGTCCACCCGCCAGCGGCGCTCTCCCAGGGCACGGGCCTTGGCCACGACCTCGACGGTGAGGTCGGCGAGCTCGACCTCGCCGAGGGTGAGGAAGCCCGGCTGCTCCGACCTGGCGAGCATGATCAGATCGTCGACGAGCCTGTTCATCCGCCCCAGCTCGTCGGTGACCAGGGCGAGGGTGGCGGCCCGCTCCTCGGGATCGTCGCCCATGAGTTCGAGGTGGCCGCGGACGACCGTGATAGGGGTACGCAGCTCGTGCCCGGCGTCGTCGAGGAAGTCGCGCTGCACGGCGAACGCGCGTTCCAGCCGGTCGAGCATGTGGTTGAAGGTCGCGGCCAGCGCGGAGACGTCGTCGTCGCCGGAGACGGTGAGGCGTCGGCTGAGGTCACTGGAACCGCCGATCCGCTCCGCCGTCCGGCGGACCAGCCGCACGGGGGCGAGGACCCTTCCCGCGACGAACCACCCGCCCGCCCCGGCCAGGAGCAGCGCCGCCAGCGCGGTGAGGCCCAGCACGCGTACCGCCTCGTCGACCTCGCGGCGTTCGAGGTCGTAGAAGACGATGGCCACGAAGGCGCCCTCGACCTCGCCGTCGGCGATCACGGGTGCGACCACCCAGCGGACGACCCCGGCCGTGCTGGGGGCCCAGTCCCACTCGGGTTCGGTCGCGGCGGCCATCCGCGCCACCAGCGCCCGGTCGGTGTCCAGCACGGCCGGGGGTTCGGCGTACGTGCGCCAGCGGACCTTCCCGTCCAGGATCACGAAGAAGGTCTCGTGGCGGTCGGGCGCGTTGACCTTCAGGTACTCCTGGAGCAGCTCCGGCGGGGAGGCGGTCGAGTTCTTCGCGTACCAGTGGAGTTTCTCCACCTCGTTGGCGAGCTCGGCGTTCACCCGGTCTTCGAGCCTGACCAGCAGGATGGTCCAGGTGGCGAACACCGAGACGCTCAGGGCGAGGGCGACGACCGCGAGCGTCCAACCCACGATGCGGGCCCGTGCGCTCACCGCCCGGCCGTCGCCTCTGCCGTCACCGCTCCGGCCGTCACCGTCACCGTCTCAGTCGTCGCCCTCTCGGCCGTCACCATCGCGGTCATCGCTGTCTCGGCCGTCACCATCTCGGTCATCACCGTCGCGGTTGTTGCCGTCTCAGTCGTTGCCGTGGCGGTCATCACCGTCGCGGTCGTCTCAGTCTCAGTCGTCGCCGTCATCGCCGCCGTCATCGTCGTCGTCTCCTCCGCCTCGCGGTGGTGGCGGGGGCTGCACCCGTTCGGCCCGCTCCTTGCCGGTCACGCGGGACGCTCCGGGCTCACCGGACTCGTCGGGCTCGCCGGAGGTCGCGGACCCCGGAGGCGTCCGGTCGTCCCGCGCCCGCGCGTCGCCGGGGGCCCCGGAACCGTCCGAGGCTCGGGAGCCGGCCGGTGCCGGTGTCGTGGGGTCTCCGGAGGGCCGCGGCTGCGCGGTGGCCGTCTCGGCCGTCTCCTTCCCCCGGTCCCGGTCGACCACGACGGCCTCCCCGAGGCTGCCCGGATCGCCCTGGACCAGCACCACGACCGCGAACATGGCGACGGCGGTGACGAGTATCCCGATCACCATGCTGACGGTTGACGTCCTGCGGCTCATGGCGTCCACGCTAGGTGCCGTAACAGGAGATCAGGCTGGGATGGAGATGAGAAGACTCTCATCATCGGACGACACGGACATGTACTGTCAATAGGCCGATCACCTCCGCGTGCTGATCAGCCTCAGGCTAGGATCACCGAGTTAGGTTAGCCTTGCCTGATATCGGGGGTCCCTGCATTGCGGCTGTACCTCACCGCGCTCAAACCGACCGACTCGGTCAGCGACGGCTTCCTCCCCGCGGCACGCGCGCTCGGCTGTGAGGTCACGATCCTCACCGACCGCCCCGAACGGTACCGCGACTCAGGGGCGGAGGTGCTCCGCTGCGACGTACGCGACGCGCGGGCCGTGATCGACACCGTCGCGCACCATCGCGTCCCTGACGCGATCTTCTCCAACTCCGACCACATCCAGGCGGAGACCGCGCTCGCCGCCGCCTACTTCGGCCTCCCCGGCAAGGACTGGCGAGCCTGCGTCGACACCAAGAACAAGGCGCTCACCCGGCGGCGACTGGCCGCCGCCGGGGTCGAGACCGTCCGTTCCGCGCGGCTGGCACCGGCCGACCCGCCGCCCGCCGACATGCCGTTCCCCGCGGTCGTGAAGCCGCGCGAGGGCGTGGCCAGCGAGGACGTGGTGCTGGTCCGCGACGCGGGCGAGCTCGCGAAGGCCGTCGCGGCCATCCGGGACAGGCGGCCGGGAGAGACGCTGGTCGTGGAGGAGTATCTCGACGGGCCGCTGCACACGATGGAGACGCTCGGCGACGGCGAGCGGATCAGGGTGCTCGGCGGTTTCCGCACCACCCTCGGGCCGCTGCCGCACTTCGTGGAGGAACGGCTCGACTGGGAGCCGCCTCCCGGCCGCGACCACGTGCTGCGGGCGCTGGAGGCGTTGCGGGTGGGGTTCGGGGCCTGCCACACCGAGTACGTGATGACTCCGGCCGGGCCGCGGATCGTCGAGGTCAACTACCGGGTGATCGGCGACCACTGCGACTTCCTTCTGGCGAGCATGCTGGACGCGCCCCTGTTCGAACTCGTGCTCAAGGCGCACCTCGGCGCGGAACCGGGACTCCCCGGCCGGGCGGAGGGACACGCGACCGCGCTGAGCCTGGTCGCCGACCGTCCGGGGACCGTGGTGAGCTCTCCCGGGACGGTCGTTCCCGCGCCCGGCGATCCGGTCCGGATCTGGCACCGGCCGCTGCGCGCCGTTGGAGACCGGATCGACCTGAGCAACACCAACCGCGACTACATGGGCATCGTCCGCGCGATCGGCCCCGACCGGGCACGCGTGGACGCGGCCGTCGCGGCCTTCACCGCGGAGAACCCGTGGGTGATCGCGTGAGCCGGGAGTCCACGGGCGATCGTGTGGGCCGGGGATCCGCGAGTGGTCACGTGCGCCGGGGATCCACGGGAGACCGCGGGAGCCGGGGGGCCGCGAGTGGTCGTGCGATCGGCGGGGGTTCCGTGAGCGGGCGGGAACGATATCTCGCCACCCGGGTGCTTAACGCGCTCCTGCGCGAGGATTACGGCGGCCTGGCCGGGCGGGTGACCCGCAGCAAGGACGGTGTCGCGCTGGTCCTGCCCAGGGGCAGGCGGGTCCGGCTGACCCCCGGCTCGCTGTTCCAGGACTTCGTGGCGGCCCCGGAGGAGGCGCTCCGCCTGGAGGAGGTGCTGAGCGCCCTGCGGGAGATCTCCGCTCCCGCCGACGCCGCCGGGGTCGAGTCGTTCGTCACGGAGTGCCGCGAGGCGCTGCGCGCCCTCGATCTTCACGACG
Source organism: Streptosporangium heterodermiicola (assembly GCF_051390675.1). Lineage (NCBI taxonomy): Bacteria > Bacillati > Actinomycetota > Actinomycetes > Streptosporangiales > Streptosporangiaceae > Streptosporangium > Streptosporangium heterodermiicola. The sequence goes on from NZ_JBPJSR010000037.1 coordinate 30,509, forward strand.
TCCACCGCGAGGAGGTGCTCGCCAGGCTGGACGCGACCATCACCACCGGGCGCCCAATCACCGGCCCCGCCATTCGCTCCGGTTTCACGCGTACACCGGACCACGAGAACGGGCGTACGGCGGAAAGCGGAAACGGAATCGGGCCCGCCGCGGGCGGCGGGAGCGGGCGGGCGGCGGGAAACGGGACCGCGCGCACAGCGGGCGGCGGGGGCGGACCCGCCTCGGGGAACGGGGCCGCCTCGGGGAACGGGACCGCGCGCGCAGCGGGTGGGGGCGGGCGTGACGGCATGTGGTACGAGACGCTGGCCGCGTTCGTCGATCATCCCGTCTACCCGACGGCCCGGTGCCGGATCGGCCTGTCCGACGAGGATCTGGTCGCGTACGCGCCGGAGTTCGCGCCCGCCTTCGAGCTGCGCTGGGCCGCGGTGCCACGGGAGCGGCTCACCGGGGTGGAGCTGCCGGGGGTGTCCGGGATGCCAGGGGTGCCCGGGTTCCCCGACGTCGGCCTGGCCGCGGGTCTCGCGGAGACCCACACGCTGTTCCCCGTGCACCCGCTGACGGTCCCCGCGGTCGAGGAGATCCCGTGGACGGTCGTGGCACCGCTGGCGCACCTGCGGGTGAGGCCCACCCTGTCGATGCGCACGGTCGAGATCGCCCCGGGCACGCACCTGAAGCTGCCGCTGACCACCAGCACCCTCGGGCTGCGCAACCGGAGGTCCCTCAAGCCGGACACGCTCGCCGACGGGGCGCGGGCCGAACTGCTCCTGCGGGCCATGCCCGACCCGGAGGTGCTCCTGGCCGACGAGCAGACGTACGGGCACGCCGGGCACGAGTACCTGGGCTGGCTCCTGCGCCGGCACCCGGCGGGGGAGGTCGTCCCGGTCGCGGCGCTGGCGGCACCGCTGCCGGGGGGCGGGCTGGTCGTGGAGGAGCTCGCCGAGAGGTGGTCCGGCGGGGACGCCGCCCGGCTGCTCGGCCGGTACCTGCGGGTGCTGTTCCGCTTCCACGTGCGGCTCTTCGTCAGGTACGGCACGGCGCTTGAGGCCCACCAGCAGAACCTCTCGCTGGTGTTCGGCGCGGAGGAGGCCACGAACGGGGACGCCACGGGTGGCGGTGGCGCGGGTGAGGATGCCGTGCGGCTGCTCGTCAAGGACAACGACGGCCTGCTGACCTCGCCCGACCGGCTGAGAGACGCGGGACTCGCGGTGCCCGCCTTCGCCGACGCGCGGATGTTCACCGACGACCCGCACGCGCTCGCCGACGTGTTCGTGACCATCACCCTGCACCTGGCCGCCGCGGCCGTGACGTTCGGCGCGCTGCCGCCGCCGACGGCCTTCGAGCTGGTCCGGGGCACGCTCGCCGAGGCGCTCGACGAGTACGGGGAGGATCCGATGGCCAGGCTGCTGCGGGCCAGGACCCTGGACGCCGCCCGGCTCGTCGGAAAATCGATGATCACCGCCGGAACCCTGGTGGACAAGGCACGCACCGGTGCGCGGGACGTGAACAAGTTCTACGGCACGAGCGGTCCGAACTATCTCCGCCACCCCTCTCAGATCACGCAAAGGACGACATGACGAGCCTCGCCCTCGACTCCCCCGCCGCCGTCGCCATCGCCCTCGCCGAGGATGCCTCCGTGTCGGCGCTGCTGCGCTGCTGCGTGAGGGAGATCGCGGGGCCTCGCGGGCAGGTCAGGCACGAGGAGCCGTACGTGCTGCTGCGCGTCGCGGGCACCCACCTGCGGGCGCGAGCGCACGGCGGGCTCGCGCTGCGCTTCGAAGGGCGGCCCGAGTGGCTGGAGAACGGCTCCTGGCAGCCGCTCTCGGCGAACCTGCTCGTCCGGCTGGTGGAGGCCGAGCTCGGCGACGGCGAGGGCAAGGGCGGGGGCGGGGGCAACGAGGAGTTCGCGAGTCAGGTGGCCGCGAGCAGGGACGCCCTGGCGACGCTGATCGCGGCCCGGCGGGAGGTCCCGCCGCCCGCCGACCCGTGGCTGGCCTCGGAGCAGGCGCTGGTCTTCGGGCACCCGTTCCATCCCAGCCCGAAGGCGCGCGGCGGTGAGGGCTGGCTGCGCTACGCGCCCGAGGCGCACGCGAGTTTCCCGCTGCGGCTGCTCGGGGTGCGGGACGACGTACTGGCCGAGGCGGGTGACACCGGCGTGCTCGACGAGCTCGGCCAGGCGCCGTCCGGTTACTCGCTGCTGCCCGCGCACCCGTGGCAGCTGGAACTGCTCGCGGCGGACCTGGCCGCGCCGCTGGCCGACGGCCGCCTGATCGACCTGGGCGAAAGCTCCCGTCCGGCGGTTCCCACGTCGTCGGTCCGCACGGTCTACGAGCCGCTGATCGACCGGTGCCTGAAGTTCAGCCTGGACGTGCGGATCACCAACTGCGTGCGGAAGAACTCCTGGTACGAGCTGGCGGGTGCGGTCGAGCTGAGCCGTCGCCTCGAACCGGTGTTCCTCGACCTGGCGGCGGCCTTCCCCGGCACCCGCTGGCTGCCCGAACCGGGCTACCGGTCCGCGGAGCTGGGAACCCGGCTGCTGGAGGGGCTCAGTGTGATCGTCCGGATGGGCCCGTGGTCGGTCTGCAGGCCGGGGGTGACCCCCCTGCTGAGCGGCGCGCTCGCCGCCGGGCGGCAGGGGGCCGGAGCGGTGCCGGGTGGCATACCGGGCCTGACGAATCCGGCACCGGGCGACATACCGGGAATGGCCGGATGGCCGGTGACCGATCCGTCGCCGGGAGGGGCCGGGTGGCCGGTGGCCGATCCGGCGCGCTGGTGGCGGGCGTACGTGGAACGCGTGGCGCCGCCGGTGCTCGACGCCTACCTCGGCCACGGCGTGGTGCTCGAACCCCACCTGCAGAACGTCCTGATCGGCGTGGACTCGGAAGGGCTGCCCGTGGAGGCCGTCTTCCGCGACCTGGAGGGCACGAAGCTCGTCGCCGGGCGGCACGACCTGTCCGGGCTGCCCGGCCGGGTCGCCGAGGCGCTCACCTACGACGCGGCCTCCGGCTGGAACCGGGTGGTCTACTGCCTGATGGTCAACCACCTCGCCGAGATAGCCGCCTCCCTGGCGGGGAACGGGTCCACGCGGGAGCTGTGGGCGGTGGCCGGGGAGGTCCTGACGGAGTACGCGGCGTCGCGCGGGTGGCCCCGGCCGCTCTCGGAGCTGCTGTCGGGAGAGCCACTCCCGGCCAAGGCCAACCTGTCGGTCCGGTGGGCGCGCTCGGCGGACCGCTCGGCGGGGTACGTGGCGGTCGCCAACCCGCTGGCCACGGCCTGAGCGTGAGCGACGGCTCCCGACCTGGCAGCGGCTTCTGACCTGACGGCGAGAGACGGCGGTGATGGTCACCGCCGTCTCCCTACGTCAGATACGTCAGATACTTCAAATACGTCAGAGGTTCGTCACCGGGGATAGACCTCCAGTTCGTAGAGGGAGTAGCCGTATGACGTCCCGCGCGTGACACCCTGCATGCGGACGTAGCGGGCGGTGGTCGGGGCGAACCTCACGTTGTCCACCCCGCCGTTCCCGGTGGTGGTGGAGTAGACGGTGGTCCAGGTGGAGCCGTCGGTCGAGGTCTGGATCGAGTACGCGGCCCCGTAGGCCGCCTCCCAGCGCAGCAGTGCCCTGGCCACGGTGGTGGGCGCCCCGAGGTCGACCTGGAGATACTGGTTGTCGCTGGACGAGCTCCCCCACCGGGTGGTCGGGTCGCCGTCGACGGCCCTGCTCGCCGGGTAGAAGAGCTGGGTGCTCGACGCCCTGGCGCTCTTCCCCTCCGCCACGTTGGCGATCGCGTCGCCCCGGTGGGCGGGGAACGACAGGACCTGCTGGTAGGTCGGCCGGTTCTGCCAGGAGATCAGCGAGTGCGTGATCCCGCCGAGCGGCGACTGCTCGACGGCGTCGGAGCACCACTGGTCGCCCGCCGAGCACACGTCGTCCGCCGGGTAGGTCGTGGTCGCGGGCTCGGCGAGCGCCGCCGCCAGGCTCTCCAGCAGGACGGTACGGCAGCCGGCCACCGTGCCGTTCCCGCAGTACTTGGCGGGCAGCGGCCCGGAGACCGGGTCGCCGAGGACGCTCCTGACGTCCTTGCTCACGTAGCCCCACCAGCCGTACTGGAACGCCGACCCCTTGTGCGCCTGGGCCTCGTTCGCGGAGGTGGGCAGGGTGGACAGGTCGCCCTGCTGGTGGCCGGAGGGTGACTCGTTGATCTGGATGGCGTTGACCACCGACTGGTAGAGGCCGTCACCCAGCCCCGGCCTGAACTGCGCGCGGACGAGCTTGGGCCACCACGAGTCGAACGCGCGGATCGCCTCGGCGTGGGCGTACGCCTTGCTGCCCGGCGCGGTCTCCAGCCTCCGGGAGCCCGACGACGTCCAGGCCGACAGCTTGGAGACCGCCGAGGCGAGGGCCGGGTCGGTCACCGCCGCGCTGTTGATCACCCTGAGCAGGTCGGGCAGGACCTTCCTGCCGCGCAGGTCGGTCACCGCGGCATCGGCAACGATCTTCGTGGTGCCCGCCCGGTCGAGCTTGCCGCTTCCCGACAGGGCCGCCTTGATCGGTGCGTCCAGCAGGTCGACGCGGTGCACGGGGCCGAAGCTGAAGTTGCCGTCCGCGGCGCCGTAGTCCTTGGCCTGCTTGTTGTTCCAGCTGACGAAGTAGTCCTGGTTGACCGCCTGCGGGTGGGTGGCGGGAGCGGTGTAGGCCGCGGTGTTGGCGGCCGGGTCGTAGCCCGCCCACTCGTGCGCCGCGTCGGCCGTCATCGGCAGGTTCGGGTCGGACACCGCGGACCTGACCGGGGTGTTGCCCGACATGAAGTACGCCGAGTCCCTGGAGTTGACGTAGAACCAGTTGAACGCGAAGCCGATGGTGGAGGCCGAGTTGGTGAACGCCGCCGGGTCGCCCATCGCCGCCGGGTCGTTGAACATCTGGAAGCCGATCGCCGAGTCGACCTCGTGGTGGTACGTCGACCGCAGCGTGGCGAAGGCGGTGGGCTGCCCGCCGACGGTGCCGCGCCAGCTCACCAGGCCGTACTTCGTGCGCTGGATGACGAGATCGTAGGAGCCGACCGCGGTGGGGTCGGCGACGGTGGGCTTCCACCTGTTGGTCTTCCGCAGTGTCTCCATCTCCGTGCAGACGCCCCGGTACAGGTAGTGGTTGGACGCGGTGGTGACCGGGCCGCCGCCGGGCGCGCAGAGCTGGAGGGCGTACGTGTCGGTGATGTCCTGGCCGCTGGAGGTCGCGCTCCAGGCGTAGTCGGTGCCCCGGCCGAGCAGCACGTAGAGGTTGAGCCCGGCGAAGGCGGCGCCGCGCGCCCGGATGCCGGGTCCGGAGAGCTCCTGCAGCATGAGCAGCTGGGGGGCGAAGTAGCCCGTCTGCGGGCCGAACACCGCGACCGGGTTCCCGGTTGACGACTTGGCCGCCGACACCACCACGGCGTTGGACATGCCGGGCTTGGAGTTGTCGACGAGCAGCCCGTCGAGAACGCCCTTCTGCGCGGTGGCCGATACCGAGGAAGTGGCGGAGCCGGTCTCGTTCGCGGTGATGTCGACGGGCGCCGTCGACGGGTCGGGTAGGACGACCCCGGTGGCCCCGGCGGGCGCGTTGCCGAACGGGAAGCTCTGGCCGTTGTGCAGGGTGAGCGTCGTCTCCGGGTCGTTCTGCGCCCGGAACGCCGACCAGACCTGGTCGCCGACCGCGGTGCCGTACTTGGCGCGGGCCGCGACCCGCACCAGCGCGGACTGCATCTCCGCGCCGCCACCGCCGCCGAACAGGCCGCCGATCACGCCGGAGATCGACACCAGGTCGGTCATGGTGAAGTCCACCGGGCCGCCCGCGTTGGTGATCGCGTCGAGGTGCCCGGTCAGGACGTACTCGCCGGGGCAGTTGCGGTCCGCCATGCAGCGGTCGATGTAGGCGTTGACACCGGCGATGTAGTTCTGCACGTCGGTGTAGAGCTGGGCGCCCCGGGGGCCGGAGTCCCTGACCCTGTTGATCTGCGCCTGGAGGTCCGCCTCGGTGTAGGGGGAGTTGCGCCACGCGCTCTGCTCCAGCGCCCGGTTGCCCGGCGCGCCTCCGGCGAACGGGGTCAGCTCGCCACGGCCCACGTGCCGCATCAGGTCCATCACCCACAGGCGGTCCTGCGCGCCCGCGTACCCGGCGCCGAACATCGTGCCCTCGCGGGTGGTCCCGGTGATGTGCGGGGTACCGGTCGCCCTGTCGCGGACGATCGTCACGTCCGCTCGCGGGCTCGTGGTGCTCTCCACCTGTCCCGCGGGGACGCCGAACGAGGCGTCGTTGAAGAAGTCGGCGATCTGGTCGTTGGTCAGGCCGGTGTAGCCGGAGAGGAGGTTCGCGTACTTGCCGAGCTGGTCGTCGCTGTGCTTCGGCTTGGTGCCCAGCGTCTGGTGGGCGAGGATCCCGGCCAGGGTGGCGTTGCCGTTCTGCCCCGGGGGCAGGATGTCGGCGCACTCGCCGAGGCAGTAGTCGTCGGGAGGGAGAACGGCCGCGGCCGTGGTTCTGGAGGTGGTTTCGGCCACGGTTTCGGACGCGGTGGCTGATGCGGGCACGACGGGGGATGCCAGCGCGAGGACCAGCGACAACCCGGAGGCCGCCGTGATCACCCGCCGGAGACGTGCATGCATTGGGAGGGTCCCCTAAACATGAGTCTTACTCGGATGGTGAGAGGAACATACGTTCATCAATGGCCACTGTGATAATCGGCCGTACCGCATATGACTCGCTGTCAGAAGGACCGGTCGACCCTCTCGCGGAGCCGGGAACCCGGGGTCAGGTCCGCACAACCGACGGCGGCCCCGGGGCGGGAGACCTCCCACGCGGCCCACACCGTCTTGCCGTCTCCGTCAGCTTTGAGGGGAACGACACCCCACCGGTCGGCCAGCGCCTCGACGATCGCGAGCCCCCTGCCGTGGGAGGCGTCCTCCCCCAGACTGAGCTTGCGGGGTCGTTCGGAGCCGTGATCGGTCACCCGTACGCAGACGCCCCGGACCATGCTCCACAGCGGCAACCGGATCGGCTCCTCGCCGCACACCGTGGCGTTCGCCACCAGCTCACCGACCACCAGGACCACGTCGTCGACGAACCCGGGCGACAGGATCCGGCCAGTTGCAGCGGTAGCGGCACCGGCAAATGCAGCCAGTGTCACCAGGGATGCACCGACAGCAACAAGTAGCCCGTCAACGGAGCAGGGGCGGCGTACAGTGCGGCATGTGGCCGGACATGAATGGGGGGACCTCCCCGTGGAGGCCCGTGACGCGGCCGAGGTCGTTTGCGGGCCGATCGAGCGCACGACCTCGCTGCCGGGCGGTCTCACCGCCGGGCTCGCCGCGCGTCTGGACACGCCCGCCGGGCGAATGTTCGTCAAGGCGATACCCGAGGATTCGCCATCCATGCGGCTTTACCAACGTGAACGCCTTGTCGGCACCGTCATGCCCGAGAGCATGCCCGCTCCGCGCATGGTGTGGAGTGGGCACACTGCCGGATGGATCATGTTGATGTTCGAGTACGTCGACGTTCGGCGGACCGTTGACTTCACCCCGGGATCACCCGACCTGCCTGACGTGCTCGATGTCGTCCGCGCGCTGGGCGAGAGACTCACTCCCAACCCGGGCGCCGCTGTGCCATCCGTCGCCGACAACGTGGAGTTCCTGACACGCCGCGCCGACAGCCTGTTGGCGGATCCGCCCGCTGACCTGCGGAGCCTCCCTGCCTATCGCAGCGCTCGCGCCCGCCTGGACTGGGACGCGATCGCCGGGACCACACTGCTCCACGCCGACCTGCACGAGGACAACCTCCTCGTCGGCGTGGACGGCGTCCGGCTCATCGACTGGGGGCTGGCCTGTCAGGGCGCCGCATGGGTGGAGACCGCCCTGCTGATCCCTCGGTTCATTCTCTCCGGCCATACACCGGAGCAGGCCGAGCAGGCCGCCGGACAGGTGCCCGCGTGGAAGACAGCCCCCGAGGCCACGGTGACCGGACTGGCCGCGGTGTGGTCGCTGTTCCGGGAGTTCGTCTCCCGCAACGGCCCCGAGCGCATCCGCGCCTCGCGGGCGCGTGCAGCCGCGGCGGGCCGTGACTGGGTGGAGTACCGGATCGGCTGATCCCGGTGACCACGCGACGCTCTCATCCTCTGGCATCCTCTGGCACGGCGTTCACCACCGGCCCGCCCTGTCAGCCGTACATGCCCTCCGCGTAAGAAGGACCGTAGTAACGCTCCAGTTCCTCGATCGGGTCCTCCGGGCGTTCCAGTGCCTGGGCGATGCGCGCCCGCGAGGGCAGGGCGTCCGGGTTCCAGCTCTCCGGGCGCCAGAGTTCCGAGCGGAGGAACGCCTTGGCGCAGTGGTGGAAGATCTGCTCGATCTCGACCACGATCGCGAGTTGCGGACGGTGCCCCTTGACCACCATCCGGTCAAAGAAGGGGGCCTCGCGTACCAGGCGTGCCCTGCCGTTGACGCGGAGGGTGTCGCCGCGACCGGGAACGAAGTAGATCAGGCCGACGTGCGGGTTGCGCAGGATGTTGTGGAATCCGTCCGCCCTGCGGTTGCCGGGCCGTTCGGGGACCGCGATCGTCGAGTCGTCCAGGACCAGCGTGAATCCGGGCGGGTCACCCTTGGGTGAGACGTCGCAGCGGCCGTCGGTGTCCGAGGTCGCGACGAGGCAGAACGGCGAGGCGGCCAGCCAGGCCCGGTCCAGCTCGTGCAGGGTCCTCCGCTCCTTCGCGAGCACGGCCGGTTTGGGGGCGCCGAGCAGCTCCCGCAACTCCGCCTCGGAGCCGATCGATTCCCAGCCCTGGGTCTCCATGGTCCTCCCTTGCCCAAAAAGCATGGAAGGCCCATTTCATCATTGCTGTCCCGTACTTCGGAGGGACGATCAGGCAGCGGAGCGCTCGTCCCCGCGAGGGGCGCCGTACGCGACCGGTTCGGCGAACCCCCGTGCGCACATCTCGCCCCCTCCGCCGGGTGACGGCTCGCCGGGTCCGCCATCACGCATCTCGCTGCCAAAATGTGAAAGGTTCTCTAAGATCAAACCCAGACAAATGCTGGAGAGTCTGGAGAAACTGTGGATGATCAGGCTTCGCCGGCCGGGGTCGACCCGAACGTGCCCAATGTCGCTCGGATGTACGACTACTACCTGGACGGCAAGGACAACTTCGCCGCCGACCGGGCCGCGGCCGAGCAGATCCTGAAGCTCTTCCCCGACACCCGCGACTCCGCGAAGGAGAACCGGGCGTTCCTCGCACGTGCCGTACGCCATGTCGTCGAGTCGGGTGTCCGGCAGATCGTGGACCTGGGCTCCGGGCTGCCCACGCGGGGCAACACGCACGAGATCGCGCACGAGGTCGCGCCCGACACACGCGTGGTCTACGTGGACTACGACCCCGTCGTGTGCGCGCACAGCCGGGCGATCCTGGGGAAGGGCGAGAACGTCACCGTCGAGCAGGCCGACGTGCGCGACCCGGAGACGCTGCTGGCCCAGTTGCGCGAGCACGTCGACTTCGACCGGCCCGTGGCGTTCCTGCTGCTCGCCATCCTGCACTTCGTCCCGGACGAGAACCCCGACGGCGCGGGCGCGTACCAGATCATCCAGCGGCTGCGCGAGGTGAGCGCGCCGGGCAGTCACCTCGTTCTCAGCCACGCGATCGACGCCCGCCCCGACAGCACGCCGGAGGCGCTGGAGATCTACAAGCGGGCCACCGAGGCGCTGAGCCTGCGCACGCACGACGAGATCACCCGCTTCTTCGACGGCTACGAACTGGCCGAGCCCGGCCTGGTGTTCCCCCAGGACTGGCGTTCCACCGAGCCGCCCCTGTTCGGCGAGCGGGGCGCCCCGATCGGCTACGTCGGAGTGGGCCGAAAGCTCTGACCCGCTCTGACCTGCTCTGACCCACCCTGACCCGCGCGCCGAGGCGTCAGGCCCTCCACGATCCGGCATCCTCCGCGCCATGGAGGGCGGAGTCTCCCGGTCGCCGCGACCGCTCGCCGCGACCGTGGATCGGGCGTCACCGGTGAACCGGATCGCCTGCCGGGAGTCCTGGCGAGACCGAAACCACGGTCTCGCTTCTGACAACGCTGTCACCGCCCTGGGCGACGGGGATGCCACGGAGCCCCGGTGGTCCGTCAGGACTTCTCCAGGGCGTTCGCGAGATCGGCGATCAGTGCGGCGGGGTCCTCCAGGCCCACCGAGAGACGGACCAGTCCCACCGGGATCTCCATGGTCGCGCGCACGGAGTCCAGGGTGGTGAGCGCCGGGGCGTTCACCAGGCTCTCGTAGCCGCCCCACGAGACACCGATGCGGAAGTGCCGCAGCGCGTCCACGAACCGGCCCACCCCGGCGACGTCCTCGGTGTCCAGCTCGACGCTGAAGACACTGGAGAAGCCCGTCATCTGGGCGCTCGCGAGCTCGTGCCCGGGGTGGTCCGGCAGGCCCGGGTGGTTGACCGCCCGGACTGCGGGGTGCTCGGCCAGGAACTCCGCGACCCGCAGCCCGCGTTCCTGGTGTGCCGCCATCCGGATCGGCAGGGTCCGCAGCCCCTTGATCGCCTTGCTCGCCTCGTGGGCCGGCAGCACGGCGCCGTACAGCTGGTACTCGGTCAGCGCCAGCGGCCTGACCAGGCGCGCGGGGCCCGCCACGACGCCGCCGACGAGGTCGCTGTGGCCGCCGATGTACTTCGACAGCGAGTGCACGACCAGGTCGACCCCCATCGTGAGGGGTTTCTGGAAGATCGGCGTCGCCCAGGTGTTGTCCATCACGGTGGTCAGGCCGCGCTCGCGCGCCCACCCGGCGAAGGCGCGGATGTCGATGACCCCGTAGCGCATGTACGAGGGCGACTCCAGATAGAGCATCCGGCTGCTCGGCTTGACAGCGCTATCAAGGGCGGCAGGATCATCGGTGTGCACCGTCGTATGCGACACCCCGAACTTCTCCAGATAGCGGAGGAACTGGGTGGTCGGACCGTAGACCGCCCCGAGCACGATCACGTGGTCGCCCGCGGAGACCAGCGAGGAGATCGTCGCGGCGATGGCGCCCATGCCGGAGCCGAAACACTTGGCCCGCTCCGCCCGCTCCAGCGCGGCGAGCTTGCGCTGGAGCAGGTCCACCGTGGGGTTCGTGCCGCGCGAGTAGACGTAGTTCTCGTCCTCGGCCGCGAGGCTCCCGGACAGCGCCCCGGCCGTCGGGAAGGTGAACAGGGAGCTCTCGAAGACCGGCGGGTTGACCGCGCCGAGCGTCCAGGGCTCGTCCTCGCCGTACCGGCCGCAGATCCAGTCGTCGTCGACATGTTCGTACATGACTGCGCAAGGTACAACATGGTGCGGAAGATCAGCGCGACCAGTCCGGAAGAAGGATGGGGATGAGCCCTCGCAGGACCACGATGGCTGACGTCGCACGCCACGCGGGGGTCAGCCTCAAGACGGTCTCCCGGGTGGTGAACCAGGAGCCCCACGTACGGCCGGACGTGGTCCGGCGCGTCCAGGACGCGATCACGACGCTGGGTTTCCGGCGCAACGAGGCCGCCAGCCGGCTGGCCAGGGGCGGCTCCGTCCTCACCCTGGGCCTGGTGATCGAGAACATCTCCAACGAGTTCTACTCGCGGCTCGCCAAGGCCGTGGAGTCGGCCGCCTCGGCGCACGCGGCCCTGGTGGTGTTCGGCAGCTACGAGGAGCGGGCCGACCGCGAGGTCATGATCGTCGAGACGATGTACGGGCGGGGCGTGGACGCCATGGTCATCGTCCCGACCGCCGGTGACCACGCCTGGCTGGCGGAGTACGTCGCGAGCGGGCTCACCGCGGTCTTCGTCGACCGCGTGCCCGAGGGGATGCCGGAGACGGACGCCGTCCTCCTCGACGCCGGCGCGGGCGGCCGGATCGCCACCGAGCACCTGCTCGCGTACGGCCACCGGCGGATCGCCCTGATCTCCGACGACGACCCGCTGAGCTCGGTGCGCGCACGGGCCGAGGGGCACCGCGCGGCACTGGGCGCGGCCGGGGTCGCCGTGGACCCGGCGCTGTGCGTGACCGGCGTGTTCGAACCCTGGCGGGTCGAACAGGAGGTACGGCGGCTGCTCGCGCTGCCCGATCCGCCGACCGCCTTCTTCGCGACCAACAACCGCGCCGCGCTCGGCCTCGTCCAGGCCTTGCGCGACCACCCGGGCCCCCGCCCGGCCCTCGTCGGCTTCGACGACTTCGAGATGGCGGGGGTGTTCAACCCGGGGATCACCGTGGTCCGCTACGACGTCGGCCGTCTCGGCGGCGCGGCGGTGGAGCTCCTGCTCGCCCGGCTGCGGGATCCCGCGCGCCCGGGGCAGCGGGTGACCGTGCCGGTCGAGCTCGTCGTCCGCGGTTCGGGAGAGCTGCCGCCACGGGGGTGACGCCCGCGCGGGCACGGGGCGCGAGCGCGGGCACGGACGCGGGCACAGGCACGAGCGTGGGCACGGGCACGGGCACAGGCACGAGCGTGGGCACGGGCACGGGCACAGGCACGAGCGTGGGCGTGGGCACGGGCGCGGGACGTCTTCGTTCGCGCCGTGGCAGCGCGTGCCCGGCCGGTGCCCTCGGGGCGTACGAGACCGGTCAGGCCTTGCGGCCGACTCCGCCGAACGCGTCCACCTCGTCCGGCGCCCCCCACGTGCTGTGCTCGGGACGCCACCGCGAGACCGACACCACGCCGGGGTCCAGCACCTCCAGGCCCTCGAAGAACCAGGCGATCTGCTCGGGGGTCCGCAGCCGGTAGTCGTAGGTGCGGCCCTCCTCCACGAGCTGCTCGACCTCCTTGGCCGCGTCCGGGATCACCACGTTCGTACCGTCCTCGAACACCAGGTAACTCCCCGAGGGCAGCGCGTCCAGGAACCGGCGGACGAGGGCCCGTGCCTCGTCGTTGTCGTAGATGGTGCCCATCACCCCGAACAGCATCAACGCGATCGGCTCGCCGAAGTCGAGGGTTCCGGCCGCGGCACGCAGGATCGCCTCCGGATCGCGGGCGTCGGCCTCGATGTAGTCGCACCTCCCCTCGGGGCTGCTGGAGAGCAGCGCCTGGGCGTGCGTGAGCACCAGCGGGTCGTTGTCCACGTAGACGATGCGGCACGTCGGGTCCGCCCGCTGCGCGACGTCGTGGGTGTGGTCGAGGGTGGGAAGCCCGGTGCCGACGTCGAGGAACTGCCGGATCCCGGCCTCCTTCACGAGGAACCGGACGGCGCGGCCCTGGAAGGCGCGCGCCTGCCGCACGACGCTCTCCATCTGCGGATAGCTCTGCAGGATGTACTCCGCGGCGATCCTGTCGGCCTCGTAGTTGTTCTTGCCGCCGCCCAGGTAGTCCCACACCCTGGCCTGGTGCGGCACGTTGGGATTGATGCCAGAGATGTCGGTCATGTGGCGTTCTCTTCTGTTGTGATCAATTACTGCACAACATAAGGGGTTCGCCGGTATGGTGCGTCCGCTTCCCAGGATAGTTTCGTACCGAATTGCCCCTCAGAGTAACGGATGACCGCTCATTGGCCTGATACGGCGACGGTCGCCGTGAGGAACGGGAGCCCCTCACGACGACCGCACGCGTCCCTGTGGGCAGCGCAGGGCCCGTCAAGACCCGCTAAAGCCCGCTACAGGCTTTTTCAGGAACCGGAGGTGAGCAGCGGCAGCCGCCGTACCCCGGTCATGCTCGGGCTCGGGATGAACCTCGGCGGCTCGTCCGGGTCGGTGCGCAGGTGGGGGAAGCGGTCGAGCAGGATGTCGAGCGCGACCTTGCCCTCCAGGCGTGCCAGCGGCGCGCCGATGCAGAAGTGGATGCCCCTGCCGAAGCCGAGGTGGTGGTTGGGGGTCCGGGAGGGGTCGAACACGTCGGGGTCGGCGAACTCCCTCGGGTCGCGGTTGGCCGCCGCGACCCACACCATGAGCAGCTTGTCGGCGGGAATGTGCTGCCCGCCGAGCTCGACGTCGACGTTGGTGACCCGGCCGAGGGTCGCGAACGGGCTGAAGAAGCGCAGGGACTCCTCGATCACGGCGGGGATCGTCGACCGGTCCTCGCGGGTCCTGGCGAGCTGCTCGGGATGGGTGTCCAGGCACAGCACGGTGTTGCCCAGCAGCATGGTCGTGGTGATGTGCCCGGCCACGAGCAGGATGTTCGCGAAGTTCACCACCTCGGCCTGGGTGAGCCGCTCGCCGTCGACCTCCGCCTCGACGAGTTTGGTGAGCAGGTCGGCGCGCGGGTGGCGCCTGCGGTCGTCGGCGTGCTCGCCGATGTAGTCGGCGAGGTGCTTGAACTGCTCCATGGCGACCGTGATGCCGCGTTCCTGCTCCTCGCTCTGGTTGACGAGGGAGAACTGCTGGGTGTTCTCGAACATCCTGTCCACCCACTGCTTGAACAGGTGGCGGTCGCTGCCGGGCACCCCCAGGAGCTCCGCGATGACGATGACCGGCAGCGGGTAGGCGAGGTCGGTCACCAGCTCCAGGCGGTCGGGGTCGGCCACCTCGTCGAGCAGCTCGCGCGTCAGCTCGGCGATCCGCGGTTCGAGGTCCGCGACGACCTTCGGGGTGAACGCGTGGCTGACGAGCTTGCGCAGCTTGCCGTGCGCGGGCGGGTCCATCTGCGTCAGCATGCCCTCGCTGGTCATCTCCAGGCTGGGCAGCAGGCGGCCGGTGTCGGAGGAGAACGTCTTCGGGTCGCCGAGGATCCGCAACGCCTCGGAGTAGCCGAAGACGTTCCACATCCCGGTGGCGGCGTCGAAGCCCACCGGCTGGTCCGGGTGACGTCCGCGCAGCCAGAAGTGCCCCTCGTGCAGGCCCCATGTGTCGGCGATTGTGGTCATGGTCTGCCTTTCTCTTCGGGACGGGTCCGGGATCAGCCGGGCTCGTTCGTGCGTTCGTACGCGTAGATCCAGGTGCGGTAGGGCGGGATCAGGGCCTCGAAGACGTCGATGACCTCGGAGGCGGCCTTGGCCAGCTCCTCGGGGTCCGGCGGCTCCGGCGGCTCGAAGGCGTGCCTGACGATGAACGAGATCGACTCGGCCCTGGCACGCGTGTCCACCTCGACGCCCATCAGGTCCGCGGCGTCGTTGAGGTGGAACCCCATCATCATCGCGCTCAGCGTGTACGACAGGTTGGGCACGTCGTCGCGGAACAGGCCGTGCCGGATCATCAGGCCGTAGAACCGCTCGGAGGCGAGTAGCTCCTGGCTGTGCAGGAACGCGTCGGCGAACCTGTGCTGCCTCTGCTGCAGGTATGCCTCGGACAACGCCCGCAGCACCGACCGGTCGCCGACCATGAGGAAGGACTCCGACACGAAACGGTGCGGCAGCAGCATCGCCGGATCCCGGCGCAGCCCGTCGAGGAGCTCCTCGACGTACGAGATGGACTCGCGCAGGAGCACGGCCTCGAACAGCTGCTGCTTGGTGCGCCAGTGCAGGTAGACCGTGCCCTTGCCGATGCCCGCCCGCTGGGCGATGTCCTCGATCGTCACCTTCCGGTAGCCGAGGCGCACGAGCAGCTCGGCGGCCGCGTCGAGAATCCGGTCGGCGCGCCCGTCGGCCTGCCCTGTTCGTTCCCCCACCCTCGAACCTCTCGCCGTGACTTGATGACCAATTACGAAATCTGGTCAACAAGTCAGAGAGTAAACCTCCTTCCGGGCGTGGACAATCCTCGACTCGGGTGTCGTCGTCGGAATTCGGGATCTCGTCTCGTACGGGATCGGGCCACCGCCGGTACGGGCAGCGGGCCGTGGCGGGTCAGGGCGGGTCAGGGCGGGTCGTGCCGGAGCGGGTCCGGGAGACCTTCGTTCCCGGCGCCCCCGGCTCCACGGCTCGCGTCTCGCCTCACGCCCTCGGGAGACCCGGCCTTCTCCGGGGACCCGGTCTCGTCGGGGAACCCGGTCTCTTCGGGGAACCCGGTCTCCTCAGGGGACGCGGTCTCCTCGGAGGAGTCGGTTCGGCGCTCGCGGTGGAGGACGACCGCCAGCACGACGAGTGCGACCCCGGCGAGTTCGGCGGGCGTGGGGAACTGCCCGAGCACCGCGACGCCGATCACCGTGGCCGTGGCGGGAAGCAGCGCCACCAGCAGCGCGTACGTGGAGCGGGCCATGCGGGCCATGGCGAGCTGGTCGAAGACGTACGGGACCACCGACGAGCAGATCCCGACCCCGATCCCGGCGGCGAGCGCGACCGGGTCGGTCAGCGCGGGGGCGGCCTGCCGGAGGGCCATCGGCGTGACGAACACCGAGGCGACGAGCATGGCGGCGGCGAGCCCGTCGACGCCGCCGACGCCGCGCGGGGACCGGGCCGTGCGGTGGGCCAGCACGATGTACGCGGCGAACAGCGCCGCGTTGGCGAAGGCGAACACGAAACCCAGCGGTTCCCCGGCCAGCCGGACGTCGGCAAGCACGTGGACGCCGCCGACGGCCGCCACGAGCGCCGCGAGGTTGCGGACCGTACGGGCGCCGAGCGCGGCCAGCGCGATGACGGGCAGGAACTCGATGGCGGCGACGGTACCGAGCGGAAGACGGGCTATCGCGAGGTAGAAACAGACGTTCATGCCCGCGAGCACCGCGCCCCAGGCGACGATCGTGTACCGGCCCTCGGTGTCGAGGCGGGCGAGGACCCGCCAGGGCCGGCGCCAGAGCGCGAGGACGAGCGCGGCGCTCCAGATCCGCAGGCCCGCCACCCCGAGCGGCGCGAGCCTCGCGAACAGGAGCACGGCGAAGGCCGGGCCGAGATAGTGGAAGACGGCGCTCCCCATGAAATAGGACCACGGGGGCACCGCGGAGAGAAGGGCGCGAGGCCCCCTGAGCGGCATGGCCCCATCGTCGAGCAGCCCCTAATTTAGGAGAATGGCGAATCGAAGGGTCAGACCCGAGCGGACGTACGAACCCAGGGGAATCGACGCCCTCGACCTTCGTATTCTCACCGAGCTGCAGGTCGACGCCAGGGTGAGCTTCGCCGAGCTGGGCCGCCGGGTCGGCCTGTCGGCGCCCGCGGTGACCGACCGGGTGCGGCAGCTGGAGGAGTCAGGCGTGATCACCGGCTATCGCGCCGAGATCGACCCGCGGGCTGTGGGCTTCCCCGTCACGGTGATGGTCAGGATCCGCCCGGCGGTCCGCGAGCTGCAACGCGTCACCAAGATCGCCAAGGAGATCCCCCAGATCGTCGAGTGCTACCGGATGACGGGCGACGACTGCTTCTACTTCACGATGCACCTGCGGACGGTCGCGGAGCTCGAACCGATCCTCGACCTGTTCACCCCGTACGGCCACACGACCACGTCCCTCATCCACACCGCGCCCGTGCCGCGCCGCCCCCTGCCCCTGGGCTGATCCACGGCCCAAGAGCGGTGCACCGGATCAGCGGAGGGCCGGGACCGACTCGACGAGGGTGACGAGGCCGCGCTCGTCGAGGAGGTTGACGGGGCGGACCGTCTCGTTGAGCAGGACGTAGTGGAAGGCCGCGCTCACCCGGTCGAGAGGGACGGCGGCCAGGTGGGACCAGGCCAGCCGGTAGGCGGCGAGCTGGACGGAGGCGGCGGCCTCGGCCTTCTTGCCGTTGGGGCGGCGGCCGGTCTTCCAGTCGACGACCTCGTAGCGGTCGTCGGAGACCTGGAAGACCGCGTCCATCCGGCCGCGGACCACCCGGTCGGCGATCATGGTCTCGAAGGGGACCTCGACGTCGAAAGGTTCCCTGCCCGCCCACTCGCTCTCCTCGAAGCGGGCGCGCAGCTCGTCGAGGTGGGCGTCGGTCTCCTCGAAGTCGTCGGACGCGCCGGGCAGCTCGAACTCGTCCATCAGCCGCTGCTGGCCCCAGCGCCCCTCCAGCCAGCGGTGGAAGGAGGTGCCCCTGCGGGCCAGCGGGGCGGGCTTCTTGGGCACCGGGCGGCGGATCTGCCGGGCCAGCGCCTTGGCGTCGGAGGCGAGGGTGACGAGGGAGGACACGGTCAGGTGGGTGGGCAGCTCCACCCGGCCGCTGCCGCGCCGCCGGTTCAGCTCCCGCTCCCTGAGCAGGAGCTCGATGTCGCGCTCCCACGCCTTCGCCCGCTCCCGGTCCCATCCCCGCAGGTCGGCCACGGGAACCGGCCACCGCTCGGGCGACTCCCCGGCCTCGGCCTCGAACCCGGCCCAGGGCTCGGTTTCGGTTTCGGACCCGGACCCGGACCCGGACCCGGACCCGGCTTCGGGCTCGGTTCCGAGCTCGGATCCGGGCTCGGTCTCGGACTCGGGTTCCGCGAACGCCGCCCCCGCCCCGGACCCCCCGGCCTCCCCGGGCAGCGTCTCGGACACCGTCTCCGGCCCGGCCCCGGTCTCGGGCAGCGTCTCGGGCACCGCTCCCGGGCCGGCCCCGGCCGGTTCGTTCCGCCGGGTGGGCACGGCTCCGGACGCCCCGGGAAAAGCACCCGCTTCCTGCGTATCGGCCGGAAAAGTCACGTCCTCGTCCTCCAGGTCCGCCGGGAAGGACTCGTCCCACGGGTCACCGGGGAAAGGCGCACTCTCGTCGTCCGGGAAGGGCACGTCCGCCTCGTCGGGTTCCTCCGTGGCCCCGGGGAACTCGGGGAAGGGGACATCCTCATACACGGACCCGCCCCCGGTCGCGGGAGCGGGAGCGGGAGCCGCGCCGCCCCCCGCCAGGGCGGCCAGGGCCGCCTCGACCATGGTGGCGCCGTCGAGGACCGCCGCGTAGCGGACGTCCTCCGGGGCGATCGGCCAGACCGACTCGGCGGGCTCGGCGAGGAGCGGGTTGGTCGCCCCCTCCTCCACCTCCGGGGCCCAGAAGGCCACCCGGCCGCAGGTCTCGCGAATCTCCACCAGGAAGTCGGACGGCTCCAGCGGCTTGGCCGCGGTCCCCCAGCGGTAGCCGGAGGCGATCAGGAGGTAGTGGGCGCGGGTGACGGCGACGTACGCCAGGCGGCGCTCCTCCAGCAGGTCGCGGTCGCGGCAGCGCTCGTCGAAGTCGGCGAGCTCCTCCTTGGTAAGCCCGGCCAGCTCCGGCAGGTCCGAGGCGTCGCCGCGCAGCGGGTAGGGCAGCTTGCGGGGGTTCTCCGTCCACTTCGGGCTGGTCGTTGCGCGGGCGGGGAACATCGTGCCGACGGTGAGCGTCCCGGCCTTGGACAGCGCCTGGGACAGGCCGGGCACCACGACGACCGGCCACTCCAGGCCCTTGGAGGCGTGCACGGTCATCAGCTTCACGCTGTTGCTCTCGCCCACCCGCCCGGCGTCCAGCCCGTTCTCCTCCTCGTCGGCCGCCTTCAGGAACGCGAGGAACGCGCCCAGCGTCGGGTCCTCGGAGTCCCCGGCGAACCGGGCCGCGGCGTCCAGGAAGGCGTCGAGGTCGGCGCGGGCGGCGAACGGGCCGACGGCGGTCCCCCTGGCCGCCACC
The DNA here is from genome assembly GCF_051390675.1 of Streptosporangium heterodermiicola. Lineage (NCBI taxonomy): Bacteria > Bacillati > Actinomycetota > Actinomycetes > Streptosporangiales > Streptosporangiaceae > Streptosporangium > Streptosporangium heterodermiicola. The sequence goes on from NZ_JBPJSR010000037.1 coordinate 49,858, forward strand.
TCGATGTCCAGGCCGAGCGTGCGCTCGATCTCCAGGATCAGGTCGGGCAGCGGCTGGCCGGTGTGGGCGCGCAGCACGCGCAGCTCCTGGGCCATCGCCACCAGACGCACCGCGGCCAGGGGAGAGAACAGGTCCTGCCACGCGGCGCGGTCGGGCAGCTCGTCGAGGGCGTCGACCAGGCTGCCGCGTTCCTCGGCCATGTCCGCCACGACCTGGTCCAGCGGGTCGGCCACCGGCGAGGAGCCCTCGCGGGTCTCCCGGTTCAGCTCGCGGGCCCGCTCGCCCAGCTCCTTGAGGTCGGCGGGGCCGATCCGCCAGCGGGGACCGGACAGCAGCCGCACCAGGGCGTCCCCGGCGCCCGGGTCGTAGACGACGCGCAGGGTGGAGACGATGTCGGCCACCTCGGGCACGGTGAGCAGGCCGCCCAGTCCGACGATCTCGACCGGGATGCCGCGCGCCTCCAGCGCCCTGCGCAGCGCGGGGAACTGCGAGCGCTTGCGCGCCAGGATCGCCACGTCGTGCGGCTGGAGACACTGCGGGCCGCCCCAGGCGCTCTGCTTGGCCCGCTTGCGCTCGCCCTCTCCCCAGGGCATGCCGTCGGGCGCGCTCTCCGCGCCCAGCACCCTGGCGATGCCCGAGGCGATCCACTCCGCCTCGTCGTCGGCGGTCTCGTGGAAGGCGCACACCACCCGGCCGCGGTCGACCCGGTTGCCGCCGGGCACCAGGACCGGCACCTCCCTCGCCTCCATCCGCAGCGGCAGCTGGAGCCGGGCGGCGACGTCGAGCACGGCGTCGCCGTTGCGGAAGCTGACCGACAGGCGGTTGATCGGGGCGAGCTCTCCTGACGCGGTCCTGAAGTCGCGGGGGAAGCGGGTCAGGTTGCCCGCGGAGGCGCCGCGCCAGCCGTAGATGGACTGGCAGGGGTCGCCCACGGCCGTCACCGGGTGACCACCGCCGAACAGGGCGCGCAGCAGGACGAGCTGGGCGTGGCTGGTGTCCTGGTACTCGTCCAGGAGGACCACGGCGAACCGCCCGCGCTCGATCTCGCCGACGTCGGCGTGCTTGGCGGCGATCCGGGCGGCGAGCGCCATCTGGTCGCCGTGGTCGACGACCTCCCTGCCGCGCTTGAGCCGGTCGTACGCCTCGACCAGCGGCAGCAGCTGCTCCCTCGCCCGCTGGACGACCAGCGGCCTGCGCTGGTCCTTGACGGGCGTGCCGGGCAGCCGGGCGTACCGCTGGGTGAGCCAGGTGCCGACGTCGCGCACGTCCCGCGGGGTGCGCAGGTGCTCGGCCAGCTCACCGGCCAGCTCAAGCACCGCCCGGGTGACGGTCGCCGGGCTCCACTCGACCTGCTCCATCGGCCCGTCGTACGCGCTGACCACCCGCCCCGCGAGCTGCCAGGAGACGGCAGGCGAGACCAGGCGCATGGTCGGCTCCAGCGCCTCGCGCAGGGCGTGGTCGGTGACCAGGCGGGCCGCGTAGGAGTGGTACGTCGAGATGGTCGGCTCGCCCTCCATCAGGTCGGCGGGCACCTGTTTGGTCTCGACCAGGCCGTTGAGCCGCTCGCGCACGCGGGCGGCGAGCTCTCCGGCGGCCTTCCTGGTGAAGGTGAGGCCGAGCACCTGCTCGGGGCGGACCAGGCCGTTGGCGACCAGCCAGACGACGCGCCCGGCCATGGTCTCGCTCTTGCCGGAACCGGCTCCGGCCATCACCACCATCGGTTCGAGACCGGCCTCGATCACGGCGGCCTGTTCGGGGGTCGGCGGCAGGATGCCCAGCTTGGCGGCGAGCTGGACCGGGCTCAGCACGTGGCGCCCCCGTGCCGGACCGCGCGGCGCGGACCCGGCCCCCCCGCGCACACGACACGACCTGGCACCGGGCTCAGGTTTCCCCTACGCACGACACAACCGCGCGCTGGACTCCGGCCCCCCGTACGCGCGACACGGCCGGGCGCGGGGCGCGGGCTCCCCGTACGCGTGACGCGGTTCAGCACGGGGTGTCCCCCGGGGTCGTGCGGCTCAGCACACCTGATCTCCGTTCTTGCTGACCGGGCAGCTCGCCCGCACGGCGCAGGTGCGGCAGCCGTCGTTCACCTTGGCCTGGAAGAACGGGCCCGACATGCCGATGGCGACGGTGTCGACCATGTCGCGGGCCCAGCCGGGATCGGAGTCGTCCGCCAGGGGAGGTTGTGTCTGCTCCTTGGCGGCCTTCTTGCCCGCCGCGTCTCCCACCTGGACCAGGGCCGCGCCGCCCGGCTCGGTCATGCCGTGCCGCTGGAAGGCGCCCAGCAGCGCGGCGAGCTGGTAGACGCCGAGCTGGGGGTGGCGTTCGAGATCGGCGTCCTTGGGACCGTTCTTGCCGGTCTTGATGTCGATGATCACGGCCCGGCCGTCGCCGTCGCGCTCGACCCGGTCGACCCTGCCCTTGATCTGCACGCCCTCGGAGACCATGGCCGTGAACGCCTCCTCCAGGCCGACCAGCTCCCGGGGGTTCTCCTCGTGCCAGCGGACGAACTTGGAGATCATCTCCTCGGCGACCCTGCGCTGCTTGCGGTTGTACCAGACGCCGCCGAAGTCGAGCTCGTGCCAGACGTCGTCCAGGCGCTTGCCGAGGGTCTCCTCGGTGGGCATGCCCGTCGCGGCGAGGACGGCGAGCGCGTGCACGACCGTGCCGAGGCCCCGGGCCACGTCGGTGCCGCCCGCGCCCACGGAGGTCTCCAGCAGCCAGCGCAGGCCGCACTTGCTGAAGCTCTCCACCGCCGAGGGCGAGACGCGCACGATGTCGTCGGGCCAGCTCAGCGGGCGGTCGTCGGAGATGGGGGTGAGGGCGTACCACTCGTTGGGGTGGGCGCCGGGCACCCCGGAGGCGGCGAGCCTGGCCAGGTGCTCGGCCGCGGACCTGCGCAGCGGCTCCGGCCTGGTGGAGTCGGCGACCGCCGAGCGCAGGTCGGCGACGAGCGCGGACATGCTGAGCCAGCGGGAACGCTCGTCGACGCCCGCGTCCTCTGCCGAGCCGGGGACGAGCTCGGTGAGGAAGCGGGAGGGCCGCTCCTCGGTGTCGTCGCCGCCCACGGCGGTGACGATGAGCCTCTTCCTCGCCCTGGTCGCGGCCACGTAGAACAGGCGGCGCTCCTCGGCCAGCAGCTGGGAGGCGAGTGCGGCGGAGACGGCCGCCGGGTTCTCGTGCTCGGAGCCCTCGGCCCTGGCGACCATGTCGTCGGTGCTCAGGATGGACCCGCGCAGCCGCAGGTCCGGCCAGGCACCCTCCTGGACCCCCGCGACGATCACCACGTCCCACTCCAGGCCCTTGGAGCGGTGCGCGGTGAGGATGCGGACCGTGTCGCCGTCGGGGGCACGGTCGGCGAGGGAGTCGCCGGGGATCTCCTGGGCGACCAGGTCCTCGACGAACACGTCCACCCCGGCGTGCGGGAGCCGGTCGACGAACCTGGCCGTGTGGTCGAACAGCGCCACGACGGCGTCGAGGTCGCGGTCGGCCATGGTGCCCCTGACGCCGCCCCTGAGGCTGACGTCGGTCCACTTCCTGGCCAGGCCGGTGGCCTGCCAGACGGCCCACAGCACGTCCTCGGCGGTGCCGCCCTGCCGTACGGCCTCGGTGGCGGCGGAGATGAGACCGGCGAGCCGCTCGGCGGGCTTCGCGACGTGCTCCTCCACCCTCACCAGCTCCCGCGCGTCCTTCAGCGCCGCGACCATCAGCTCGCCCGAGGACCGCGGGCCGGGGGTCTCGCGCTCGGCGACGCGGTCCACCGTCTCGGCCTCGTCGTGCTCGCCGTCCGCGCCGTCTGTGCCGTCTGTGCCGTCTGTGTCGTGCTCGCCGGGGTTGGCGAGTGCCTCGTGCTCGGCGATCCGCAGGGCGCGGCGCAGGCGGCGCACCCCGATCATGTCGGTGCCGCCGAGCGCCCCGGTCAGCAGCTCCTCCGCGACCCCCTCGTCGAGGGTCTCCGGGTGCAGCGCCACCTGGATGAGCCTGATCAGCGGCCGTACGCCCGGCTCCTGGAACAGCGGCACCTCGCCGCCGCCGACCACGACCGGCACCCCGGCGGTGACCAGGGCGCGGCGCAGCAGCGGCACCTGGCGCGTCGCCGACCGCACCAGCACGGCCATCCGCGACCAGGGGACGCCGTCCAGCAGGTGCGCCCTGCGGAGCGTGTCGGCCACGATCGCCGCCTCCTGGGTGGCGCCGTCGGCCACCAGCACCCGTACGTCGCCGGGCTCGGCGTCCGGCAGGGCGCGCAGGTCGCGGTGGGCGGCGCCGCCGGGGGTGGCGGGCAGCCGGGCGGTGACGCGGCGGGTGGCCCGCAGCAGGTCACGGCCGCTGCGGCGGCAGACGCGCAGCGCGACGACGGGCGCCTTCGCGCCTCCGGCGTCGCGGAACCGGTCGGGGAAGTTCATGATCCCTCGGACGTCGGCGCCACGGAAACCGTAGATCGACTGGTCGGGGTCGCCGACCGCGACCAGGTCGCGCCCCTCCCCCGCCAGCTGCTGCAGCAGGAACTCCTGCGCGGGGTCGGTGTCCTGGTACTCGTCGACGAAGACGGCGTCGTACGCCGACCGCTCGCGGGTCCGCACCTCGGGGTCTGAGAGCAGGGCCCCGGCCGCGCGGATCAGCTCCGCGTAGTCGAGGACCGGTTCGAGGTCGAGGTCGAACCTGGCCTGGTAGCGGTCGGCGAACGCCCCCGCGGCCGTCCAGTCCGGACGTCCGTGGCTGCGGCCCAGCTCCCTCAGCTCGGGGCCGTCGAGGCCGCGCTCGGCTGCGCGGGCCAGGAAGTCGCGGAGCTCCTGGGCGAAGCCGCGCGTCTTGAGCGCCTCGTGCATGTCGTCGGGCCAGTGCGCGGCGCCGTCCTCCAGCTCGCCGTGGAGCAGGCGGCGGATCTCCAGGAGCTGCTCGGGGCCGGTCAGCAGCCGTGGCGGCAGCCCTCCGGCGAGCACGGCCTCGCGGCGCAGCAGCGCGTAGGCGTAGCTGTGGAAGGTGAGGGCGAGGGGGGTGCGGGTGGTACGGCGCATCCGGGCGGTGATGCGCTCGCGCAGCTCCTCGGCGGCCTTGCGGCCGAAGGTGAGGACGAGCACCCGCTCGGGGTCGACGCCCCGGCGCTCGATCCTGTCGACGACGGTCTCGACGATCGTGGTGGTCTTGCCGGTGCCTGGCCCCGCGAGCACGAGGAGCGGGCCGCTCTCATGGGCCACCACCGCCCGCTGGTGCTCGTCGAGCACAGGGGCAACAGCTCTCCCCGCACCCTCACGACGTATCAGCCGCCAGTCCTGACCACTCACAACTCGCCATTCCACCAGATCCCGGACGATGATCGTGCCGAGTCGGCGGGTACGGCATGGCGGATTCTTCACCGGATACGGCGGGCGGGGGGTGGTTTCCGGAAGATCCGGTGACCGGGGCACCGCGCGGACCTGGGCGGGAGCCTTCGAAGGGAGAGGTCAGGGCGGATTCACGGGTGGGGCGGGTGTCGTGCGGGCCGTTCGCGGAATCGCCGGAAACCGGGCGGGGATCGCGGAATGACCGGAAAAGGCAGGTAACCGGTCGAGGGTCGCGAGACGGGCGGGTGACACGAGGAGCAAGGATCGCGGGACGGCCGGGAACGAG